>CAYHCO010000020.1:0-22106 GCA_964355105.1 uncultured Porphyromonadaceae bacterium
CAGAATCCTTTCGCGAAAAGTACACCTCTGTCGGGTTAGCCAGTATTTTCTTGCCATGAATGTCTTTTACATAAACACCATCAGGAATCAGGTCGATTATCGTCCGAAAGAGGGTGCGTTCATTCTGCAAGGCTGCTTCAGCTTCTTTTTGAACACTGATGTCGACAAAGCTTTCCAATAATTTCTCCTTGCCTCTGATTTTGATTCGTTTAACCGTTTTTAGAACGGGGATTATACTTCCATCGGCACGTCTTATTGTATTATGGGAATCAGCAACCTCCTGACCGAGGTCGCACATCGGACAAATCTCCTGGTTGGGACCGCACAGGTACCGGTTACATGGCACGCCTTCAATTTTTTCAACACTTGTCCCGATTAATTCCGCTGCGAATGGGTTGGCCCGTTCAATCATTCTTGTTTCTGGGTCAATGATTACTATTCCAACGGTAACATTTTCAAGGAGTGACCTTTGAAGTTTTTCGCTTTCCTTGAGCTGCCCTTCCATCAGGTTATGCTCTTCTATGAGCCGGATGAGCGAATCGACGAGGGAGCTGCTGTCGCCTTCGGTCTGATTGCCGGTATAGATGTTCTTCTCGCCTGGCTTGAGGGCTTGAATGGCCTGGTGGATTTTATCAATCGTCTCTTTCTGGGCTTCAGCATTCCGTTTCTGTTTCTGGAATGCATCCCTCAGTTCCTGCGAACTTATCTCAATAGAGTTTTGAAGCAATTTGGTGTCATCCTCAAAACTTTCATAAGTTTTGTTAATCTCCTGAAAAAGGGATTGAAGGTCGGATGGAAGGTTTTCCACCGAGCCAAATTGCCTTTTAATCTGGCGAATCAGTAATTTATTCCACTTGATGTCTATCATTAACAAGCTAAACTTCTTTAAAGACCGTTATTGTCATAGTCTGATTATGGAGTTCGCAATTTTTTTCAAATGGTCTGATCGGACAAATTTCCCCGTATGAATAGAAACCGGCCATAACGGCAGTGTTACCGATCACCTCCCGGATAATCTCAAGTTCCTCCTCGACCCGTTGCTTTAAAACCAGTTTCCTTCCCACACAGCTGATGAGAATAGCCAGATCGGGATTTGAATTCCGAAGACTGGTGATCGACATCTCGGCAGCATCGGACGCACCATCGATGATCCGTTCAAAATTGGCTTTCATAAGCCGTACGTATTCCCCCTGCGGTATATCGCCGGCAAAGATCATGCTTCCATCCGATTCATTTACACTCAGAATGGTTCTGACCAGCGAGGTTTCGGAATCTTTCAGACGGAGGCTCAACGGAAAAAGCAAAGCTGAAGCTGGCAGATTGGCTGCATGGTCGCCCAGATAGCGCTTGTAAAGCTGGAGGGCAGGCTGTCCGTCAACTTCATACAGGATATTTCCTTGCGAACGGGTCACTTCCCGGTCCACACCAAAAGAATCCCAGCCACCGATAGATCCGTAGCCGACCTTGATATGTTTACCATAAAATCCAATAGCCAGCAGCAGGTTTTTTACACCTGCCTTGTTGTGAACGATGACTGTCTCCTGGAAGTTTGCATCGTCACCGGCCAGTCCCCCGGTAACAGGGATCAGGTTCTGGAGCCTGTTGTTCAGACCCTTGGTAAGTTCACTGCCGTTTATATTTAATCCTTCGGACAGGACCAGAATATGGGTAAGTTCGGTCTTCTCTAATTTATCTGCAAGTTTTTCTCCGATATGGTAACTCTCTTCCATGGTCGAGATAGGCTCAGATACAATGGCAACTTTTGTTTTCTCGAACCAGACGGCAGTGCAAACAATGTTAGTGTTTAGTATTTCTTCCTGGCTGATATCGCCTGATGTTGAGCATCCGATGATTTCTGCTTCGGGATAGGATTTTCTGACAAAATCAACGTGAGCCTGCTCTTTAAGCAGTTCTTTGTTACCGAATAGGAATACCAGGTTTGCCTTGGAGCCCAGGTTGTTATCAACCTTCTTAATCCAACCTGCAGTATCGGAATAAATTAATTGTTCGGCTTTCATGTTGTAATTCTTCGGTTTTGTGAAGATAATGAAAACCAACAATCAGGTTGCTAAATTGTTGAGTGATTTTCGTCAAAGAGGGAGGAGAATCAAAACTGGCCTTCGAATTTCATCCTTGAAGTCAGTTCCTCCCGCCTGGATCTCGAGATCGGCACGCTCGATCCGTCGCTCATCTTCAGGTAGCCTCCGTCGCGTTTGACGAGGGTCTGGATGTGGCTGAGGTTCACGAGATGCGACTGGTGGGTGCGGATGAATCCACAAGATTCCAGAGCGGCTTCAAAGTCCTTGAGAGTGCGGGAGACCAGAATTTCCTTTTTATTTTCGAGGATAAACCTTGTATAATTTGATTCGGCCTGGCAGCGGATGATCTGCCGGATCGGTATGAAATCGATTTTATCATCCTGGGGCAGGGCAATACGTTTATCTTGTTCGTGCCGGTTCTGGTTGTCGACAAGGTTCTTTAGCCGCAGATTCTCCTCTTTCAGGTTGATGGCATCAGTAGCCTTATTTACACTTTCTATTAATTTGAAGATATCAACCGGTTTAAGAAGGTAGTCGAGGGCATTGAATTGGAAAGCCTTGAAAGCGTATTCGTCATAAGCGGTGACGAAGATGATCGCAAACCTGATATTCTCCAGCCTTTCCAGCATCTCGAATATATCGCCACCCGGCATCCGGACATCGAGAAAAACAAGATCGGGATCGAGGGTATTGATCTGATTCAGGGCTTCCTCATTGGTGGAGGCCTCGCCGATTACCTGAACCTGCGGGCAATATCGGTGAAGCAGACCGGTGAGGTTTTCGCGGTTGGCAGCTTCATCGTCAACAATCAGGGAGCGGATTTTCATCAGTCGGGTTTTTGCAGCGGCAGTCTAAAGATAACGGTTGTCCCGGAAGATTCCTTGCTATCTCCGGATTCATAAGGCACCGGCAAAACCTCTACGGACACATCATCGCCATATTGCTCCTTCATCAACTGGATCCGTTGTCGGGTGAGTTTCCATCCCTGACCCAGGCCGCCGTTTCCGGTTTTGGTTCCGGGGTGGTATCCGGGTCCATTGTCCTTCACCTTGCAAATCAGGTGATTGTTTTCGATGGTAAAGCTTACCTCTATTTTCCCATTTGCACCCAGAGAAGAGATTCCGTGCATCACGGCATTTTCTACGTGCGGCTGAATGAGGAGCGGAGGTACCTCGATAGCGAACGTATCAATAGCCGGATCTATAACTATCTCAAACTGGAATGGGAAGCGTAACTGTTCTAATTGAAGGTAGTTGCGAATCATATCGATCTCTTCGTTCAGTCCGATGGCAGGTTTCGACGACTGGGTAAGGATGGTCCTGACTAAATCACCGAATCGTGCCAGGAACAGGTTTGCCTCTTCGATTTGCTTTTTATTGATCAGGTTCTGAATGGAACTCAGGGCATTGAACAGGAAATGCGGATTCATTCGGGAGCGCACGGCATCCACCTCCAGCTGGGCCATTTTACGCTTCAGCGTCAGCCGTTTTTCCTTCCTCTTCGAGCGGATACGAATCGTTATAACTATGACTACAGCCAGGACGAAGGCTCCACCGAAGGAAAACCAGAATACGGAGAGATTTATGGTTTTAGATGGTGGGGATTCTATGGGCCAGGAATACAAATTCTCAAACTGGTTCATGCCGTATTGATCGTATGAGGCTATACAGTTATTTCCATCGAGGCCAATGAGCATCATAGGAAGAACTTTCAGGTAGTCAAAAGCTGGTTTATTGTTTGTAGAATTTGCCAGTATAAAAAGCTTCTTGCTCTTATCCTTTGTTGCCCAACCTTGCAATTCAGCATCAGTCGAGGCAGGAGAACAGACAATAAAGGTGATATTTTGTCCATAAATAAAATTCAGGGTATCAGCCATTCTCAGCAGAAATTCATTCATGCCGAGGGATTTATCAAGGTTGACAATGCCCCAGCATTGCCCTTGCAAGTCGCTGGTTTTTTTTGTTTTGCCAAAAATATCTGTGAATTTCAGGTCGGGAATTTTATTACCTATTTTTCCGGTCTGTTTGATTTGATATTCCTGGAACAATTGCCTCTGGAATACTGTTCCTGGAAACATGGCGGAATATTTTTTGTAGTTTTCATCAGTATTTGACTCAGCAGGGAAATCCTCCAGGTTCGATTCCACCAAAACGGCAAGGTACCAGTATAAATCCCAGCCATTAAAAATTGTGGTGGCGGTTTCAAAAAGCGCTGCTCTGGGGTAAATTTGCATTCTGCCTGCAGGGGTTAGATCGCAATAAGTTTCAATAAAATCGCATAGAAATTCCTTATAAGCATCAGATTGATAGCCTCCCGGACAGCTGAGGAATTTTAAAAAACGCTGCAGGCTGTCAACCCTATTGATTGTTTTCGGCAAGTTTGGAGAACGCGACAGTTCAGTAACCTGATAAGTCAATAAAGAATACTGATGTTCAATATCCAGGCTTTTTACAAATTGAGGATTTAGATCCATCTTTTGTCCTTGAACAATCCGGATATTGTTTAATGTGGTTTTAATTGACTTTTCCGGGTTGCGAGAATAAAATTCCCTAGAAAGTGAGTTCAGTAGAATCTGTTCTTTCCTTAAGCGACAATTGAAATTTGCCGTTTTCAAATCATTTATATCAGCTGAAAGGTTAATGGTATCGCCGGGTTCAACAAAGATTTTTATCTGATCGGGGTTGCCGGGCATATACCATAAGTACTGATTAATCCTGTTAAAGAAAATTTCCACGAATCCAGTTGAAACGGGCATGTTGAAAGAAAAAGTGAATTTTCCGTCTTTGGCGATAACCAGTGGAATTTTCTTTTTTGAGATATCTGTCCCCGGACAAAAAGCAGTGAATTCCTTGTTTTCAAAATTCTGAAGTTGACCTGATATTTGTACCGTACTATTTTTGATAAACGATCTTCTGGTATTATTTATTTGCACCTGCCGGATCATGCCTAAGTCAGCGGAGCCTTCTTTAAGGGATATCTGCCTTGTTAAATCCTCCGGCAGGTATCCGGCATAATCGATGTGAACAGGATAGCCTGAATTCCGGTCCCAGATAACAGACATTTCATGGGTTTGATCCTTGATAAAAGGAGGTTGATTGGGTTCGAACCGATAGCTTCTCCTAAGCTTAAATGTCAGGCTGTCCTCTTTATTTAAAACTCCGGAGTCCCAGATATTAATTCTGGTCACTGACCGATCACCCGATTTTAGTAGTAATGAATCTTGTGATGAACCCGGAATGGTTGGAAAAAACTCATGAATAACCCATGTGTAATATTCTTTACTATATCTGACTTTTATGTGGTTGTAGTTCTCATGAGTCCTTAAGATTGCTCTTTCGGTTCCAGACCGGGTAATGGAATTCAATAATGAATCGACACCTGTGATTCCAAGAATATTACCCATGGAATCCAGTTTAAAATAAATGGGGTGGTTTATTTCCAAATTGGTGATATCGTTTACAACAGAAGAATTCTGAACAAGGGAAGAATTATTGGTTACCCTAAGGAGTTTATTGTCACTAGACAAGGATGTTTTCCGAAAAACGCCATTGAGATTCATCCTTAAAACATAGGATTCGGTGGAAGCCTCAACAACTGTAAATTGGTATTTCCAGATGTTTTGGGTGGTTTCGTTATAGACAGCATGACCAAGTTCAGTTTCTTCAGTCATATCATAATCCAGCACCTCTCCTTTTGTGAAATGGTACTTCAACTGCTGCCCGAATCCCGCATTAAATAGCCCGCTTAAAAAGATTATTACCCCAACAGCCAATACCCGATACCCGATACCCGAAACCCGATACCCGATTGAAGACCAGGACCAATTTTGAATTTTGAAATTACAACCCGAAATCGTTTTCATTTTGTCCGCCTTTTATTTGGCAGATTAAAAGTAGGTCAGGGCAATAAGGTTGTGGCGATTGAATGAGCAGTTGGTGGGAGCGGGTTAGTAATTGGTCTTGTTTAACCCGGCCTGGCGCAAAATGGCCATGAAAGTTCCAACAGGCAGATCTTTTTTCCCGTGAACCGGAACAACGATCAGTTTTTTTGTTTCGGAGTTATAATATATGTAATGGCTACCATTGGCGCGGCGAAAAACAAAACCGTTTCGTTCAAGGATCGCGATAAGGTTTCTGGCAGAGTAACTCAATGGCTTGAAAGATTGAGCGAATATTCCAGCGTTGTACTGTCGTCTGGTATTTCCTGACCAGTGGCTTTGAGTTCTGCGATATATAATTCAACGGCTTCCTTTGCCATTTCTATCGCATGGTCAATGTTTTCGCCATAGGTTATACAACCGGGTAAAGCCGGTACGGTTACCGTATAGGAACCTTCCGGCTCCTTGTGAAGCAGGATCTTATATGTCAGCGATGACGATTTTTCCATTTTTATATGCATTTGGTTCCTTGATCAAAGATAGTCAATATTAACTGCTGATATAGATGCGATTTCATCCTGCCAATGGAAAGATTGATGTGATTTGTTCAAAATAATGTAAATTAATTACGTAATTTTATGCGAGAAATATTACGTATAATGAATACTAAGCTTACGCTGAATGTTGATCATGAAGTGATTAAGAAGGCCAAGCAGTTTGCGAAGAGCCGGGGAAGAAGTCTGTCGGATCTGGTTGAGAGTTATCTCAGGATGATAAGCGACAAACATCCGGATGATCAGGAGGAACTATCACCAAAGGTTAAAGCCCTGAAGGGGAGATTTTCCCTGCCCGAGGATTTTGATTACAAAAAGGAAGTGGCCGATGCTATCACACGTAAATATCTCTCCAATGATAAAAGTATTCATTGATACCGATGTGATCATCGATTTCCTTTCTGATCGAAAGCCGTTTTCGGGTAGTGCTTCTGTGCTTTTTAGCCGGATCGAGAAGAACGAAATCGAAGGCTTCACCTCATCCCAGAGTATCAGCAATCTATACTATATACTTCGAAAGTTCGATTCCCACCGTAAGGTCACCCAGGCACTTGGCGACCTGATTTCTCTAATAGGTATCCTTCCGGTTAGTCAGGAAGTAATTCAGAAAGCCCTGAAATCCGGATTCACTGATTTCGAAGATGGGATACAGAACTTTTGCGCGGAGACCGGGGGCATGGACGTAATCGTTACCCGAAATATCAAGGATTATAAAAAAGCTTCGGTTGCAGTGACGAGTCCTGATCTCATCTTTGGCCTTCAAGGCTCGATAGTTCCCCGAATCCCTTGAGAATGAAATGATCGGGGTAGACAGTCAGGATTCCGAACGACGGTTGTGGCTGTTCAACCATGCCCTTTAAATTGATGATCCGCGTGTTACCGATAGAGTGATCGCCGCCGGAGTGCTTGTGGCCACAGAAATAGAGCACCTGACCGTGATAGCCCGAGAGAATTTCCAAAAGTTTGCGGCTGTCCCACATGCTGTGGGCTTCATCGGGAATAATGGGCTGGTGCCCGAAAACCAGCAGGGTCTGTTTCAAAAGGCTGGCCTGAGTTACCTGGTCTTTTATCCAGTCGAGCTGCTTCCTTCCCAGACCACCGTTCCAGTCGGAGGCGTTTTTCGCTTTCTCCTCCTCCAGCTTTTTCAGGCGCTCAGCGTTTTCGGCAAAGTCCCTGGATCGATTGGTGTATGCAATTACACTGTTCTGGAATCCGTTGAGGTACAGAAGCCTGATATTACCGACCACCTCCGACCAGTACCCTTTTTTAGCCGGGATCATCTTCCAGACTTTCTTCTTCAGACTGTCGGCTACATTGAAATCATGATTGCCGGGTATAAAAACCCATCTTGATTTCAGGGAGTTCAGTAAGCGGAGAACAGGATCGAAGCTGGCATAATCGCGGTCGATCAGGTCGCCCAATTCCACCGTCATATCAACTTTTTCGCTGTTGATTGCTTTTGCCGCCTCATCAAGCTTGGTCAGGCTCTTCGAATATTCGCGTGCTCCGGCGGTTTCGCAATTGCAGTATTGCACATCAGCGACCAGGCCGATTTTCAGGACCGGAGTCTGAGCCAGGGCCGATAGCGGGTATATCAGCATGAGGGCTATCGTGGGTAGGGTGAGGTTCATGGTAGGTGGGGGATCCCCAGACTGAAGTCTGGGGTTAGGCAGAAATCCCCAGACTTAAGTCTGGGGTTAGCCAGAGAGCCCCAGCTGCGATAATATAATTCAGCTCCGGTCTTCATTATCAAATTATCTAATTGTCTAATTGGCAAATTGTCGAATTGTCGAATTGTCACATTATCGATTTCTTGCTGCCTTTTTAAGCCTGATATTCTCGGTCTTGTCCCCGTATTTCAGCTCGAGCATATAAATGGCATCGGGGTAATTCGACAGGTCGATAGTGTAGTTTCCCTGAACAACATCGTGCCAGGCCATCTCCTGGAGCAACTTGCCGTCGGGGGTGGTAAGCCGGCCTTTCACGGTTTGAGGCTCATTGAAAGAGAGCATGAGCGTGGTGTTTTGGGTGGGCCGATGCGGATAAACCAGCACCCAGGCGTCCTGGAACGGCGTGAGCGGCTTGCTGCCGTCGACCGTAAAGCTCTGGCGAATCTCGCTGCCGAAATCACTGCCGAATACTTTGATCAGATTGCCGGTCGTGCTTACCAGTTTTACATACCCCATGCCTGCACGTGGGTTTGCCCAGAATTCCAGACCATCGCCGGCGGTGTCGGTCACCAGGAGCTGGTATTCGCCTTTCGCCAGGGTAATAGTGTCCTTGTATTCAGTATTTGACTTAAGATCAGACTCTTTCTTCTGAAACAAGATCTTGCTTGTAGCATCCGATATTTTCCAGGCAGTCTGGGCAGTATCTTTATTGGTTTTGTACACCAGCACAAATTTATCGGGGTAAACAGGCGGGGCAACCATCACGGACGACATCCGGTTATCACCGGCATATTCGTCGGATTTGTTATTGGGCTTGCTTAGGGTAACAGTGAAAAGATCCTTGACTTTAGTGGATTGCAGCTCGTCGGGCAGCGTAATCTCAATGATTCTGCCGAACTCGAGCGTGCCGGTCCAGGTGTAACTCCTTACCTTCTCTCCCGTTAACCCATATTCAATCTTCAAAGATTTAAGGGTTGAGGTTCCGTTATTCTTCACCAGAATCCGCGGCTGATAGCCCACGGGATTCAACCGTGAAAAGTTGTCATCGGTCGATGGGGCGATAATCGCTTCAATAGCAGCATCATTGGCTGCTCCCGGCTTTTCGTACATCACCAGGAAAGAGGAGAAAACATAATTGGCCGATGGCTTGCCCTTCTTTACTTTATAGGGCTGCATATCGATATTGATCTCATGCGTCGACCCCGGCTTTACGAAGAAATTGAAATTCTCAGGGTTCACCATGCATCCGGGGCACCAGTTGGCACGGTCATAGATCCAGGTGCCTGCCTGCGGGTATACCGGGTTGGTTCCGCATTCCATCAAGATGTCGCGGTGCTCGGCCAGCTGATTGTCAAAATAGATATCACGGTATTTTGAACAGAATTCGGCACATCCGTCCTGGTCATCCATTCCGTGCCCGGTTTGTATGACCCTTAGCCTCATCAGTCCTGTGTTGGCTGTAGCGGTAACTTTTTTCGCCACCAGGTATTTCTCGATATCATTCATTGAATCGCCGTAGGGAAAACTGCCGTTCCACATCGGGACCACAGTGAGAATCCTTGCAACGGGCGGACCGCTGATGAATTCGAAATTCACGGTAATCTTCCAGCCGCAGGTTTTGTCAGATTCATATCCGGAGTGAACATATTCAATTACTGCTTTATTTCTGAGCATCGAGGCGAATTCACTCACATCAGCCTTAAAAGTGAAGGACCATTTGGTGCCGAAAAAGCGTCCGTACGGAGTGATGAGCCTGGCAATCTCATATTTTATCTCTTTTCCGGATACGGGATCCTGAGTTTTCAGGTTTACATAATCTATATAATCCCACTCGCCGCAAGAGAGATTGTCGGGGCACTGGAAAGTCACAAGCAGGTTTACCTTACGGAACTGTGCATCTGTTTTCGGGAACGTGACTGTGGCGGGATAAGCATTTTCCCCTTTTGACGGATCGGTGACAACCTTGATATGGTCGTGCGATGTGATCCTTGTAGTGTCTTGGGCCTGGATGGCTGTTATAGAAGTAATGGCTGCCAGTGCTGAAACAATGAGGTTTTGGCGAAGTGTTTTCATGATTTATCGGGATAGAATTGCTTTCGGGTTTGTACAAAAGTAACAGATATTTCTGCTGTAAAACGTGTTGCGGATTGCCGGGCTAAACTTGTCTGGAAACCTTAAAAATTCTAACTTCGGAGATTGAACCAGAACTTAAAAATTAATTCATCTGAAATGAAAGATAGACAGACATTCAACCGGAGGAATTTCCTGAAAACGGGATTGGCCAGTGCTGCAGCTTTCACCATCGTGCCCCGCCATGTGCTTGGCGGAACAGGATATACAGCTCCCAGTGACCAGTTAACCAAGGGAATCATCGGAGTGGGCGGCATGGGTCGCGGGCATATTGATTATGAAGGTCGGCTGCTCGCAGTTTGCGATGTCGACCGGCTGCACATGGAGCAGGCTATTAAGCAGGCCGGTGCCGGAGTGCAGGGGTACCATGATTTCCGGGAACTCCTTGCGAGACCGGATATCGATGTAGTGCACATTGCCACCCCGCCTCACTGGCATGCCCTGATGTCGATTGCCGCAGCTGAGGCAGGCAAGGATATCTGGTGCGAAAAGCCGATGACCCGGACCATAGGCGAGGGTATAAAAGTTGTGGAAGCAGTCAACCGTCATGGCCGGATGTTTCGTCTGAATACCTGGTTCCGTTTCAAGGACACGTTTTACGGATTGGGAACCGATGTTAAACCGCTGAAAAAGGTGATCGACAGCGGCGTGCTCGGATGGCCGTTAAAAGTTACCGTCAGCGGAATTACCGGTTACGACTGGAAATTCTACTGGAGCGGCAAGACCAATCTCAAGCCCATGCCCGTTCCTGAGGAACTGGATTACGACATGTGGTTGGGACCAGCCCCCTACAAGCCCTACAATCCTGAACGGGTGCACTCGGTATTCCGCGGTTACTGGGATTATGACGGTGGCGGTTTGGGCGATATGGGCCAGCATTATCTCGACCCGGTTCAGTACATGCTCGGTAAGGACGATACCAGCCCGATCATGGTGGAAGTGGATGCACCACAGCAACATCCTGATGCATGCGGCTCATGGAGGCGCATTGAATATACCTATGCCGACGGTTGCAAGATCATTCTTGATGGCGAGAACCGCGACAAGAATGCCGCATACATTGAAGGTCCGCTGGGTAAGATCTATCGGGGATTCAAGTCGGATATTCCTAATCTTCAGAGTTTTATTGAAACCCTGCCGGATCCGGAACCACAGATCACCATCTTCAGTGAATCGGTGAAGACACGCAAGAAGTTTGCCCTTAACGAGATGAACGGTCACCGATCGGCAACCATCGTTAACATGGGAATCGTTGCTGTTCGCCTCGGACGCTCCCTGAAATACGATCCCGTAAAACAGGAATTTATCGATGATGAAGGTGCAAACCGGATGATCAACCAGCCGATGCGTTCACCGTGGTCAATTTAACTCAATTTGCCAATTTGAAAATTCGACAATTTGCTAATTAAAGATATGAAAACATCAAGAAAAATAATATTTGCGTTTGTGACTATTGTGCTGACAAGCATTACGTTACAGGCGCAGGATGTCAGGCTGTTATCGACCAAGGTGGCCGATATTCTGGCTCAGATGCCGGCAAAGGATCTGGTTCAGCGTGATAAGGCTGTTCTGAGCATGATCCAGCTCGGGGAAGCCGGAATGGCTGAAATAGCAAAACAAATTGTTCCGGCGGGAACGGGCGATGATACCAATGCCCGAAATGCCATCAGTGCTCTGTCGCTATCGCTCGGACAAACCGGAGCTTATCCGGAAGCCGATCGCATGATGGTTTCCAAAGCCTTCATCAAGGCGATGGACGAAGCCACAGACAAGGGAATCAAGGCATTCTACATGTATCACCTCAAGTTTTTTGCGAATGAGGAAGCCGTTAAGCCGGTCGCAAAATACCTGTCGGACGATTACCTGGTTGAATCCGCTGCCGCAGTGCTGGTGAACATGAATAACCATCCTGCCATGCATGCCCTGAAAATTGCACTTCCTGAAATGAAGGGCAAGAGCCAGATGGTTGTGGTTAAAGGACTTGGTGATTACGGTGCTCTTTGTGCCGATTCTTCTATCCGTTCATTGGCCGGAACCAGTGATCCGAATCTGAAGAAAATGGTTTTGTATGCATTGGGACAGATCGGTTCCAAAGCTTCGGCTGAGGTAATGGTAAATGCTGCCAAACAGGCCAAATTCGGTTATGAACCGACTGAAGCCACACGGTCACTGGTCAATTTTGCGGACAACCTGGCCAAATCCGGCGAGGCTGTCATGACCAAAAGGATCTGCAATATGCTGGTCAGGGAGTGCAAGGATGCCGGAAACAATTCCAACGCGCTGGCTGCCATGGGCATCATGACCCGGAATTACGGATATGAAGCCCTGGATATGCTGGTGGCTGCGGTTGACAATCCCGATCCTAAATATCGCGCCGGTGCTCTGCGCCATGCTGAAGGAATCAAGGATATCGCTGCGGTTCGGAAATGGATGGATAAAGCAGGTACCGCACAACCGGAAGTGGCGGCTGAAATTATTGCCATGCTGAGTAAGATCGGTGACCCGGTTGCCCTTCCCCTGTTCCGCAAATCGGCACTTTCTGACAGCCCGGTATTGCGCTCTGCCGCTCTCGAGGCATTGGTGAAAATGCAGGGTAAAGAAGTTCTGCCACTGGTGCTCAATGATTTGAAAAAAGCTACAGGTGCCGAGCTGGATGTTTGTCAGTCTTTACTGAACACGATAGTAGGTATCAAGGAAATTGAAACTGTTGCTGAAGCTATCGGAGATGTTCCGGCTGCAGCTAAACCTATTCTCATCAACCTGATTGGCGTGCGGAAGGCCACATCACAGTTCGATTTGATCCTGAAACTGACTGCCGATGCCGATCCGGACGTATCTGCCGCCGCATACAAGGTTTTACCTATGGTTTCAACCTCAGCCAATACGCCTGCTCTGATCAGTCTGCTGGAAAAAGCCAAAACCCCGGCCTCAATTAGCAACGTGCAGGATGCACTGGTGACTACAGCTCTTACGGTTGATAACCAGAACGACCGGACCAAGTCGCTGATCCAGGCTTATCAGGGGAACAAAGCCCTAAGAGAGAAATTATTGGGAGTATTGCCGCGCATTGGCGGTGATGAAGCCCTTAAACTGATCACCGGCGAGTTCAATACTCAGAAGGGGGCATCGAAAGACCTCGCATTCGCCGCACTGACCAAATGGAAAGACACGAAAGCCTGTGACCAGCTGTTTGCCATTGCATCAGCAGGTCCGGATAAATACAAAGCCGATGCCTTTGCCGGTTATGTGAACAAGATATCCAAGTCGAAAATCAATCCCGACCAGAAATTGCTGCTTCTGCGCAAAGTGATGGATCTGGCAAAAACTCCTGAACAGAAAAAGATGGTTGTCCAGGGACTTGATGGAAACCGAACCTTTTTGACCCTGGTTTTTGTTGCCAAATATCTGGATGACAAAGATCTGCAGAACAACGCCGCACGCGTGGCTATGGGTATTGCCCTGCCGCCCTCAGGAACCAAAGAGGGCATGTACGGGGAAACCGTTAAAGGAATTATCACAAAATGTATTGCCGCCATCAGTGGTGAAGAGAGTGATTACGCCAAGGAAAATATGCGCAACTGGATAGCTGCCATGCCGAAAGATGCCGGTTTTGTGCCGATGTTCAACGGTAAGGACCTGACCGGTTGGCAGGGATTGGTGGAGAATCCGATTGCCCGGGCCAAGATGTCGAAGGAGGAGCTGGCTCAGAAGCAGCAGGCGGTTGATGCTACCATCGGCGAAAGCTGGACTGTCCAGGATGGCATGATCGTGTTCAACGGCAAGGGTAACAACCTCTGCTCAATTAAGGATTATGCTGATTTTGAGATGTGGGTTGATTGGCGCATCACCAAGGACGGTGACAGCGGAATTTACCTGCGTGGAACGCCACAGGTGCAGATCTGGGACACTACACGTCACGATGTAGGTGCCCAGGTTGGATCCGGTGGTCTCTACAATAATGCCAAGAATCCCTCGAAACCCACCCAGGTTGCGGATAATCTGGTGAACGACTGGAATACTTTCTATATCAAGATGGTAGGAGAAAGAGTTACGGTCAGGCTGAATGGCATTACCGTGGTTGACAATGTTACGCTGGAGAATTACTGGGATCGCAAAATCCCGATCTTCCCGAGTGGACCGATCGAATTGCAGGCTCACGGTACGAACCTGGGATTCAGGGATATATATGTCAGGGAGATCAAGGGTGAAGATTACGGCTTGACCGTTTCTGAGCAGGCTGAAGGGTTTAGAGCCCTTTTCAACGGCAAGAACCTGGATGGCTGGGTTGGAAACAAGGTGGATTACAAGGTCGACAATGGCGATATCCTGGTTGATCCCACCGGTGGTGGTGGATCGGGCAATCTCTATACGGAAAAGGAATATGCCGATTTTGCTTTCCGGTTCGAATTTCAGCTGACACCGGGTGCCAATAACGGCATCGGGATTCGTGCTCCCCTCGAGGGGGATGCAGCTTATGCGGGCATGGAGATTCAGGTACTTGACAATACGGCGCCGGTGTATGCCAATCTGCAGAAATATCAGTATCACGGATCGGTGTACGGAGTGATCCCTGCTCGCCGCGAGTTCCTGAAGCCGGTGGGCGAATGGAATGAGGAGGAGATCTGGATACAGGGAACCCGCATCAAGATTACGCTGAACGGAACGGTTATCGTGGATGGCGACATTGCTGAAGCCAGCAAGAACGGCACCATCGACCATAACCAGCATCCCGGACTGAAAAATGCCAAGGGGCATATTGGATTTCTGGGACACGGCTCGGTGCTGAGGTTCAGGAACGTGAGGATAAAAACGCTTTAAAAGGCAAAAGGCAGTGGGCAGAAGGCAAAAATTAGGTATAAGAAACATATATAAGTAAAAAGGACTCGCTCGGGCGATACTTTTTTCCCTGTTAATAATTCTTGTAACCAATTTCTGCCCTCTGCCCTCTGCCCTCTGCCTTCTGCCCTCTGCCCCCTGCCCTAAGTAAAAAGGTCCCCCGCCAATGCAATATTTTGATTATGAAAGCATTAATCAGTTTATTAATTCTCGGGGGATTTTTATTTGCCGGCTGCGAGGAAGATCCCATCATTCAGGTACCCGGTTTTAGATCCCAAGCGGTGATTTACGGAGTCATTGATACCGATGATACCGTTCATACCATCAGGGTAACCCGGTTCTTTTCGGGGATGCAGGCGCCTGCCATTACCTCCAAAAGCGCAGATTCAATCTATTTTTCGGATGCCGAGGTCCATGTGACTTTGCGCACACTGAGGGGAACTCATGTGGAGGTACCTGTTGAATTTGTGAGGGTTCCGGATAAGGAAAGCGGGACGTTCAATACGGAAAATTACGGGGTTTACCGGTTCAGGAACAAGATGATTACCGGTCAGCATACCGAAAGGGTCCTGTCGTTTGATTCGATTTATGCGGAAGTCCGACTTCCGGGGCTCAAGTCTGCACGCTGCTCAACCTCAGTGGTTAGGCCACCCACAATCTGGTGGCCGTTGGATGTATCGATGTACATATACATGATCCCCGACAATCCCATGCGCGTTCTTTGGTCGGGGGATGCATGGAACGAGATCGACGTAAGTTTTCAGATTCTGGAGATGTTTCCTGACACGATAGTAACCCAGACTTTTCACATCCAGAAAAACAATGATGTTCACTTTAACGGCAAGTATTACGAGATCAAAGTGCCGTATGAACTCCTCACCGACATCATCAATAAGAACCTGAAAGTCAGGAACGACATCATCCGGCGCTATTTTGGAGAATTCAGGATCGATATTCATACCGGTAACCAGGATTTTGTCAACTATATGAGATTCCGCGATGGAATCAACGATTTCAATTACAATCCCTTTTCCAATGTGTCAAACGGCATCGGGATGATCGCCGGTAAATCATCTACTTTTAAAGAGAAAATGCGCCTCGATCAGGCAAGCCGGTTGTATTTTGCCTCGGATCCAAGCCTTACAAAATTTAGATTTATAGAATATTAACACGAAACACGTAACACGTAACACGAGACGCGTGACGCGAAAGATTAAAACAAAATGCCAGCTGAGTTATCGATCCGAACACAACTGAATCCTGCCGATATTAATGAAATCGTGCGCTATCACGATGAATATTATGCTGCGAATTATGGGTTTAACCATGATTTTGGCAAGTACGTGGAGGGTCCGCTGATGGATTTTTTCCAACGCAATTCTCCGGATGAAGGGATCTGGCTGCTCGATGAGGGTCGGGTATTGAAGGGTTGTGTGGCACTGGTAAAAAATTCGGATGAGGAAGCCCAGCTGAGGTGGTTTTATGTCGATGAATCGATACGTGGTCAGGGATACGGACAGAAATTAATGAACTTTTTGATCACCTTTGCCGTTGAAAGGCATTACCAGCGGATAATTTTGTGGACCGTGAGTCTGCTGGAAGAGGCCAGACGGGTTTATGAAAGAAATGGATTCGAACTGGAGGAAGAGATTGCCTCGCGGATTTGGGGACAGGAGCTGGTGGAGCAGAAATTTGTAAAGACAATTTGACAATTCGATAATTTGGTAATTCGACAATTTGCTAATTCGACAATTTGCTAATTCGACAATTTGACAATTCTACAATAAAGAAACGATATTAATAGCCGCCGGTTTCAACCGGGGGGAGGTTCGGTTTCAACCGGGGGAATGAATTATGGAA
Organism: uncultured Porphyromonadaceae bacterium; assembly: GCA_964355105.1. Lineage (GTDB taxonomy): Bacteria > Bacteroidota > Bacteroidia > Bacteroidales > UBA12481 > UBA12481. Next base: position 16,967 of record CAYHCO010000020.1, read on the forward strand.
ATTAAAGAGTTTATAATCAGGTTATTGGTAGCGATGGTGGCTGGAACGGCGATCGGTCTGGAGCGTCAGCTTCATCACAAGAGTGCCGGGCTTCGCACCAACGCTCTCGTTGCGGCAGGTTCAGCCATCTTTGTAATGCTCTCGTTTCAGATCACCGCAGATAAGGGAGGTGACTCAACCCGGATCATCGGCCAGATAGTTACCGGTATCGGTTTTCTGGGCGCCGGTGTAATCCTTCATCAGGGAAGTAATATTCAAGGCCTTACCACTGCGGCTACCATCTGGTGCAGTTCGGCAATCGGGTGCCTTGCTGCTGCCGGATATTTTTTGGAGGTCGCGGTATGCGTTACTGCGGTGGTCTTTATAAATGTATTTTTCCATAAGATTGATGATTGGATAAAGAAACCAGATAAGGACTGATGATCATCAACCACAATCCCTCCATGCAGAAGAATCGTGTTTGCCTTTACCGGGGTTTACTCCTTCTGATAGTTGTAAATCTGACCCTGACCGGGCAGGCTCAAAAATCCGCGTTCAAACCATTCAACCTGAACGATTCGGTATATCAGGTATCAGGGAAAAAGCTCATCCTGCCGGCAGTTATGACCGGTTTCGGATTCATGCAGTTCATGAGTGAACCCGTGAGAAGCCTGAACCTGAACGTGAGAAATCAGTTCAGCAGCCGCGTAACCAACCCTCTCGATTTCGACGATTACATTCAGTTTGCTCCGGCGGCAGCTGTATACGGTCTGAATTTTCTGGGTGTAAAGGGAAAGCATAATTTTCTGGACAGATCAGTCATCATAGCTACTTCGGGTGTCATAGCCGCACTGTCGGTGGAAGGAATGAAAACACTGACACATGTTTTGCGGCCTGACGGGTCCTCCTTTGATGCCTTTCCTTCCGGACACACTGCCACCGCCTTTGCTTGCGCCGAGTTCCTGTATCAGGAATACAAAGATGTATCGGTATGGTACGGCATAGCGGGATATACAGTTGCTGCCGGCACCGGGTTCATGCGGATGTACAATAACCGTCACTGGTTTACCGATGTTGTTGCAGGTGCAGCATTTGGTATCGTCAGCACGCGTATGGCTTACTGGTTGTTCCCTAAAATCAGGAAATTGTACTCAAAAGATATCCAGATCAGCTTTTCATTGATCCCACCCATTGATTTCAGTCATGGTCCGGTTAGGTAATTTTTTCAGCCCTTTCAGCGCCTTGCGCGAACGGCTGTTTGCGCGATTATATTTTGCTCAAGCAGTCAGCCTTTTGGGCGATGCCATTACCTGGCTGGGAATAGCTCTGCTGGCGTTTGAATTCGGAGGCGAGCATTCGGCGCGCATTCTGTCGGTTGCCCTGACGCTCCGGGTTACGGCTTACATCATTTTCGGCCCCTATGCGGGTGTCCTGGCCGACCGGCTCGACCGCAAGAAAATACTCTATACCACCCACTTCATCAGGATGGCCATAGTAGCAACCCTGCCATTCGTGCAGACACTCTGGCAATTATATATCCTGATATTTTTCCTGAATATTTTCCATGCCTTTTTCACGCCGGCATTCAAATCAGCTATCCCTCAGGTGATTGCCAACCGCGAAAATTATTCCAACGCCATCATACTGTCAAACGGCACCTGGCAGTTGCTGGGGATGCTGGGTCCGGGCCTGGCCGGGGGACTTGCCGCTTTCCTGGGTGCCCGGCAGATTTTCTTTTTTGATGCCATCACTTTCATCGCGGCAGCTTTGCTGATCCTTGCGATTCCCGGAAAGCTGATCGCGGCTGAAAAAGCTCCTTCACTCAGTCCTTTGCGGGTGAGTTTGTTTAAGGATATTACTATCGGTACCCGGCTGCTTTTCAGTAGCCGTCGCCTGAGATTCGCAGTTATGATCGAGATGATCATCGCCATCGCAGGTGCACAGGTTTTTGTGAATACCGTGGGCCTCGTGAAGGGAGGAATGGGATTCAACGACCAGTATTACGGATACGTGATGATGGCTTTCGGCATTGGTGCCACCTTGGCGGCTTTTTTCTCCAATTCCATCGACCGCAGTCAGAGTAAGCGGTTCCTCCTTTTGCTGGCGGCTATCCTGATTATCTCCGCCATCTCGTTTGCCAATTTCGTACCCTATCCGGTGCTGCTGATCCTTTGGGTTTTTGCCGGACTCGGACAGGGATTCACCTACCTCCCATCGCAGATCATGGTGGCCGAAAATATAGGTATCCATGAGCAGGGGAGGGTATACGGAGCACATTTTGCCTGGGTTCACCTGTTCTGGGGCATCGGATATATTCTGGCAGGTGTCACAGGTACTTACTTCACCTCACACGAATTTCTTGCAGGTGGAGCTGTTTCGCTGATTTTGTTTTTTATCGTTATCATAACCTCACTCAGGAATCCAAAATGATGGATTAAGTGTAAATTATTCGAAATGTATTGCAAGGGATTAGTTTTCAAATGCTTGATTATTATAGGTATTGCTGCCTTTGCATTTGCATGCGAACGAAACCATGCCCCGGTGGTGACCGGTATCAATTGCTCTCCCGATATCCGCAGTGCCGGAACACTTTTTTCGCTCAGGTCAACCACCGCGGATGAGGATTACGACATATTAAAATATCGATGGAGTGCCGACGGAGGGGTTTTTGCAGATTCCGTGAATGACTGGCAGACAAAATGGAGATCACCAATTGATGGTAACGGTAAGACATTTACCATCAGGTTGACGGTCTCAGACGGGAAAGAAGAATCATTCATGGATTACCAGATAAAGTTGACAGAGCCGGTTTTCGGTGATGTGTCGGGCTACGCGTATTTCAGTAATTGTGAGGTTCCGGTGCCGGGTGTTACCGTGTCGGCAGATGCCAAAACCGCAGTCACGGATTCCAGCGGCTTTTTTACCATCAGGGGAATACCGGTCGGGAGCTGCACCCTGAGAGCTGAAAAAGACGGTTATTCTTCCGCGGAGCTTACCGTAACCGTAATAAAATCGGTCAATCTGAAGGTCAATCTCTCCATGCTGTCTGCCCTGTATACCAGCCGGGTATCCGGAACGGTCAAGGGGTCCGACAGTCTGCCGGTCAGTGGGGCAACGGTTACCATGCTCAATCCCGACCTGACTGAAAGCCAGATTACTGCAACCACCAATGCAGCAGGATTTTACAAATTGTATTATGTGCCGCTGGGACAAAGAAAGATATTGGCCCGCAAGCTGCAGACCCTGGAATTTGGATTCGAGGAGGTGCTGCAGACCGTTTCACTCAACGTTCCCGATTACGGACTGGATATCGAGATGAAGAAGTTCAACCTGGTCGGGATATTGTTCGACCGCCGGGATAATCACCAGTATGGATACAAAGTATATGGCGCCCAAACGTGGATGACGGATAACCTCACCTGGCTGCCTGCGGTGAGTCCGCCGAAGGATGGGTCCGATAATGTTCCTTATTATTATGTATACGGCTATGAGGGAGACAATACGGCGGAGGCTCAGGCGACAACCAATTTTTCTGAATACGGTGTACTGTATAACTGGACCGCTGCCGGGAATGCCTGTCCTGCGGGATGGCATCTTCCCAGTGATGTGGAGTGGAAAATTTTCGAGAACTATCTCGGATCTGATGCCGGGATCCGGCTGAAATCTTTGTATGGTTGGGCTAACCGTGGTAATGGTAACAACCTGACCGGTTTTAATGCATTGCCGGGTGGGGAGCGTCAGGAGATTGCCGGATTTACAGGAATAACCGAGATAGGTGAGTTTTGGTCGAATACCACACTTCTTGGCCATGGCGCCTGGACCCGTTCGCTATACTATAGCGATAATCTGGTCCACAGGCAGACCAACGCACTCAAATCAGCGTTATCGGTGAGGTGCCTGAAAAATTAGATACCTGTGATCATCAGTCGGCCGGTGACCGATTTGTTCCCTGCAATCAATCGGTACAAGTAAATTCCCGGCGAAAGGCTGCCCCTGGAAAAGTCGGATTCATGGTGCCCTGCCGGCATTTCTTCCTCAACCAATGTTTGCTGACACCTGCCGTTCAGATCGTATACCGCCAGGTTGACGTACCCACCGGCTGGCAATTCGTACCAGATGGTAGTGGAGGTTGAGAAAGGATTGGGATAACAACCGGCATCAAAAGTATTTATATCGGGATTTTCGTCGATTCCGGTTGGATTGCAAGGTTTGAACTGAACCCCGTCGAACCAGATCGTGAAGCCTGAATCCCAGGTATCTGCATGAAATTCAACGTAGTTGGTTTGCGATAAGTCCATGTTCCCAACTGTGCTCCTGACGTATGACGTGTTGCCTTTCAAGGGGATGCGATATTTTTTCCAGCTGTTTTTTGCGTTGTTCAACAGCGATGTGGAGGCGGTATATTTATAATATCCGCCGGTCAGGTTACCCACCCGGATTGTGAAATACTGAAAACCGATTGACGATTTATTTACGGTTTTTACCCAAAAGGATAGCGTGTCGTTTGCCGTTAAATTCCAGATAGCCAATGAATCACCACCGGGCCGGTAATTCAGGGCAACATCAAACCCCATCGGGGTAAACAGCTTAACGGATGAAGCTCCGACTTTTTTGTCGGTATAATCAAAATCAAGCACTTCCGGCTCAAACAAACCGTAACCCTGATCGTGGTAGGTGGTCCAGATGGCAGGCCTTTCAGCCATGTCGCAGGGTGGAAACAAGGATATTGCCTGTTCGGTGCCCCGGGTATAGGGCTGATAGATTACGTTTCCTGTTATCTTGTTGTGAATCAGGCTATCGACATTAGGGATGTAGGCATTGTTGGTTGCAAAAACGGCATCCGTCGAAGTGTTCTGAATGAACCATCCGGTAGGTGATCTGAATGTATTACCTGTAATTGTATCGTTAAATGATTGACCTTCAAGATATACATCGTTAGACTGATTGTATTGAAAGGTATTCTCCTTAACAACCAGATGTTCGGTATTGATTGAACTGATAGCCTTTTGGTTTCCTTCGAGAACATTCCCCAGAATCTCGTAATCGTGCGAGAATTGCTGACCGTAGGGATTGATCACACCGCCTTCCCAAAGCTCAAATCCGAGTGGATTACCCTTGATCAGGTTACTGACGAACTTGTTTTTATAGCCGCGATCGACAG
>CAYHCO010000020.1:22206-28540 GCA_964355105.1 uncultured Porphyromonadaceae bacterium
GGATTACCCTTGATCAGGTTACTGACGAACTTGTTTTTATAGCCGCGATCGACAGCAACACCCGACTTAAAGTTGCCGATGATCTCATTGTCGGCGACCAGCGAGTTAAAACTGTAGCCGAGCCAGAAACCGTAATCGCTGTAATTGCAACGGTTCCCGCGGTAAACGTTCCCATCGGCAAACGTGGCTTCGATGGCATTGTGTGGTGAATAGGAGCAGTCGTTATATCCGAAATAATTGTTGTTGGGAATACCCGAATATTCGTATTGCCCCAGGAAAATCCCATCGCCAGAGTAGGTTAAGTCGTTGTTGATCACCACGTTATCGTTCGAAACGATCAGGAGGATTGCCGCACAATCGCTGGGATCGGTCTTGCGGTTCACATGGGAGCAATCGTTATGATTGATGGTGCAGTTGTTCGTGAAATTCATCCGGATGCCGAATCCGCAATTCCAGTTCAGGAGGTTGTCATGAATCTTGATGTGTTCGCATTCATACAACGCGATGCCGTCGTTCTGCTGAACCATGCGGTTGCCGTAGAATTCTGAGTTAGTGCATCGGTGCATCAGGACTCCGCCGCCAAGTGCAGCCGAGTAATCGCTCCAAATGAAAATCCAGCCGAGGGTATCTTTCTTGTTGTAGGAGAAATTATTGTCGAAAATTTTGATGTCCTCCGACTTTCGGGCTGTGACAGCATAATAATAATCTTTTACCGAGCTGAAATTTTTTATCGTAATGTTTCTCGAATTCTCAATATAAATGAGATAGCCCTGGAATCCTGCGCCGTTAACATTTACACTGTCGCCGTCGATAGTGATGTTTTCCTTGTTCACGATGCGTATAACGCCATCCTTGGCAGCATCGCCGAATGAATAGGTGCCACTTTTCAGACGGATGTTGGAGTTGGAGGGGATGTCGAGGTTGTCGGTCAGGGGAACGATTGTTTGTCCGAAGGCAGAGGGCAGGAGGCAGAAGGCAGAAATTAGTAATAAGGAATACTTCAAAAGGCAAAAGGAGCGTGATGCGGGGTGCAGGGTGGGGATGTAGCGAGGGAGGTTCATACCATTGGTGTTTGAACCCAAAGGTAGCAAATGAGCGCGGAAATGAAGTATGAGATTCCAATTCTGAATTCGAATCTCTCACTTCAAATCCGATCCCCTTTTCTGTCATTCCCGCGAAAGCGGGAACCCCATACCCCATACCCATACCTGTTATTCTATTATCTTTGTCTAAAACCGACTCAACATGACTACGAACACTATACATCCCTCCAGAATTTATCAGATAATTCTGATTGGCGTGATCGTTTTATTGGCCTGGGTGCTATGGAAGCAGCTAAGCTTTATGTTTCCTTCCTTGCTGGGAGCCATTGCGCTATACATACTTCTTAAGGATCCGATGCTTTTCATGATAAAAAAGTGGAACATGAAAGATTGGGTGGCCACGCTCCTGCTTATGCTGGCAACTTTAATCATCATAATAGTTCCTACTTTTTTCCTGATCAGGATGGTTGTATTCAGGGTTGAACCAATCCTCTCCACCCCTGATTTTTTTACACAGGTTTTTAAAGAGATGAATACTTTTTTGCATGATGAGCTCGGACTGGCTATTATAACCCAGGAATCCATTATGAAGATCAGCGGCCAGATAACCCAATTTGCCAGGGAAATTCTAAGTGGGACATTCCGCCAGGTGGCTATCCTGGTTTTCATGTATTTATTACTCTTCTTTATTATGGTCAATGGCCGAAAATTGGAGGTTTTCCTTCGTCGAAACCTACCTTTCAGTCATGAAAACCGCGGTAAAGTACTCGATGAAGTTACGCGCATGGTCAGAAGTAATGCCATAACCATTCCACTGGTCGCGCTTTTGCAGGGAAGTGTGGCTATGATCGGCTATTTTATTTTCGGTTTGAATGAAGCGCTTTTATTTGGGGTGCTTACAATTATATCGTCCATGATTCCCATGATTGGTGCACTTCTGGTTTATCTGCCTGTCGTGATCTATACATTGGCAACCGGATCTATTGGAGCTGGTATTGGGCTTGGCTTATGGTGTTTCATTTTAGTTGGGTCGGTTGATAATGTTGCCCGGTTCATGCTACAGAAAAAGCTAGCCGGAGTTCATCCTATTGTCACTATTTTAGGCGTGATTGTCGGGACAAAGCTGTTTGGATTGATCGGTCTGATATTCGGACCTTTAACTATCACCCTGTTCATTGTTCTGGTAAAGGTCTATTTTAATGAATTCGGACATTTGTCTACCCCGCGGAGGACAGCTGTAGATAAGAAATACTAAAATCTATCACGATGGCTTTTGATGAATTTCTGGCAGAGCGAATCCAGCGGATTTATGAAGAGAAACGGGTACCCTATTTTGGTAAGAAAATGTTTGGCGGCATCTGTTACCTGGTGGATGACAAGATGTGTGCCGGCGTACTTAAACAGGACCTCATGGTACGCATTGATCCCGAAAGGAACGAAGCTGAACTGAAGAAGCCCGGCGCCAGGCCGATGGACTTCTCCGGAAAGTCGATGAAGGGATTCATAATGGTCGATCCGGAACATATCGATATGGATGAGGACCTTGAGTACTGGCTGAACCTGGCTTTAGAGTTTAATCCACGGGCAAAATCAAGCAAGAAATAATCATGATTCAGTCTTTTCTAATCAAATACAGGAGTATCGTCCTGATGTTCCTGCTGGCAGTGCCAATGACCCATCAGGCTTTTTCGCAGCAATATACCTGGCCTTTTAAAAACTACCGGGAATTCCGTACAGTACTTGATCATGTCACTAACATTGCTGACCAGGCAGAACGAAATAAGCAGGTTAACCTATTGTGGGACAAGCTGAAGAATGAAGGCCAGGTCCCATACCGGATTGGCGATACGGTTGCTTTTCTGTACAAGGGTCCGGCTGAAAAGGTTTCCTGGGCAGGAGATTTCAGCCGCTGGCGACCGGGTCAGACTGACTACACCGGAACCCGCTGCGGCTTGACCGATATCTGGATAGCGGTGCATAAATTTCCTATTGATGCGCGTCTGGATTATAAGATCGTGGTTGATGAAAAATGGATCCTCGATCCTGAAAACCCTACGGTACAAATGAGTGGTATGGGTCTGAATTCGGAGCTGCACATGCCCGGATGGAAATTTCCGGAGGATACCGAACTGGGAAAAGAGGTCATTCGGGGAACCCTCAGCGACAATATCCTGGTAAAGAGTGAAAAGCTGGGATACAGTGTTAACTACAAGGTATATACGCCTTACAATTATGCCAGATGTGAGAATCTTCCGGTTATTTACGTGACCGACGGACATGAATACGCCGATGAGGAAAAGGGCGGCATGCTCAATACCCTCGATAACCTGATTTACCGTGAGCAGATCAAGCCGGTTATCGCGGTTTTCATTGATCCCCGTGAACCCGGAAACGAAAAGAATAATCGCAGGATGGCGGAGTACGTCTGCAATCAGAAATTTGCGGATTTTGTTGGCGATGAACTGATTCCGCTCATCGACCAATCGTATAAGACTCATGCCTGTCCCGATGACCGGGTGATTCTCGGAACATCACTCGGAGGCATGAACTCGGCCTGGTTTGGTGCAGTCAGGATCAAGGATTTTCATTTGCTGGGCATCAATTCACCGGCTTTCAACAAGGAGGTGATCGACCGTTTCGACCGTCTCGACTGGTTTCCTTTCCGCGTGTACCTCACCACGGGTGTGATTAACGACACGCAGAAGCAGGCTCTCGAAATGAAAGAGATCCTGGAGAAAAACAAGGTTGATTTTGTTTACCGGGAAGTTAATGAAGGCCATTCCTGGGGCAACTGGCGTGCTCTTTTGCCCGATATGCTCCGGTGGTTTTTCCCGCTTTGACCGTTAGAAAGCCCAGAAATTATTGTCCATCCAAACTTTTTCCTTGAGCTCCTGATCGAGCTGAAAGAGAATCTGGTGATGTCCGCGTTCCCATTCTGCCAGCCAAAGGTAAAAAGCTTGCTCCTCGGGGTCGGTGGCGTTCTTTGCCCGTTCGGTGTAAACATTGATTGCCCGGTTTTCCATGTCAATGGCGAGTGAGATAGCCGCAGCCTCATAACTAACTGCCGATACCCTGTCGGAAATGGATTTCGTAATTACTTTTTCGGTAACCGAATAGGTGCCGTGGTCAACGCCGGGTACAAAGGAGAATTTGCCCTTTTTTTCGAAATTCTGATATTGCTCTTCCAGAAATTTTATATGATCATTTTCTTCATTGGTCATGATCTGGAAAATGCTTTTCACATCCGGGTCCTTAGATTTTTCGGCAGCGCTGGCGTAAAAGATCTTACCCCGTTTTTCGAGTAAAATGCCCTGTTTGAGGATTTCGAGTGTGGTATTTTGATTCATGGTAAACCTTATTTATTCAGACCTAAAATAATCATTTTTTGGATATATTTTTAAGCTCAAATACCTGAATGATGAACGATCTGATGCGAATAATTCCGGAGGTCAGCTTTAATATCTTTTACCTGATCTTTATCTGGATCCTGGTCATTAAAATGTACCGGAAAAACGGGTACCGGCCCTACAGCGACCGTGGTGTGGGATCTCTTCTGCGTCTTGCCTTCCTGATGCTTGCCATTGGCGATACCGGCCATGTTGGGTTCCGGGTCTGGGCCTATGCACTGGGAGATGTCGGTTCATCGGTGAACATTCTTGGCGCGGTCATTCCGCTGGTGGGTTCGGGTGCACTTTCCACCGCGATTTTAGTTACAGTATTTTATTTATTGATGGTCGAAGCCGAGCGACGACGTTTTCGCCAGTCGTGGAACATCATCTATATTATCCTGATGATCACTGGCGTGGCGCGTTTTATCGTTATGGCCTTACCCGGAAACCAATGGAGTAGCGCCGTACCGCCGGCCGAAATGTCGCTTTACCGCAATATCCCGCTCACCATCCTCGGTCTGGGACTGGCCATCATCATGCTGGTTCACGCCCGCAAACGGAATGACCGCGTTTTCAGCTGGTTATCGTTGCTGATTTTCACATCATACGTCTTTTATATTCCGGTAATTCTTCTTGTTCAGAAATACCCGATGACCGGGATGCTGATGATACCCAAAACCATTGCCTATCTGCTGATGGCCGTATCGGTTTACCGTAATTTCTTTAAACCCAAAAAATCATGAGGAGATTTGTCTGGATTCTTTTGCTGGCCGCAATAGCCAGCGGATCATTGTTGGCACAGTCACCGGTTAGCCAGGAGGTTCCGCTTCCATCGCCGGGTCAGCTCCGGTATCAGCAATACGAGCAGATCATGTTCGTCTGCCTCGATCCGTGCACCTGGCAGGGCAGGGAATATGACGATCACTCACTTCCGCTGAAGCGCATCAATCCGGCTAAACTCAATACGGATCAATGGTGCGTGGTAGCCCGCTTATGGGGTGCAAGGCTGATCTTGTTTGTGGCCAAGCATACGGGCGGGTTTTGCTGGTGGAACACCGAAACATCCGATTATGGAGTCAGGAATATCCCCTGGCGCGGCGGCAAAGGTGATGTGCTGAAAGACCTGTCGGCTTCCTGCAAGAAATACGGTTTGGGATTGGGGATCTACGTGTCGCCTTCCGATGAGAAATGGGGCGCCGCAATCGGGAGCGGGGGAAAGACTGCAGACTCAGCCAAACAGGAGGGTTACAATAAGATATTCCGACAGCAGATGACCGAGGTCCTCGGCAATTACGGTCCCGTTCAGGAGGTTTGGTTTGATGGCAGCTGTGTCATCAATGTTGCCGATATCCTTACCCAATATGCATCAGATGCCGTTATTCTTCAGGGGCCGATGGCAAATATCCGCTGGGTGGGAAATGAGGATGGCATCGCTCCGTATCCCAACTGGTATACACTTAAGAAATCTGATCTGGCCACGGGCGTTGCCACGGCTGCGCATTCGGATCCCGACGGGGATGCCTACGCGCCCGTGGAGATGGATGTACCGCTGCTGAAAGTTAACGGGCATAAGTGGTTCTGGGCTGCAGGCACCGATTCCATGCTGCCGAAAACGGCCGATCTGATGACTCTCTATGACCAGTCGGTTGGCAGGGGCGGGGTGCTGCTGTTGAATTCCACTCCCGATACCACCGGTCTGATTCCGGATTCGCACGTTAAGGTTTACAGAGATTTCGGTCACGCGATACGCACCCGTTTCGGGAACCCTGTGACCGCGGTAAAATCGATGGATGGCAGGGCGGTGACCCTGACTTTCACCGCTCCAACCCCGATCAGGGACGTGGTGATCAAGGAAAATATCGCCAAAGGACAGCGCATCCGAAAATTTGTATTGCAGGGGCT
>CAYHCO010000020.1:28640-71500 GCA_964355105.1 uncultured Porphyromonadaceae bacterium
ATGAAGCTTAAAAGGGTTTTATCGTTGCCGCTGAGTGTGTTAGCGTTGTTTATTTCCGTAGCCATGCAGAATTTCCTGCCCGAGTCGAACTTGCGGGATTTTCTAATCAGCTTTGTCATTGGCCTTGGAATGGTAATACTCGTTTATCAATTGATCCTCGAATGGAAAGGTCGCAGAAAAGACTGAGATTGTTGAGAAAATAAATTATCCCGACCTGCCCCAAAGCCTGACTGGCTTTAGAAAATCCGGCTATATTTATGGGATAATTACACACGCCATGCTGTTCGGCCTCCACATCCTTGACTTAGTCATTATCCTGGTTTTCATTGTGCTGATGCTTTATATCGGCAAGCAACAAGAGAAGAAGAATAAGAATACCGATGATTTTTTTCTTGCGGGCAGAAAGCTCGGCAAAGCCTATCAGTTTTTTCTGAATTTCGGGACGTCCACCAATGCCGATCAGGCGGTTGCCGTTTCGCGAGAGGTATACCGGCAGGGGATCGGGGGCATGTGGATCCAGTTTCTGGTGCTCTTTTTAACGCCATTCTATTGGTTTTCAACCTTTTTCTTTCGCCGGGTGAGGCTGACCACTATCGGCGATTATTTTACCGAGCGGTTCAACAGCAAATTTCTGGGAGGCAGTTATGCCGTATTCACCCTGTTGATGGCTTTGCTGGGTGGAGGGGTGGGGTATATGGTTGCCGCAAAAACCATGGTGGCCATGACACCCAAGCCGATCGAAGTATGTACGCCGGCCGAGCAGCGAAGCATATCGGAATACAAAGAATTTCAGGCATTAAGGGCGGAGCTGGCAGCCGGACTGACAGCGGACAAGCAAACACGTTTTGATGTGCTCAGCGAGAAGAACAAAAAGGGTGAACTGCACTCTTTTTTCTCCTACACCAATGAAATCTGGTTCTACCTGATTTATGCACTGGTGGTGGGATTATATACGATGATGGGAGGTTTCCGGGCGGCGGCGATCACCGATGCCATCCAGGGAATACTTATCCTGATATTTTCCATGATCCTGATCCCGGCCGGATTGCATAAAGTGGGCGGGTTCAGCGGTCTGCATGCCAGCGTACCCGATTACCTTTTCCAGCTGTTCGGTTCGACAACCATGAGCGAATATGCCTGGTATACTATTCTGGCCATGTCGCTGGCTAACCTGGTATCCATCGTTGCGGTGGTTACCGGCATGCAAACTGCCGGATCGGCCACCAATGAGAATTCCGCCCGTATCGGCATGATCGGGGGGATGTTTACCAAGCGTGTGATCATGGTTTTCTGGGCGCTCGCCGGTCTGCTTGCGATTGCCATTTACGGCGGCAGTCTGAGCGATCCCGACCTGATCTGGGGATTTATGACCAATGATCTTCTGGTGCCGGGCGCTATCGGGTTAATGCTGGCTGGTATACTGGCGGCTAACATGTCAACACTCAGCGGCACCTCGATATCCTATGCCGCCCTGTTTATCAGAAATTTGTATAAACCGTTTTATCCCGATAAATCAGAGAGGCATTACCTGAATGTTGGGCGAATAGTTATCGGAGTAACCCTCCTTGGCGGCATCGGCATCGCCCTGGTGGTGGATAACCTGCTGGAGTTGTTCCAATATATTATTTCGATACCGGCAATTTTCGGAGCATCCATCTGGCTCGGATTCATCTGGCGCCGGGTGACCAAGTGGGCTGTTTATGTTCAGGTAGCTCTGTGTATTGCTATCTATGCGGTGATCCCGAACCTCTTCCCGGAGATCAGCTCGATCAACCATAATCCAGCACTGATTGTGGAGACCCAGCCGCACACGACCTCAATCAAAACAAAGGCCTTGCAGAGTGATGTCGATGCTGGTCGGGCCCAGACGGTGGGACAAAAAATTGAAAAGAGCGTGACGATTGCACCAGTTGGAGTCTTTTTCGACAAGGTTGCCCGTGAGAATCCGGATGATCCGAACTCGCCAAAAATCGGGGTCGACCGCTTTCATGCCGAGATCTGGGTAGTAAGCTGGTTTGGTTTTGATCTGACACATCTGTCAAAAGCTCAATTGGTTGCCCTTCGCTTCTTCTTTGATGCGTTGTTCCCCTTCCTGCTTCTCTTCCTGATATCTATTTTCACCAAGCCCATCCCCAGAAGTCTGCTCGATAATTTCTTCGCCAAGCTTCACACTCCGGTTCAGCCCAGTCATGAAGAGGACGAGGCAGCCCTCGTAAAGGCCCGTGCCAATTTTGCCCAATTCGAAAAAGAGAAAATGTTTCCGCACAGCAACTGGGAATTCCGCAAATGGAAGCGCGTTGATTATATCGGATTCTTCGGCAGCTGGGCGTTGGTCGGGTGCGTGATTTTGTTCCTTTGGTTTATTGTCACTATAAGATGACGTGACGCGAAACTCGAAACGCGTGACACGAAACACGAAACACGGAAGACGAAGATCGAAGAAGAAGATCGGCAGACGATAAGACTGAAGACAGAAGAAGGAAAGTTTTGTATATTTATCGATATCAAATTGAGATTTAAGCGGATGCGAATTAAGGAGCCAGTGCGGAGATTTTTTGTGGAGGAGGTCGGTAAGATTGATCCTAAGGCGGAGGTGTATCTTTTTGGTTCGAGGACCGATGATGAGGCACGCGGGGGTGATATTGATATATTGATTTTATCGGAAGAGCGGTTGCCGATCACTTCTGTTCGGATGCTTCGGAGGGAGTTCTTTAAATCCTTCGGTTGGCAGAAGCTGGATCTTGTAAATTTTTTGTTTAATGAGGAAGATCCATTTAGAAATTTGATAGAGAAGCAATTAATCAGGCTATGACTTCACGGGATAAGGAATTTGCTGCTTTGTTGGAAAAGGAATGGATCCTTCTGCAACATTCATGCGATACGCTTAAACTTTCATTAAGCAAGTGTCAGTTTATTGGGATCAAGGATAAATATTCATTTGAAGAGCAGGAATCGTTTGATTCACTCACGTCCAAATTTGCACGAACTTCTGACATTTATATCCAAAAGGTTCTGCGGACAGTATGGTCCTTGCTGCATGAGCCCACTGTGCCATTTATTGATCTGGTTAACCGGTTCGAAAAGGAGGGTTTAATCCCATCGGCTGATCAACTGATTGAAATCCGGGATCTTCGCAACCAGATTGCCCATGAATATCTGCCTGAAGTTCTGAAGGCAATGGTACCCGAAATGTTCACCAGAACTACTGACCTGATCAGTGCTATTGAAATAACTGCAAACTTTCTTTACCAGCGCGGCTGGATTCATCCGGTTCTTTCCTGAACCTTTAGCAAAATAGATTTCTTTTTCTGACCGGAATTCAAAATTCAATAATGTTTTAATATTGATACAAATAAAACTATATTTGTATCATTATTGATATGTTATGGCTAATAAAAGTCCGGTCTTATTGCCAAAAATGCAGCGGATTCTTACGGAATTTGGTGAGAATATAAAGCTGGCCCGATTAAGACGAAAACTCAGCAGTGAACAAGTCGCCGACCGAGCCGGTATGGGGCGCTCCACTTTGATAAAAATAGAGAAGGGACATCCTGGTGTTGGTATCGGTCACTATATTAATGTTTTAAAAGTGTTCGGCCTTGAAAGGGATTTCCTGGAATTAGCAAAAGATGATGAATTGGGGCGCAAAATTCAGGATGCTGAATTGATTACGAAAGCTAGAGCGCCGAAAAGGAATAGCAAATGAAAAGTAAGAATCTGACAAAACGGGAAGTGTTTGTCTATGCACACTGGGAAGGGATGCTTGACCCAATATGGATGGGAACCTTATATTCCGAATTAATCAGGGGAAGGGAGATCTTTTCTTTTGAATATGAGGATAGTTGGGTGAGATCTGATTATGCTCAGGTTTTAGACCCTGATCTGGAACTCTATTCCGGTTTACACTATCTTCCTGACAATAAACAGAATTTCGCACTATTCCTTGACTCTTCACCGGATCGCTGGGGGCGTCTCCTGATGCGCAGACGTGAAGCTGCGCTTGCCCGAATGGAACAACGACCGGAACGATCACTTTTTGAGACAGATTATTTGCTTGGAGTATATGATGGCCATCGAATGGGTGCTTTAAGGTTTAAGGAGGACAGGGAGGGTCCATTTGTTAGTGAAAACCGGCTAATGGCCTCTCCTCCCTGGACTTCCATCCGGGAATTGGAAGAGATTAGTTTACGCCTGGAGGATGATGATGTGATAAACGATCCGGAATACTTTACCTGGCTTAGCATGTTGGTCGCACCTGGATCATCATTAGGAGGGGCCCGGCCAAAAGCAAGTGTGTTGAATTCGGAAAATCAATTGTGGATAGCAAAATTTCCAAGTCGGTCAGACCATTCCGATGTGGGTGCATGGGAGGCTGTTACCTATGAAATGGCCATAAAAGCTGGAGTAATTATGGCTGAAAGTCAAGCCCTTAGGTTCTCCGGAAAGCATCATACTTTTCTGACAAAACGTTTTGACAGAACCAGAAATGGTGAAAGAATCCATTTCGCATCGGCCCTGACAATTTTGGGGTTTACTGATGGACAAAATCACAGTGATGGAGTGAGTTATCTTGATCTTGTGGATTTTATCACCTCCAAAGGGGCGAATGTTGATGATGACCTGGAGCAATTGTGGAGGAGGATCGTTTTCAGCATTTTTGTTTCAAATACGGATGACCATTTACGCAATAATGGTTTTATTTTTTCCCCGAGGGGATGGATACTATCGCCAGCTTATGATATTAACCCGGTCGAAACCGGAACCGGTTTAAGTTTGAATATCTCCGAAAATGATAATTCCTTAAATCTGGAATTGGCTTTATCTGTCAGAGAGTTTTTTCGTCTGTCAGAGCGCAGATCGAATGAAATAATCGGGGAAATAGCTTCCTCCGTAAAAAACTGGCGAATGATTGCTAAAAAATATAGTATCAACAGCTTTGAAATGGAACTGAAGAAGAAAGCTTTTGAACGCTTTTAGCAAAATAAATTTCCTGTTCTGACCGGAATTCAGTATATTACGTCTGGATAACAACAGATAGTAACATTATGAAACGTACCTATTTTGCAATGGGTCTGGTTTTGCTTTTTTTCTCCCCCCCCCCGGTAAAAGCGCAGGAAAAGAGCCTGAAAACTAACCCCACTGTCTTTTACCGTGAAACCTTCAATTGGGGAAATCCGGCCGATGCAAAAGGCTGGACGGCACCTCCGGGATTCGTTATCGCCGATGCGCTCGACAATGGCTACACCTGGCACTGGTGGCCCGACGACAGCATGAACTGCAGCTGGATGACTGAACCGCCGTTCCGGTCATCCTCCAGGGCTGACGGTCACCTGACCCTGTTTGCCGCCCTCTACAATAATTACCGGAGTCTTTCGGACCTCAAGCCAATCAGCAGTTCGATCACATTCCCGGCAATCGACTGCAGCGCACATAGTTCGGTTATTATCGAATTTGAGACAAACTTCGTCAATCGAGGATATCAGGGAACTCTCTACGGAATGTGGCAATGCCTGGTGGAGATTTCACCTGACAATGGCATTCACTGGAACCAGTTCAATGCAGGATTTGGGAACCGCGGCGGAAGCCGGCCGAATGATATCGGTCCGGGCGAAACGACTCTGTTCCGGGAGAACATCACGGGTTTCGCAGCCGGTCTGCCGATGGTTAAGATAAGAATCACATGGAACAGTTCTTTTGGATTGTACTTCTGGAATATAGATGACCTCAAACTGACCGAAGCGGCACCGAATGATCTGCGGTTGGACAAAATCGATATTCAGTGGGATGACAAGGATCCCACCACCACTGAAACCGTTAGTTATTCGCTGCCGGTTTGCCAGATTGGCTCAGGACGCTCCTTTGAAAAATTCAAATCCTGGGTTACCAATATGGGCTCGAACGAGGCTACGAATATTGTTTTCGACGTGACAATTAGGAAGAACGATGTGCCTGTGTTCACGGAATCGAGAGTGATTGAGTCTATCTATCCAGGATATATCGACAGCGCCTCACTATCAGGGTCTTATGAGCCGCGGGAAAAAGGGAACTACTCCATTACTTATAGCTGGAAACAGAAAGAAGGTGATGATTTTCCGGTGGATAATCAAAAAACGATATTCTTTGAAGTCACGGATTCCGTGTATAACAGGGCCGGCAACACACCGGATTACAGTTACTCCTTCGCCTCACTTAATTATGTCCGGGATGTATGGGATTTAGAAGCCAATGTAAACCATTTAATGGGTAGTATCTTCCCAATTTATAACGATTGCGAACTCGATGGAATTTCCGCTTACATAATGGGCGGTCTGGCGGATGGCCTGATCGATTTTGGTTTTACGGTCATTGATGTTAAGGTTCAAAACTTAGTGACGAGTTACCGTAATTTAATGAAAACTGACCGGCTGTATCTCGATTCCACCATGTTTTATACCTGGGTTTATTTGCCATTCACCAAGGACGGCGAATCGGAATTTATTAAGGGTGGAAGTATGCTTTACGCGGGCGTTCAATACAGCAACTGGCATAATACGGAGGCTTTGCGGCGGGATAAAGGCCTGTCGATCGGGGGAAACCATCAGGTTCCGATTCACGATGCACCCTCAGTAGGCGGCAAGCCATGGCCGACAGTTCAAGGCGGATTTCAGTATCCAACCTATACAACCAAAAATCTCATGGTCCGTCTGTATATGCATGATAAGTCGAGTTCCGCAGATCCAGCTTTTCCGGGGGATTTCTCAGTCTCCCAGAACTTCCCCAACCCTTTCAGCTATCACACAACAGTCAATTATTCGATTGCTCAGGAAGCCAGGGTCAGGCTGGAGATAACTGACCTGACCGGCAGGATGGTATTTATTAAGGATGAAGGGCTGCTACCGAATGGAAGCCATCGGATGAAAATCCAGAATCCGGGATTGGCGCCGGGTATCTATTTCTATACTTTGTACGCCGGTGAAGATCGGCAGACTAAGAAGATGATTGTTGCTGATCAATAATGAAATATGAGCCTGTTATGAGGGATCTGATTCAATATTGTTTGATTATTATGGCGGTAGTAACGTTTAGCTGTCAGCCGGATATTCCTGATATTCCTCCGGATAATACAAAGGATACTCTGACCGGTCTCGTTGAATTCGATTTTCAGGTGCCCCACCGGAATGTGCCGGAAAGAGGGGTGCACCGGATTGATCTGAGCATTGCCAAGACTGCCCATGACCTGTACCGGGGACAATTTCTGATCACTGCAAATACTTATGATATCAAGCAATTATATACTTTCAGGCTCCTGCCCGGGGATTATTATTACCAAGCCGGTATCATTTGTACCTGTCTGGGCGATACCTGCCTATGGGATGGGTTTCCCGGAGGAAGGCTAGGCACCAAATGGGCGGTCGACCGGATAACAATCGTCAAGGGGGAGAAGCTCAGTAAGCCGATCCAGTTTAATTAGTGCTATCAGCCCTGCCCACTGCCCCCGGATCAGGTCCGGGGCAGGCTCACTGCCTGCTGCCAACTGCCGGCTGCCGACTTCCCACCCGTCACTTGTCACAATAAATTATTTGTTTATCTTCCGGTGTTCGTTCCCCGCAGTTTTATAAATTTAAATATCTATTAATCTACTTATATGGATTACGACAATAAGCTCGAAAGGGTTGCGGTATTGGGGGCTGCAGGCAAGATGGGCAGCGGGATTCTCCTGCTTACCGCCATCGAAATGGCGGACCTCAGCCTGAAGCCTGAAAACAAGGGCCGCACATTTGCAATCCAGGCTATCGATATGTCATTCGAGGGTCTGGCAGGGCTCATGAATTACCTGCGTGCCCAGATACTGCGGGCGGCAGAGAAAAAGATGGTCTGGCTGCGCTCCGTGTATGCCGACCGCACCGACCTGGTTGAAAACGGACAGATCCTCCAGCAGTATGTTTTCGATGTTCTGAATATCGTGAGGCCAACCATCCGTCTTGAAGCAGCATACGACTGCTACCTGATTTTTGAGGCGATCAAGGAGGATCCGGCCCTCAAGAAGGAGATCTTTAAAAAGATTGATGCCGCAAATCCACATAAGCCCTGGTATTTCACCAACACCTCATCCATACCCATTAACGAACTGGATCACGATGCCGGCTTGGGCGGCCGTATTATCGGATTTCATTTCTATAATCCGCCTGCAGTGCAGAAACTGGTGGAGCTGATCGCAGCTAAAGGCACCTTGTCCGATCTGGAAAGCTTTGCCCTGGAGTATGCATCAAAACTGGGCAAACTGGTGGTTCCGTCGAACGACAAGGCCGGGTTTATCGGAAACGGACATTTCATGCGTGATGCCCTGCACGGGATCAGCGAGGCCGAGCGCCTTGCAGCCAAAATGCCTCTGCATCAGGCTATCTATATGGTTAATAAGGTTACACAGGATTATCTGGTCAGGCCGATGGGGATCTTTCAATTGATTGATTACGTGGGTGTCGATGTGGTCAGCTATATCATGCAGGTCATGAATCCGCATTTTACGGCTGAGGATCTGCACAGCCGCCGTCTCGATGAATTGCTGAAACTGGGCGTGAAGGGCGGACAGAATTCCGACGGGTCGCAGAAGGACGGCATCCTCAAATACGAAAAGGGCAAACCGGTTGCCGTATTTGATGAATCGACCAAGCAGTATATCGCGGTTGATCAGTTCCGCGAATCCTGCGACACTCAGCTCGGACCGCTTCCGGGGACTTACCAGCCCTGGAAACAGGTGGTGAACAGTAAAACAAAGGGGGAGATTTTCGCTGCCCTGTTCGACGAGATAAAATCGATGGATACCCTGGGGGCCAGACTGGCAATCAATTATGCCAGACGGTCGAAGGAGATCGGTCTGCAATTGGTTTCCGACGGCATAGCCCGCACGGATGAGGACGTGAATACCGTGTTGCTGACCGGATTTTTTCATGCGCTGGGACCTATCACCCATCACGTTTAATTAAAACTCAGCTTTCAGATGGAAAAGAAAATATACATGACGGCGGGATATAATACCGTATCGCTGGGTACCGGCCGCAAAGAGTTCAATCCCTCGAAACCCCGACCGGGCCTGGAGCATTACCTTAAGGAGGCAGGTTCGCAGGTGCTGGCAAAAATTGGTGGCGCCGAAACGGTTGATGAGATCGTGATCGGCAATTTCATGGCAAGCCGCTTCAACGGTCAGGCACACCTGGGAGCTTTCGCGCCGTTCATCGATGAAGGTCTGGCTGGGAAGCCGTCTACCCGGGTTGAAGGAGCATGCTCATCGGGGGGACTGGCCCTGCTGACAGGAATAAAATCGGTACTGTCAGGTTCATCCGAAGTGGTACTCGCTCTGGGAGTGGAAGTCCAGAACAGCGTGAAAGCTATTTACGGGGCAGATATTTTGGCCGCTGCAGGCTGGTTTGCTGATCGTAAAGCGGGTCACGCGTTTTTCTTCCCGGGACAGTTCAGCGATCGGGCCGGCGCTTATTTTGAAAAATTCGGCCGTGATAAATCCCGCAAAGCGTTTGCCCGGTGGTACCGTAATGCCATTGAAAATGCCAGGCTTTGTCCGACCGCGCAAGAATATCAGAATACAACTTCCGATCTGGAAGCCCTGGGCATGACTGAGCCAAACGGTAAGTTCTTTGTTGAGAACCTTAACCTGTACGATTGCTCGAAAGTCTCCGACGGTGCTTCCGGCATTGTCATTGCTTCGCGCGATGGACTGAGACGGATCGGAGTATCCCTGGAAGACGCCGTGGAGATCACCGGTTTCGGACATGCCGTTGCAGATATAACGAAAAAACCGGCTGACCCGACGGAGCTCAGCACCGGAAAACTCGCAGCCGCAAAAGCCTTGGCCATGGCCGAGATTGGCATCAGCCAGGTGGGAACCGTTGAAACGCACGATTGCTTTACCATTGCCGGAATACTGGGCGTGGAAGCGCTCGGACTGGCCAAAAAGGGGGAAGGTCCGGATTACGTTCTCGCCGGCGAAACATCCCGGATGGGTGAAATGCCTTTCAACACCACTGGCGGACTCATCGGCTGGGGTCACCCCACCGGAGCCACCGGCGTGCACATGGCGGTTACTTTATGGGAACAACTGACTGAAAAAGCCGGACAGGCTCAGATCACCCTGAGACCTGCACGGCCATACGGACTATCCCTCAATATGGGCGGTGACGATAAAACACAAGTCTCAATAGTTTACAGGCGTGGGGAATAGGATCACAGATCTGTTCGGAATCCGTTACCCGGTTATTCAGGGTGGGATGGTCTGGTGCAGCGGCTGGCGACTCGCTTCGGCAGTCAGCAATGCAGGCGGGCTGGGCCTTATCGGATCCGGATCGATGTATCCTGAAACACTTACCGAGCATATCCAGAAATGCCGCGCAGCTACCGATAAACCGTTTGGGGTAAACATCCCGCTATTATATCCAAGGATAGAAGAAATAACTGAAACTGTTATCCGCGAGAAGGTCCCGATCGTTTTTACCTCGGCAGGAAGCCCGGCGAAATATACAGGCAAATTTAAAGATCATGGGATCCTCGTGGCACATGTGGTTTCAAACGTCAGGTTTGCGCTGAAATCGCAGGATTCGGGCGTGGATGCTGTTGTCGCCGAGGGATTCGAGGCGGGCGGCCACAACGGCCGGGAGGAGACGACTACCTTGACTCTCATCCCACTGGTTCGAAAGCACTTAAGCATACCCCTGATCGCAGCCGGCGGAATTGTCGGAGGGTCATCGATGGCAGCCGCATTTGCGCTTGGCGCTGAGGGCGTTCAGATCGGAACCCGGTTTGCCGTATCGGAAGAATCATCGGCCCACCAGGCTTTCAAGCAATACGTGGTGGACTCGGGCGACGGGGATACCGCTCTTTCTATGAAAAAACTGGCTCCCGTTCGGCTCATGCGCAACCGTTTCTGGGAGCGGGTAAAGGAACTCGAGGATTCCGGGGCCCCGGCAGCCGAAATGGAAAAACTTCTTGGAAAAGGACGCGCCAGGCTGGGCATGTTTGAAGGGGATCTGGAAGCCGGCGAACTGGAAATCGGCCAGGCGGCGGCACTGGTTACCAGGATACAGCCGGTATCGGAGATCATGCAAGAAATAATCAACGAATTCAATGAGATAGCGGGTAATTTCATCAATCTAAAACTCTGATAATAATGACGATAAAGCCTCCGGTATATCACCCGCACAACCATGTCAGAATTCTGACGGCCACCTCCCTGTTCGACGGGCATGATGCCACCATAAATATCATGAGGCGGATTATCCAGTCGTCGGGTGCCGAAGTGATCCATATTGGCCATAACCATTCGGCCCAGGAGATCGTGCAGGCTGCTATCCAGGAAGATGTGCACGCCATAGCCGTGACTTCCTATCAGGGTGGTCACATGGAATTTTTCCGTTACCTGCTCGATCAACTGAGGGAGAGACAGGCATCTCATATACGGATTTTCGGTGGCGGAGGCGGCGTTATTCTGCCCGATGAAATAGAGGAACTGCACCAGTGCGGGGTTTCCAGGATTTTTTCCCCTGATGATGGCCGTGAAATGGGTCTGCAGGGGATGATCAACCATCTTCTGAAAGATTCGGATTATGCCCTTGAGGGATCAATCGAGCCGGATGAGGCAACGCTTAATAACCTGAAAAAAGGAGATCAGCGCACAATCGCCCAGTTGATCACACTGGCTGAAAATGATCCTGAAAAGTATGCTTCTGATTTTGGAATGATCGGCGGGATGGCAGAGAAATCAACCGCTCCTGTAATCGGAATGACCGGTACGGGAGGTGCCGGAAAATCATCTATCGTGGATGAGGTGGTCCTGCGTTTCAGGGAGCAACATCCCGACAAAACACTGGCAATCATATCAGTCGACCCGTCGCGGCGGAAAACCGGCGGAGCCCTGCTTGCCGACCGCATCCGCATGAATGCCATCGATCATCCATCGGTATACATGCGTTCCATGGCCACAAGGCAATCAAACCTTGCCCTCTCAAAATATGTGAGGGACGCGCTGAATATCGTCAAGACCGCCGGTTTCGATCTTATCATACTGGAGACCAGCGGTATCGGTCAGTCCGATACTGAAATCATCGATCACAGCAATTTCTCCGTTTACGTGATGACACCCGACTACGGGGCTGCCACCCAGCTGGAGAAGATCGACATGCTGGATTACGCCGACCTCGTGGTGATCAATAAGTTCGACAGGCCAGGGGCACGCGATGCGCTGCGCGATGTGAAGAAACAATATCAGCGTAACCACGGATTGTTTGAAAAGGATCCTTCGGAGATGCCGGTGTTCGGCACCATGGCCGCCCATTACAATGATGCCGGGATCAACTGGTTTTTCAAGGCGCTGATGGAGAAAACGGGTTTTGGAAGTACCGCGGCTCCAAATCTTTCAGATCCCATTTCGGATCCTGCCTATGGCACTTACACCATCATGCCGCCTGCACGGAAACGGTACCTCTCAGAGATCTCCGATGTAGTCAGGAATTACAATAAAAAAGCTGATAGTCAGGCTAATATTGCCCGCAAACTGGATGCTCTCGAAGTGGTCGGAGGCATGGATCCGGAACTGGGCATATCTGGATTGAAAGAGAATTATGAAAAGCAACTCGAGCCAGAAAGCAGGGAGATTCTGAACAGCTGGGAAAGCAAGAAGGCGGCTTACCGGTCTGAACAATTTATTTACCGGGTGCGGGGTCGCGACATTAGTGCGGAGAACCGCTTCGAAACGCTGTCGCACCTGAAGGTTCCGAGGATTGCCGTTCCCCGTTTCAGCGACAAGGGAGATATTTTGAAATGGGTGTTGAAAGAAAATTTCCCCGGCGAGTTTCCTTTTGCCGCGGGTGTTTACCCCTTCAAACGCAAGGAAGAGGATCCGCTCAGGATGTTCGCGGGCGAGGGGAGCCCGGAGCGCACTAACAGCCGCTTTCATTACGTATCGCGGGGCCAGCCTGTAAAACGCCTTTCAACAGCCTACGACTCGGTTACCCTGTACGGCGAGGATCCCGGCTGGCAGCCCGACATATACGGTAAAATCGGCAACGCCGGAGTTTCCGTCTGCTGTCTGGATGATTGCAAGAAATTGTATTCCGGTTTCGACCTGTGCGATCCGGCCACATCGGTCTCGATGACGATCAACGGCCCGGCACCGGCTATGGTGGCTTTTTTCCTGAATACAGCAATCGACCAGGAATGTGAGAAATATATCCGCACGCAGGGTCTGACCGGCGTGGTGGAGGAGAAGCTGAAAGAGATGTACGATGATCGCGGTATTGCCCGCCCGGCCTACCGGGGAAAAATGCCGGCCGGCAATAGCGGTCTGGGTTTGCTGCTGCTTGGCATAACCGGCGACCAGATACTCGAACCGGAAATCTACCAGAAAATCAAGCAAGATACCCTGGCCAGGATAAGGGGAACCATTCAGGCCGATATCCTGAAGGAAGATCAGGCCCAGAACACCTGCATTTTTTCGACCTCTTTTGCATTGCGGATGATGAGCGATGTCCAGGAATATTTCATTTCCAACAGCGTCCGGAATTTCTATTCAGTCTCGATATCGGGATACCATATTGCCGAAGCGGGCGCTAACCCGATCACCCAGCTGGCATTCACGCTGGCCAACGGTTTCACCTACGTGGAATATTTCCTGTCGAGAGGCATGAATATCAAGGATTTTGCGCAGAACCTGTCGTTCTTTTTCTCCAACGGCCTCGACGCGGAATATTCCGTGATCGGTCGGGTAGCACGGACGATCTGGGCCAAAGCGATGAAATACCGTTACGGCGCCGACACGAGATCGCAGATGCTTAAATATCATATCCAGACTTCAGGCCGGTCATTGCACGCCCAGGAAGTCGACTTTAACGATATCCGCACCACGCTGCAGGCGCTTAATGCGGTTTATGACAACTGCAACTCGTTGCATACCAATGCTTACGATGAGGCAATCACCACGCCTACCGAGGAATCCGTCCGCCGGGCCATTGCCATACAGATGATCATCAATCACGAGTTCGGACTCGCCAAGAGCCAGAATCCTCTGCAGGGGTCATTTGTCATCGACGAGCTGACCGATCTCACGGAGGAGGCGGTGCTGATGGAGTTCGACCGTATCACTGAGAGGGGTGGGGTGCTGGGTGCCATGGAAACCGGCTACCAGCGAGGTAAGATCCAGGAGGAGTCCCTCTGGTATGAAAAATTGAAAAATTCAGGAGAGCTGCCGCTGATCGGTGTGAACACCTTTTTGTCGTCGCAGGGATCACCGACTGTTGTGCGGCCTGAGGTTATCAGGGCTACCGAGGAGGAGAAGAAAAACCAGCTGGCCACCCTGGAAAACCTTCATCAGACCTGGACTCATGAATCCGGTCCGGTGCTCGAAATACTCAAGCAGGCTGCCACCGACGGCTCGAATACTTTTAATGTACTGATGGAATCCTGCAAGGTTTGTTCCATCGGCCAGTTAACCAACAGTTTGTACCGGATCGGCGGCCGTTACCGTCGGAATATGTAGAAGACGAAAGACGAAGAATAAGATCGATAGACGAAAAACAAACCCGAAACCCAAAAATTTTTCAATATGGATTTTCAACTTACAGAGGAACAAAAAATGATTCAGCAGGCTGCCCGTGATTATGCCAACCGGGAGCTCATACTGGATGTGCTGGAGCGCGATGCCAAGAGCATTTATCCTGAGCGGCATGTGAAGGCTTTGGCCGAGCTTGGATTCATGGGCATGATGGTTGATCCGAAATATGACGGCAGCGGAATGGATACCGTGGCCTATGTGCTTGCCATGGAGGAGCTTTCAAAGGTGGATGCTTCCGTATCTGTGATCGTATCGGTAAACAATTCGCTGGTATGTTACGGACTCGAAGCGTTTGGGACGGAGGAGCAGAAGGAGAAATACCTGAAGCCACTGGCCCGGGGCGAAAAGATCGGGGCTTTCCTTTTGTCGGAGCCCGAAGCGGGTTCCGATGCCACCTCGCAGCATACATTGGCGGAGGACAAAGGCGATTATTATCTGGTTAACGGTACGAAAAACTGGATCACCAACGGTAATTCGGCTTCGGTATACATATTGATTGCCCAAACCCATCCTGAGCTGAAGCACAAGGGAATCAATGCGTTGATTGTCGACCGGAACTCACCCGGAATTTCTCTCGGACCACATGAGGACAAGATGGGGATGCGCAGCTCGGATACCCATTCAGTGATGTTCACCGACGTTAAGGTGCCGAAGGAAAACCGGATTGGTGATGACGGGTTCGGATTCAAGATGGCCATGAAAACGCTGGAAGGCGGCCGTCTGGGAATCGCTTCGCAGGCCTTGGGCATTGCTTCGGGAGCCTATGAAAGGGCCCTGAAATATTCAAAAGAGAGAAAAGCTTTCGGTACCGAGATATTCAATCACCAGTCAGTGGCGTTCAAGCTGGCTGAGATGTATACCCGTATTGAGGCTGGCCGCCTGCTTTGTTTCCATGCCGCCTGGCTGAAAGACAATCATCAGCCTTACGGTGTTGCCAGCGCCATGGCCAAGTACCATTGTGCCGAAACTGCCATGTGGGTGACCACCGAAGCGGTGCAGATCCACGGCGGGTACGGCTATGTGAAGGAATACCATGTTGAGCGTCTCATGCGGGAAGCCAAGCTTACCCAGATCTATGAGGGAACATCTGAAATACAGAAACTAATCATATCGAGAGATATTTTTTGCCAGTAAATTATGAAGATACTTGTCTGCTTAAGCGTGGTTCCGGATACCACCACCCAGATCCGGTTCACTTCGGCCATGAATGCTTTGGATACCACCGGAATTCAGTGGATCATCAATCCCTGGGATGAGCTTGCCCTCACGAGGGCTCTTGAGATACGTGAGCAGCCCGACAGCGGCGTTACCCAGGTGTCAGTCGCGAATGTTGGATTGAAAGAGTCGGATCCGGTCATTCAGAAGGCGTTGGCCGTGGGGGCGGATTCTGCCTACCGCGTTAACCTGGCGCCCGGCAGTTCGTTGGAAGTGGCGAACCAGGTGGCAGAGCTGATCAAAAGGGAGCAATTCGACCTGGTAATCGCGGGACTGGATTCGGCTGATTACAACGGGTCTGCAGCTGGCGAGATGATTGCTGAGCTGCTCGGATGGACTTCATTCTCCTCGGTATCAGCCTTATCCGTTGCGGGCAATACCGTAACCGTCGAGCGTGAAATGGACAGCCGGACGGAAACGATCAGAGCTTCCGCGCCACTCGTGCTCACGATTCAGAAAGGCATAGCCAAGGATCCGCGCATCCCCTCGCTCCGTGGAATCATGGGGGCCCGCACCAAACCGCTGACACAGGTTGAACCGGTTGCCGCAAACGGCAATGCAGCTTTTGTGAAATTCGAGAATCCGGCGCCTAGGAAGGCCTGCAGGATGATCAATGCTGCCAATGCTGAAGAGCTGGTGAGTCTGCTGAGAAATGAAGCTAACGTATTGTAAGGAGGTTAATTATGTCGATATTGATCTATGCCAACCACGATGCCGGAAAGTTCCCGAAAACGGTTTTTGAACTGGCTTCTTACGCTTCGGCCCTGTCCGGCCTGACAGGTGAACCGGTGACAGCCCTGGTCACGGGCAGTCCCGCGCAGTCAGAGCTGGAGAAATTGGGTAATTACGGTATATCAAAAATATGGCTGACCCCCGAACCGGGTATGCCGGCACTGGATAACAGGGCTTTTGCGGCTCTCCTCTCTGCAGCTGCCGTGGCAGGCAATGCCGGGGTAGTGCTTTTTACCGACAATTCCATGTCGCGGGCTGTGGCACCCAGACTGGCCGTCAGGCTGAACGCGGGTTACGCTGCCGGAGTCATTGGCTTGCCTGAGAGCTTGAATCCGTTTAGAATTCGGAGGTCGGTTTTCACGGGCAAGGCATCGGCATTTGTCGAATTTGGCTCATCAGCTAAGGTGTTAATACTGGCAAGAAATTCCTGGCAGGTGGTGGAAAATAAAATCCCGTTAAGCGTTGAATCGTTTGTGCCATCCGAAGCGCTTCCAACATCCGCCTTTGAAGTGGTTGATGTGGCTGAGCAGTCGGGTGCCGTTCGTCTTCAGGATGCCGAAGTGGTTGTTTCCGGGGGCCGCGGATTGAAGAGCGGCGATAACTGGGGTGTATTGCATGACCTGGCCGATGCACTGGGTGCAGGCATGGCCTGTTCGCGTCCCGTGGCCGACGAAGGCTGGCGTCCTCATCAGGAGCATGTGGGCCAGACCGGCAAAGTGATTGCTCCCAATCTGTATATAGCATGCGGAATATCAGGCGCCATCCAGCATATCGGCGGCATCAGCTCATCGAGGGTGATCGTTGCAATCAACAAGGATCCTGAAGCTCCGATTTTCCAGTTCGCCAGGTACGGCATCGTCGGCGACCTGTTTCAGGTATTGCCTGCTCTCATACAAGCGGTTAAAAAGCTTAAATCAGAATAAAAAATGACAGCGCAGCTGATATTCGCGGGTTTGTTAATGCTGACACTGGCGGTATTCTCCTGGACGGTCCTAACCTATGTTTACCGCTTTAACCTGACAGGTCCATACAAGATCACCCATTGGGGCAAACGGATAGAAATCATGTTCCGTGTAGCCATCGGTCAGTCGCGGATCTTTCGCAGGCCGGTCATCGGTTTTTTTCATGCACTGACTTTCTGGGGCTTCTGTGTGATTACCCTGGGCTCACTGGAAATGGTTGTCGACGGATTAACCGGTTCAGAGCGCGCTTTCGCCGGTCTGGGAGTTGTGTACGATGTCATTACCGGCTCCGGTGATGTTTTTGCCCTCATCGTACTGATTTCAATCATTATATTTCTGATCAGGCGTCTGTTTATGAATATCAGGCGGTTTCATGGTGTCGAGATGAAGAAGAAATCTCATATCGATGCACTGATTGCCCTGACCATGATATTCCTGCTGATGGTTTCCCTGCTTGGCTACAATATAACTTATGTGCTTTCGGCGCCGGAGACTGTTGCAGGAATTTACCCGGTGAGCACGCTGATCGCCGGCCACTTCAACGCCTCTGCTCCTGGTCTGCTCACCTTCTTCTGGTGGTCGCACATTACGCTGATATTCATCTTTGCCAATATTTTACCCTATTCCAAGCATTTTCACGTATTCCTTTCGGTTCCCAATGTTTTGCTCAGCCGGCTGACTCCGCTGGGTAAAGCCGAGCCGATGGAGAACGTGATGAAGGAAGTGAGGGCAATGCTTTATCCCGATCAGGCGGAAGCGCCGACAGGTGAACCGGCCCGCTTTGGATTGCTGGATGCCGGTGATGTGAGCTGGAAGAGTTATATGGATTCCCTGACCTGCACCCAGTGCGGCAGGTGTACCGATGTGTGTCCCGCCAACAAGACCGGCAAACTGCTGTCGCCCAGGAAGCTGATGATCGATCTGCGGTCGCGCATGCAGGAAATGGCAGCTGACAAGATGAAGAACGGCAAGGACTCGACCGATGGTAAAAACTATCTGGGAGACTACGTAACCGCCGAGGAGATATGGGCCTGTACCCTGTGCAACGCCTGTGCGCGGGAGTGCCCGGTGAGCATTAACCAGCCATCGCTGATCCTCGACATGCGCCGTTACCTCGTGATGGAAAAGGCGGCGGCACCTGCTGCCATCAACATGATGTTCACGAATATTGAGAACAACGGGGCGCCCTGGCAATACGGGAGTCACGAGCGCCTGAACTGGACCACCGGACTCGATTTCGAGGTTCCCCTGATGTCTGGATTGGCCTCGCAGGGTAAAAAGCCTGAATATCTTTTATGGATCGGTTGTGCCGGAGCCTTCGACGACCGGTATCAGAAGGTTGCCCGTGCCATGGTTAAGTTGCTTAATCATATGAAGATAGATTATGCCGTGCTGGGCACCGAGGAAACGTGCACCGGAGATCCGGCCAGACGTGCTGGTAATGAGATGCTTTACCTGATGCAGGCGTTCACGCTCATCGAAACTTTTAAGAATTATGATGTTGGCAAGATCATCACTCTTTGTCCGCACTGCTTCAATACGTTCCTGAATGAATATCCCGATCTTGGTTTTACTGCCAGCGTGGAGCATTACACCACTTTTCTCGATAAGCATTTCAAGCCTGCAGCAGCAACCTCATTCGGAGCATTCAAAAATGAACGGATCGTTTTTCATGATCCCTGCTATCTCGGCCGTGCCAACGAGGTGTACCGTGCACCCCGGAATCTGCTGGATTCGGTTGAATCCGGTAAAGCAGAAATGGAGCACAGCAAAAGCTTTTCCCTCTGCTGCGGAGCCGGCGGATCGCAGTATTTCAAGGAAGCCGAGAAGGGCACCGGCGAAGTTTTTGCCGCCCGCACCGGTGAAGCCGTAGCTTGCGGTGCAACCGTCATTGCATCGTCATGCCCATTCTGCCTGACCATGCTCACGGACGGGGTTAAATATCTGGATAAAGAAAGCGAGATCAAAAACCTTGATGTGGCGGAGATATTGGTGATGGAGGCCGGTTTGTAAGATTGTGACGGGTGACGGGTGACAGGTGACGGGTGACGGGTGACGAAGAAGAGGATCGAAAGACGAGAAAGAAAATCGAAATTTTCAGGCCATGAAATACAGGATTATTGTTTTGGCGATAATATTTTGCCCGTTAGTGGCGAGCGGTCAGGGGGGCAATCAGCTTTCAAATCAGCAGAAAACCTGGCTGTCGAAGGCCAACCGTCACGAGAAGGCCGGATGGATTTATCTGCATATCGAGGGATCTCCTCAAGAAAGGGGATTTCAGCACGGTTACCTGCTGGCTAAAGAGATTGAGGAGTCGATCCGGATATTGCGCGAGGTTTGGCATTATGAGAGTGCCATGGATTGGGACTGGCTGGTGAAAAAATCGGTGGAGATTCTGGATCCCAAAATCGATCCGGAAAACCGGATGGAAATGGCCGGAATGGCTGAAGGCTTGAATGCGGCGGGAGTAAGGATAACCACGGAAGAGATCATTGCCTACAACGGGAATATCGAGATCATCGGTTATTGGTGGCCGTTGGTGAAAGAGAAATATTCGCCCAATGCACCCACCCCGTCGAAAGAGTCGTGCAGCTCCTTCATAGCCACCGGAAGCATGACAGCCGATGGGAAGATCGTGCTGGCACACAACACGATGACTGGATTTTACTATGCCTATTGCAATATAGTCCTGGATATCCTTCCTGAAAAAGGCAACAGGATACTCATGCAAACCCAGCCAGGGTTTATCCATAGCGGTACAGATTTTTTTGTCACCAGTGCCGGGCTTGTGGGATCGGAAACCACCATCGGGGGATTCTTCGGTTTTGATGAAAAGGGAATACCGGAATTTGCACGTATGCGGACCGCTACCCAGTATGCCTCAACCATCGAGGAATGGTGCGACATTATGAAGAAGGGTAATAACGGAGGATATGCAAATGCCTGGCTGATAGGGGATATCAATACCAATGAGATCGCACGACTGGAGCTTGGACTGAAATATGTGGCTTTTGAGAAAAAGAAGGACGGTTATTTCATCGGTTCCAATGTTGCCGAGGATTTAAAGATCCTCCGGAAGGAAACCACCAAGGAAGAAACGAATATTGAGCTGTCGGCCGTAGCCCGCCGGGTGCGCTGGAAGCAGCTGATGAAAGAAAATAAGGGAAAGATTAATGCCGAACTGGCGATGAAGTTTGAAGGCGACCATTACGATACTTACCTGAACAAGGAAATCGCGGGAGGGCGGTCGCTGTGCGGCCATTTTTACCTGGAACCGCATAACCAGCCCGGCACCAGCCCTTTTTATCCTGAAGCCACTGTGGACGGGAAAGTTGTGGATGCCGGGATGGCCCGGAACATGTCTTTCATCGGCAGATGGGGCCCGGCATGCGGCATGCCTTTCAATGCCGCGGCTTACCTGGAAGCTCATCCGCAATATGACTGGCTGAGCGGATTGATCCACGATCTGCCGAGCCAGCCCTGGATGGTTTTTACCGCAGGAGAAAAGAAGTAAGTCGGAAGTCGGCAGTAGGCAGTTGGCAGTCGGAAGTCGGCAGTAGGCAGTTGGCAGTAGGCAGTAGGCAGTCTGCAAAAGTCAGCCCTGTTTTTCTTGGAGCTTGGATTCCTCTTCCCCCGGAGGTAATAATATGTAAAAAGCGGTACCTTTTTCCGGAGCGCTTTCAATTCGGATCTGGCCCTTGTGCATTTCAATGAACTCGCTGCAAAGCATTAGCCCAAGGCCGGTACCGGATTCGCCTGCTGTCCCTTTCCTGGGTAGGAGACTTTTATCGAGAAAAAGCTTTTCACTGACTTCGACCGGCATACCGATACCGGTATCCAGAACACAGATTTCGACCCAGCCATCGGCACGCATTGTGCCGGTGACCATGATTTTACCTCCCGGCAGGGAGAATTTTATAGCATTACTCAGGATATTGCGCAGGACAGTTTTCAATATGCCGGGATCAGCAAAAACAAGGATTTGGTCATCAATTTTGGCAGTGATCGCAAGGGACTTCTTCCTGGCCTGTTCCATCAGCAGCATCGTACATTCCTCCACTTCGGCTGCCAATATAACAGGCCTGGGTTGGAATTGAATGAGCCCCTGTTTCGTTAACGACCAACTCAGGAGGTTTTCGAGCAAGCCAAACAGGTTAATTGCTGATTTTTCCAGGTTTCCGGCAATTTTCCCGATCTCCTCCATTGTCATTCCAGAATATCGCTCAGCCAGCATCTGGGTAAGTCCGAGGAAACTGTTGAAGGGAGCACGAAGGTCGTGTGCAACGATTGAATAGAACCTGTCGCGCTCGGCAATTAGCTTTTCCAGTTCTTCGTTTTTTAAATAAAGTTTTTCCTCTGACTTTTTTAAATCACTGATCTTGATTTCCAGAAGTGCCTTCGTTTCTAGAATCTCGCTTTGCAGCTTCTCGTTCATCATGATGATGAAGCAGATGGTCCAGACAATACCAACCAGAAGAGCATCAAAGTATTGTACCTGGTTGAATCCGCCTTTCGATTGCAAATCGAGTCCAGCGGTCCCGGAAATGACCGCAACCGCGCGTACAGCAAATATCAATCCATGAAGGATTAAGATAACCGCACTTATGCGAGTTACCGAGAACATACGGTGTTTGGTGTGCCAAAGCAGGTTCCATGCGGTCAAGAATGCGATGGCGATTATGCCAATATCTAAAAGGAACGTGCGGACAGCCATATTATCGGCGACCAGGCTGAAATATAGGTGCAAAAAGTAATAGATGATAAACAAGGGTATTATAAAGCGCAGGGTCAGGTCCTTTTTCAGGAAACTGCGCACCCCGAAATAAACAAACACAGTCCCGGCTAAATTTAACGGACTTTGGATCAGTATAATATAGGGAAGAAGGGTGGGATTCGACCGGAACAGCATAACTGTGAAAGCGAGCAATTCCAGCAGGCTCCACGTAAGCCACCATCCCGGGCCAGATAAGGTTCTTTTTCTCTGGTACTGCTGTGCGAATATAAGCACTTGGATCAAGTGCATCATTCCGGTAATCAGGACCACAGTTTTAAGATCGATTATCATTCCATAATTGGTCTATTTCAAAAATAGTTATTAATCTGATATTAGGATTAATTGAAAAGGTTAAGGTGCCATTATTCCAAAATAGCGGCTCTGGGAATAACAATAATTTTACTTCAAGAATGGTATCTTTCGCGCTGGTTTAAGAAAGCCATAATAACTATACCTGGAGATACTTGCGAAGGCAAAAAAGATGGAAACATTTATTAAAACGGGATTGCAGGCCTTCGACGACCTGATGCCCAGAGTTAAAGCTTTTCTGGCCCAGGATACCCTCGAGTTGAATATCGACGGTGAAAAGGTAAAGGGTTATAGATCGCCGGATGCCAAATCATTGTGGATCCGCGATCATTCCGACATGATGCGGGCGGCAAAATATTTCGAGACCGACCTGAAAAGCACAGTCGATCATTTTGCCGCTACGCAGGCGGCCAACGGAAGGATTTTCGATTATGTGACCACTCATCCGGAAAAGCTTCCGTGCGAAAGGGAAAACTGGACCAAATATGTACGTGTACCGGTGGAGGCTGATGTGGAGTACCGATTTATCAAGGCAGCCTGGATAGCCTGGCAGGTCACCGGTGATGATGAATGGATGGCCGGATTGATCCCATCGATGGAGCGGGCGCTAGACTATATTTTTACCAGTAAGCAGCGGATTGATCCCGCCACGGGCCTCGTTAAACGGGCTTATACCATTGATACCTGGGATTTTGCTTACACGGCCGGCAAGTATCACTGGCTCCAGTTTCAGATTGATGAAAATACTTTCTGGGGGATTTCGCATGGCGATAATTCGGGGTATTACGAGGCTTTAAGTATTTTGGAGAGGCTTTATACTTACCTGGATACCAGGGCAGAGGGCAGAGGGCAAAAGGCAAAAATTAGGAAGAAGAAAGAAGAATTAAGGGATAAGACCAATGAGGTATGTTGGAACGGGCGGTTTTATACCCATTTTGTGAAGATCACACCAGTGGTGATCGAGGGGGTGGATGAGGCGGATCAGCTTAGCCTGAGCAATCCGATGGCCATCAACCGCGGGCTGGCATCACATGAGCAGGCAGTTAGTATCATCAGGGAATATATCGAACGGGGAAAAAAAACGAAGGCTTTCGCGCCTTGGTTTTCCATCGAGCCCCCGTTCCCCGACGGGATTTTCGGCGATGAGAAATTGGTGGGCGGCGCTTACATCAATGGGGGCATATTCCCGCTGGTCGGGGGTGAGCTGGCCATGGCCGCTTTCAATCACGGATTTGAATCTTACGGAGTGGAAATTCTGAAGAAATATTACGATCTCATCTCGAAAAACAATGAAACTTTCCTTTGGTATTTTCCCGACGGCACCCCGTGCAGCGAGGAGAACAGCACCAGTCCGGAAGCTATGCCTACCGACGGATGGGGCTCCTCGGCAATGGCCTGGGCGATGATGGAGGGG
Source organism: uncultured Porphyromonadaceae bacterium (assembly GCA_964355105.1). Classification (GTDB taxonomy): domain Bacteria; phylum Bacteroidota; class Bacteroidia; order Bacteroidales; family UBA12481; genus UBA12481. Next base: position 52,640 of record CAYHCO010000020.1, read on the forward strand.
CTTGCTGGCATCGAGGACAAACTTAAGAGGTTTGAGAAAATCAGGCTGTCGCCGAGATGGCTGGCTGCCGGGATCACCGAAGCGGAAGTCGGGGCAGGGTATCGGGTTCCCGCTTTCGCGGGAATGACAGAGGAGGGTATCGGGTATCGGGTTCCCGCTTTCGCGGGAATGACAGAAAAGACGGTTGCTGGAAGGGAAGCTAAAGTCAACTATAAGTATAAATATTCGCCGTCTTATTTGGATTTAACGGTGGAGTGCAGCGCCAATGCAGAGTTTCACGTTTTGGTGGGGTCATCCGATGAGGTTAGTGATGTGGAAGTTAACGGGTTATTGGTTCCCTATCAAATTGAGATGATTGAGCAGAGCCGGTATGTTAATTTTTTATCAGGAATCGTTGATCGCGCGGAGATCCGGATTAACTTTAGGGGATGAACCGAAACCGCTTTTTAAAGTCGCTCGGGCTGGTATCCGGAGGATTGGCGATTCAACAGGCAGGAGGTGCATTTGCCTCGCCGGCTGATTTTTCAAGATCTCTTGCCAGTTCCACCGGCACCGATGATTTCTGGAGAAAAATCCGGGAACAATTCACTTTCCCTTCCGATTATATCTATTTTAACACGGGTGGTATTGGAGCGGCACCCCTCGCTGTGCTGCAAATGGTTGAGACTACCATGATGGATCAGGAACAGTATCCACATCCGGGCCATGATGAAAAGGACTGGGTGGCAATTAAGAGAAGTTGTGTACCGTTTTTCGGACCTTCCTGCCTTACGGAGGAATTGGCTCTCACCAATACTGCAACCGAGGGCATCAATATTATTATCAACGGATTACAGTTAAAGGCCGGTGATGAGGTTATTACCTCCTCTCATGAACATGTTGCCCTGAATGTGCCGCTGCTGAATCAGATGAAGCTGAATGGAATCGTAGTCAGGGTATTTGAGCCCGACCTGAAGTCAGGGGCCGGCAATGTGAGGGTTATCGAAAAACTCATCAATCCTAAAACCAGGCTGATATTTCACTCGCACATTACCTGCACCACTGGCCAGAGGCTTCCGGTTGAAACTATCGGAAATCTTGCCCGTGAAAGGCATATTCTCTACGCAGTGGATGGAGCTCAAACGGTGGGTACCATGCCGCTCGACCTGCATGCTCTCGGTGTGGATTTTTATGCGTGCTGCGGACACAAATGGCTGTTAGGCCCGAAAAGAACCGGCTTGCTGTATGTCAAAAAAGAAAATCTCCCCCTTCTTCACCCGATGACTGTCGGGGCTTATTCCGATCTGAGCCACGACCTCATGAAGGGCGATCTTGTATTTCGCAATGATGCCGGGAAATTTGAGTACGGCACCCAGAATGAATCACTTTTCACCGGTCTCAAAACAGCCGCCGAATTTTTATCCGCTATCGGTCTCGACAAGGTCCGGGACCATAACCGCAGTCTCGCTGAGCAATTCTATCAGGGTCTCGCGAAGATACCCGGTGTTGAGATCATGTCGCCGGTTGAGGAGGAGTTCCGGACGTCGATGATAACTTTCCGTCTGAAGAACAAGGGTTTCCAGGAAACAGCCAATTATCTGACCGGTGAAAAGCGTATCCGGGTGAGAGTGGTTCCTGAGGCCGGGGTGAATGGGGTCAGGGTAAGTTTCCATGTGTACAACCAGGATTTTGAGGTCGACCGGATACTCGCTGAATTGAAGGCATACGCAAATTAATTTCTAACAATATTTTTAAACGATGACAGTGCATCAGGCTCTTAAACAAGTCGTTGCCTTAACTTGCCGGGAGATTGTCCCGGTTCTGGAGTCGGTAGCGGTAGAATTCCGGATGATCACCCCGGAGGTAGTGCTGAAAACCGACAACCCGCTGTCGGCCGTTCCTCACCAGCTATGCATCAGCATTGCGTCTGAGCTGACTGACCGGGAAAAGCACACTTTATTGCCATCCACATTACCCGAATGCTTTATCTATCTGAAAATAGATGAAACCGGCACCGGATGCCTGATTGCATCTCATACCTACTACCTGCACGGCTTTGTGCAATATTTGTTATCTGACCTGCTGGATGATGATATAGCAAGTTATTCCGGTGGAAGGATCATGGAGCAGGCGTTCAAGAAACACCGTGTAGCCTATGATTATTTTTTGACACAGGAGGGCCGGATCACCCAGGGGCTGAACCGGGACAGTTACATGCGGGAGCTGGCACGCAATGGCTTTACCCACGTGGAAGTGAACGGTCTGGCATCGCCGATGGGTATTGAGACGGGTCCGAAAGGCGAGGTTTATCCCATGTTTTATACGTATTGCCCCGCACTCGACCAATTCGTTTACAGCACCTTGAATAAGGGCATTTATCCTTATTATTATTTATCGGCTAATCTGAATTTTCTGAAGGAGAACGCTGCATTGGCCAGGAAATACGGATTGGTACCCGGAATGCTGAGCTTTGAGCCGAGAGCCGTGCCAGAAGAATTTTTCAATAAATATCCGATGCTGCGCGGAGCCCGCGTGGATCATCCGTTCAGGAGTTTCAAGCCGAGGTACAACATGACCATCACCCATCCCCGGGTGCTTGAACATTATGCCGAGATGGTCCGTAAATTGATGAACGAGGTGCCTGATCTGGGATTTCTGAATATCTGGACCAATGACAGCGGAGCCGGATTTGAACATACGAAATCGCTGTATGTCGGCAGGAACGGCGGCGCCTACCTGGTGCGGGAGTGGAAAGACGATGCCGAGATCGCAAAGCTTGCCGGAGCCAATGCTCTCCGGTTTTTTGGAGTGCTGAGAGATGCGGCTGCGGAAATAAATCCGGATTTCAGGATCATCACCCGGATGGAGTCATTTTACGGTGAGCACGACATCATCATTAATGGGTTACAGGGCAAACTCGATATTGAGACTGCATCGCTCATTCAGCGCGGCTGGGATATGCCTTACAGTCATCCGAAGTATGCCGATCGCAAGGATATCAATGCCGGTTGCGTGTTTCAGCAGGATTTTGATGAACGCGAAAAACCGATATTTCAGGATATTCAGGATACCGGATCGCAGGTGTCGTTCTATTATGCCTACGGACCCCAAACGATGTTCGCGCCGCTCATGGGAATTCCTTATCCGGGGCTTACCCGCCGGCGACTCGATACCCTGCATGGAAACGGCGTGGATTACCTCGCACACATGGGTGGAACATTCCCGCCGGAAAAAGTACCCTACAATATCAACCATGAAGTGCTTAGGAATTTCCAGATCAATCCCGGTAAGCCGCTCGGTGAGGTGCTGAATAGCTTTGTACGGAAACATGCCGACGGGCCTGGAAAGGAAATATTGCTGAAAGCCTGGGATGTTGCCGAGAAAGCAATTCTGGGTTTCCCGAATATCTCATCGCTGTATTCTACCATAGGATTTACCTGGTATCGGCTGTGGGTCAGACCGTTTGTTCCGGATATTGAAAAAATCCCGCAGTCTGACCGCGATTTTTATGAAGATTTTATGTGTACGGTACCGCATAATCCGAACAATGTTGACCTGAGCAAGGATGTGCTGTTTACTCTTACCACCCCCGAAAGAAGCCATGAGGATGCGGTGCGCATCGACAGGAATGTGATACCCGGTCTGGATGAAGCGATCAGGATGCTGGAAAGCGTGAGAGATGCCGCACCCATCCTGGCAGACCAGTATGTCAGGTTGAAAGCGCTGCGCTGCTGGATTATGACGCAAAGAAATATCGCGGTATGGGTCGATTCGGTTTATGGTTTTATGAACGCCGGGAACCTGGCCGATAAGACTAAATATAGATCTGCCGTTCAGGAGATGATGAAGGTGGAAATTGCCAATTCTCTCGATCTGATTGATATATTCAAATCAGGACTGGAATTTATCGCTCTTACCGATAAAGGTGAAACGCCACTGATGTACGGCATCAATCTTCCCGAATTGCTGGATAAAAGGATCGCGATGATGAAGGAACATATGGATGATGATCCTTACATTGATCATAACTTCATGGAGAGAATGGCCGGGAAGCAAATGTGCTAATTTGCTAATTTGATAATGTGCTAATTTAATGATGTTTAGGATTGGGATTGATAATTATGGGTTGTCTCCGCTTGGGCTGAGTCCGCTGGAAACTATGCAGTGGGCGTTGGACCATGGTGCGGAGGGTGTCGCTTTTTCGGGTCTGGATGAGCCTTTCAGAGAATCTTTTAATGGCACTCAGCTGAAGAAGCTCAGGGACTTTGCCGACCGGAACCATCTGTATATAGAGTGGGGTGGAGGTCAGCATGTCCCACGTAATCTGGTTACCTACCAGCCAAAAGACCTGTTTAACCATAATCTTTCGGCTGCCCGGGAAGCTGCGCAACTTGGCACTACGATCATCCGCTCCTGCTCGGGCGGACTGATGCGCTGGAATCCAAAAGCACCGCCAACCCGTCAGTTGCTTGATGAAATGGCAGGGGCGCTAACGGCACAGAAACAGATGCTAATTGACCATCAGGTGATTCTGGCGATTGAAATCCATTTTGAGTTCACCACCTTTGAACTGATCAGGCTATTCGAAGAAATCGGCGCCAAACCCGGAGAATATCTCGGTATTTGTCTGGATACCATGAACCTGCTTACATTACTTGAGGACCCGGTCATGGCAACGGAGCGGATACTCCCGTGGGTTGTTTCAACGCACATCAAGGATGGTGGGTTGCAGGTTCCCGCCTTCGCGGGAATGACAGGGAAGGGTATCGGGTTCAATTCTTTTACGGCTCCATTTGGGAAGGGTATCGTTGATTTTGATGGGATTTTTGATTTGCTGGCGACGCTACCCTGGCCGGTAAACCTGAACATAGAGGATCATGGGGGTGATTTCGATATCCCGATAAACAATCCGGAATTCAGGAAGGAGTTTCCGGATTTAACGGATGAGGAGATGGACCGGCTTATCAGGTTATCGGTCAGGACTAAAGAAAAAATGGATGCCGGAACATTAGCCGTTTTGGACAGAAAAGATTGGGCTGGCATATGTGAGAGGCGAATGGCAAAAGATCTTTCGGAATTAAAAAATAGAATATTACATTATTAATAATATATAACGATATAAACATTACATTTGTAATAAAATATATTGAGAATGGACAAGCTGCTTCTTCAATCACTGATCGTATCACACCGGGAGAGGTTTCTGGCCGACAGGGGTTTAGTTGCCAGGGATATAGAGGCTGATGTAGAGCCTTTTCTCGAGCAGAAGGAGGTCCTATTCCTTAGTGGTTTAAGGAGGAGCGGTAAATCCAGCATACTTTCTCTGATTGCCCGGAAGCTGATCAGTAAGGGAGTGATTAAACAGAACCAGGTTCTTGCAATAAATTTCGAGGATGAAAGGCTGGTGCGATTCGGCGTGGATGATTTTGAATCTTTGTACCAGGCTTATCTCGAGCTTGATAATCCCCAGGGCAAAATGTATTTCTTTCTCGATGAGCTGCAGGTAATTCCCGGTTGGGAGCGCTGGGTTCATCGGATGTATGAATTCGAGGATGTGAAATTCTTTATCACCGGATCAAACAGCTCCCTCAGCAATTCATCTCTTAGTTCCGCTCTCACGGGCAGGAACAGGGAGTTGAGGGTTCATCCCTTTTCTTTCCGGGAATATCTTGGCATGAATTTGCCAGGTGAGATTGGGTCGCCTGACTTGCTTGGTACGCATAAAACGACACAAATCAAAAGGGAATTTACAGCTTACAGTAAATCAGGAGGATTTCCGGAAGTTGTTAAAAATAAAGATGTTACTTTGGTTGATGCCTATTTTAAGGACATCATGCACCGAGATGTAATATCCCGGCATCAGATTCGTAACTCAGCCGAGATCCGTGAGTTAAGCCTTTACCTGGTTACCAACAGTGGAAATCTGTCGAGCTATGAATCACTGCGAAAGATGCTGCAGGTAAAAAGCGTGTCGACCATCAGGAATTACCTGGAAATATTAAAGGAAGTTTATTTGGTTCATTCGCTCAGTCGGTATGACTATTCCATTAAAAAGCAGATATTTAATCCTGATAAATATTATGTTACAGACCTTGGATTTTATCAATTATTGGGATTCAGATTCTCGGAAAATTTGGGGCAGGTGCTTGAAAATATCGTTCTGCAGCAGTTAATCCGGGATTATGATGATTTGTATTACTGGGTCTCAGCCGGCGGCAAGGAAGTTGACTTTCTGATAAGGGAAAAAACTTATTTGACAGAGGCCATTCAGGTTACCTATGATTTGAATCCGGAAAACCGTGACCGTAAATTATCAGGATTGGTTTCCGCAGGCAAAGAATTGGGGATATCAAAACTCACCCTGCTGACCTACGATCAGGAGGATAAAATTGCAGTTGATGAGCATGAAATTCAGGTTATTCCGGTGTGGAAATGGCTTCTTAAAAGTTAAGTTTATCTGAAATGGCCAAACACGAGAAATTCAGGTTTAAATCGACAGATGAACTGATCGCGAAATCGCAAGAACTTGGGATCAGCCTGCCCTGGTCGGAGTCGTTTGCGGGATTGCTTCAGCCGGCGCAGATCCAGGGCATTTCCGTGCCTAACCGTTTAGCTGTTCAACCCATGGAAGGGTTTGATTCCGAACCCGACGGATCGCCTGGCGAACTGGCCTTCCGGCGTTATGGAAGGTATGCTGCGGGTGGAAACGGGATGATCTGGTATGAGGCAACGAGTGTAATGGATGAAGGTCGCTCGAATCCGCGCCAATTGATGATAACATGGGATAATATGCATCATTTCAGGCGTTTAACCGATCATGTCAGACAGGTGGCACAGGCAACCTGGGGATCCGGACACAGGCCTTTCCAGGTTCTGCAACTCACCCATTCGGGCCGATACAGCAAGCCGGGAGGCGAGTTCATTCCCAAAATCTTTTCAAACAATCCTTACCTGGATCCATTCATCTCTGCACCTGACACCCGACACCCCAAACCCTTGTTTTACTCCGATGCCGACATCGACCAGGTGAAAGCCGCATACATAGATGGGGTGAAGCTGGCTGAGGAGGCGGGGTTTGATGCGGTCGACGTAAAAGCGTGTCACGGATACCTGCTTCATGAACTGCTGTATGCATATGACCGAACCGACAGCCGGTACGGTGGCTCCTTCGAAAACCGGACGCGCTTCCTGAGGGAGGTACTCAATAGCCCATCAAAGATTATCAAGGCTGTGCGATTGAGCGCCTTCGACCTGATACCCCATCCGCACGGCTTCGGAATGAAGAATGACGGATCATCCGATATCGAGCTTACTGAAGTCGAAAGGCTAATCCGGGAATTCTCACCGCAGGTGCCTTTATGGAACATCACTGCCGGCATTCCCCGGCTGGCAGCACATGTAGGTCGCCCGTATGACCGGGGAACGTTTAACGCGCCACCGCCCGATGAGCATCCGCTTCAGGGCATCGATAGGTTGATAACGATCTCTGGAAAGCTGCAGAAAAAATTCCCTGACCTGTTTTTTGTCGGGACCGGCTATTCCTGGTTGCGGCAATATTACCCTTATGTCGGGGCTGGTGTGCTGGCTGACGGACAAGCTTCCTTCATCGGTCTGGGCAGAAGTTCATTTGCCTATCCCGATTCACCAAAGGACCTGATGCAGAAAGGACATCTCGATCCGAAAAAGGTCTGCATCTCATGTTCAAAGTGCACGGAATTTATGAGGCTGAACGTGCCGGCGGGTTGCGGAGTTAGAGATGGGCAATATAAGGCAGGAGGGCAAGAGGGCAAGAAGGCAGAAAGTAAAGGTTAATGATTTAAGGAATAAGAGAGAATGGAGATAGGAGCTAGCTATAGAACAAATGCGCTGATTATCGGGTCGGGGGCAGCGGCGTTGAACGCTGCGTTGTGCCTGTGGGAGTCGGGTTTCAGGGATATCATCCTCGTGACGGAGAAATGGGGAGGGGGTACTTCAAACAATGCCGGATCGGATAAACAGACTTATTACAAGATGTCGCTGGATCCGGGCGTGACAGATTCCGCTGCTGAAATGGCCGCCGATCTGTGTCGCGGAGGAGCCATGCATGGCGATATTGCATTGATCGAAGCCCAGATTTCAACGCGCGCCTTCTTTAACCTGGTCCGATTGGGAGTGCCTTTTCCTCACGATCAGTACGGTGCGTACCCTGGATACAAAACTGATCATGATCCGCGTGCGCGAGCAACCTCGGCAGGTCCGCTAACTTCCCACCTGATGTTCGAATGCCTGGCGAGGAAAGTCAGGGATTACGGCATCCCGGTGCACGACCGGACAATCATGTTTGAATTGCTAACCAAGGAAGTTGCTGACAGGAAAGCTATTGCGGGGGCTGTCGGGATAAAGACCGGTCACAAAGGCCGGTCGAAGGACCAACTGGTCCAGTACGATGCCGGCCATGTCATACTTGCCACCGGAGGTCCGGCAGGTATCTATAAAAACTCGGTTTATCCGCTCAGTCAGACCGGCTCCATCGGAATGGCGCTGAAAATCGGGGCAAAAGCACAGAACCTGCAGATATCGCAATTCGGTATCGCGTCGGTAAAATTCAGGTGGAACCTCTCAGGATCCTATCAACAGGTGATTCCCAGGTATTTTTCTGCGGATAAGGACGGTGGAAACGAGCGTGATTTCCTGGACAGTCATTTTCCCAATCAGGAATCCCTCTTTACGGCTATTTTCCTGAAAGGTTACCAATGGCCGTTTGATCCCGCCAAGGTGGAAAATCACGGTTCATCGCTTATCGATCTGCTGGTTCAGGCTGAAACTGCTGCCGGCCGGAGAGTATATCTCGATTTTACCCGGAACCCGGAGGGGTTCAGTCTCGATAAGCTGCAACCGGTGCCACGCGAATATCTTGAGCGGTCCGGGGCATTGGCTGCAACACCCATAGAGCGGTTAAAGCTGATGAACCAGCCTGCTATCGACCTGTATAAAAGTCATGGAATCGATATTACCCTTGAACCATTGGAAATTGCTGTCTGTGCGCAGCACAACAACGGTGGTCTGGTCGGGGATATCTGGTGGGAATCGAACATACACGGCCTGTATCCGATCGGTGAGGTCAACGGCTCACACGGCAATACCCGTCCAGGCGGCGCTGCCCTCAATGCAGGGCAGGTTGGGGGGATCCGGGCTGCAATGAGGATAGTCGGCAGTAGGCAGTTGGCAGTAGGCAGTGAGCAGTTGGCAGTTGGCAGTGGGCAGTCGGCAGTAGGCAGTCACAATCTCTTCTCCGGCACGGGTACTCTGGATCACCGCGATGCGCTGGCCGAGATCCGGCAACGAATGTCGGAATACGCCGGTCCGGTCCGTGACAAAGCAAAGGTTCAGGAACAGCTTCAGGCGGCATGGAAACTTTGGCAACGGCTGCAAAATGACCTGAAGGCGGTCCTGCCTGAGGACCTCATTTCGGCACTGCGCACTTTCGACCTCTGCCTCACTCATGCGGTATACCTGGAGGCAATCGCGGAATATCTGGATAAGTCCGGAGATAAGCTGCACACAAAGCAGCATATCCTCGAGGTTTATCTGGATGATGATTTAAAAGTTCAGAAAAGCTGGGTGCCGGTGCGACCGGTTCCCAAAGAAGATCTTTGGTTCGAACAGGTCTGGAAGGAATTTCGGTTAAGCCAAGACCCAAGACTTCAGTCTGGGGATTTTGACAGTGAATCAAACTAATTAATTCAACTTAACGATGAAAGTCGCAGTAGTTACAGGAGCCAGCCGGGGAATCGGATATGCCATAGCAGAGGCCTTGGCCGCAAAGGATTATCAGGTAGTAGGAATATCCAGAAATATTGAGCCCGGCGCTCCTTTTGCCCTCACGATCAGGGCGGATATTGCAGATACCGCCAGCCATGCAGCGGTACTCAGTGAGATTGCCTCGAAATTCGGCCGGATCGATCTTCTGGTAAATAATGCAGGCGTTGCTCCCACGAAAAGAGTTGATATTCTCGAGGCCGGGGAGGAAAGTTTCGACCGGCTGATAGGCATAAACCTGCGTGGTCCATTCTTTTTTACCCAGATGGTAGTTAATTTTATGCTTGCTGCGGAAGCTGACGGAAGAGATCACAAGGATCGGAATAAAGAAGGTGAGGATCTTAAGAAATCGGTGATTTTCATTACTTCCGTTTCGGCTGCAGCCTCATCACCGGAGAGGGCTGAGTATTGCATATCCAAGGCAGGGCTGAGCATGGCGGCGCAGGTTTATGCCGATCGGCTGGCAACCACCGGGATAGCTGTTTATGAAATCAGGCCCGGAGTTATTTATACCGATATGACCGCTGGCGTAAAGGAGAAATATGATAAAAAAATCGCTGAGGGACTGATCCCTGAGGGCAGGTGGGGACAGCCGGAAGATATCGCAAAAGCTGTCGCGGCTCTGGCCGGAAATGAGATCCCCTATTCAACGGGATCGGTCATCGAAATCAGTGGAGGCATGAATATCAGGCATTTATAAAAAGACTAGTTGGATGAAATTATTAGTTAACAATATGAAAATCAAACGATTATTGATCGCAACAGGTGTGCTGACACTAACTATATTGGTGCTATCCTGTAAGAAAGAAGTGATTGATCCTAACCAGTCAGTTCAGGATAAGATGAAAGCCGCAGCGGATTCAATTATCACTAATACAGATGTTCCTGGCATCGTAGCACTGGTCGTCGACCATAAGCTCGGGATCGACTGGATGTACACTGCCGGCCTAGGTGATATCCCGAACAAATTGCCGATGGACAGCAGCTATACCTTCAGGATCGGGAGCAATACAAAAACGATGACTGTTACCGTTCTACTTCAGCTGGTAGGTGAGGGGAAAATTGGATTGAACGATAAGTTGTCGAAGTTTTTTCCGAATTTTCCGAAATCCGATAGCATTACGATTAAAATGCTGGCCAATATGACCAGCGGAATCTTTAGTTACACCGACGATGAAGCCTGGACCGGACTGGTTGAAGAGAATACTTCAAGAGTTTGGCTGCCACAGGAATTGGTAAACGCTGTTTTGGCTGACGATTTCTATTTTTCACCGGGTACAGGATACCATTATTCGAATACCAATACCATCATCATCGGGCAAATAATTGAAATGATTACTGGAAATCCGTTGGAAACGGAGATTGCGAATCGTATTGTCGAACCATTGAATTTGAGTACAACAGGGTTTCAGACAGCCGGACTGGATTTCCCCGGACCCCATGCCAGAGGATACACTTTAGGTATGAATGAAGAGTTAGTAGATAATACCGAAACATTTAATGTTTCCTGGGCTTGGGCGGCCGGATCAGGATACTCAACGCCACGGGAGCTTCAGAAATATGTTGAGGTACTTGTTGGTGGCGGATTATTGCCTGACTCCCTGCAAACAAGGAGAATGAACGATTTGATCAGCGTTGGCTCCAAAACCGGATATGGTCTGGGGATATTGCATGTAGGGTCGTTTTACGGGCATAACGGAGGCATCCCGGGTTTTAGTTCTTCGATGTATCACAGTAATGAAAAAGATTGCACAGTAATCATTTATTATAACAGCCAGTTGGATCTTCATCCTGATTCACTTTTCATGCGATTTATTAATATCCTGTATGGAGCGGATTATTAGGTGGTATAAGATGAACGCGATTCGGAAGCTGGATGCCTTTACTGGTGGTGTTGAACAGGAAACCGTCGGGCCACAGCTGTTTCTGGATTCTCTATTCAACGGGATCGGTCATCGAAATCAGTGGAGGTATGAATATCAGACATTTATAGAGATATGAAAAAAATATTTTACCTGAGTGTAATTGTGCTGGCAACGCTGGCCATTCACGCTTGCTCCGAATATGATTATACAGAACGGGAAAACCGGGTTCTTTCTGAAGACCTGAAGGCACAGCTGGAAGATTCAGCCGATGCGGTTTTTTCCAGGACGTCAACTCCGGGTCTGATCGCCCTGATCTCCGTTGAAGGTGAACCGGATCTTATCATCAGGCGTGGGGTGAGCAATATCTCGACCAATGAACCCATGGATGAGAAAAACTGGTTCAGAATTGCCAGCAACACAAAAACCTTTACGGGAACTGCTGTGCTGAAGCTGGTCGACGAACGCCGGATCTCGCTGGATTCAACCATTTCCTTTTACCTGCCGGAGTATAAAATACCTCAGGGAGATAAAATTACAGTCAGGATGCTGGGCAACATGACCAGCGGGCTGTTCAATTATTCAGATGATCCGGGTCTTTGGGATATCCTCATTAAGAGCAATTTCACCGCAACCATTCCTCCGGATTCGTTGCTCGCCTTGGCATTCCGATATCCATTGAAATTTAAACCCGGCACATCCTACGAATATTGTAATACAAATATTGTCCTGCTTGGCCTGCTGATTGAAAGGGTAACCGGTAAACCGGCTTGGGAGGTAATCAGAGAAAAGGTCGTTGACCCACTGCACCTCACCAATACATACTGGGGAGGCCCGTTTTTTTTGCAAACTCCTTACTCACATGGGTATACAACCATTGAATCATTGGTGGACGCTACCAACTTTAACCCCTCCTGGGGATATACAGCCGGTGCAATGGTTTCAAACATGCATGACATGAAGATCTGGGCAAAGGCGGTGGCGGAAGGCAGATTATTGTCTGCCAGGATGAAGGAAGAGCGTTTAAACTGGGGCCCCGGCGATTATGGATTCTGTCTGGAGAGAATAGTTTACAGGCAAAAGGAATGGATTGGTCATCCCGGCAGCATACCCGGTTACAATTCTATGGTTTTTTACTGCCCGGAGAAAAAAATCACCTTGGTCATGTATTCCAATACTGATGACAATTTACCGGCACAGGACCTGCTGATCTCTTACATCAAAACAATAACCGATAATACCACCTGGAGACGATGACTGGTCGAAATGCAATAATAATCAGGTATTTACTTATAATTCTGATCATGTTTTCGCTGCTATCCTGCAAAGATCCACGATTGGGCAAAGAGCCGGAGGTCAGGGAGGGGTTTATTGAAGTTACAGGGGGTAAAGTCTGGTACAGGATCGTTGGTGCCGACAGGAAAGGCATTCCGCTGCTTACCCTCCATGGGGGGCCGGGGGCACCGCACGATTATTTTGAGCCGTTGGAGGCTTTCGGGAAGGATCGCCCCGTGATTTTCTATGACCAGCTCGGCTGCGGAAATTCCGACCGGCCGTCGGATACCACTTTATGGAACATTCCGAGGTTTGTGGAAGAGGTGGCGACGGTGCGCCAGGCGCTGCATCTGGATAAGGTTCATATACTTGGCGGATCGTGGGGTTGTGCCCTCGCAGTTGAATATATGCTGATGAATAAACCTTCCGGTGTGGTCAGCATGATTCTTTCGGGACCCTATTTAAGCACGCAAACATGGGCCCGTGACCAAAGAATGTGGATCTCAAAACTGCCCCAGAATATCCAGGATACCATCACGAAATACGAGGCGAACAAAATGTATTCGGCACCGGGTTACCAGGAGGCCATGATGGCTTTTTACCGGGAGCACGTGTGCCGACTCGATCCCTGGCCCGATTGCCTCAACCGGGCGTTCTCAAAAATGGGCGCCGAAGTGTACAATTATATGTGGGGGCCCAGCGAATTTACTGTTACCGGTACACTTAAAACCCTTGAACTGGCTGATCAGTTGAGTCTTATAAAGGTTCCGGTACTTTTTACCTGCGGCGAATTCGATGAGGCAACACCGGCTGCAACCGCCTTTTACCAAAGTAAACTTCCCGGTTCGGAGATGATTGTTTTCAAGGATGCCTCCCATGAGCATATTCTTGAAAAGACGGCTGATTATCTTGATAAAACAAGGGATTTTATGAGCCGGTCGGAGAAGAAATAATGGAATTGTTGTGTTCCTTTGTAGAATGGCCCATCGTACGCTGCACCTGATATGTAATGCCCACATCGACCCGGTCTGGCTGTGGAATTGGGAGGAAGGCCTGGCTGAAACGCTGTCCACTTTCCGTATAGCTGCCAAATTCTGTCAGGAACAGGACGGCTTTGTTTTTTGCCACAACGAGGCTCTGCTCTATCAATGGGTGGAGGAGTATGAACCCGATCTGTTTCGGAAAATCCGCAAACTGGTTCATCAGGGTAAATGGAAAATTATTGGTGGATGGTTTGTTCAGCCCGATTGCAATCTTCCATCCGGGGAGTCATTGGTCAGGCAGATCATTGCAGGTAAAAGTTATTTCCGGGAAAAATTTGATGTCGAACCCACCACTGCCATCAATTTTGATCCGTTCGGCCATTCACGCGGTCTGGTTCAGATTCTCGCTAAATCGGGATACGACTCTTACCTGTTTTGCCGGCCTGATCCTATGCACCTCCATTTGCCCGCCGACGATTTCCTATGGGAAGGATTCGACGGATCCACGGTTATGGTACACCGCGGTTCTGAACATTACAATTCGGAAAAGGGCAAGGCGGCCGCGAAACTGGATGCCTGGATGGCAAGCCTGCCGCCATCGGGCGATGGGATATTTCTCTGGGGCATCGGGAATCATGGAGGAGGGCCTTCGAAGGAAGACCTGGCGAAGATCCAAATTAGAATTCTGAGTGCTGAGGAGGAGAAAGATCAGGGGGGTGCGGTCATCAAACATTCCTGGCCAGAAGCTTATTTCGAGAGCCTGAAAGCCAACCGCGATCAGTTGCCTGTTTTTGATAAAGATTTAAATCCTTGGGCCGTTGGGTGTTATGTCTCGATGGCAAGGGTTAAGCGGATGCACCGCGAACTGGAGGAGTCGTACTATTTTACCGAGAAGATTTCTGCGCATGCCGCCCTGGCAGGTTTGTTAAAGTATCCGACCTCTCAATTGCAGGAAGCTCTTGAGGATATGCTTTTCTGTGAGTTTCACGATATTCTGCCCGGATCGGGAGTGCCGGAAGTGGAGACCTATGCGCTGCAGCGCATGGGCCACGGACTGGAGATCCTTTCCAGACTTCGCACCCGGGCATTTTTCAGTTTGCTGGCCGGACAGGCACCGGCATCAAAAGATGAGTTTCCCATCCTGGTCTATAATCCAGAGCCCTTCGATGTTCAGGAAACCGTAACCGTTGAGCTGCAGGGACCGGAACCGAATTTCAATCCTGATATTTTTCTGCTTCCTGAATTGCTGGATTCATCCGGCAAAAAAGTGGAATACCAGCTCGAAAAAGAATCGGCAAACATAGCCAACGATCATCGTAAAAGGTTGGTGTTCAGGGTAACTCTTGCCGCTTCGTCGATGAACCGCTTTTCCTGTTACCTGAGAGAAGTTCCGATTGATGAGAAGCCTTCGGGACCGGCTCAGAAGGATCTGAATTTTGTGAATGAAACTTGCGAGATCAGTATAAATCCGGATACCGGACTGATCGATAAATATACAGTCGGTGGCTTCGATTACCTCCGGCCTGATTCTGCTGAACTGCTGGTGATGCAGGATTACGCTGACCCCTGGGGCATGAAGGTGAATTCCTTTTACGACCTCGAGGGGAAGTTCCGATTATTGTCGCCGGCTGAAACAGCCAGGTTTGCAGGAACCGGCGGACCCATCCAGCCCGTGAGAATCATTGAACAGGGACCGGTGAGGACAGTCGTTGAGGCTCTTTTCCGCCACAATAACTCGTATGCGGCAGTTCGGTATTTTATTCACAAACAGGGCGCTGAGGTGGATATTGAGGCCAGGATTTTCTGGATGGAGAAGGACCGCATGCTCAAAATGAAATTTCCGGTTTACCTGGCGGATGCCCGGTGCATGGGAGAGGTCGCTTACGGGATTCAGGAATTCGACCGTGAGGGGGAAGAGCTTGTGTCACAGAGGTGGGTCGGACTGTTTTCCCAACGGGATGACCGGTCGTTCACCATTGCCAATAAAGCAACCTACGGATTCGATTTCATGGATGGTGAGATCAGGCTTTCGCTGCTCCGTTCACCAGCCTATGCCGGTCACCCGGTAGATGATCAGACCCCGATAGTTCGCCAGGACCGGTTTACGCCGAGAATGGACCAGGGAGAGCATGTGTTCCGCTTCCGGCTGGGTGCCGGTCCGGTCCGCGACCGGTTACATTCCTTGGAACGGGAGAGCCGCAGTTTGAACGCGGAATCATTGGCGCTCTGCTGTTTTCCGGCTAAAAAGGGGAAGCAGCCGGAGAGCCTGGTGATCCTTTCCAATCCTTCGGTGCGCTTGGCTGCCGTGAAATATTCCGCGAATGGCGAGAGCTTGATTGTCAGGCTGTTCGAATCTACGGGAAATCCCGCCATGGTAACCTTGCGCTTACCGCTGCTCGGCCTGGAAAAGGAATTGGTGTTCCGGCCTTTTGAAATAAAAACGATATCAGTCGATCATAAAAGTTTGCAGATTAGTGAAGTAACGCTTATTGAAGCTTAAAAAAACACAAATGCCTCCAGTTAAAATTCTATTTTCAGCGATCTCCGGTTACGGTTATTACTACCTAAAAACACTTTTTGAGGAGATACCTGAAGATCAGGCTGTCATCTGCGGGGTCATTGATCCCCAGCCTGAAAAGTCGGGGTATTTTCCTGAAATCGTTGCAAGGGGGGTACCGATCTACAGCGATATCGAATCCTTCTTCAATGATGGCAATCAGGCGGACCTTACGGTAATTGCTTCACCTCTGCAATACCATGTGCCCCAATCCATTGTTGCCATGAAAAATGGAAGCAACGTATTGGTGGATAAGCCCGTGGGAGTTTCGCACGCCGAGTTGAAGAGATTGATTGCCGTGAGAAATCAAACCCGGAAATGGGTGGAGGTTGGATACCAGTGGTCATTTTCCACGCCTATACAGGAGCTGAAGAGCGATATCCTGAGCGGCAAATTTGGACAGCCGGTGAGAATGAAAACGATTTGTCTGTGGCCCCGTCCTTACGAATATTACACACGGAACAACTGGGCCGGAAGAATTTTTTCCGAAGATGGAAGCCTGGTACTGGATAGCATAGCGAACAATGCCTGCGCACATTTCCTGCATAACATGTTCTTCCTGAGCGGTCCGGAAATGAACAAAAGCTCGGTGCCGGTATCGGTCAGCGGCGAACGTTACCGCGCCTACGACATTCAGAATTACGATACCGTGGTTTGCCGGATTCTTACGGACAATAAGACGGAAATCCTGTTTTATGCTTCTCATGTAACTGAAAACAAGCTTAATCCATCTTTTGAGTTTGAATTTGAGAAGGCTGTGGTCCGGCTGAATGAGGACTCCGATGGTATAGTCGCAACGCTGGCGGACGGATCGACGATCAATTACGGTCATCCTGATGATGACCATCAGTTTAAAAAACTATTTATGGCCATTGGCGCCTGCAACCAACCCTCACCGATGGTATGCCCACCGGAGGCCGCCCTTTCCCAGACCCTGTGCATCAACGCCCTGCATGAATTGCCCGATGAGATCCAGACCTTTTCAGCCTCATCCATCGCGATTACCCAGGACAGGAGATGGGTGAGGGGATTGGGAGAGAAGATGATGGCTGCATATGAACGATGGGATGTTAAATGGTGACAAGTGACCCTCGAAGAAGTAGATCGGCAGGCGAAAAAGAAGAACGGTGTACGAAAGAGAATTTACAAATTAGCTAATTAACGAATTGTCACATTGAGTATATGACCCCAAAGAATCTGGTAACAAAAACACTGAATTTCGATAATCCCCCGCGGATTCCTCGTCATCTGTGGCTTTTGCCCTGGGCCGAGAAGCGTTATCCGGAGTATGTTGTAAAGATCAGAGAATTGTATCCCGATGATATTGCCCAGGCCATGGCAGTATACAGGAAGCCGCTCCATCTCACCGGTGGCAAGTACCAGTCGGGTGTTTATGTTGATGAGTGGGGCTGCAAATTTGTGAACATGGAAGACGGGCTGATGGGCATCGTTCATGAACCGCTGATCAGGGACTGGTCTGACCTGGATCATTTTAAAACCCCCGATGCCGCACTCGATATTGATAAGGATGCCATAAACCGTTTTTGCCGTTCAACCGATAAATTCACTTACGCAGGAAGCATTGTGCGGCCGCTTGAAAGGTTCCAGTTTTTGAGGACCATGGAGCAGTCCATGACTGATGTGCTTACGCTGGACCCCGGTTTTCTGGAATTGCTGAGAAGGATGCATGAGCATTTCTGCAAGGAAGTTGAGGTGTGGGCCCAGACTGAGGTGGATGCGATCTTTCTGATGGATGATTGGGGAACGCAGCACGCCATGATGCTTTCTCCTGATGTTTTCCGGACCTATTTTAAACCGATGTACCGCGATTATTGCGAAATTGCACGTCAGCACGGTAAATATGTCTTTATGCATTCTGATGGCAATATTGCCGATATCCTTCCCGAACTGGTTGAGGTTGGCGTTCATGCCCTCAACAGCCAGCTTTTCTGTATGGATATGGACCGGTTAAGCAGGGAAGTGGCTGGCAAAATCACCTTCTGGGGCGAGATCGACCGGCAGGATATCCTGCCCAACGGAACGGATGAAGATATCGAACAAGCTGTCAATCAGGTTTATAGTAAGTTATACCGCAACGGGGGCATCATCGCTCAGTGCGAGTTTGGTCCCGCGGCGAAGCCGGAAAACATACTTAAGGTTTTTGAATGCTGGAATAAGAAATTGTGACAGGTGACCGGTGACGGGTGACTCGAAAGACGAAGAAGAAGATCGGTTGACGACGAAGAAGATCGAAAGACGATAAAGAAGAACGAAAGTCGAAAAAGAAGATCGAAAGACGAAAGAACCCTCGATAGAGGTGTCATCCCGTTGAAAAACCGGAACTGAATTGCTGAATTATCGAATTATCGAATTATCGAATTATCGAATTATCGAATTATCGAATTAT
>CAYHCO010000021.1:0-53879 GCA_964355105.1 uncultured Porphyromonadaceae bacterium
ATCAATATGTTTAATTTGTAATAAAACGGTCAATGCTATTCAGGCATTGTCAACCTACCCGATACCTGATACCCGATACCCAACATGACCAAGACCAACAACCCCACAAAATACATCTGGCCGGGACTGGCTTCTTACCAGGAAGAAGACAGGCACCTGTTTTACGGGCGGTCAGGCGAAATTTTTGACCTCACCCGTAAAATACTGAACTCGAGGCTGACCATACTTTTTGGACCCTCCGGTGCTGGCAAGACTTCCCTGTTGCAAGCCGGCGTATTTCCAAAACTCCGTGAGCAAAATTTTCTGCCGGTCACCATCAGGCTAAATTTTCCCGTACCCGGTGAACAGATAACTGCGGCTGTCGTACAATTTGAATCAGCGCTAAGCCGCGAATGCCATGCTCAGGCAATTGCCATTGAATATTCTGATAATCAATGGTTTCAAAAAAGGAAGGGAAATATCTCACTCTGGGAATGGCTGAGATCCTTTACGTTAATGAATTCATCAGGGTCTGTTTGTCAACCGATTTTTATTTTCGACCAGTTTGAGGAGGTTTTTACACTGGGCAAGAACGCGTTGGGATTGGAAGCCTTTTTGCAGCAGATTGGTGATGCCGTAGAAAATTTCCTGCCTGAAGAAATTCAACACCTGATTAATGAAGAAAACAGCGAGTTACCTTTTGATCCGTCTGCTCAGAACTACAAAATGGTGATTTCCCTGCGCGAGGACTACCTGGCTCAACTCCAGGGCCTTCGGCAGGTTCTTCCGGGGGTGACTGTTCGCCAGAACCATTTTGCACTGGTTAAACTCAACGGCAGCCAGGCCATGGAGGCGATAACCGGACCGGCTCCCGAGGGAATTATCAGCGACAGGGTGGCCACAGAAATTATCCATTTCGTAGCCAATGCATCCGAAAGTCTGGATACCGATTCCAATAGAACTGATTATTCCATGGACCAGATCGAGGTTGAACCTGCCATACTCAGCCTGATTTGCCAGCAGCTTGATCTAAAACGCCAGGCACAGGGTCAGCAAGTAATCACGGTCGATTTCGTTAAGCAATCCAAAGGCCAGATCCTCGAAGAATTTTACGGATCGGCCATGCAGGCAGTTAAGCCGGAAACGAGGACGTTTATTGAAGACCACCTCCTTGATGCTGAGGGTTTCAGAACATCGGAGCCGGAATCCAACCTGTCGCAGCATCAGGTTACCCAGGAAGATATCCTGCATCTGATTGATCTGCGGATACTGCATCGGGTGGAATTTTACCACCGGTCGCATCTTGAACTGAGCCATGATGTTCTCGCGCCCGTGGTTAAGGCAAGCCGTGACAATCGGGTGCAGCGGGAAGAGGTAGTTAGGCGCAACGCCGAGATCAAACTTCTAAAGATGCAAAGGCGCAGATCAGCCGTTTTAACCGCTGTTTTTGCCTGCATCACCGGTTGCGCATTATTAGCAGGATATTTTAGCATCCAAAAGCAGAGAGAAGCAACAACGGAAAAGAGGAAAGCAGTAGCGCTTTATCTGGTTAGCAATTCGCAGGTCATGACCCAGAAAAACACCGACCAGGCCATCTGCCTTGCACGGCTTGCCTGCCAGATCGACAGTTCACCCCTGTCGGCGGGGAATGTCCAAAAGATCGTGTATGACAATGGCAGCCCTCTGAGCAGTGCCATTTTAAAAGGTCACCGTGATATGGTGTATTCCGCTGTTTTTTCCCCGGATGGAAAAATGATATTAAGTGCTTCAAGAGATAGCACAGCCAAGCTTTGGGATACTGAAGGGAATGTTATTGCAGATTTAAAAGGGCATCACGGGGAGATTTACAGTGCGGTTTTTTCAAAGGACGGTGAGCGAATCCTGACGACATCCGCAGACAGTACCGCAAGGCTCTGGGATAAAAACGGAAACCTGATTACTGTCTTAAAAGGTCATAAAGGGGTGGTATTTCTAGGCATCTTCTCCCCTGACAACAAATTTTTTCTAACAGGTTCAACCGATGAAACGGTCATATTATGGGATTCTGGTGGTAATCATGTCGCTCAACTTCCGGATTATATTGGAAAGAATTTTGAAATTCTTATGGGTTTATTCGAGCAATCCATTGCCTTTTCACTGGACAGCAAATTGATCGCGGAATCCTGTGTTAACGACATGGTCAAAATATGGGACCTTAAAGGCCATCTGGTCACTGAATTGAAAGGTCATCAGAAGGTGATTTACTCGGTTAGGTTTTCACCGGATGGGAAGCAGATAATAACCTCATCTAAAGATGGTACTGCAAAACTGTGGAATTTAAAAGGCAAATTGTTGGCCGACTTAGTCAGTGGTCAAATTCAGGTTTTCAATTCAACATTCTCTCCGGATGGAAAACAAATCCTAACCACTTCTGACAAAAATTGCAGGTTATGGAATATGCAGGGAATTTTGAAGGCTACCTTTAAAGGGCATAAGAACTCAATATATCTTTCTGTTTTCGCACCAGACGGGAAACAGATCCTGACCTGTGGTGATGACAACACCGCCAAAATCTGGGACTTACAGGGGAACCTTGTTGCCGACCTGAAGGGTCACCAACGGGATGTGGTTACTGCATATTTTTCACCCGATGGAAAGAAAATCCTGACCGCTTCCTATGATAAAACTATTAAAATCTGGGACCTCGACGGGGGACTGGTGACGGATCTGAAAGGACATCGAGGAAGTGTAGCAGGAGGTCTTATTTCCAAGGACAGCAAGCGGATTCTAACCTATTCCAATGATACCAGTATGGTTGTCTGGGATTTATCGGGAAAGATACTTGAGAACAAAAAACGTTCGGATTTAAAAGCCATTACGGTTTACACTTCCCCGGAGTGGAAACAGGTTCTGGATGTCTTTGAACCGGAAATGGCTGAAATTTTTGGCACCAGCAGGGACAACCTCCTGACGCCATTGAAATCGATCAAAGAGCAAGTAATTACAACTTCATTCGATGCGAAGTTTGACCGGATAGTGACTTATTATGACGACAGTTCGGCTAGATACTGGGACTTCAAGGAGAACAAAACCTGTCTGCTTAAAGATCATATGCAGAGGGTTCGTCTCGCAGCCTTCTCTCCCGACAGAACTAAGATCCTGACCGCTTACCCTGACCATACTTGTAAACTATGGGATTCTGAAGGGAATTTTATAGCTGATTTTATTGGCCATAAATCGTGGATTGTATCAGCCTGCTTCTCCCCTGACGGGAAAACGATCCTGACTTCTTCCTACGATTATACAGCCAAACTCTGGGATTTGAAAGGGAACCTTATTACAAATTTTACCGGTCATGTTTATTATGTTCCATTAGCTGTTTTTTCACCTGATGGCAATCAGGTTTTAACTGCCTGCTTTGATAACACGGCACGTCTCTGGGACTTAAAGGGAAATACCATATCAGAATTTGTTGGGCACCAGGGAGGACAATATCAAGCCATTTTTTCACCGAATGGGAAATTAATTGCGACAGCTTCCATGGATAATACGGCTAAGGTGTGGGACTTAAGTGGTCGCCTGATCGCCGATTTAAAAGGACACCGGAATGAAGTAAATTCAGTCGCATTTTTCCCAGACGGTCAGAAATTGGTGACCTTTTCCGCTGACGGTACCGCCAAGATCTGGCCCGGACAGAATGAAATATTGCATCTATTGGCGAAAAATCCTCACCGGGAAAAACTAAATATCCAGGCACTTGCCGAAATCCCCATAGAACTTTCCCGTGAAGATTTTGAAGCGGCTTCCAGGGATAATATCGTTGAAGGAACTTATCGGGAATATAAAGATTTGGTCGACTTGAAAAAGAAATAACACAAAACATGGCAAGCATTATCAAAGGGTATTCTTACGACATATTCCTCAGCTACCGCCAGAAAGACAATAAGGGCGAGCGCTGGGTCAGCGAATTCGTTGATGCCCTGAAGACCGAGATTGAAGCCACCTTTAAGGAGGATATCTCCATCTATTTTGATGAAAATCCTCATGACGGGTTGCTCGAAACCCACGATGTTGCCGAATCATTGAAGGAGAAGCTCAGGTGCCTGATTTTCATTCCGATCATTTCGCGAACCTATTGTGATCCCAAAAGTTATGCCTGGGAGAATGAGTTCGTCGCTTTTGTTGAACAGGCTTCCAATGACCGGTTCGGACTGAAGTTAAAGCTGCCGGGCGGCAATGTGGCATCGAGGGTTTTGCCGGTTAGGATTCATGACCTGGAACCGGAAGACATCAAGCTGGCCGAGCAGTATCTTGGTTTTATCCGGCCGGTTGATTTCATCTATAAATCGGCCGGGGTGAACCGCCCGCTGAGGGCCAATGAGGATCATCCGCAGGATAACCTGAATAAAATCTATTATCGAGATCAGATCAATAAAGTAGCCAATGCCATTGATGAGATCATCAGGGGCTTAAAGAAAATTGCGCCGGTGGACGGAGATACCAGCAGCCCGGCCTGGGCAAAAGAGGCCAATGATGCTAGAGATTTCACCCGGACTGGAAAATCCATCGGGAAAACTGACCGAAAACTTAAAAAATGGCAGATCCTGGTGTTGTGTATCCTTTTTTGCATTCCTGCGGTTATTGCGACATCAAAGATTATCCACCGAATTCGGGATGCAGGATCGGGAGGAATATCTGAAACAACGATAGCTGTACTGCCTTTCCAAAACCTTACCAACGACACAACGCAACTTTACCTCTGTGATGGTTTTACGGAGGAAATTGCGGACAACCTGGAAAAGGTAAGCAGCTTTACTGTGAGATCAAGGCCGTCATCCAATCAATACCGCGACACCAAAAAGTCATACAGTACAATTGGAAAGGAGTTGAATGCCAATTATCTCGTCGCCGGGGATTTCAGTCGCGAAGGTAATCGGATGAAAATTCTGGCAAGGCTGATTGATACAAGGACCGAAAAGCGAAAGTGGTCGAATAAGTACGACAGGAATCTGAATGATATTCTGGCTGTTCAAAGTGAAATATCCCAAACAATTGCTTCAGAGCTTAAAACAGAATTATCGCCGGAAGAATTGGAAAGCATTGAGAAACCCTTGTCAAAAAACCCGGAAGCCTACAGTGACTATTTGCGAGGAAATTTCTACGCCAATGACATGGAAGGGAATCGCGCTTTATCAAATAAATATTTTGAGTCGGCTATTGCAAAGGATCCTCAGTTCATTCAGGCCTATACTCAATTGGCAAACAATCTCTCAAGAATGTACGTGTTTGTGAAATTCTCGAAAGATAGTGACACTCTTATGGTGAAATGCATGGAACAGATTGACCGGGCTTTCTTATTAAATCCGGATTCACCGGAAGCCCATCTTGCTCTGGGATTATATTTTTATCGCGGATTCCTGGACTATGAAAAAGCTTTGGAACAGGCTGAGATGGTATTGAAAAAGCAACCTCAGAATGCTGAGGCTTTAGCCCTGGCAGGATGGATTCTTCGTCGGAAGGGTGATTATGAACTGGCTAAAATATATCAGGTTAAATCCCTGGAATTGAATCCCAGGTCGTACAGCATGATCGGGGATGTTGGAGTTACATTTCAGTCTTTGAGAGACTACCCCAAGGCAGAAGAGTATTTTAACTGGTACATTAATGTTAAGCCGGATAATTACATGCCATATTTTCAGCTTTCGGCTATCTATGTAAGTTGGAAGGGCGATACCAGAAAAGCCAGGGAAATATTGGAATATGGGGTTTCCAACAATGCATTTAAGCCTACTGATCCCATGTTCATCGAATCCGAATTGATGTTAGATATCAAGGAGGGGCAGTACCAGGTAGCCCTGAATAAATTGTTGCAATTCAGATCTCCGGCGTTTGAGAGTTATAACTCAGTACGGCCAAAACACCTTTATAAGGCTATCCTCTATGGCCTCCTGAAAAACCCGAGACTTGAATATGCCTGTTATGATACTGCCCGAATTTATCTTGAAAAACGTCTGGCGGAATCTCCGGACGAACCAAAAATTCTATGTAAGCTCGGCATTTCCTATGCGGGATTAAAACTCAAGGATAAAGCCCTGAAAGCAGGAGAACAGGCCGTGAAATCTCCAAAATTGGAGAATGACGTCATAAATAAATTCTACTATTTGCAAAACCTCGCCACGATTAACGTTATGCTTGGGAATTATTCTGAAGCTCTAAAACAACTGGACTACCTCCTCTCCCGCCCTGCAGATATTTCAATCCACGACCTACAGCTGGATCCCTGGTGGGCACCGTTAAAGAACCTTCCCGAATTCCAGAAATTGGTTAGTAAATATCCCGTAAAATAAATTCATGGCAGATTCCCAAAACCAACCTCACCCTCCTCGTCCGCCGCTTGCTTTCCGCGTTGGGATCGTCGGTCACAGGCCGGGACGGCTGGAGTCAGCAGATCTGCCGGAATTGGAAAGATTAGTCGGGGATATTTTAGGTACTGTCAAGGAA
This sequence comes from uncultured Porphyromonadaceae bacterium, assembly GCA_964355105.1. GTDB lineage: Bacteria > Bacteroidota > Bacteroidia > Bacteroidales > UBA12481 > UBA12481. The sequence goes on from CAYHCO010000021.1 coordinate 6,460, forward strand.
ATTGTCGAAGAGATTGGATCCAACAACCGGAATATCTATGCTGATCTGCCCCCGGTTTTAAGAGCTGTGTCGCCGCTGGCAGAGGGTTCGGACCGGGTTTTTGCCAGGCAGGCAATCCGCATTGGCTATGAAATATCGTGCCCGATGCCATTTCTGAAAGAGGAGTTTGAGAAAGACTTCTCGGACAGTCAGGTACCGGGTTCTGTGGAGCAATTCAACGAATTACTGGACCGGGCAGAAAAAGGTTCGGGATTGGTCAGGTTTGAGTTGGAAGGGAGCCGGTCGAGGGAGGCGGAAGCCTATCGAAACAGTGCCCAGGTGGTGCTCAACCAGTCTGATCTGTTGCTGATCATCTGGGACGGCCATTATCACGACAAGCCCGGCGGAACGGAAGAGACATTGCTTTCGGCACGGATCCAGCAGATTCCCATCATTTGGATCGATGCCTGCGCCCCCCACCTGTGGCAGTTAATATCCCCGGGTGAGTCCATGCCGGAAAAAACGGTCAGGAAGCGACATGTGCCAAAACCGGGATGTGAATTAAAAGATCTGAAGGAGTTGGTGTCCGATATCCTGGCAATCCCTGACAGTTCGGGTGAAAAGCCTGAGGAAGATCAATTCATGCGGCTTCAGGAATTTTATCTGGAAAAACAGCCGCGAAGGAACTTTGCGCTGCTGTGGAAGTTCTTCCGAAACCTCACCGGGGCCAACCGGATATCCTTCCTGTCGCCACGAATTTCCCCCATCGAATCTCCTTCATCAGAAACACCTCCAGGGGATTCATCTTCCACCGTAAATAAGCTGGCAGGATGGCTTAAACCCTATTATGACTGGCCGGACAGGCTTGCTGAGAATTATGCCGACAGGTATCGAAGCGGATTTATCCTCACTTACCTTCTTGCTGCTATTGCTGTAGGCCTGGCGCTGTTTCCGCTGGTAGCAGGATGGCTCTCCGCCGAGCATCATACCGGCCTGGCTATCTGCATGATACTTGAGGCTATTGTTATTCTGACGATCCTCGGCCTGGTATTTTTTACCCGAAAAAGCCGGTGGCACAGCCGTTGGCTTGATTACCGCATGACGGCAGAATCGGTGCGACAGCTGAAATTATTCCTGGCACTTGGGGGTGGCAAGCCTTTTCCCAGAATGGCCGCTCACCTGATGCATTACGGAAATCCATCCTCCAGCTGGATGACCTGGTATGTGCAATCGATTGAACGGATTGCCGGATTACCCAATGAACGGGTGGATAACAGCCATTTGCGCGAATGCCTCCTCCAATATGACGAATTACTGAATGAACAGATCGTTTATCACCGGCAGAGTGCTGCAATCTATTCTAAAATTGAAAAACGGCTGCACCGGACCGGTGAGCTCACTTTATGGCTAACACTGGGTGCCTGTCTTACCCACCTCTTGCCAGTCGTGATACCTGGAATTCATTTACCGCCGGTTTTTGGGAATATCCTGACTTTCCTGTGCGGATTTCTGCCGGCTCTGGGTGCATCCATGGCCGGGATCAATCATCAGGGTGAATTCAGGCGGATCGCCAAGAGTTCGCAGGCTATGTGCGACCAGTTCCTCAGACTTGCCGATGAAGCCCGCAACTTACGGGAAAGCATTTCCTCAGGCCTGGCCGGCGAGGGAGAATCAACCTTCATTAAGGTGACCAACCTGTCGAGGACCATTGCCAACCTGATGATTAACGAAGTATCGGACTGGAAGGTAGTGTATCAGGACCGGCCACCGGTACTGCCGGCTTAATTGACGATGCATTTCCCGGAACAAGTCTCGCTGGCGGAAACGAGCCGGTAAAAATAGATCCCGGGCGCGACGCCCTGAGCATCCCACGAAACCCGATGATCGCCAGCCGGATGATAACCCCCGGCCAAATGACGGATAACCCTGCCGTTGAGATCGGTTACGGTTAGTGACACGTTGCTTGCCAGGGGGAGGTGGTAAGAGAAAGTAGTGTTACCGCGGAAAGGATTCGGGTAATTAGGATTCAGTGTCATGCCCCGGGTAAAATCAACATCCTGAACTGAAGCAAGCACCTGATCCAGCTGCCGTATGGCATAATCCAGCTCCACATCCACGCTGTCGATGAATAGCTGGTCGATAACGGTATCGTTCAAGGGAACCCTGATATCGGGAAGAACGCCCCCTATCAGTGTAGAATCGCTGTCGAGCTGAATACGGTGATCCTTGTCGAGCGATTGGCCATAGGGATAGATCATGACCAGATCCTCCATCACGGACAGCTGAAAACCAACCATGCCGAAAGAACCGTTGCTACCGTAGAAACTGACCACCTTGCACTGTGGCAGATGCTGCAGGGCCATGGGAATGCCCTCTCCGGAACTGATCGCGCGGGGTCCGACCATTACCATAACCGGCTTCGCAAAGAGGTTTCCCTGCGGCTCGATGTAGAGTGCGCCGGGAGGATAGCTGGTGTTGACATAATAACTGGCTGTTGCCGGATTGATATGACGGAGCCGATCAGGCATGACATCAATGGTACCGGTGTTCAGGTTGAAATAGGTCTGGTATTCGTAGAGAACCGTATCGCTGTAAAAAAATCCCGACAATGCGGCTGACAGGTCATCAAAGCCTCCGGTGTTCGCCCGGATATCGAGTATCAGCCCGGGCACTTCCTGATCATTTAACGTCATGATGGCAATGCGAAAGTCGCGGTAAATTTCCAGCACCCCGGAATCATCCGCTGCGCCTTCTGTGGTCAATTTCAGATACCCGTAACCATTGGGACCGACGATTTTGTGCGACACAATGGGTCCGGGTTCCACCGGGGTAAGTGAAGTTTTGTCGTAGGTGGAATAATGGTCATCCACCGCCGTCAACACGCAGGTGGAGGGTGTATTTGCGTTCCGGTTAAGATATTTGACCTTCATTTGGGCACCCACCCCGGCCCTGCCTATGAACCGGCACTGATGGAGACCTCTGGCCTCGAGGGTTGCGGGAATCACCTCACCCCAGATCACGGAAACCGTATCCAGCACCTGCGCCAGCGGATGATCGTTTATTTCCAGGATCTGGGCGCCAAACTGCATGCCTGCCTGAGCTGCGGGTGAACCTGCATCAACCAGACGGGTAACGTACCGGCCGTCATCGAGTTTGATAAGAGCAAAGCCGTAGCTCCCCCCGATCTGACGGTAACGGGCAATTTCCGCATGATCCTTCATCCCGTGACGCACGGATATATGCCCGTCGGGCACTGAAGCGGCATATTCCCGCATGGCGATGTAAAAAGCGGCAGTGTCAGTCAAGGCCTCAGCGGTCTGGATTTTAGGCCGGATGCGACTGTTTATGCCGGTCCAGTCTACGGCTTTCCATTGACCGAACGGATAGGTTGCCGAAAAAGTAGCATGAATCCGATCGAAAGCGGCCACGAATCCTTCCGATTGTGCAGATCCGGTTATCACTGATAAAAAGGAGAACAATGCGGCAAGGATTACAAGTCTCATGATTTCAGGGGTTATCGACCTGTAAGTTACGGCAAAAGAACATATTAAATGTTCCGGGCGGATTATTTAATAATGGAAATCCGCCGGATGGCTATTTCATCCCTGTAAAACATCTTCAGGAAATAAACCCCGGCCTGCAGATTAGGCGTGGACCATAGGATCTTGTTAGGGCCACGGTTGAATTCCTTCTTCTCTAAAACGGCAATCTCTTTCCCAGAACCATCCATTACTTTGAGAGTAACCTCGCCGCTTTCGGGCAGGTCAAACAGGATGGTGGTTTCAGTGGCAAACGGGTTCGGATAGTTCAACAGGTTGTAATTATCGGGGATGGCAATATCGCTAATCCCGGTGGATCTGGCGGTGACCGTTGCGTAAAGAAAACCCGACGGACTGGTTCCGCAAGAATTCCCGGCTGTTACCGTGATGTTCCCGTTCTCGCCAGTTAACCCGGCAGTGACAGTAATTGAGGAGGTCCCCTCCCCTGCTGTTATTTTCCATCCCAAGGGGACTGTCCAGGTGTAAGTAAAAGCATTGCTTACCGGTATGATGCTGTAAAGTTGCCCGGTGGATTCCGAAAGAAGAACTGCGGGTCCGGATATCCTGCCTGGCATTTCGGGCACAGGTTGCTGGGCCGAAGCATGGTAAAGGATCCCGGCACGCTTTGCACCACCAATCTCCAGGGATATATCACCGGTAATCTCAAAAACCGGACAGGGAGGGCCGGTGAAACTGAAGGTTTGGAGAACCATCTCGCAGTTGGCTGGCCATTTGGCATGATTGCCGCGGTGGAGAACCCATCGTTGGTAATAGTAACCATTTACAGTTACAGGAAGACTTAGCGGAACAAACAAAAAAGGCGAAGCCGGATTCTCGGAAACAAGCTCTGATATGCCACTTCCTGCAGGCCACTTTATCGTAAAACCCGCATCGGTCAGGTCATTGGACCCGGTTTCGGAATAATTTGGCAATATCCTGATCTCCATCTGGTTAAGTAAGAGAGAGGCAAAAATTCCTACATCAATCTTTGGAACGACCGGACTGATTAGGATGCTCCCATTGATGTAATAGCCAATCGCGGGTGCATCATTCAACACAATCCAGTTCCCATCGCTCCAAACGCATGAATTTCCATCGTCGAGCCAGACCAGGGAGGTTGAACCATTAGCCACTTTATCAAAAACAATATTGAAGATCACTGAATTATCGGGTAAGGTTTTGCCTGGCCAGGTGTACCAACCCAAAGTTACGACTCCGGGAACAGCCAGGTTTGAAGTTACATCACCGGCCATCAGGGGTCCCCTGGACACGGATATAGCTCTTATAATCGCCGGATCATAGGCCAGTTTTAAGTTACAGCTGCCCATATTCGTAAAATTCAGGGCTGTGACCGGGACGGTAACGGAACTACGGTCAGTCGCAAAAGCCCCGGCAGTAATTACCGGGGCATTTTGAGATAAAAGGCTGACTGCATGACAATAAAGTAGAAGGATTACCGATACTGCGATTTTCATAATCGGATTACCGGTTATTGCCGGACGAGCTTGATAGTACGCACCTGGGTATCTTCAGTACCTGCAAACCTGAATGTTGCCAGATAAATCCCTTTCGGAAGATTATCCGTATCGATCCTAATAGAATGATTGCCTGCAGCTTGCAATCCGTTCAGAGGAACCATAATGGTGGCGCCCAGCATGCTGTGAATTGAAATAATGACCTTTCCGTCGGCGGGAATGGAATAAGTAAAATTGGCGAATCTGTCCATTGGATTCGGGTATGAGGCAAAGACAAGTCCGACAGGTTCAGTCACATCCTGTGTTCCGGTTGAACTTACCTTCAGGCTTCCGATGCTTAACACGGCATTACGGATCACGTTGAAATCAGCATCGGCAATTTCATTTAGCGGATCATTTGCCAGGCTGAAGCGGATAGTCTCACTTTCCTCAAGAAATCCCCTGATTTTAATCTTCAATGTAAGCAAAGGTTCCCCTGCTTTACACAAAACCGGCTCACCCGAATACCAGCTTATTCGCAGTTGATTGTCGACAACTGCAGCTAAAACGGGGGTGTTGTGATCATCGGTCAAATACACTTCAGATATATCGATCCGATCAGCCGGGAAATTCAGAATGAGAGATACCGCACCAACGTTCATATCCATTTCTGCAGATAACGGCAGGTCAAACTCCTTATCAGGGTATATTTCGAGTGCCTGACCTTCCCGAAGTATAACGCTGGAATTTGAGGATTTTAATCCGAGGGGAGCAGTGAAACTCCTGTTAAAGTCGCCTGTGACCAGGCCGTAAAGGTTCTGGACAACATCTGCCGCGGTGAGGATAACAGTCGGGTAATCGCCGGAACCGGGATTGGCGCTTATCGCATCGCCGGTGCCCCAGAAAGTCCAGGCGGGACGGCCCGAGAAAGCCGGACTTCCCTGCTGCAGAAAATAAGCCTGGATCCGGCTGGCATCGGCGGCACCGATCGTATTTAGAGGTGCAGCCACGTCACCGGCAAAGAACCTGACCTTTTCAATAGATGAAGGATATACTCCCCAATAATTCACCTGTGCCGCATCGCTGGTATTGATGCTGCCTGTGGTGGAAGCGCTGCAGGAGGCGCGCACCTGATAAGTTCCGGCACACAGGCCGGTGAACTCGTAATATCCGGCCACAGTGGTGGTTTGGGGGCCAGACACCCTGGTCCCGTCGCGATAGAGGTCAACCGATACATCATCGGAAAATGCCGAATTACCCGCATTATAATAAGTTACATTTCCGCTGATTTTGTATTGTATGATACCTCCATTCAAAAAATGGTCGGTATGGGGAGCATCATCGAAAGCCAGATAGGAAGGGGCCAAACCTCCGAATTGTGAATTGATCCCGGTATGATCGAAGCTTATCGTGGTCGAAAGAGGACTGGAAGGGCTTGTGACCGGAAAATTCAGGGTAAAGATGACTGCGCCTGCGCCCAATTCTGCTAATGTTACGCCATCGGTATCATCGGCAGGGGCAAATCCTGAGATGGTGACCGTCCCGGTTCCGAAATTATATCCAAGTCCGCCATTATCGCCTGACCAGCTTGAAAAAGCGGCATTGGTGGACGCGGTTGGCGTACCCAGTTTTGTGTTGTCGTAAGTGATGGTCAGGGATACCGAACCCACATGATCAAAGGAAGATACCGTTACCGGAATGTCCACCGTGGCTGAACCTCCGCAGGCAGAGACCATGGGTATCGTGCTGACCGGCGCATCACCCGGGATTGGAATCACAGAAACGATTGCAGTTTGGGTAAGTTGGGCCGGGCAGCTTCCGAGGAGTGCCAACACATTGAAGGTTGTGGTGACACTCAGGTTGCCGGTTGGCAGGTTTATGGATGCCCCGGTTCCGGCTACTGTTGCACCCACGTTATCAGACCCGTTTCTCAGCTGGTAGGTGGTTCCGCTGACTGAGGCGGATACGGTGATGGTGGTAGCTGAACCCGCATAAACCGATCCGGCACCTCCGACAGCCAGGTTGATGGCAGCAAGTGCGCTGATTACGACCGCTTGTGAAACTGGTTCGCCGGTATAAGAACCGGCCCGGGGAGTGCAGGAAACGTTACCTGAGACTGCTGCTCCCCAGCTGACCGTTATTATTGCCGTTCCGGAGCCAGCAGTGATGGTTGCGCCGGCAGGGACGGCCCAGGTCCAGGTATCTGCAACCGGTGTTCCTCCGCTGTATGTATAAGTTACTCCCGTTGCAGCCGCACAAACCGGGGTGGTGCCGGTTACTGAGCCGCCTGTCGGGGTGTTGGATGAAATACCCATCACGAAGAAACCCAGACTTGAGCCTGTATTATCGGAAGTAATAATTGACGCTCCACTCGTGCTTCCGCCAAGATTATCATAAGCACCAAGCTTTGTTGCGCTTCTTCCTATGGTATTTAATGTGCCGAGTGCACTCTGTCTGGTCAAACCAACCACTGCGCCGGTAATACTCCCGGAACTCAGGCTGGCCGACCAGTATTCTGCCGCACTTATTGAAGCCATGTTGGTACCCGCTGTGCCGCCCGAACTTGCCGCAAAAGCCTCGACTTGAATTACCGGTGTAGTTCCTGTCGGGGTAATGGAAAACGGATAGTAGGTTCCACCCTTCCCGACCGGAAAAACGTAAGCTGTTCCTGAATTGGTTGTCCGGATTAATGAACCGCTGACAAATTTGGTACTGTTTGCTCCGGAAATAGCTAAAGCGGACGGATTTGTAATGCTCAGCTGGAATGTTGATGTACTGATTATCCCGGCGGTTAATGTGAGGGTATTGCTGACTGTTGCGTTTCCAGAGAGGGTTACTCCGGAAGAATTATTTACCGTCACACTGTAAAAGGAATAGCCACCGGCATTTTGAGCGCCTGAGCCATTGAAATTTACCATACCTCCGGAAGAAATAAAAGTTCCACCAGATCCCAGATCCCCTTTAATATTGAGGGTACTACCAATGTTCAAGGTGCAATTTGAACCACCGCCAAAAACAATGGAATTGTAAACTGTGAGTACAGATCCGCCTCCCATGGTTATATCACTGGTCCCGTTCATGGTAATGCTTAATGCCGAAGCAGAGGCATCAACATTTACCGTCACCCCACTGTTAATGGTTACGGCATCAGAAGAGGTTGGGACTGATAAGCCACCCCAGGTGGCAGGGTCACTCCAGTCGCCGGTGACACTGGCAGTTCTTTGGGCATTCGCGAAAACAACTGCAAAAAGCAGCATGGCAATGGAGAGCAATGACTTTTTCATAGTAGATAAAATTTTGGCTGATCCGTTTAGGACAAAATAGGTTTTGGGTATAGAACAATAAAAGGATAAACAGGAGGGAGGTTTAGGTGGTACCGGAACCTAAACTAGATATAGAGACGCCCAATTCCTATCTAAATGGAAAAACCAAACCCCTTATTAATCAAAGAGTGGGAATCATTTGATCAACCGTGATGAATACCTTACGAACCCCTAAAAATCAGGGGGCGGTGATGAACTGCCTCCAGTAGCGGACCGTTTCTTTCAGGTCGCGAAGGGTGTAATAATTTATGCTTCCGGTGGATGAAAACATTTCGATGGTGAGATAAATCCGGTCGACTTTGGGGAGCGACGGATTATCGGGGTTGCTGAATGATTTTTTTATCGCCTCGAGGACTTTTGCACCCTCAATGATACCCATTTGATTTTTCGACGGGGTAAAAGGCCAGTGGGAAGATACGGTGCCGTCGGTCTGCTGGAGGTGAATGATGGGCGAATGGCAGGCAAGCTCCTCAAGCCAGGCATACGGTGATCCGTCTCTGGACTCGGCAAATAACCAGGGATATTCTCCTGCAAGTTCCATGATCTGATCAACAAGGTCTTCCGGATTGCCTTTATTTGAACCCAGATAGTTGTCAAGCAATTCATAAGCCCGGTCGCACCCCAGCCACAACGAGCCGGGAAGTCCCTTCTCCATGCTGTTGAGTAGCTCTTTTACAGCCTCCCGCTCGGGTTTCAGAAACTTTCGCTGTCCGGAGGCATGACCGGTATCGATGGTAATGTAAAAAGGATGTTTAGCCGTCGCGCTGACTGACCGGATCAAACTTTGGGCACCTTGAATGGTCCACGGCACCTGGTGAGGCGTATACATCTGTTCGAGTCCGACTGACAGGCATCCAACTTCTTTTGCATAGGTGGCGAGATCAGCCAGATTCCGTACCAGCTCATCGTAATATTCCTGGTACATGGTGCGATCCTGCAATACCTGATTGGCGAATGCATGGCAAAAGAAGCCGATACCGGCATCCAGCTCACCGGCAGTCCGCACCATGGGTTTCAGCCAGTTGTTGAGAATCCTCGCCCTCACATCCGGATCGGTATGCGCCAATCCGAGCGTGGAATAGGTTCCGTGACCGGAATAGAGGTTGCAAACTTTTACGCCTGTTTTCGCGGATGCCTCCTGCACCTTGCCAACCCACCGCTTCAGGTAATCGGTACCCTGATAGAGCGGATCGCACTCATTGTCGGCACTGGCCTCCACATAAAAAACCCCGAGATCGGCAGCCACCTTCATCCATTCAAGAGGTTCAGTAAATCTCTTGGATGCGAAACAATTGTCGATGGCCAGGCAGATCTCGGGGAATTTCATAACCCTGAGGTTCTACATGAATTTCAGAGCGCCGGCCTGGTGATAATACAGGTCGTTCCACTTAAGTTCCTTCTTGAGGGAACTGATTGAAGTTTCTTTTCCGATATGTACGAATTCAATGCCTGCCATTTCGCAGAAATCTTCCATGACACGGGCATCAATGGCCTGACTGAAAGCGGTATGGTGTGCACCACCAGCGTAAATCCAGGCACCGGCACCTGTTTTCAGGTCAGGCTGCGGAACCCACAAAGCGCGTGCAACGGGAAGTTTCGGGAAATCGGAAGGTGCCACCACGCAATCCACGGAATTGACGATCATGCGGAAACGGTTGCCCATATCGATCAGGCAGGTATTTATGGCCGGGCCGGCAGGGACATTGAAAACCAGACGGGCCGGGGCGTCCTTGCCACCGATTCCCAGCGGATGAACTTCAAGTTTGGATTTCCCGTCGCCGATAGTCGGACAGATCTCCAGCATGTGAGCACCCAGCACCATGGCCCCTTCGGGATTCAGGTGGTAAGTGTAATCTTCCATGAATGAGCAGCCTCCCTGGAGACCGGCACCCATCACTTTACATACGCGGACCATAGCCGCATGTTTCCAGTCGCCCTCGGCGCCAAAACCGTACCCGGCTTCCATCAAACGCTGCGAGGCCAGTCCGGGAAGCTGTTTCAGCCCGTGAAGATCCTCAAAGGTGGTGGTGAAAGCTCCGAATCCCCCCTTCTTTAGGAAGCCCAGCATGCCGGCTTCCAAACGGGCCTGATAACGCACACTCTCGTGATATTTTCCGCCTTTTTTACTCTCTTCGGGAAGGTTATAAGTTTCAGAATATTCTTTAATCAATTCATCAATGGCCGATTCAGGAACCTCGTTTACCATTTTCACCAGGTCGCCAACGCCGTAGCCGTTAACCGACATGCCAAACTGTATCTGCGCTGCAACCTTGTCGCCCTCGGTGACCGCCACTTCACGCATGTTGTCGCCGAAACGGGCTATCTTAAGGTTCTGCATCTCGTTCCAGCCTGCGGCTGCACGGGTCCAGACAGCGATATCTTCCACCACGCCGGCCTCCTGCCAGTGACCTACCACCACCTTACGGCTCAGTCTCATGCGGGTCATGATAAAACCGTGCTCACGATCGCCGTGTGCCGACTGGTTAAGGTTCATGAAATCCATATCGATCTCATTCCAGGGCAGATCGCGGTTAAACTGGGTGTGGAGATGCAATAAAGGCTTCTGAAGTTTTTTCAGTCCGTTGATCCACATTTTTGACGGAGAGAAAGTATGGCACCAGGTGATCAGCCCGATGCAGTTGGCGGCCACATTGGCTTCGATGCAGAGTTTCGTTATTTCGTCGGGGGTGGTAAGGACCGGCTTGAAAACGACTTTCACGGGAATCTCGCCCGACTTATCGAATGCGTCAGCAATGATCCGCGAATCTTCGGCAACCTTTTTCAACGTTTCAGGACCATACAGATGCTGGCTTCCGGTTACGAACCACACTTCCAAATCTTTAAATGCTTTCATGATGTTGATGAATTTTGTGGTTAAAGATAGGATTAAATGTACATTTAACATTTATTCATAAAAAGGAAAAATATGACACCGGCATCCGCAATAATCCAGTTTTTCTTCCGGGCTTTTGACGCCCGACGGGTTATAGCCAAGCAATTCAGGAATCCACCGAGAAATACGGGGAATATGGAGGCGGGGAAATTTGGAAGCAGCTTCCTGACTGATGAATGGCATATTGATGGATTTCAGGTAATTACCATCAGGGATAAGAGCAAGCCATCCCCCCGGCATATCGTATTTTTCCATGGCGGTGCTTATGTTGTGGAAGCCTCACCTATTCATCGCCAGATCATACAAACCTTTGTTCACAAGTACGGATTCACAGTCACTTTTGTGGATTATCCGAAGGCACCTGAACACACTTTTCAAACCACGCACAGGGTGATTCTTGAGGCATACAGGCAAGTAACCGCCCGGAATCCGCAGGATGAATTCTTCCTGTTCGGCGACTCGGCAGGTGGTGGACTGGCACTGGCGTTCCTGCAGGTTCTGAGAGACCGGAAGATCACTCCTTTTCCGAAAAAAACAGGATTAATGTCGCCCTGGGTGGATATCACGATGACTAACGAAAAAATTAAAGATTATGAAAAGTCGGATCCGGTCCTGCACCCCGACCCGCTGATCTTTGCCGGAAGGCAGTACGCAGGCGGCGAGGACCCGAAAAACCCGCTCATCTCACCGATTTACGGGGAACTTGACAATTTAGGGCCTATCCTCATATTGACCGGTACAAGCGAGATCCTCTACCCCGACAGCATTGAACTTGCCGAAATGCTCATGAAGGTGCCGGGCAGTTTCCCGGAGCTCATCGTAGCCCCGGGGCTGATGCACGACTATATCATGCTTCCTACGGCCGACGGCAGGAGGGCTATCCGCCAGCTGGTTACGTTTTATCTAAGTTGATTGGCGTTACCAATCCTGACATCAGGGATAAGCTTAACCTTAACGGGCCCCAGCAATCCTGATTCACGAAGATATTTCTCCGCATCCGGACTGTTGAACTTAATGACATTCGTTTTTGTATATCGCTGATTTTCTGGCAATTTACCATCACCGATCAAACGATTGGGCCACATATTCACCACCTCCACCTCAAGATTGTTCTTGCCGGGTAATACATAATCTGTAATATCGAAAAGGTACGGCGCGATCCACACCACCGGCATCCGGTGACCGTTTACGGTTATCGATGCCATCTCCTGAACATTTCCTAAGTCGAGGATAATCCGACGGCCTGCTAATTCACTCTTTTTCAGGTCAAAGGTCTTGGTGTACGTCGCCGTTCCCGAGTAATATCTGATCCCCGGATCGGTAAAATCAGACCAGGATTTCAGCACATCAGTATCAACGGTTTCAGGCCCTCCCCATTTGGGATCGAAATGTATCTGCCAAATACCGGAAATCGGTTTTTCGATAACCTCCTTATTGGTTTGCGCGCGCTCACGCATGGCAACCCTATGTTTCTGTGCGGGGGCATTCGTAAAAACCACAAAGACCGAACCTTCCGGTCCGAGCTCAAGGGGAATGATCGTTTTACCACTCTCCTCGCGGTAATCCGGGATATCCTTCACCTGGCCTGTCATGGGATCCCATAGCTGAGGAACCTTTCCCTGAACCCGGAAAGCAGCCTCAACCTGCTCATAACGGTCGGGCAGGCCTGGGAGATAACGGTATTGAAAATCATTGATCCCGCGCCTCGAAAACCTGTTAGCGATAAAATAGATCTCCTCCGTGGCGGTTGAGCGATGTATAAAATCAAGGGCGGCATCTTCCCTTTTGCTGGTGAAGCTGAAATCGGGACTGATATCCATCGAGGCCAGAATCTGATTGATATTCCTTCCCCAGACAACGCGGCCGTTCCCCACCCGATTTTCGGTTATGTCCGATCCATTGATGCTGCCCCACAAGCGATCCGCGATGGCCTTCAGCTCCCGGTCGTTCTCCGGATAGCCGATCAGGCTGCCCGGCCGGTCGGGACGAGGCCCAACCACGGTCATGCCGGCATTAACGAGTAGTTCAATTTTTCGAAGCACCGCCAGATCGATGATCTTTTCGGGTGGCAGCATAAGCAGCCGGTAGCTCATCCCGTCGGGCAGGACAATTTTTCCCTGCTGAAATGAAACCCGGTTCAACATTACTTCCTTAGAACATTTGTCCCAGTCGTACCCGAAATTCAACTCGGGCAGGTCCTCCTTGAGGAAGACGTAATTCGGAACATCATCACCATAATAACAGAGGACATCGGCAGCGAACAAGCCCTGCTGGAGCATAAAGCTGCACCGGTTCAGGTAGCTGATGAAGTCCACTGACTGTTTCCACCAGGTGACATTCGGATTAAGGTGGGTTCCGGCAAAATACTCGTTGCCCGGCAGTCCGAACTCCTTTGGCGACGAGGTAAAAGTATGCCACACGATACGATTGACCCCCGAACAGAATATCCGGTCGATATTGCCTTTCAGGTCCTTTGGCGACCGTTCCCATTGCGGGCCGATGCTCGTTGGCCCCTCGGCGGCCACAAAGCGCTTGCCGTAAGTATGGGCGACGCTGGCACTCTGCCTGACCGACAGTCTCTCATCATCCTTGATCCGGTGGGTATTGGATACCGCCCAGAATTCCCCCTGTGGGAAATCGCTGATTCCCATCACCCGCAAACCGTCCACCGGTGCCGAGTGCGGTCCGCCGGATTCGGGATGAATCCCGAGTCCGTACTGGTGAGCCAGATTGGCGAACAGGCGGTAATGGTTCTCTGCCACGCAATCCCCGACGGTCTGGCGAAAATCGTGCAGGAAACGGTTGGTAACCTCCCGGTTTTCGACGATCCGGCCGGCCAGTACAGGCATGAATTCCTGCATGTCATAACCCCTGAATTTTCTGAATTCATCGGGGAATTTGGCTGTCCAGTTCACGCTCCCCATCTCCCAGCTGTCGGTTTGGAGAAACTTCACGCTGTTGCCTGCCGATTGGGCTGTCTCGATCAACGGGATGATGACTGTTTTACTGAAAAGCCCGAAAGCCTCAGCGCTCAGGTGATCAACCGACAATCCTTCCCAACCGTCGCTGTTGGTGGACGTGCGGGCTCCGGTGCAGGTATATCCGTACCGGATGATCGTCCAGTCGCCCGGCGGTGCTGTCCAGTTCAGTCGGCCATTCTGATAATTCCGGGTCAGGTCGATGATCTGGTCGCGCTTAACGGCCATTTCAGCACCGTCGCCGGGATAATCTTCCCTCAGCTGTATGAGCGGGTAAATCCCTTTCCAGCCCATGGGCTCGTAAAATGATTTTTTCTTCCAGTATTTAATGGCATCATTTTGAACAGGGGCATCCTTGACTTTTTTAATGGCCTGAACCATGATATCTTTATAAAAAAGCTCCTGCTCCGGCTGAGGCAATTCCATATTGATCGCCCTCCCACCGGCGACGTCAATCTCGGACCAGGTGATCCTTTTCATGGCAAATTCCGGGGTGATGGAAGGAGCTCCGGGATTCCAGCCGCTCTGAACGTTAACGCTCAGCTCAATGCCAAGCCGGTCGGCCTCCCTGACTGCATGCCGGTACAGCTCCATCCATTGCGGGCTCATGAACACGGGCCCCGCCTGGGTTTTTAATGCCACCTGATAATTGGAGCTGCCCGCATCCACCAGGGATGCTCCGCCATAACCCTTGGCTTTCATCTCCTCCAGGTCGCGGGTGATCGATTCCTTTGTGGCCATGCTGTTGAGCCACCACCAGTAACACCGCAGGCGACTTTCAGGAGTCGGGTTATTGAACCCCTGTTTCAGTTCATCTGAAGTGACTGAAAAGTTTGTCTGAAGCACGCTGCCGGTATTCGTACCCGTTTCAACAACCAGGCTGCCCCCCTTAATGATATCCGCAAACCGCAGCTGCAGCTTATCGAGTTTCTTGCCATTTAAAGTAACCGACTGGATATAAAAAGATTCGGGACTCAGATTTTTCGTCTCAATGGTAAAGGTCCGTCCGCTGTAATATTTTTCGTCGAGCTGAATGGTGATTTTATCAAACAGCGGGGTACCCAGCTCGAAAACCGGGTCGGGCGAAGTTCCTCCGTCCATGGAGAATAATCCCAGTGCGCTCATCACATACCAGGCACCCATCTGGCCTTCATCCTCATCACCTTCCCAACCGTGATAGGGATCGGAGCCATAATAGCTATCCATGATTTCCCGCACGTATTTCTGGGCGAGCCAGGGTTTTCCCGAGAAATTGAATAGCCAGGCAGCCTGCATGTTGACCTCATTCCCATGGTTAACGTAAAACTCCGCCGTCTGCCCCTCGGTACGATCCAGTGCATGGGCGGCAAAACTGAATTGCCTCGATTTTTCAAATCCCTCCTCCAGTCGCTTATTAAACAGATCGCGGCCCATGGCATTCACCAATCCGGGAACGTTGTGCGGCACGTAAAAGGAATATTCCCATCCATTGCCTTCGATCCAGTATTTGGCTGAAAACGGCGAATAATCAGCGAGCCATTTACCGCTGCTGTCGCGGGGGACTGCCCATTTCAGATCCGGATGAAACAGGTTTCTCCAGTTTTCCGAACGCTTCAGATAAAAATCGTAATCGGCATTCTTGCCCAGTGCTTTGGCCATTTGTGCCACACAATAATCGTTGAAAGCGTAATCGAGGGTCTGACAGGCAGGTCCCACCTCGTAAGGCACGTAACCGAGCCTTTTATATATATCCTGAAATTCGTTGCCTGCCGGTCCGGAATAGGGTTTCAGCCGGCCTCCCTGTACATCCACGGTATGCTTTATGGCCTTGTACATCAATTCCGGATCGTAATTCCTGATGCCTTTTTGCCAGGCTCCCACCATCAGGGCAATTTCGTGCGACACCTCCATGATTCCGGACATCTCCAGCCCGGTAGGCCCGTTGGATGTCCAGCCGGTGCTGTTAAAAAGTTCAAGCTCCGTGATCACCCAATTATTGACTATTTCAGGCGATACCAACGACCACAACCCGTTCAGGTTCCAGAAGGA
Organism: uncultured Porphyromonadaceae bacterium; assembly: GCA_964355105.1. Classification (GTDB taxonomy): domain Bacteria; phylum Bacteroidota; class Bacteroidia; order Bacteroidales; family UBA12481; genus UBA12481. The sequence goes on from CAYHCO010000021.1 coordinate 22,654, forward strand.
ATTCCAGAAAGCATCGCCGCCATAAATCGAAGCGCCTTTGGGAAGCTTCCTGACAACCTCTTTTGGATCGGTGTAGCGGCCATCCACATCATTCCATGTTTGTTTGGCACAGAAGCTCCGGTAAAAATTCGTATAAAATTTGCGGCGGTTTTCGGCTTTCCCCCCTTCCACCCGGATTCTGGAGAACAGGCTCTCCCACTGGCTTTCGGCACTTGCCAAGGCTTTATCGAAATCCCAGTTAAAGCCATCCATCTCTGATTTGAGATTGTTTCGGGCACCATCCAAATCAACCAGGGAGATGCCTGTCTGGGTAAGCAAAGTCTCCCCCTTTTTGAGATTCCAGCTCATATAGGCACCCGCATCATCATTGTTTTCAGAGGTCCATTCTTTAAACGAGGTGAACGGCTTGTTGAATCGCACCACAAAATAGAGCGTATACTGGTTCCAGGCTGAGACATGGCATTTGGCAAATCCCTCAATCTGCGTGTCGCTCACCCTCGTGATCTTTGAAGAATCGAGCTTGAAATTGTATTCCGACGGGAAGGCAAGATCGGCCAATACGCGGTAAGCATAATCCTTTTGGGCGGTAAATCTGAAAAAACCGCATCTCGTGGTAGCGGTCATCTCCGCTTTCATATAAGCATCGTACAGATCGACCGAGTAATATCCGGGTGAAGCTTTTTCAGTTTCCTTGATCACCCTCGAATGATAGCCGGCACCGGCACCGCGGTAGGGCCGGTCAACGGCGCCATCGGTCAGGGTAAGGTCCTGGGCGGCAGGCATGATCATCAGCCCACCCATGGTCCAGGCATGAATATGGCTGAAGCCCGAAACGTTGCTGATCGAATATTCATAGCCGTTCATCCAGCCCGACGACTGATTGTCGGGGCCCAGCTGAACCATCCCAAAAGGCACGCAAGCGTAGGGTCCGAGCATCCACCTCGAGTTGGAGGTACCGGTAAGCGGATCGGCCAGTCGGGATAATGATTCCTGAGAAACTGCAGGGCTGACCGCCACCAGGACAAGGCTAACGAGGAATATCGCGAATCGTTTCATGAAGAATAGAATTTACAATCAAACTTACGCAACAAGTTCAGTGGATCAGCGGCCCGGGCGAAAATTCTATCCGAAAACAAGGCAGGATTTTATTTTAAACCTGATATTTGCATAAGCATCCCCTTAATCCTAAAACATGAAAGACCAATTCGTCCATACCGTATTTTTCTGGTTCAGGGAACCGCAGAACGCTACTCACCGCAGCCTTTTCGAAGCGTCGATCAAGCGTTTCATGAACGATTCCGATTACGTTTCAGGCTGGCATGTAGGCACTCCTGCCGGCACCGACCGACAGGTAGTGGATAACTCCTATACCTATTGCCTCTCTGTAACCTTTCCTTCGGCCGCCGACCAGGATAAATACCAGGTTGAACCCGCGCACCTCAGGTTCATCGATGAATGCCATCAATACTGGGATCGGGTGCAGGTATACGATTCCATACCCATAAAATAATGCGCAATGGCACATGGGCACCTGCATAAGATAGCAGCCCTGCTGCTTACGGCTCTGAGCCTTGGCTTCCATGCCGGAGCGCAGGAATCGTGCGACCAGGCCCTGGATTGTTTCTCGATCATTGTCGGGAAAAAGGCTTCCGCCGACGGCTCGGTCCTGTTTGCTCACAATGAGGATACGGGCCTGGGACTGGTCAATTATTATAAGGTTCCGGCAGCGGATCACCAGCCCGGTGAGGAGATTATATTAAAGAACGGAGGGAAACTTCCTCAGGTCACTCATACCTTCTCCTATTTCTGGATCAACCTTCCGGTTTGTGACGTTTGCGACAGCTACGTTAATGAATACGGGGTTTCCGTGGGTTCCGACGGCTGTCCGTCGAGGGAGGAAAATCCCGAACTTACTGACGGAGGCATCGTTTTCTGGCTGCGGCGGGTCGTTGCCGAGAGGGCGCGCACAGCCAGGGAGGGTGTTGAAATGGCAGGCAGTCTCATCGAAAAATACGGTTACGCCTCTTCGGGAAGGTCATACATCATTGCGGATGCAAAGGAAGCCTGGGTGTTGTGCGCGGTTAACGGCAAACATTGGGTGGCACAAAGGGTTCCCGATGATAAGATTGTGATCATTGCCAACTGCTTTACCATGCAGGGGGTAAATCTTAAGGATACCGCCAATTTTAAGGGCTCTCCGGATCTTATTGATTATGCAACCCGGCAGGGGTGGTACAATCCGGCGAAACACGGGGAATTCAATTTCTCCAAAGCCTATTCAAATCCGGGATCGCTGAATCATCCGGGGAACCTCGACAGGATGTGGAGAGGGGCGGATCTGCTTGCGGTAAAGAATTACGACCCGAAAGGGGATTTTCCTTTTCTGCTGGATCCTGTCAAAAAGCTCACCATACAGGATATTATGAAGGTGCTCCGGGATCATTACGAAGGCTCGGCACTGGACCTTTCCAGGAACTATACGGAAGGAAATCCTCACCGGATGAACAATGCCACCATCTGTTCCGGCGGCTCGCAATACGGGTTTATCGCTCATCTGCGCAGCTGGATGCCGGTTGAAATTGGCACGCTGGTCTGGCTGGCCCCTTACCGGCCTGATGTTCAGGCTTTCTGCCCGTGGTACCCCGCCATGAAAACCGTGCCGGCGATTTACGGGCACGGTGATCACCACTCGGGCCTGACCAATCAGTTCCATCCCACAACAGAGATGTTCGACAGGAAAAACGGACATGCTTTCTGGGCTTTTGTCGGACTGGTGGAAAAAATCGACAAGGATTACGGCAACCTGGTCCGGCCGGTGCAAGCGGAATGGAAAGCCTATGAGACCAAGGCTTTTAATGACACCGAAAAAATAGAAAAGATCGCCCTTGATATCTATAAAAAGAATCCGCAAAAAGCCCTGGATTTGCTGACTGCCTACAGCTCAACGGAAGCGATGAAGATCCTTAAGAAGACCCGCAAGCTCTGATTAAAGTTGGAAAAACTCCTTTTTCAGGCGATAAACCTTGATGCGCTTGTCGATTTTCGACTGACCAATCGTGATCAGTTTTTCCCCGGTATCCAGCAGAATATTGAATTTCAGATTGATCTGATCAATTATTGTATTCTTTATCCTGTTATTCTGCGAGTTATGTAACAGGTCGTTTCCTGCAAGGGCGATGATTTCATCAGAAGATACCTCCTCCGAATTAAAAAACAGGTTTAGAACAGCTGCCTGTTTATCTTCAAGCTCAACCGTCCTGCCCTTATAAGTCAGCAGGTTGCCCGAGCATGCAATCTTGGTCTTCCGTTGCATTCTCCTCTTGAAAGACCTCCTCAGAAAAATGAAAATCCCAACAAGGCAAGCCATGATCAACACGGATCCGAGAATTTTTAATCCGGGGTGAGATGAATAGATATGGCCGCTGGAAACTTTGGGACCAAAATAATCCTCTTCCTTGATCTTCAGAAGCTTGAGATCATGAAAGGTTCCACCGTTGATGATAAAAAAATGGTGGTTGTAATAGGCGGAAGAAAAGTAACAATCGGTATAAATCCTGTATTCCGGTTTTGCCTGAAAAACATCGTACCGGTTGTGTTTAAAATCCAGGCGGTTAATCTCAGTTGACCAGATCATGATCTCATAATCGTTGTAACTGATCTGCTGATATCGTATCGATTCAAAATCCGGTATGTTTTTGGTCACCCGGCCCAGAAAATCCCATTTCAGCTTCGCCCTGTCAAATACCCATATCTCCTTGTTCCACATATGCTTATACAGGTTCGTGGGCTTAATGACAAACCCGCTGTACACAAACCACTCGTTGCCGACAATTTTTACTCTCGGGTAAATAATTCCGGGGGGAAATATTTTGGAACCGGCCGGTGAGAGTGCTTCCCACCCGCCCAACTTCTCATCGTAAAAAGTGAAAAAGTTTCGCGCCGACCAGAATCCGTAGCCCCCAAAGCGGTACAGGGTATCTTTGCTCGAAAACACAATCGAATTGTTCTGCATCAGGTGCTCAAAAGATTGGTCGATCCTTACCAGGCTATCTTCTTCCAGGCGCCAGACCATGCCCCCCTTGTCATCGGTGAGCAGCATTTTTCCTTTCACCGCGCAGGGCTTGTAACGAAGGTTGGCAATCTTGAGATCGGTGCGCACCTTATATCTCGAAACGATCCGGAAATTCTCGAGGTCGATGGTCAACACGCTGTCGTCCTTCATGATAAACATGATCCCGGCTTCCGGATCAAAAGCAGACCTGTATTCAGCCGAAGTCAGTCCGAGATTGATTGACTGGCCGTTTAAAGCAGAATAAAAAGGCAATAGGAGTAATACAACGATGAACCTGCGCATATACTGGTGGTCTCAAATGACTCTAAAAATAGTATATTCGGATATGAAAACAACCCTGTTAACCGTCATAACCATTATCATTATCGGAACCTGTCCGGTATGCATGGCCCAGCAATCAGCCACCCCGGCTGATCCCGAATATTATAAAATGGACCGGCCGCAAATGCGGTTTGATGATTACCAGGTTATGCTGTTCAATTACAGGGGCTTTATTTGCCCGCGGCAATACAGCATGACCAGCTTTACCAGCGTTCAGTTCCTGCCTTTCAGTGCGCCGGCTTATGCGTTTAACCTGAATTTTTATGATTCCAATACCGGGATCACGGTCAGGGACGATGTTCCGGCCATTTGGGACAAATGGGTCTATGAAGGCACCGGCGTTGATCCTCTGGGTGCCAACTTCAGGCCGGGTTCACCCATGCTGATGGTCACGCAGGACGAAATATGGCAACCCAATGCCTATTTCAGGTCCGGCACTTTTCATAAGGAAGTGGATGGAAAGTGGCTCACTTTTTCGATTAAAAGCTGTACCAGTGTCGCTTATGACAGGGATGAGGCTTATATCAGGATTACCTTGAGAAACCGGGGGGACGATTCCTTAAAACTGACACTGATGCCGCAACAAATTGCCAGTCAGATGATTTGCGATGGAATGAAGGGATCAGACCAGGCCCGGCAGATTGATGCTTATACTTTTGGCAGCGAGCAGATGCATGCCCGGGTATCTTCGGATATTTCAACATCCGGCGAGAAAGGGTTTGAACTATCGCTGTATCCTGACAGGGATGTGACGGTATATTTCGCTGTTCAGTTCTATTCGCCGGATAAGGCAGCCCCTCAAATCTTTCAGAATGACATTAAGCATCGCATGGAAAAAGCGGATCAGGTTACCCGCGATAAACTGAAATGGGCCTATGAAAAATTGCCCAAGCTGGAAAGCACCAATGCCAGGCTACAGGAATATTATTACCGTTGCATGCTCTCGGTGCTTATGTCGAGGTACGAGAACCCCAATTATATCACCAATCCTTTCTGGGCGGTCGGCTACTGGCCTTACACCATCAGCTGGGATACCTCCTATTCCTCGGATATCATCGCCATGCTGGAACCGGAGAGTTTGAAGGAAGCCATCCTGACCGATTTCCGCGAGGTGAAGATGAAAAAGACGTATGTGAGCTGGAAAGGAGCGTTCTGGGACAATATCTACATACAGGAACCCTTTGCCCTGCAGATCATGATTGAAGCTTATCTCAGGCAGACAGGGGATTACAGCCTTTTCAGCGCCAAAGCCGGCGATTTAACCGTGTGGCAGTGGATGCAGAAATGGGTGGATGAGCTGAAAACGAACTACACGAACAAGGAGGGCTTGATAGATATTGGTTATGACACGCAGAAAATCATAGAGATACGGACCGACGGATACAACCATGCCGTGCCGATCGTAAATATCCTGACCGTTCATCTCCTGTACCGCATGTCGGAATGGGCGGGTATTGTAAAAGACCCCAACAAGGCAACCTATTTCAATGCTGCGGAAACGCTGAAGACCCGGATGAACGACCGCATGTGGAACCCGGGATCGGGATGGTTCAGCAACGTGTATCCCAACAATACCAAGTGCGACATCTGGACTAATCACCTGTTTGATGCGCTGGGGACTGACTTTTTAAGCGGAACGCAGGTTAATCAGCTGGTCGGTCATCTTCGTGAGGGAGAATTCCTGGGTAAATTCGGAGTATATTCCATTGCCAGGAGAGACTCCGTTCACTGGGACCTGATCGATTCCGACTGGGGTGGCGGCGGGCAGTACGCGGGCATGCCGGGTCGCATAGCCAGAAACCTCTATAAACAGGGATTTGCCGAAATGGGATGGAACCTGCTTGAGCGGCACATGGGCTATATAGAGCATTTCCCTTATCTGCCGCAGAATCCCAGAACCGACCAACCCATACAGGACCGGTCATCGATGCCGGTGGAAATCTCCGCAGGCGCAGGTATGGAAGCCATCATTTTCGGAACTTTCGGCATCCGGACCGATGATCATACGATCTGGATCAAGCCCAACACGCATGAAAGTCTGGGCACCACCACACTCCGGAATTTCAGGTTCAAGGGAAAATCCTTTACCGTTGAGATCAACAAACGGAACTTCCGGATTTTTGTCAACGAAAAACTTGTGGCAGACAAGCCGATCGGGGAATCAGTAGGAATAGCAATTATGAGCAAAACCAATGCGCCAGGGAAATAAGTCAGCGCAGGCCAACTGGATCACCATTGGAACCATTGGTGTCTTCTTCTTTATATTCGGATTCATCACATGGCTCAACGGAATTCTGATCCCGTACCTTAAAATATCGTGCGAGCTCAACCATTTCCAATCCTACCTGGTCGCATTCGCATTTTACATTGCGTATGTCCTGATGGCCATCCCCTCCTCATGGGTTTTAAAGCTCACTGGTTTAAAAGGGGGCATGATGATTGGGTTGTTCGTGATGGCTGCCGGCGCCCTTCTGTTCATACCTGCCGCCATCACCCGGACTTATGCATTCTTTTTGTCGGGGCTCTTCATAATGGGTACGGGTCTCGCCCTGCTACAAACCGCTGCCAACCCGTACATTACCATTTTAGGGCCGATTGAAAGCGCTGCCCAAAGAATCAGTATCATGGGAATATGCAATAAATCGGCAGGTATCATAGCCACATACCTTTTTGGGGTAATGGCCCTGAAAGACGGCGATGCGTTGCTTGAGAGGCTGAAATCCATGGATCTGGCAGGAAGGGCTGCAACGCTTGACGAACTGGCATCCAGGATAATAATACCCTATCTGGCCATGGCCGCCATATTGGTTTTGGTAGGGATATTGGTGAAAATATCAGGATTACCCGAAATCGACCCGAACATTGAAAACGCCGGGGACGATAAGGATGGGCATGTTTCGCGGACCAGCATTTTTCAATATCCTTTTCTCCTGTTGGGTGTTGTCGCAATTTTCTGCGATGTGGGACTGGAGATCATAGCCGGTGACACCATCATCAGTTACGGCATCAGTCAGGGTATACCCATATCAATTGCCAAACATTTTACCTCTCTCACCATGCTGGCATCAATCCTGGGATATACTGCAGGAATAATAGCCATTCCCAGATATATCAGCCAGGTTAAGGCTTTACGGATATGCGCCATCCTGGGCATTTCCCTGACCGTTGCTGCTATCGGCGTACCCAAACTTACTTCAGTGGTATTCATCGCACTGCTGGGGATGGCAAATGCGTTGATATGGCCATCAGTATGGCCCTTAGCCCTGGAAGGGCTCGGGAAGTTTACGCGCATCGGATCATCCCTGCTGATCATGGGAAACCTTGGAGGAGCATTGCTCCCGCTTCTTTATGGGCGCCTGGCCGATGGGCTGAGTCCCCAAAAAGCCTATTTTATAGTCATTCCCTGTTACCTGTTTATATTGTATTACGCCACCCTCGGCCACAAGGTTGGCAAAAGGCAACTTAAAAAATCAATAAAATGATAAAGATTCAGGCAAGCGTGTCCAAAGGATGGCTGCACCAGCACGGCGGATTTGTTTTTCCCAACAAATATTACCTTGATCCGATATTTCGGCGTGAGCAGGATCAGAAAATCAAACGGTTTGTCGAGGAGCAATTCCCCGGTCTTCCCATCTATAACATGGAGTCCAATCTTGTCCAGGCCAACTATGTTAAAGACAACCAAATACTTGTTGGCGCCATCCAGCCCAATATGATCCTTGCGGCTCTTCTGGGTGCGCAATTTTCATTTTTTGAGACCACCGATTCCGACGTGATGGGTAAACCGCTTGAACATATCTCCGATATTTCCTCGCTGCCTTTGGTCGGAAAAATCCTCGATCACTCCTTAATACGTGAAATGGACGGGCAGATAACCTCACTGGCAACGCAACACCCTGAATTCAGGGTCATTCCGCCGTTTTTCTGGGATGAATCGGGACGGGCAACGATACATGGTGTCATTACCACCTCGCTAAAACTCACGGGCGACAACATCCTGATAATCATGATGTCAGATCCTGATCTTGCACATGCCATTCATCAATGGATTGTGGATGCTTATGTTATTCTGATAAAACATTTTGCTGATACCGGCAACCTGCCGGTCACCTCAGTACATGTTGGAGAATGCGCCGGAACGATGATTTCGCCGGAATTGTACGAAGAGTTCGTGGTTCCCTATATCAGCCAGCTCGGCGACAGGCTGGGACCAATCAGGCTTCATTCCTGCGGCATTTCCGACCATCTCATTGAGCCGGCCTCTCATATCAGAAACCTGAAAATCATTGATACGGGATCAGGGACCTCCTTAAAAAGGATCAGGGAAATGATGGGAAAGGATTTTGAGATCCACGTTGCCCCTCCGACTGAGGTTTTGAGGAAAGGTTCCGGCCAGGAAGTGATCCTGAGATGGATGGATCAAACGATCAGCGATAATGAGGGCGGCCCGCTCCAGATAGCCTATCATCTTGAGGATGAGTATGACATGCAGAACACTATGGCCATACACCGGATTATTGGGAAAATTGGCAATCCGGAGGTCTAATCCCTGACGCAGCGCACCGAATAGGCGTTGCTTTCATAATCGTAGCTTCGGTAAACACCCGATTGGTAAGCACGTAACAGCCTTCCCCAGCACCAGCCGCCATTGGCGCCCCCTTCGGTTGAGGTCAGGAAACACGCCAGGTTGCCCAAGCCGGCAAATTCCCCCTTATTGCTGCGATAACCGCCGGGGAATGCCGCAAAACCACTGGTATCAGTACCGTTGCCGCTGTTGTTCCAGCCTGTGGCCGCTTTGAGCTTGAGTCCGACGGATCCCGATAAACGCCAGCCAACACCGTCGGCATTTTTCTCGTTCATACCCAGATTTGTCTCAAGGATTTTCCACTCATCGTCGGTCGGCAGGTGCCAACCCTTCGGACAGGCAGTTTTTGCAGCTTCCTGATTATATAATACGCCGTAATACAAGTAATTGGAATTAGCTTTCGCCGAGGAGGCACTCTCTCCGTAATCGTTGTAAACGTAATAATACGGAGAGGTTACTTCGCCATAGGCAACATTATGAACGATTGGAAGGTAAGCAAGATTCTGGGCCATCCAGGTCTGGTCGCCGATCTTAACCCATTTGTATTCCATATTATCCCTGGGATCGGTGAAAGTGCCGAATTCCGGATTTACCACCACATCCTTACCGCAACCGGCAAGCATCAGAAAAATAAAAGACAGGACAATTGCAGAATTCTTACCCATAGTGAAGGTCCGTTTGCGGACAGGGTAAAATTAAGAATTAGTTGCGTAGGCATTCCACCCGCTCGAGTATTCTTTGGAGGCAATATTCTTTAAGTGGCTGCATCACTTTTTTTCCGTAATCCGAATGGTAGTTGTGTTTCCTGAAAAACTCGATTGAATTCAGGTGAAACTGGTATTCGGTGAAAAAGAATTTTCCGGTTACCTGCCATTCCAGTCGCAGCAGTTCCATCTGCTCAAAATAATCTTCCCCGGCAAGATGCATAAGGTCGGCATCGCACAGTACCTTGGATATCAGGTCAACAGGCGTTTGAGGCACACGGGTTGAAAGGATAGCATTGCACACAGTTTCTATATTATCCTCGGAGACCTGTTGGGCCCGCAGAAACTCTGTTGCGATGAAACAACTTTCCTGTTCATGCCTTTCATCGGTAAGAACATATCCGATGTCGTGAAAATAGGCAGCTACCTGTAAAATGTTCATCTCATCTTCGGCTAGCCCGCAATTTCGCCCGATATGCACTGCATTGTGCACCACATTCAGCGTATGTTTCCGGGAGTGAAACAGGTATTCAGCCGACAGCTTTTCCTCCATCAGTTTGCGGGTATACCTTTCGGCTTCCCTGACCATTTCGGCATCAATTTTTCTCATACCGATTCTCCAGCCTGTTTTTTCAGTTCCCCAAGCTCCCTGGTGGTATTGCGCAGACGGCGCGACATGCTTTCCAGCAGGCGGAAAGCCAGGGAAGGATCTTTTTGAATGGTGGTGTAAAAATTCTGCTTGTCGATGGTCAGTAATTTGGTATCCCCAATGGCTCTGATAGTGCAGGATCGCACATCTTTCTCGAACAGGCCCATCTCGCCGAAAAATTCCTTGTCGCCAAGTTCAGCCACTTTGGTTTCCTTGCCGTTCGACTCCATGAGAACCTCCACCCTGCCCTCCTGAATAACGTAAAGGCAATCTCCCTCATCACCCTGCCGGATGATGACCTCTCCTTGCGTATACAGTCGTCCGAATGATGCTGACATAGACTAATTTAATTAAGATTTGCTGATATCTTATTGTCAATGAAGTACATATCTATCTCGCCAATATTCTTTGCCGAAATTTTACCCCTGTATTCGCATTGAAAATCGTTACGGACCAATTCGTAGGTAGCCGCCGAGATATTTACCCGGCCAACCTCTCCGTTCGATTCCATGCGGCTGGCAATATTCACGGTATTACCCCAGATATCATAGGCATATTTCTTTCGGCCAACCACTCCGGCAACCACCGGTCCGGTATGAATACCAACCCGGAGTCCCCAGGGCACCCGGCCGCTTTCCTGCCGTTCGATATTTTTCCGGCGCATGTATTCCTGCATTTCCATACCGGCACTCACCACTTCCATCGGATGGCTTTTGTTCTCGGTGGGTATTCCTCCGGCACACATGTAGGCATCGCCAATAGTCTTGATTTTTTCAAGATTGTGCTTTTCAATGATATTGTCGAATTCCTGAAAATACTCATTCAATTCCGCTACCAGGTCGTTCGGCGACAAACCTTCGGCAATCTTAGAAAAATCCTTAAAATCGGTAAACAAGACGGAAACACTTTGGTAATCGCGGGGAGTGGCTGCTCCCTGGTCCTGCAGTTCTTTCGCCACCTCCACGGGGAGAATGTTAAGAAGCAGACTCTCAATCTGGTCCTTCTGCTTATCGAGCAAGCGGTTAATCTTAACCTTGCCTAAATAGTTCCTGTATATAATGAATGCGATCATCAGAATCAGGATGAGGCCGGCCAGAAAAGAATTCTTAATGATCCGCTGTTTCTGAATGGCTAATTTTTGCAGCTCCACTTCACCCTCTTTCTTAACCAGATCGAAGCCCAGTTGCTGTTGCGTGATCAGGTTATCGTTGGAGCTCAGGTACAGGGTATCTTTTATCTGGGTAAGTAAAACCTGATATTTATAGGCATTGAGAAAATCCGAAAGCGAAGCATGAAGATCGGCCAGGCCCGAATAGGCATCCCGGAGTTCAAAATTCGCTTTGATCTCCCTGGCGATTTCCTGTGCTTTCCTAAACGATTCGATAGCAAGGTCTTTATCACCCTTCAGCCGGTAGGTATTGGCAAGCCCAAGCAGGGAGGAGACCATCCCTGGTTTGGCATTACGGCTAATGGAAATATCCAGTGCACGCTGCTGATTCTGGAGGGCGGACTGGAAGTCACCCTGACTGGCATATACGTTGCCGATGCTGGTGAGGGTGAACGCAAGATTTCCGGAAGATGAACTCTCGAAAGCCTGAAGGGATTTTTTGTAGGAAGCGAGGGCGGACTGATAATCTCCCTTTTTATAGTAGGCTTCGCCAAGATTAACTGTGGCGGTTCCTATGGCATCGGCATCGTGAATAGATTCAGCAATGGGCACCGTTGCCTTGTAAATGTCGATGGCTTTGTCAAGAGTTGCGGTTTTTTTCAGGTAGATGGTCCCGATATTGATCATCGCTGTGACCAGCCGCAGCTTGTCGCCGGTTTCCTCGGCCGCCTTCTGCGCCTCAAAACAGAGCTCAAGAGCTTTGGTGTCCTCTCCGAAATCATTGTACAGAGCCCCCATGTTGGTCAGGATATTGGCAATTCCCGACTTGTCACCGGCTGCCTCAAATGCAAGGCGGGCCTCCTGCCAATCGCTGATCGTTTCAGCAAATTCCCCTTTGCCGTAATGAGCCAGACCAGCTGTCTTAAACGCCTGCGCAAGGCCTTTCATGTAATTCAGTTTCCGGGCAAGGTCGATCGCCTCATGAGCGTATGCCAGGGCTTTTTCAGACTCAGACCGGTAAAGTTTTCTACCCAGCTCGATGAGCAGGTTTACCCGTGTAGTATCAGGGCCTGCCGATTCAAGAGCCAGCCTTAAACTGTCAGTTTTAGCATCCTGAGCCGGAAGCATTACGATAAGGCTTGACAGCAGGATCAGGATGAAGGCAGCTTTCTTAATCATATCGGTAAAAAAGGGGCCCGAAGGCCCCTCATAATATTAAACAGATATTGTCACATAAAGTTTATTGCTTCAGTATCTTAAATCTCTGATAGGTGCCTTCCCCGGCCACCTGAATAATATATATTCCTGCTGGCTGACCGGTCATCTCGATTTCAAGGCCCATGGATTCTTTCCAGATCATGTTCACATCACTGACCCTGCCGAGTACGTCAAACACAATCACTTCTCCTTTTGCAGGCCTTTGCGAAAGTGTCACCGTAACATTCTGGAGAACAGGATTAGGATAAACCCTGATTTCTTGATTCATGGAACCGTCGGTAGGATCAATTCCAATCCCGTCTTTGGTGCATTTCCTGGATGTTGAACTGGCAGAGGAAGCTACCGACGACTTATGACCTGAATCATTCGTCACCAGTGTCCAACTCAGTTTTTTACCGTCAAACTTCACAAAGAAGACCCCGGTACCCGGATTGAAAAGCTGCGGAGGCAGCGTGCCATCATAAAGACCTTCGGCAGTCAGACGGTTATCAACACCGTTTCTGACATATACCATGGTTTTGTTATCATTGATATAACTGAACCTGGCTTCGAATGCCCATGGTGATCCGGATAGCGGCGTAACACAGTCGAGTGCCGTTCTGATCTTGCGGGCAAGATTTGCAGCCGGGTTAACGTACAGGACGCCGTTGGCAAAGGCCATTTTGTAATTCAACGGATCTGCGATAAACGGGATGATCGTGTAAATTCCTGGTGCTGTGAGCGCACGGTCGAGACTGGCCGAAGGAAGCTGGGAACCGAAAACTGATGTCTGGTTATCCCCGCCGATAAACCCGGTAAGATTGAAGGTATAGGCCGGTGTTTCGCCAAAGCTGATCACCTGATCCAACGCGGTCAGAAGCAGGCTTGCTTTCGTGACGGTAAAATCAGCGGAAACAAAAGTTATCGAATAATTGGAGCCCGCCGAAAGGGAGCCCTGCTGTATCGGGTATAGACCTGCATTCTCGCCTGAAACACGGATAAGTGCACCAGTGAAGCTGTTGCCACCAATAAGAGCCGGAGTAAAACTATACCCAAAGGATGAAGGATCGGCAGTACCGTAAACCTTTCCCTGCCCGGCAGCAACCGTAACCGTTACCCCCCGCGGAGTAATGTCGGCTGTTGTTCCTGCAACTCCGGTCAGGTTATAATTCGGTGCAGCCGTGCCAGCAAGCACCATTCCTGATGCGCTCACAGGCTTGCCGGTTCCGGCATTGGCATCGGTGAATTGAGCCGTGCCACCGCTTAATTCAACATTTCCGATGTCAGATGTTAGGACCCCGGTAAGAATGCGACCGGTAACAGTGGCATCGGTATTACCATCGTACGGTTTATTTTCTGCGGTAAAGCTTCCGGAAATATCCAGTTGCGTAACGGTGAGTACCTGACTGACCGATGTGGCAGCCTTGAAGTTGGAATCACCCGGCTGGTAAGCCGTGATTGAAGAGGTTCCTGCTCCGGTAATCTTGGCGGAAGAACCGGTTAACCTGGCTACATCATTATTGGAGGAGGTGAACCAAACATCCAGTCCGGAAGTCGAAGTGGCAGTCAGGTTAAAATCAGGATCACCGTAAACTTTGGCAGGCAGTGCATCAAAAGAAACCGTTTGTTCGGCTTTTTCAATGTTCAGCGCACCCAGGCCATAGGATACTTCGAAATTCTCCGAGAAGAACCCTCCGGGAATAATCCAGTGGCGGCCTGCGGTGTTACCGGTTATCAGGTTGATCGGTCCGAACAGCGGATCAGTGCCACCGGCCAGACTGGCCTGATCATAAAGGATCACCGAACGGGAATTGCTTTCCGTACCGATGCCGTTAACCAGGGCTATGCCGTTGACCAGGGCAATGCCGTTGACCAGGGGAATGCCGTCGACCAGCGGCAAGCCGTTAACCAGGGCTATGCCGTTAACCAGTGCAATACCGTTAACCAGTGCAATACCGTTAACCAGTGGAATGCCGTTTACCAGTGCTATGCCGTTCTCAACGGTAATATTTTTTGAATTCATATTGTTGGCCGCATCCACAAGTGAAGCCGCCTCAATGTTGGCTCCGGTGCCGTTGACCAGGGCGATGCCGTTCACCAGCGGAACACCGTTGGTTGCCATCATGTTCATATTGGTCAGATCGACAAAATCCAGACCACCGGCGTTGACCAGCGCTATACCATTGGTTACGGGGCTTCCGTTCACAAGCGGAATGCCATTGACCAGCGGGATACCGTTCACGACAGGTGCCTGTGGGGAGTTTACGAGCGGAATACCATTTGTAACGGTATAAGGAAGGTTATTGACCAGTGCGATACCATTGACAATAGAGGCACTGTTCACAATCGGAATACCGTTTACCAGTGGAATGCCGTTCACGAGTGGAATGCCGTCTTCAACCCTAATCCCGTTAACGAATGTTCCGCTGCTGTTGACTTCAACCTGTATACCGTTGACGAGTGCGATACCGTTGACCAGCGGGATACCGTTCACGAGGGGAATACCATCGGTCAGTTCCTCACCGGCTACAGATATCATCACCCCATTGGTAATGCCGATCTGAACCCCGTTAACCAGGGCAATACCATTTACCACGGTACTGCCATTGACCAGAGGAATGCCATCCACCATAGGGATGCCGTTAACAAGTGGAATACCATCTTCTGCCTTTATGCCGTTGATGTAAACTCCGGTTTCGTCAACCTTGACCTCCACCCCATTAACGAGCGCGATACCGTTGACCAAAGGAATACCGTTCACCAGTGGGACACCGTTCACCAAAGGAACACCGTTGACAACCGGAACTCCGTTGACCAGTGCAATGCCGTTTGACATACCCTGCTCATAGGAACTCTGCAACAATGCGTTCAGGTCGGTACCCAGATTGTCAGCAGGAAAATCATAAGTGTACTTTATGGATTTGCCTTCAATGCTTTCACCGTAGGTAAGTGTTATGTCATTCGGTGTGATAACCAGAGGCATCTTATTGATTTTCAGCTGGCCATGCCCCTCAACAGGTGTAAAGAAGAATACCGCGTCGGAACCGTTGGTACCGGCTGCCAGGTTGTAATCGTACAGCTCCCGGAAAGAGATATCCGGCAATTGAGCCAGGTAAGGCTTAATTGAATAAGCTCCAACATTGCTGGTGCTCACGGCATCAGTTGCAAAAAGTACATTGGTTAATCCAAGGTCACTCAGTGTAAGACCCGAGCCATCCAGCGGCTGGCCATTAACAAGGACGGAAAACGAGAAAGCAGGAATGTTTTCCCCAAACCTCATGGATTCATTGTTGGCATAAACAGTAATCGTTTTCTTGGGAATATCGTAAAACGACATCGAATTCGAGAGGCCTCCATCAAGACCACTGACGGTGATAGGCTCCGTTGACACCTGTATCGCAGGATTGCCGGTAAATGCGGGAATTTCAGCAGACAGCTGCTCGCTGGTCACGTAAGTAGTCGTGAGTGGATCACCGCGGAAAAGGACTTCCGTACTGTTTGTGAAGTATTCGCCTTGCACTACCAGGGTGAAAGGTTCAGTTCCTGCGGTGACACCGGTGGGTAGGGTTAGTGCGTTAAGAACCGGTGTAGGGGTTGCAAACGAGGACAATGCCGCGTCTGCTTTGATAAATCCAAATCCGGTTTTGTAATCAAATCCCGGAGCATCCATATCCATTGCCGTTGTTTGGAGCAAGCTCCTGACACTGGATGGAGGAACTGTGGCTTCGAGCATATATTTTTTTCGCGCCTCGATGAGCATTGCGGCTACACCGGCAGCATGAGGTGCCGAAGCCGACGTACCGAAGAAATTCGGAAAAGCGTCGCCGTCGATATTAACACCGCCCATTTCAACGGTAGTGTTTACCCCGTTTGGCGCGGAGAAATCAGGCTTGAGCCTCAGTGTGGTCTCACCGGTCAGGCGTGTACCGCCGATTGAAGAGAAGCTGGCCACTGTGGGCAAAGCAACACCGAAAGCAGGTGTATTGGAATACAGCACGGCTCCCACCGACATGGCACCATTGGCGTTAGCCTGACCCACGATGGTAGAAGTTCCGGAAACATATTCCATGATCTTCATCTGACCGCGGAACACAATGTATTTAAACCGGACATTATTGCCGGTGTATTTCGATATAACAATATTACTTTCGACCGTAGCTCCCTGAATGATGAATGGAAGAACCTCCACCGGATCGCCACCGGCATTGTTCCGGTTAAATCCAAGAAGGTGTGAACCGTCAGTATTTACAAGGTAGATATCAAGATCGGTCTGGGCAGGTGATTCTTCCTCCCATTGGAGTACGATGGTGTAACTGCCTGCAGGAAGTGAAACATGCTGAAAAACATCGCCACCTCCGAAATTGTGAGCCTGGCCCTGAATACCTGCAGGAGCGGGTACAGGACTGAAGACTCCTTCGTAGGATTTATCACCGAAATTACCGGCCGAGGTAAAATAGGAAACGCCGCTTGCGGCAGCAGCTTCAACGGCCTGACTGATAACACCCTCCCTGAAGAAAGGCTCTGTAAGGTAGGTGACATCGTCAACGATTACGTCACATCCGGCTTGTTGCAGCTCGGTGATTCCTTTGGCAAAATCATCAGGACTGATTGAGCCGGTCCTGAAATAAAGTTGGGCTTTTGGAGCAATGTCATGAATGATCTGCATCATGGCCCGACCTTCATCGGTGCTTTTTGAAGGGTATTCCTTAAGAACAACCACTCCCTCAGGAAGATCACCGCTGAAAACATCGTTAGCGGCCCTTCCCAATGTATTATAACTGTTGGAGATAACTCCGACTTTCACCCCTTCTCCCTCAATATGAAAACCTCCGCGTACAAAATCCGAACCCATTGCGATATCGCCCTGGGTAGTGGTGTTTCCAGCATTGTTGATGGCAGGATACACCGGACGGGCATAATTGACCATCACGGGAAGGCTGTTCAGTTTTAACAGGTTCGCTATCGGATAGTAGCCTGTTACTGTCCACGTTGCAGGATCTGAAGTCACAATATCAGTGAATCCGTAAGTGCCGGTGGCCAATAGATCGAGCAAAGCCTGATATTGACCGTCACGGGCAATGATCTTGGCCAGCACTTCGGTTCCGGACGGACTGATTTGAAAAATTTCATCAGAAACTGCCGATCCGGTTGCCGTATATTTGTTGTAAAGGGCAGTCAGCTCAGGTCCGATAAGGGATCCGTCGAGACGACCACCAACCGGCGGAGAATAGTAGGGAATAATCGTTCCCTGATCTGTACAACGGTTCGACTCCGATGTGGCTTCCACATCCTTGCCGTCGCCGTTCGGAAAGATCACCTGCCAGCGCAGCTGGTCGGTGGCGCCAAATTCCCGGCTGAACACGTTGGAATGCCGGCCCGGATCAAAAACGTTGTTGACCAGCGTCTTTTTCTCACCCCCGTTATACACCAGTTTGCTTTTCTGCGGATCAACCGTTATGGTAACCGTTCCGGAGTTGTTATATCCAAAATGCGCAATGTATGTGCCGTCAGATGTTTTCTCAACACATTCGACAATTAATTTGATGTCATGCCCATCCTCCTGCGTCTGGCCAATGGCCGTCCACGGGAACAAGCTCGCCATCATTAAGATAACCAATAGCCTAAGGCCATTGAGTCTCTTAATCAATGAATTCATATTCGGGGACATCATGATTTTGTTGTTTTTTGTTGTTGTAATATTGATGACCGCTGAAACGCAGGTATGTTTACGGATTTTTGTTAAATATTTGTTAATTTCTTGTTAAATCACTGTTATACAATTAACTAATAATCGATTACTACTTCTTAGGTACTGTATGACAATAAAATGCCTAATTTTAGTCTGTCCATTTTTTTCATATTTTCGTTGCCGTGAAACTTTTATCCGTATCCCGTGTTATTAAATAAATTAAATCCCAAGCGTACATGAAAACTAAATTCCTGGTTGTTTCCTTTACACTGGCCTCCCTCATGTTGGTAACTTCCTGCCAGTCCAAAAAATCGGAAGTAAAGAAAGCCTCCGCAACAGGCATAGAATCAATAGATTCAGGAAAAATCAAGGAGGAAGTAGTAAAAATCATCAGCGCACTGCCAAGCAACACTGAAACAGTGAAACTGATCAACTCAACCGGTGCCGCTTACCTTGCCGGATTCACCGGTGAAAACCTGAAAACGGAAAACCTGCTTACCCGTGCCGACAAAGCAAAAGCTTACGGAACAGTTATTTTTGATCTGGCCTATACCAACACTTACAAACAGGTTGAATCCTTCAACAAACTGCTGAAAGTTTACGAAACCCTTACCACTGAACTCGGATTTGAAGAACTGATTCAGAGCCACAAGGATTTCAAGGTGCGTTACCAGAACAATAAGGACAACAGCGATTCCGTTGACATGCTTGTTGGCGATATGCTGAAGCACACCAATGACATGATACAGAAATCAGGCAGCACAGTTGACATTTCACTGATCTTCGGCGGAACGGTGATCAAATCACTCAACGTGATCACCTATATAACCCTGTTTGCTCCTGCCAAAGACAAGCTCATTGAAACACTTCAGAAACAGAAAGAGCTGGTAAATGCAGCGTGCATCATTCTTGAAAAATCACCGGGAGATCCGGATGTTTCCAAATTTTATCAAACACTGACCCCGATAAACAATATTTTCAATAGCCAGTCAACATTCACCGAAAAAACGGTTGAAGAGATCAACAAGCTGACCGATTTCATATCGAAGTAAAAGAATAGCATGAGCGGCAGCCATGAATGAATCCACCCTGAATGCACTGATCAATCTTTTTGCGGTATTCAGCATTAAGGGAGAAAAGGATTACGAGACTGCTAAAAACAACCTTGAGGAATATCTCACTAACAGGCTGGGTATTAAGAATCCTTCTGAATACCTGGCCTTGTTTTTTGAGATATTTGATTTTTACGGGAGTGGCATCCACGATCTTAACGAAGAAAATACCCGAAAAATAGTTGAGAAAATTTGTAACCAGATTAAGAGCCGGATACATCATTCTGAACAACTTACCATTTTTCTTCATTTCCTTGAACTGGCCAGACGGGACTTTAAAAACATAGAGCATGAAATTTACGACATGGTCGCCGGGATATTCGAGATCCGGGAAGAGGATTACCATGCGTTCATGCAATTTGTTTTCTGCGATAATCCGGAACAGGTCACTGCGCCCGGGTTCATGGTCATAAACAATTCGGACAGGTCACACAGCAAGGAGGTCCTCCATATCCAAAAGTTGAACCTTCACGGGGATGTTCTGATCTATTACGTAGCTGAAATTGAACAATTCATTTTCAAGTATTTCGGCACCGATGCATTATTACTGGAAGGGAACAATATACGTCCCCTGCAGTTCTATATTTTAAACCATGGGGCCATCATCCGGGGTCCCTTAGACACAAACATCTATTATACAGAAGTTTCCGCAGCGTTTTTCAATTTAAAAACTGCCGAGCCGCTGTTGTTTACCAGCCGCGATGTTGCTTACAGGTTCCCAAACAGTAAAAACGGGATCCATAATTTCAGCTTTTCCGAACAGTCGGGCCGGCTGATAGCCGTGATGGGTGGGAGCGGTGTCGGTAAATCAACCCTTCTGAACGTCCTGAACGGCAGCCTGCCCCTGAATGAAGGTAATATCACGATAAATGGCATTGATATTCATGGCGAATTCGACAAAATCGAAGGCCTGATCGGTTATATTCCACAGGATGACCTGGTTTTCGAAGAACTGACGGTTTTCCAGAACGTCTATTTCAACGCCTTGCTCTGTCTGGACAACCTTGACCTTGAAGTCCTTAAAACCCGGATCGACAAATTGCTGGAAGATCTGAGTCTGTTCGAAGTGAGGGATATGGTCGTGGGCAATCCGCTGAAAAAAGTCCTTAGCGGAGGTCAGCGCAAGAGGCTGAACATCGCCCTGGAGTTAATCCGTGAACCTTCGATTCTATTTGTCGATGAACCCACATCAGGGCTCTCATCCAGGGATTCGGAAAAGATCATGGTCCTCCTGAAACAGTTGGCACAGCAGGGAAAACTGATCATCGTAAATATTCACCAGCCCTCCTCATTTATCTACAAGCTGTTCGACAAGCTATGGATATTCGATAAAGGCGGTTACCCGATCTATGCCGGCAACCCGCTGGATGCCATTGCCTATTTTAAGAAACTTGACCAGCACATCGATGCAGACAATTGCGAGTGCAGCGCGTGCGGCAATGTCAATCCCGAGCAGGTGCTCGAAATCATTGAAAACAGGAAGTTCGATGAATCCGGAAGGCTCACAACCGAACGCAAATACGCGCCGGAGGAACTGCATGAATTGTATGTTAACACCATACAGAACCAGGTCGAACTTTCTTTACCTGAAACCCGTAACCTGCCGGAAAGCAATTTCTTTAAGCCCGGAAGATTAAAACAATTCAGGATATTCTTTTCCCGTAACCTCAGCACCAAATTCTCGAATATCCAGTATATCATCATCAACCTTCTGCAGGCACCGCTGCTGGCCCTCGTGGTTAGTCTGCTCACCCGTTATTCCTCGGAAGGAGGATACTTTTTCGGCCTCAACAAGAACTTCCCCTCATTCATTTTCATGGCTATCGTGGTCATGCTGTTTCAAGGCATGAGCCTGAGTGCGGAGGAGATCATCCGTGACCGGAAAATTCTTCAGCGTGAGGCTTTTCTGAGACTTAGCAAGCTCAGCTACCTGAATTCAAAAATCATCTTCCTGTTTGCCGTTTCACTGATCCAATCACTGCTTTTCACCCTGATAAGCTGTTGGGTCCTGGGCATGGAAGGGCTTTTCATGAGGTACTGGCTGATCCTGTTCCTCACGGCAGCATTTGCCAATATGGCGGGTCTGAATATTTCCGCCGGGCTCGACAGTGTAGTTACTATATATATCTCGATACCCCTTCTTATTATTCCCCAGATACTGCTCTGCGGCCTCATCGTGAAATTCGACGATCTCAAGGGCATCAATTCCAGGCACAATGCGGTACCGGTAATCGGCGACATCATGGTATCCAGATGGAGCTTTGAGGCCCTGACTGTGGAGCAATACAAAAGCAATAAGTACACCATCAACTATTTCGATATTGAAAAGGAGATGTCGGATAATTTCATTAAAGGCGAGCTCATGATCCCAAAGGTCTCGAATGCTATCGGATCCCTCTCGTTCGACCGCCAGATGAAGAAAAACAAATCATCTGAAGAGAAAACTTTAAAGGCAATCGACAGGGCCATGCACGATCTCGATAGCGACAACCTCTCACCAGCTTTCGGCTTATACAATAGCCTCAATGTCACTGCTTTCAACCGGGAAGTTGGCGATAGTGCGGTCAGGCATCTCGACCGGCTCCGGACCTTTTACAAGAAATTATACCGTGATGCCGAGCACCGCAAGGATCAGATTACCAACGAATTGATTGCTTCTATCGGGCAGGAGGAGTTGCTCGATCTGAAAAAAATGCACAACAATACTGCACTTGCAACATTACTTACCAACCAAAATGTGGATAATGCGGTGATTTTAGCCGGCGACCGTTTCCTGGTAAAGGTGGCCCCGATTTTCAGAGCACCGGAAAGTCATCTGGGGCGGGCACAATTTTATGCACCGGTAAAACGAATCGGGAATATGGAAATCTCCACCTTCACATTCAACTCGGCTGTGATTGTGCTGATGATTGTGCTACTTTATTTTGCCCTCTATTTCGATTGGCTGCGGCGCCTGCTTGGCGCAGCCGGCAACCTAAAGCTGAATCGCAGATAGAGCGGAAGATTCGGTTTCATGTACATCGAGAATTGTGCTGAAACCGGAAATATCCAATATCTCTTTAACAACAGGATTGGGCTGACATATCTTCAGTTTACCTGAGATAGCAGAAATCTTTTTGGCTGTAACCAACAAAACCCTCAGGCCCGAGCTGCTCATGTACTCAGTCTCACCCAGGTTAATGATGATCTTGCTGCATCCGCCATCGAGGACTTTGTTGATGGCAACTTCTGCATCCGGTGAGGTAACCGTATCAATCCTTCCGGCAATCTCCACTATACTGGTATCGCCCTTTTCCCTTACTTTGATGTCCATGGCCCGTATCGTTTAAATATGTTTTTTAAAGGTCGTAAAATTTTTCTTCACCTGCTTCTTGTATTCGTAATGATAATCGTCAACCAGCAGCTTTACGAGATGAACGCCCAATCCGCCAATCTCCCTTTCATCCAGTCCCAGCGTGGTATCCGGAGCCATGCGGTCGAAAGGATTATACGGGGTGCCGTCGTCCATAATCGTTATGATGAGTTTTTCTTTATAAAACCTGATCTTGATTTCAATTTCATGCACCTGACTGTCCTGGAAAGCGTAAGATATCGTGTTCGACAGTAATTCGTCAAAAACGATATTGATCTTCTGCAGGACCTCGGCCGGGACATGGTGCCTGCCCGCAAATTCTTCAAATTTTGCCGTCAGAATGGCAATCTCGCTGATTTCGTTATTGATGCTCGTAAACAGGTAATCAACCACTGAATCGGCGGTTTGCTCCCTGAAGTGCATACTCAGTACCGTGATGTCGTCAGCATGGTCGGCGCCGTTCTCATAGCCAATAACATCCTGGAATATCCGGTCAACGAACTGGTTGCAGGTGTCAAAGCGGGAACTGCCAAGGAGGTTGACCAGCCTCTCATCGGAATACAACCTGCCTTGCGAATCCTGAGCTTCGGTTACCCCGTCGGTGAAAACGACCACGGCATCTCCGCGGTTCAGCTGCAGAACGGTTTCGCGGTATTCCACCCCCTGAAAAGCTCCGACAACCACACCG
Source organism: uncultured Porphyromonadaceae bacterium (assembly GCA_964355105.1). Taxonomy (GTDB): domain Bacteria; phylum Bacteroidota; class Bacteroidia; order Bacteroidales; family UBA12481; genus UBA12481. Next base: position 46,131 of record CAYHCO010000021.1, read on the forward strand.
TGCATTTCAGGCAATTTCAGAAGAGTACCATCCTTGCGTAAAACAAATGGCGGATTGTGACCGGCATTGGTATAAACCAGGTAGCCGGTGGTTGTGTTGAGGATCCCCATGAAAACGGTGATAAACATGTTATTGTCGTTATCCCTGCTGATCTCATTATTCACATGGGTGAGAATGTTGGCCGTAGACATCTCATTGGCCGACGATGCCTTGATCAGGGCTTTGGTTACCGCCATAAACAAAGCGGCAGGAACTCCTTTGCCGGATACGTCGCCTACTACGAAACAGAAATGCTCCTCATCGATGAAATAAAAATCGTAAAAGTCACCTCCAACCTGACGGGCGGGTATGAGCCTGGCATAAACATCAATGTCCTCACGTTCCGGGAATGCCGGAAATTTCAGAGGCAACATGCTCATCTGGATATCCTTGGCCACATTCAGTTCACCTTCCATCCTCCGGTGTGCACTATTAACAACCTGCTCAAGCCTCTTTCGCTCGGTGATGTCATGTTTGATGGCAACAAACTGTGAGATCTTTCCACGGGAATCCATCACCGGGGTTATGGTCATTTCCTCGGTATACAAAGTGCCATCCTTCCGCCTGTTAACCACCTCATCATGCCAGACCTCCCCTTTGAGTATCTTCATCCACATATCCCGAAAAAACTCAGGGCTCTGAACGCCGGAATTCAACATCTTCAGGCTGTGACCAACAATCTCGCCTGATTCATAACCGGTTAGCTTCGTGACAGCTGGATTTATCCACGTTACAATGCCTTTCAAATCCGTGATAATAATGCCGTTGGCAGCCGAGTTCATGGCAGCCAGCAATGTCCTGTATTTAACGGTACTGTTTTTCAGCATTTTATCAATGGATTGAATGATCATAGGTTAAACAGACCGGGCGGTCAATTGTTCAATCCTACCGGCTATTTATGTTTATCAGCATGATCAGTTACTGAAAAGCCGCTCCGGGTTGCAATTCTTGGGTATAGCACCTACCTTCACATTCTATTATTCAGGTTAACAAATCGCCATTACCCATGAGGTTTCCTTCCCTTCCAGGCCTGACCGGGACCTTGATGCTATTGATCATGGCACCAGGGCTGGCTGTGGCACAAACCTCAGTATCAAGCTTTGATTCCAGGGAGGCATTCAAGAAATTCGACCGGCTTTATCAGGTGGATTCAAGATTAATAAGCGGTAACTTTTATCAGGATCCTTCACCGAAATCAACCACCGGAAATCCATATTATGGCGACTTCGACTGGAAGAGGGGATCGGTTACCATCGATAGCATGATGTTCGATACACTTCTCTTAAGATACGACATCTGCAATAATGAACTGATTATAAATACTTTAAATTTTAGCGGATCGCCTTTTCAGATTTCGCTGAACAAAGACCGTATCAATACATTTACTCTGGACGGAAGAAAATTCATTCATTTTCCGTCGCCCGATCCCAAAAAGAATTCCCGTTTCTGTGAGGTATTGGCCGAAGGGACCGTAACCTTGCTCCTGCTGGAAACAAAATCGCTGAAAGTGCCGGTCAACGGCAATACCAGTTATTTCTACGAACCCTTTTCCCGGATGTACTTGCTGGCCAGCAATGAGCTTATTGCCTATCAGGGGAAATCAGCCCTGTACAGGCAATTCCCGCAATTTAAGGCTGCACTGCAGGGATATGTCAGATCTCAAAAGTTAAGGTTCAACAAGAACAAACAGAGCCATGCCCAATTGGTGAATTATTGCAATACAATGCTGATTCAGGAGAAATGAAAAGAGCCGCTGCAATAATCATCATCCTGTTTACCGCATTCCTGAGTTCAAATGCTCAGGAAAAACCCGTTCTCGTTAAAATGGATATGCATGCGGTACCGTTTACCGAATTTGCCGATAAACTCCGCACCGGCAATGGCATTTACATCTATTATAAACCCGAATGGGTGGAAGGAATCAGGGTCACAGCAACCGGCGACAGTGTTGATATCGGCAAATTGCTGACTGAATTATTTCAGCCGCGTGGAATAAACATTTATTACCGGGGAAACGGTCAATTCTTCATCACCGGAACCAGGTCCCTATCAGGACTTCAGGATATTAAACCTGCCACCGCCAGTCCTTCCCGGCGCGAAACTGAAGGAAAACCTGCCGGCCCTTCCTTCATCGGCAAGAATACGTACGAAAAAACGGTGACAAAAGTATCTGTCGGAACGAAAAGCAAAACTCAGGATTCACGCCCCAGCTTCCTTTCGGGGAGGATCACCAACCGGGCTAACGGAGAACCGGTGGCAGGAGCCTCCATAATGATATCGGGCACCAATGGCGGAGTTACTTCCGATGGCGAAGGTGCCTATTCACTGCCCCTGCAGTCGGGCAAATCTTATAAGCTGGAGATTTCCTGCCTCGGCATGGATCCCAGGCTTTACCAGGTTGAGATGAACGGATCAGGGGTGCTAAACATTGAATTGGAGAGCAAACTGACCGATGTGAGGGAAGTCATCGTACGATCAGATAAATTCCAGAATGTCAGGGGTATGCAGATGGGATTCCAAAGCATCACCGCCCGTGACATGAAAAGCATCCCGATGGTGATGGGCGAACGCGATATCTTCAAGGTTGCCAACCTGATGCCCGGAGTCCAAACAGTCGGAGAAGGATCGGCAGGGTATAATGTCAGAGGATCCGCCTCCGACCAGAACCTGTTTCTTATCAATGAGATACCGGTATTCAATACCGGTCACCTCTTCGGCTTCTTCTCCGCCTTTAATCCTGATATGGTAAACGGACTGAACCTGTATAAAAGCAATTTCCCGGTTGAATACGGTGGCCGGCTCGCCTCCATATTCGACATCAGCACCCGGAAAGGCAACAAAAAGGATTTCGGCGCACGCGGAAGCATCAGTCCGGTTACCGGTTCACTTCTGTTGGAGACTCCAATAGTAAAAGACAAGGCCTCATTCATGTTCAGTGCCCGATCAACCTATTCCGACTGGATACTCAACCGGCTAAAGGATGCCGAGCTGACCAAGAGGCAGGGTTCTTTTTACGATTTTATGTCGGGCATACATGTTATCGGTAAAAACAGGTCGTCCTGGCAATTGTTCGGTTATTACAGCAAGGATAAGTTCTCCCTGTCCAATTCCAACCAATACCGGTACGCCAATCTCGGAGCCTCGCTCATATATGACAAGCGGCTTGGCGACCGGTGGACCATGAAAGCGGCTGCCGTATTGAGTAATTACTCGAACTACCAGGCCAACAACGAGATGGCATCAAAGTCGTTTGAGCATGAATTCAAGGTCCGGTCGCAGGAATTGAAGGTTAAATTCACCGGTTATCCGGTTATCCGTCACAAAACCGGATTCGGTGGCAATATCATCCTGCATAACCTGGATCAGGGTATCCTGAATTCATTCGGAGGCGCATCACTTTTTGCGCCCATCGATTTTGGGAGGGAGAGCGGACTGGAATACGCCCTGCACGCCTCGGATGAATTTTCCGTAACTGAGAATCTTACCCTTTACGCCGGATTGCGGTATAGCTTTTTTAATTATCTGGGCCCCAACACGATAAACCAGTATCCGGATAATGTGCCTTTTGAGGACGGCAACATTATCGATACCGTGAGTTACGGCTTTGGCAAGACGATCAAGCATTATTCGGGTCCGGAATATCGGGTATCCCTTAATTACCAGCTGAACCCTGATTTATCGGTCAAGGCCAGCTACAACAAAATGCGGCAGTACCTTTTCATGCTTTCCAATACCATTGCGATTTCTCCCACCGACCGATGGAAACTGGTTGACCCGTTCATAGCCCCGCCTGTTGCCGATCAGTATAGCCTGGGTTTGTACAAGAATTTCAACAATTCATCGATTGAAACCTCCGCGGAGGTTTATTACAAAACGGTAAAAAACATTATCGAATACAAGGACCGGGCGGAACTTACCTTTTCGCCGGATATTGAAACCCTGGTATTGCAGGGAGACCAGAAAGCCTGGGGTATCGAGTTTTTGCTCAAGAAAAATTCCGGGAGATTCACCGGCTGGATCAGCTACGCGTGGTCACGGTCGATGGTAACCGTCGATGGTCCTGAGATCTGGCAAAAAATCAACAACGGTCTTACCTTTCCGGCCAATTACGATAAGCCGCATGCACTGAATGTGGTGGCCAGCCTGAAATTATCCAGAAGGGTAAGCATCTCCTCAAATATCGTATACAATACCGGCCGGCCTATAACATATCCCACGGGTTTCCTCTATGTGGGTGGGGTGCCGGTCATTAATTACTCCTTGCGCAACGAATACCGGATTCCCGATTATTTCCGTACCGACCTGGCCATGACCATTGAAGGCAATCTGTTGAAAAAGAAAATTGCCCATGGATCCTGGGTATTTTCCATCTATAACCTCACAGGCCGAAAAAACGCCTACTCGGTCTATTTTGTCCAGGAAGATATTGATATAAAAGGCTATAAATTATCCATTTACGGCGTACCGATCTTTACGGTGAGCTATCAGTTCAAATTAGGCAATTATGCGGTGGAATAGAATCATATTGATTGCCTGCCTGGCGCTGATCACCTCATGCGTTGAACGGTTCATTCCGGAAACCACCGGTTATGCCAAGGTTTTGTTTATCGAATGTCTGATATCCGACGATACTGCCAGTCGGCCTGAGGTGCACATTTCGCTGAGTGCGCCTATTGTTTCCGAATCGGGCGGCAGGCTGACTTACAAGCCCGAAGGAGTTTCGAATGCCTTTGCCAGAATAGATTGCAGCGACGGCACCGGCTTCACCTGCGGGGAGGTTGCCCCCGGGACCTACCGCTTCCCGGATGAATTCAGACCTGCATCAGGGAAAAGTTACCGACTAACCGTCATAGTTGACAATAATACATACGAATCAGACTATCAGGAACTTCAACAGTCGACTCCCATCGACAGCATCAGTTGCAAACATATCCTGCAAAAACGAAGTGAGGATGGGCTGGTGATCGACGGATACCGCTTCTATGCCAGTACGCATGCAGGGGGAACCGGTCCTTCCTATTACCGTTGGACCATGGATGCCACCTTCCGCTACCAGGTCCCTTACCTCGCCACCCACCAATGGAATGGCCGCACCAATGTGGTAGCCAGCAACCGGCTGATCCGGGATTGCTGGAAATCGAAGAATATTAACGGAATATTTATCGCCAATACGAAAGGCCTCACGGAGAACCGGATTGTTGAAGCGCCGCTCAATTTTGAATCGCAGTACGGCGATGAGCTCACCATCCGTTACAGCCTGAATGTCAGGCAATACACCATCAACCAATCTGCCAATGACTTTTGGGAAAACATTACGAAGCTCGTCAGCCAGACCGGCAGTCTCTATGAAACACAGCCGTTCCGGATCGAGGGTAATATCCACTGCACTTCGGATCCCGCGGTATACGTCGCGGGAATTTTTGAGGTCGCGGGCGTATCCGTCCGACGGGTATTTGTTGACCGACCTGCTGATTTTCCGGTTGTCCCCGTGGAATGTATTTTGATGCAGGTAGGCACGCGGGATTTCCCCTGGTACAGGCTGCCGGCAGGCTCTTTCGTAACTGAGCAGAGCCCGAACGTTTTCATGACCGCCAGCCCCTCCTGCTACGATTGCAGGCTTCGGGACGGCACATTGGAAAAACCTCCATTCTGGGAGGATAAATATGACAAATGGCCATGAAAAAAAAGCATATCATCTTGTTATTGCTCCCGATACTCCTGGCGTTCCTGCCTAGCAGCGGGCTGCATGCACAGGTACCTACTGTGAGCTTCACGAGCTCATTCCGGGAGATGGTATGGCTCACCGTCAGCCGCCACGTTCTGCTTTCAGGAGAGCAGGTTGCCTTTCAGGCCGCCGTATTCGAAAAAGGTACCCGACAACCCTCTGAATTAAGTAAAAACATCCGTGTTGAGCTGATCGATTCACTCGGCAACAGGCTGACAAGAATGAACCTGAAGCTCGTGAATTCCCAGGTCAGCGGATCCATCCCCCTGAGCCCGGAATTAAAATCGGGCTGGTACTACGTAAGGGCATACACCCATTGGATGCGCAACTTTCCGGAAACGGAATTTGCCGTTGCAGCCATTAAAGTGATCAATCCTGCCGATCTGAACACTGTCAAGATTACCGAGACTTATACTGCCACTGCTCCCACGGCCACCAAGCCCGGCGCGATCAGCATCAGCTTCAACGAATCAGGGCTGAAAATCAGGTCGGCCTGTCAGGCCGGATACGAACTTCCCGGACCGGTCAGATCAGGAAAACCTGTATTCCTCAAGGCTATGGTCAGCTTGAGCGAACCTGGGATTAATTCAGGATTGGATATGAGTTTCGGTGACCTCGCAACCCCTGAGCCATCCAAAATACTTTTCCTGCCAGAAACGCGTTCAGGCATACTCAGCGGCCGGGTAATTAATAAGTCCACCGGGAAAGGCATTCCCAATACCGGCATCGCCCTGGCACTTACTGCCACCAACACTTTCGATGCCATCAAAACAAATGCCGACGGCCTGTTCTACTTTAACCTGGAAGCCAGCAGCCGACCGGCCGAATACATTCTCTCCTTCATTGCGGAGCCGGATTCAACCTGGGCCATCGAAGTCACTCCCGATTTTGACGACAGACCATTCAAACCGGAAAATAAAGCCCTCACTCTCAACGCAGAGGAGAAAAAGTATCTGCAAAAACTTAACACTAACCTGCAGCTCGCCAACTTATACAAGGTCCCTTCAAATCCAGAGCCGGCGCGTGCCGAGTCCGTAATCAGGAAAAATCCCTTTTATTACCCTGCCGACCGGACTATCCACACCGATAACTACATCGAGCTGGCCAATGTGGGTGAAGTTGTTTATGAGGTGGTCCCCGATGTGTTGGTTAACCGCGAAGGGGGCAAGGCCCGGATCAGTGTTTACAGCAACCAATCTTTTGCAAGGGATTACGAAACGCTAACCCTGATTGATGGCATTCCACTGACCTCACAGCAGGAACTTCTAAGCCTCCCTCCGGGAAGGATCAGGACTATTGAAGTTAAAAACAGGGTATATATCCACGGGAATTATGTTTTCTCCTCCGTGGTGAACTTCATTTCACGCAATGGCGATTTTGCCGGACTTAAATTGCCTGCCCAATCGGTTGCCGGAACCTTTCTTCCGCCGGTTGCGGGCCAGCCGGTCGGGGTGCCCGATAATCAGGGGGCATCCTCCATGCCGCTGCTCGATCCTGTACTTCTCTGGAATGTTTCGCTGACAGAACCGGAAGGCAGGATCAATTTTAACCTGAATGATTTGTACGGTGATTTTACGATCCGGATTTTTGGATTCGACCAGGACGGCAAATGGGTGTTTGGAGAAAAATCCTTTCAGATAAACAGTCCGGTAAAATGATCACCGGTTCAGGCGCTCGGCCAGCCAGATAACACATTTGCCCCCCTTAAATCCATGGGCATGTACTACACGCTCATCAACCCTGAATCCGTTTTGCCTGAGCCTTTTAGCAAACCTCACATCGGGGCCCGCAGACCATACCGACAATACACCACCGGATTTCAGTGCAGTACGGGCGGCATTCAGGCCGGGCGCCGAATAAAGCCAGTTATTGCTTTCCTGGGTCAGCCCGTCGGGTCCATTGTCCACATCCAGCAGAATGGCGTCGAAACCGTTTCTTTCAGCCCGGATAATTTCCGCTACATCTTGTTCAGCAACGGTCACGCG
>CAYHCO010000021.1:53979-64314 GCA_964355105.1 uncultured Porphyromonadaceae bacterium
GCCCAGATATCTTCACCCCTCGATGCCCGAACGGTAGTCAGTATATCCTTCTTGTTCAGTGCATCCTTGAATGCCTGAACCGCCTGGTCGTCGGAACCCTCAAGCGGTGTTCCCGGAATCGGATGAAAGCGTATCAGGTTGATCCGGCACCGGAGACCGTTCAGCAGGCGGGCCAGTTCCTTGACATGGCGCGGCGTATCGTTCAGGTTCTTAAATAAAATGTATTCAAAAGATATTCTTCTCTGACGGCCGAAATCCCAGGACCTGACAGTTTTCAATACTTCCGGAAGCGGATATACCTGCTCAACCGGCATCAGCATTCTCCGTTCATCCTCAAAAGGAGAATGAAGGCTTACTGCCAGGTTAGCCTCTGAGCGTTCCAGAAAAGCCTGCATAGCCGGAATAATGCCGATGGTAGATACCGTTATGCGCCGCGGACTCCAGCCGTAGCCCCACTCGGACGTCAAAATTTGTATGCTGCGCAGGACATTTTCAAGATTGTCGAACGGTTCACCCATACCCATATAAACCACGCTGGTCAGCTTATCGCGCTCTGGAAGGCTGTGAATCTGGTTCACGATCTCACCGGCAGTGAGGTTACCCTGAAATCCCTGCTTGCCGGTCATGCAGAAAAGGCATCCCATCTTGCATCCCACCTGCGACGAAACGCACAGCGTTGCCCTCTCTCCATCAGGGATATACGCAGCCTCCACAAATTTGCGGATACCGGACTGATAAAGATATTTCTTGGTCCCGTCAACCGACTCTTCCACTTTCGAAGGAGCATACAATCCCACTTCATATTTTTCTTTCAGCGCTTCCCGGGATTTGGCGGCAAGATTGGTCATCTGATCAATCGTACTGATATTCTTCTTGTACAGCCAGTCCACAATCTGCGCGGCAGAAAACTTCGGCATACCAAGCCCGGCGCAGACTTCTGCAACTTCCTCCGGTGATTTTCCGAATAAACGCTCTTTAACCAGCTCTTCCATCAAAAGTATATCTCCCCGATAATTTTATTAAAGGGAACCCCTTTACTGATCAGCAGGTCCCGCGATTCAACAACCATTTCCGAACTGCCGCAAAGATAGTACAATGCGTCCGCCGGAAATGATTCCACGGTGGCCAGGTAATCGGTCACCCGTCCATGAAACGCGCCCGGAACTGTGTCCCGGGAACAGCAACGTATATAGTTTTCCTTCAAAATTGGGGCAAACTCATCTGCATAATAGAATGAATCCCGGTAGCGGCCGCCGTGAATCAGAACTTTACCATCGCGATGGCCAGAGCGGAACATCGAAGCGAACGGTGCCACACCGGTCCCCTGAGCTATCCACCACGCCTTGCCTGAATGGTCGGTGAATTTTCCAAAACCGGCAGAGGTCCAGAGGAAATCTCCCGCTTTCAACTCCGACAAAGCCGGGGTTAAAACACCTTCGCTGACCACATTGAACAATACCTGTATATTTTCATCCTTTTCGCCGCTCGCGATCGAGTACATCCTCGGCGAATCGTCGGCCGTCAGTGCAATGGAAATAATCTGCCCGGCCTCGAATTCGTAAAAACGCTTGTATTCCAGCACATAAACCTTTTCGGCGATTTCACGCACCGACTCAACCCGCACTTTTCTTAAATCTCCTGAATAATTAAATGACATGTTTATATAATCTTATCTCCCCATACAAACTTCACACCCTTTTGTTTAACATCGGTGCGAACAGCAATTCAATTGTTAAAATAACTTAATTATCAACTGAAAAACACCGTAAACAATATCGATTTAGCTTATTTTTGATTACACACACAAACAAAATCTATGAAAATCATGTATCGGCTGCTTACTGGAGTTCTGGCTGCAGGATTGTTCGCGTTTTCACCGGCAACCTACGCCCAGCAGGCAAAATCACCTGTTTTGACAGGTAAAGAGCGCCTGGCGCAATTTGAAAAGTACTCGGCAATGAAAGCCGCCTCTTCATTCAAGGACCTGAAATGGCAATTCCTCGGGCCGACCAATATCAGCGGCCGGTGTACGGACGTTGCAGTTGTTGAGCCCCGCGGGAAAAACTACACCATGTACGTTGCAACCGCTTCGGGCGGGGTATGGAAGACAGTCAACGACGGAGTCACCTGGGAACCGATTTTCGATCAGCAGGTATCAACGGCCATTGGCGACATAGCGCTGGATCCGCAAAACCCGCAAGTGTTGTGGGTTGGCACCGGTGAAGCAAATATTTTCAGGAGTTCGCAGGCAGGATGCGGAATCTTCAAGACTACCGACGGTGGGAAAACCTGGAAGCATATGGGCCTCGAAAACACCTTTACCATTGCCCGCATCGCAGTAAACCCGAAAAACAGCGACATCGTTTACGTTGCCGCCTCCGGACATGAATGGACAACTAATCCCGACCGGGGTGTGTACAAAACAACCGACGGAGGCACAACCTGGGAAAAGGTGCTCTACGTAAATGAGATGACCGGTGCGATCGACCTGGTAATCGACCCATCGGATCCCAATACCTTGTATGCAACCACCTGGCAGAGAATCAGAAACAAGTGGAACGATCCGCGTACACTGGATAGCTATACCGGATCAGGAATCTGGAAAACTACCAATGGCGGGAAAAGCTGGGAGCAAATCAATGCAGGCATTCCTGAGCCAAAATTCCGCGGAAGGATCGGGATCGATATTGCCCGTTCCAATACCAAAGTTTTATATGCTTTTGTCGACAACTACGAAAAAGTAGCTGAAGAGGGTGATGGCAATGCAACGGATTCTTACGGACGTCCATCAAGCGGAACCATCAAAGGTGCAACCATCTACCGTACCGACAATCAGGGTAAAAACTGGGTTCAGGTAAGCGGTTCCACCACTGAGATGAAAAGGTACATGCAATACCATTCCGCCACCTACGGCTGGGTATTTGCGCAGATGAGAGTCGATCCCAAGGATGAAAACACTATATACACCATGGGCCTGGGGCTGAACGTTTCTACCGATGGAGGTAAGACTTTCAAGGGTATCCGAGGCATGCACAGCGATCACCATGGTCTCTGGATCGATCCGAACAATACCGATTTCCTGGTTAATGTGAATGACGGTGGCATTGTGATATCTTATGACAAAGGCAAAAACTGGAGGCAATTTACTGATAATCTTCCTGTTATCCAGTTCTTCAACCTTAACTTTGATATGGGAACCCCATTCAAGGTATACGGTTCGGTTCAGGACCATGGAAGCTACGCCGGAACGGTTGACCTCTCGGACGGTCGCGACAAGATCCGTCCGGTCGAGTTCAAGGGCGCTCCGGGTGGCGAAGGAAGCAACCATTTTATTGATCCCCGTGATCCCAATATTGTTTATTCTGCAGGATTCTACGGAAGCATCAACCGGGCAAACCTGGCAACCGGCGAATATAAAGGCATACTCCCCACTGTTTTCGACAATGAACCGCCTCTGCGCGGCCAGTGGCTGGCACCTTTCATCCTGTCCACTCACAACTCTGATATTGTTTACCACGGGATGCAATACCTTTTCATGTCGAACGACCAGGGCAATACCTGGAAGCAGATCAGCCCTGACCTAACCTACAACGACCCAAAAAAGCTGGGCGATATCCAATATCAGACTCTTTTCTCAGTTTCGGAATCACCCCTGAAATTCGGATTGATCTATGCAGGAACCGATGACGGCCGTCTGCACATGACCAAAGACGGAGGTGCCACCTGGAATGAGCTTACCTCGAAACTGGCTCCCAACCGCTGGATCAGCCGCGTTGTGGCATCAAAATACAAGATGGGACGCGTTTATGTAACCCAGAACGGCAAGCGCGACGATGATTTTCAGGTATACATCTGGAAATCTGAAGACTATGGTGCAACCTTCAAGGATATCTCCGGTAATATTCCACTCGGACCGGTCAATGTCATCCGGGAGGACCCGTTCAACAGCAATATCCTGTATGCCGGTACCGACATGGCAGTGTATGTTTCAAAGAATGGTGGCGACAGCTGGGAAGTGCTGGGCAATCTGCCAACCACCTACGTGCATGACCTGATTGTTCATCCGCGCGACAACATGATTGTCATCGCCACCCACGGCCGCGGAATCTGGGTACTCGATGCCAACACGGTCAATAAGGCCAACGAACGCAGACGCTTCTCCTATGAAGATTAAAAAACATAGAGCTGACAGGTTTTAAAAACCTGTCAGCTCTAAAAACCTGTCAGCTCTAAATTGCAAAGAGGCCGCCTCATCCCGAGACGGCCTCTTTTTTCTTTCTTCCTTAGGCCTTAAGACTTTACTTTTGACCCCGGATCAGGTCCGGGGCAAGCTTTTTGCCCTCTTGCCCTCCTGCCTTATTCTTTCACCCGGTACCAGGTCTGCTTCCGGCCAATAGGTCCGATAGAACCCCTGACAGTCATGGTATTGGCATCTTCGAGCCATATTTTTACATCGTAGAATTTACCGTTTTTCGGATCCAGGATACCTTTTTTTCCCTTCCAAATATCACCTGACTTGGTAATACCCTGAACGATAATCATCCCGTGAACCGGTTTGTTGTACAGTGAACCGGTACATTTATCGCAAAGCTTGTTAGTAGGGGTAACACCATCGTCATCCCATGTTTCCAGCACTTTGCCGTAGAGCTGATTACCGCTGATCCATAACTGGACAATCGATTTTTGCTTGCCCGACTCATCGTCGATGGTTTTCCATTTGCCTGTGACATCCTGGCCAAAAACTTGTCCCGCTAATAAGAACAGGCCTGCCATGAGAATGCCTTTAATCTGGATTTTTTTCATATTTCTTAGGTTTTAAGATATTATGTACCGAAGAAAATAAAAAAAAACGATAAAACAATCCCCAGCTAACTATCTGAAAAAAAGAAAGAGAACAGATATCAGGGTCATGCCGATGACAAATACCCGGTAGGATCCTTCGGAAAACAACCTGGTCAGACGGATACCGGCCCAGGCCCCGAAAAGAATTGCCGGGATGGATATCAGGTCGAGTGACAGGGAATAGGGAGTGATGGTTTTCCAAACCCAGATATGAAACGGGAGCTTCATCAGGTTGTTGATCATGAAAAACCAGGCTCCGGTTGCAATGAAAGAATTTTTGGGCAATCGCATGGCCAGCAGGTAAACCGCAAACACCGGACCGGCGGCATTCCCCACCATCGAGCTGAAACCACCGAGAATTCCAAGCGATACCGCAAACGCTGGATGAGTGGGTATTTCGTCTGATTTGCGCAACAGATCTCGGGCAACCATGATGGCCAAAGCCAGGATGACGATCCCCGACATCAGCATGCGGAACTGATCCGCCGAAATCAGTTTACCGGTAATCGTCCCTGCAATAATTCCGATAACCGTTCCTGGCAAAAGCCGGATAATATGTTTCCATTCGGCCAATTTATGGTAGTGCCATACGGCATAAATATCGGCGATGATCAGGATGGGCATCATGATACCGGTGGACTCCCTGGCACCGAATCCAGAGGCCAGCATCGGAACAACGATCAGGCCGGCCCCGCTGATGCCGGTTTTCGACATGCCGATCAGCAGTGCAACGGACAGAAGGATCATCCATTGCTGCAGGTTGATATCATTCAAAATTTCAATCACAGGCGGTGAAAATACTGAATATCTATTGACAAGATTTTAAGTTTTTTTAACCTTTTAGATCTGCCAGCCAAGCGAAAGGTTGTTATTTTTGATCAAAACCAAGGATCTATGAAAAAATATCTTCTTCTCAGCCTGATCATCCTGGCCTGGATTCCCGTGTCCGGCCAAAAGCTCGACATGGAAAAGCTCACCGGTCTGAATGCGCGCAGCATCGGCCCTTCGGGCATGTCCGGACGTGTTACTGCCATTGATGCGGTTGAAACAAATCCGAACATCATTTATATCGGATCAGCCTCTGGCGGATTATGGAAAACTGAATCCGGCGGAATGGAATGGACACCCTTGTTCGACAAAGAGGCCGTTTCATCCATCGGAGCCTTAAATATCTATCAGGCCAATCCGGATGTTATCTGGGTGGGCACCGGGGAAGGGAATCCCAGAAACAGCCTTAACTCGGGTGCCGGTGTGTACCGCTCCATCGACGGCGGAAAAACATGGGAACTGAAAGGGCTTGAGAAAACCCGCAATATTCACCGGATCATTATCGATCCCACCAATCCTGATATCGTATATGTTGGTGCCATCGGCTCACCATGGGGCCCTCATCCTGAGCGCGGTGTATACAAAACCACCGACGGCGGGGATACCTGGAAACAAATACTTTTCACCAACGAACTTTCGGGCGTGGGCGACATGGTCATGGATCCGGTCAATCCCAACAAGCTGATTGTCGGAATGTGGGAACATCAGCGCTGGCCCTGGTTTCTGAAATCAGGCGGAGCAGGTTCCGGTCTGTACATCACCTGGGATGGCGGGAAAAACTGGAAGAAGCTGACCGAGAAAGAAGGAATGCCTAAAGGGGAGATAGGACGTATCGGTCTGGCAATACCCCGTTGCAACAATAAACGGATCTATGCGCTGATCGAATGTTCAAAAAATGCGCTGTACCGTTCCGACGACGGCGGACAGTCCTGGTCAAAGACAACCGAAACGAACGTAAGCAACCGGCCGTTCTATTATCATGAGATTCATGCCGATCCAATGGATCCCGACCGTGTATACAACCTTTTTTCCGGAGTATCAAAGACGGAAGATGGTGGTGTTACCTTCGAAAGCATGTCAACACGGGGCATTCATCCCGATCACCATGCCTGGTATATCAATCCTCAGAATAATAATTTCATTATCGACGGAAATGATGGCGGTCTGGCCATCTCACAGGACCGGGGCGTTACCTGGAGGTTTGCCACTAATCTACCACTTGGCCAGTTCTATCATGTGAACTGGGATCTTGAGTCGCCATACAATGTATATGGCGGATTGCAGGACAACGGTTCCTGGTACGGACCCAGCAATGTATTACAACGTGGCGGGATCCAGTATTTTCACTGGCAGACCGTGATGGGTGGCGACGGATTCGACATGATGGCCGACAGTTCAAATAACCGTCACGGATATGCCATGTCGCAGGGAGGACATGTAGGCAGGTTCGATCGCGAAACCGGCGACACCAAGGATATTCAGCCCAACCATCCCGAAGGCACCAAGCTGAGGTTCAACTGGAACTCAGCCATTGCCCACGATCCATTTAACAAAACGACCATTTATTTCGGCAGCCAGTTCGTCCACAAAAGCACCGATCGCGGTGACAACTGGACCCTGATCTCTCCTGACCTGACGACCAATGATCCTGAAAAGCTGAAGCAGAACCAGACCGGCGGTCTCACTTACGACATAACCGGCGCCGAAACCCATTGCACCATCATTGCCATCACCCCAAGCCCCATTACCAAGGATGAGATCTGGGTGGGCACCGATGATGGCAACCTTCAGCTAACCCGCGACGGTGGAGCCACCTGGACCAACCTCACCGGAAATATCAAGGGCGCACCCAAGAACGGATGGATACCGCAAATTCACGTTTCTGCCGTTAATCCGGGTGAGGCATTTGTGGTGATCAATAATTACCGGCAAAACGATTTCAGTGCCTACCTTTTCCATACCAAAAATTACGGCAAGACCTGGGCACGACTGGTTGATGACACTAAAGTATCGGGATTCACCCTTTGTGTTGACCAGGATGCCGTTGAGCCCAACCTGATTTTTCTCGGTACGGAAGCAGGCCTTTATGTCAGTATAGATTATGGCGTTATCTGGACTAAATGGACCCGCGGTTTCCCGACCGTGCCCACCATGGACCTCAAGATTCACCCCAGGGAGCATGACCTGATCATCGCTACCTTTGGCAGATCGCTTTATATTATCGACGATATCAGGCCACTTCGGGCCATCGCCAAACAAGGTGCTGCCCAGCTCGACAAAATCATTGCCGCTTACCCGTCGCCGGTTGCCTACCATATCGGATCAAAGAGCCAGGCAGGCGTTTACGGTGCCGGAAGCGGATATTTTTCCGGTCAAACCAAATCGCTGTCCGGAATTCTGAATTATTCCGTGAAGGAACCCGTAAAAAGACAGCCACCCGCTGAGGGTGATCAGGCTGCAGCCCAGACTGCGCCTTCAGCTGCCGGAGCATCAGGTGCTCGTGGTGGTGGCGGCATGGGCAGCGGCGGATCAGCACGTTTTGGCGGGGGGAGATTCGGAATGAGGGAAGATGCCTCAAGAAATATTGAGCCGGTAAAGATTGAAATTTTCAATGCTTCCGGGGAAAAAATCCGCACCCTTCAGGATTTTCCGTCAGCCGGCTTAAACAGGGCTTCCTGGCGACTGGATGAAAAAGGCTTCAGGCAACCGGGTGCAACCCAGGATCGCCCTGGCGGCCAGGAACCGGGAGGCATGTCGGTGTTCCCGGGTAAATATATGGTCAGGTATTCTTATTCCGGCCAGTCCGATTCCACCTGGATCGAGGTGCAGATAGATCCGCGCGTACCCTATAAAATGTCTGATCTCGTTGAAAGGAAAGAATTTGCACTCGCCTTCCAGAAAAAAGTTGACAAGCTGACTTCAGTGATGGAATTAATCAAGCAGGCTCAGGAAGCCATCGATCTTATAACTAAGGAACTGCCTACCGGCAGATCGGAAGAAGTACGTGCCCTCAGGCAGGAAACCAATACGATCAAGGATACGCTTGCTGCCATGATGAACCGGATATCTCCCGAAAGGCCCACTGAGACTCAACGCGCCAGACCGGCGGAATATAATCTCAGATCGCAGGTAACCGGAGCCCTGTCCGCAGTTTCCAACGGTTTCGACGCTTTGTCGACAACCGAGAAAACTGCCGTTCAGCTGGCTGAGAAGGAACTGAAAAAACTTCTCGACCAGGCCGACACATTCTTTACAATCACCTGGCCGGCCTACAAAGAGACCATTTCAAAATCAACGATTTCACCATTTAAGGATAAACCTTATACAAAATTATCGTGGTAAAAAAGAGGGCCTCCTGGCCCCTTTTTTATTTCTCACATTCAATTACCTTTGCGCCAAATAAATTTAGAATCAGAATGAAAACAAAAACTTTGGTCGGGCTATTGATGATGGCCCTTGTGACCGTAACATCATGTAGTCAATCAAAAAACTCAACCCTTAAAATTGGAGCAGTGAAATTAGTAACACCTGTTGATACAGCCAGTTATGCACTCGGCGTAAACATGGCCAGCAATGTAAAAAACATGGGTCTGGAAGAAATTAACATGGAGGCATTCGCAAAAGCATTCCAGGATGTTTATGCAAATGAAAAACTTCAGATCACCGAAGCAGAATCGAACCCAATTCTGCAGGCTTTCTTTACCAGCCTGATGGAGAAAAAAGCAGCGTCATCACTGGCCGAAGGTCAGACCTGGCTTGCCGATAATGCTAAGAAAGAAGGCGTAAAAACAACCGCCAGCGGTCTTCAGTATGAGGTTATGCGTGAAGGAACCGGCCCGAAACCGCTTGCCACCAACACCGTAAAAGTTCATTATCACGGTACAACCACTGATGGTAAAGTATTTGACAGCTCAGTTGACCGTGGCGAACCGGTTGAATTTCCGCTTAACGGCGTTATTCCCGGATGGACCGAAGGTGTTCAGCTGATGTCGGTCGGATCAAAATACAAACTCTTCATTCCTGGCGACCTGGCTTACGGCCCACGCCCGCCGCAGGGAAGCGGAATTGCTCCGAACGCAACTCTGGTTTTCGAAGTTGAACTTTTGGAGATTGTTAAGTAATTGATACTTATCTCGATATAAAAAACCCCGCCTCGGCGGGGTTTTTTTATGTGCCTTCCGAAAGGCTCCGCTAAACATTTTTTTCGTAATCTTGTACCGGGGAAACGAGCAATTCTGTGCTTAATAATTAAATATCAGGGATTTAATATTTACTAAACCTAAACCCTATGTCATTAAAACGTAAAACGCAGGAATTTGTCGAACGGAGGGAACAAATCCTTCAGGGTGGCGGCGAAACCGCTATCAGGAAACAGCAGGCAATGGGCAAGATGACCGCCCGTGAAAGAGTAATCGGCCTTCTCGATGAAGATTCCTTTCAGGAGTATGATCTTTTCGCGCAGCATGAGGGTCGCGATTTTGATATGGACAAAAAAGAACTGCCTGGTGACGGCGTTATTACGGGTACCGGTAAGATATACGGTTCTCCACTCTGCATATTTGCCCAGGACTTCACCGTTGCAGGGGGATCACTGGGGCTGATGCATGCCCGGAAAATTACCAAGATCATGGACCACGCCCTGAAACTTAAGGTACCCCTGATCGG
>CAYHCO010000022.1:0-46761 GCA_964355105.1 uncultured Porphyromonadaceae bacterium
CCCCAGGTGATCATCGGGGCAATATCGGAAGCATGAAAAGTTTCTTCGCGGTCGAAAGCAGCGTCCTCATCACTATTCAGAGTCTGCCAGTAAGCCATAGCTTCTTCCCATTCCGTCCCTTTCGGTGCGAACTCCTTATCTTTCATGTAATTAAACGTTACCTCATCGGGAGCTATGAGTCCGCCGCGCGCACCCATCTCAATAGCCATATTGCAAACCGTCATGCGTCCTTCCATGCTCAGTGCCCGAATGGCTTCACCTGCAAATTCCAGAAAATAGCCGGTTCCAGCACCGGAGCCCAGTTGCGAAATAACATATAGGATCAGGTCCTTAGCCGTCACTCCCGTCTGCAAAGTTCCATTGATGGTTATGCGCATGGTTTTGGGCCGCCGCTGCAACAGGCACTGGCTGGCCATCACCATCTCCACTTCGCTGGTTCCGATTCCGAAAGCTATCGTACCGAAAGCCCCGTGGGTGGAGGTGTGACTGTCGCCGCACACAATGGTCATGCCCGGACGGGTGAGGCCCAGCTCGGGACCAATCACGTGCACGATCCCGTTTCGCGGGTGTGTCATGCCGTAAAGGGTAATGCCGTGACGGGTGCAATTCTCGACCAGCCGCGATACCTGCAAGCTGGATTCGGGACCCATTACGGGGTTCGCCTGTCCGATCGTGGGAATGTTGTGGTCCATGGTGGCGATGGCCTGTCCGGGCCGGAAGAATGGCAGGCCCCTCTTCTCGAGGCCGGCAAAGGCCTGCGGACTGGTTACCTCGTGAATGAAATGCCTGTCGATATACATGACCGACGATCCGTCCTCAAGAGAAAGAACTTCGTGTTGGTCCCAGAGCTTATCGAACAGGGTTTTACTCTTCATAGCTGCCGGTCATTTTATTCAGGGCATCGATCAGGGCTTTCACTGAAGCGGTAACGATATCGGTATCTGCCGAAAATCCGTAAAAGATCCTGTCGCGGCCTTTAATCCTCACGTGCACCTTGCCCACATCGTCGCTGCCACGGGTAATGGCCTGAATGAGAAACTCATCAAGCTCAAAAGGCTCATCAATCACTTTGGTAACCGCTTTAAAGGCAGCATCAAAGGCCCCGTTACCTTCGGCAGTTGCAGCTTTCTCCACACCGTTGACCATCAGGTGAACGGTTGCCATGGGGGTGGTCGACATGCCTGCCAGCACTTGGAGCAGTTTAAGAGAAACATAGGTTCCGGATGTCTGGTCTTTTCCGACCAGTTCCAGCAGATCTGAGTCCGATATCTGCTTGGCTTTGTCGGCCATCTCCAGAAAGCGCGTATACACCTCATCAAGATTACCGTTGGTGTAGTGGTAACCTATGCGGTCGAGATGGTGCTTAAGGGCTGCGCGGCCTGAGCGTGCGGTAAGAACGATGCTGGATTCATCCACCCCTACAGATGCAGGGTCGATGATCTCATAATTTTCGCGGTTTTTGAGCACGCCATCCTGGTGAATACCCGACGAATGAGCGAAAGCGTTTCGTCCCACTATGGCCTTGTTCGGCTGAACAGGCATATTCATGAGTGATGAAACCATGCGGCTTGTCTGGATGATCAGCGGGGTATTAATGGTGGTAACAACCGGAAAATCCTTGCGGGTACGCACGGCCATCACCACCTCTTCGAGGGAGCTGTTACCAGCACGTTCACCGATCCCGTTGATCGTTACTTCCACCTGCCGTGCGCCATTCATGACCCCGGCCAGCGAATTGGCGGTGGCCATTCCCAGGTCGTTATGACAATGGGTCGACAATATTGCTTTGTGCACATTCGGTACATTATCGATCAGGTACTTGATTTTTTCGCCGTATTCGTAAGGCATGCAATAGCCTGTAGTATCGGGGATATTCACCACGGTGGCACCGGCCTTGATCACTGCCTCCACCACGCGGGCGAGGTATACGTTGTCCGTACGACCCGCATCCTCGGCATAAAACTCCACATCCTCCACAAACCTTTTGGCATATTTCACGGCATGAATGGCACGCTCGATGATCTCCTCCTGGTTCGATTTCAGTTTAAGCTGAATATGGTAGGGTGATGTTCCTATGCCGGTATGGATCCTGGGCCTTTTGGCAAATTTCAGCGCCTCGGCAGCCACTTCGATATCCTTATCCACGGCGCGTGTGAGCCCGCAGATGATTGGTTCCCGCACTGCTTTGGCTATCTGCACCACGGCTTCAAAATCTCCGGGACTCGATACCGGAAATCCGGCCTCAATCACGTCAACACCCAGAGCCTCCAAGGCCAGCGCCACCTCGATCTTCTCGACGGTATTCAGCTGGCATCCCGGCACCTGCTCACCATCGCGGAGAGTGGTATCGAAAATATATAAGTGATCCATAAGATTAATTTGTAAATTCGATAATTTGTAAATTCGATAATTTGTAAATTCGATAATGACCTTACTACTAATTATTTACCCAGCCGCAATTGTCGAATTGTCGAATTATCGAATTGTCGAATTGGTTTAGGGGCGTAGTTTGCGTACCTGTGCGCCGGTTGCCCAAATTTCGGATTCGCGGAGTTCTTTGAGTTCAGCTTCGAGTTTGTTGCGGTAATCGGGTTTACGACCTGCTTCAATAGCGATCTCGGCTTCCTTGCCGGTGACTACGCTTTCGTACAATTCCTCATACACCGGTTCCACGGCCTTGCGGAATTTATGCCTCCAGTCGAGGGCGCCACGCTGTGCGGTGGTGGAACAGTTGGCGTACATCCAGTCCATACCGTTCTCGGCAACCAGCGGCATAAGGCTCTGCGTCAGCTCTTCAACGGTTTCGTTGAATGCTTCGGAAGGGCTGTGACCGTGTTTACGCAGGCAGTTGTACTGAGCTTCGAAAACTCCGGCAATGGCTCCCATGAGAACGCCGCGTTCGCCGGTAAGATCGGAGTAGACCTCTTTACGAAAATCAGTTTCAAATAGATATCCTGATCCGATACCGATACCCAGGGCAATAACCCTTTCGCGTGCGTTACCGGTAGCATCCTGATAAACGGCAAAGCTGGAGTTCAAGCCTTTGCCGGCTACAAACAGCCTGCGGAGTGAAGTCCCCGACCCTTTTGGAGCGGCTAGGATCACGTCGACATCAGTTGGAGGAACGATCCCTGTTTTTTCACTGAAGGTGATCCCGAATCCGTGTGAGAAATATAGGGCCTTGCCGGCGGTAAGGTGTTTTTTTACCGTTGGCCAGGCATCGATCTGACCGGCATCGCTTAGCAGGAACTGAATGATAGTTCCCCGTTTGCAAGCCTCCTCGATTTCAAAAAGGGTTTCGTTCTCGACCCAACCGTCAGCTTCGGCCTTTTTCCAGCTGGCACCACCCTTACGCTGTCCAACAATAACTTTCATGCCGTTATCCCTGAGGTTCAGTGCCTGTCCCGGTCCCTGAACACCATATCCGATAATTGCAATCGTTTCATTGGCAAGCACTTTCCGGGCTTTCTCCAATGGAAATTCATCGCGGGTGACCACCTGTTCGGTGACACCGCCAAAGATCATTTCTGCCATCTTCTTAAATATTAACTAATTAATTGCTTCGTTTTTACAGGTTCAACAACATGGAAAGCCTGCAGTACTTCGATCTGCTTTTCCAGAAGTTTTACGAGGGTACTGATGGTATGAGAATCGGTCCTGACAACAAGATTGATCCAGGTGACACCCGGCATGGCCGATTCATGCAAAGTTAAACGCTCGATACTGAGGTTCTTTCGCGTAACCAATTGAGCGATCCTCATCAGCAGACCTATGCGGTCATGTGCGTAAACGGTAACGAGATAACTGTTTTTCATACTATTTAGTGTTAATTTTTTCTAACCACATTTCTGAAACCGGGGTTCCAGCGGGAACCATCGGGAATACGTTTTCCTCAGGATCCGTGACGACCTCCAGGAAGCACGGTCCATTTGAGTTTAAAAGCCAGTCGATGGCCGAATCCACCTCACCGGAAGTAACTATCCGCCTTGAAGGAAGGCCCATGGCATCAACTACTTTAACAAAATCAGGATTAAGAAGTTCGGTGCTGGCATAGCGCTTGGCAAAGAATAGTTCCTGCCATTGCCTTACCATACCCAGGAAACCGTTGTTCAACAAGATGACTTTCACATCGGTGCCTTCCTGTATGATGGTCATTATTTCCTGCATGGTCATCTGAAATCCACCGTCACCGATGAAAGCAAGAACGGCCTTATCAGGACAGCCGATCTTGGCTCCGATGGCTGCGGGCAATCCGAAACCCATGGTGCCCAAACCGCCTGAAGTGACCAGCTGGCGCGGGGTATTGAAGTTATAGTAACGGGCAACCTTCATCTGGTGCTGACCCACATCGGTGATCACCAGGGTATCGGGCGGAAATCGTTCCGACAGTCTCCTGATTATGGCGCCCATCTGGATCTTTTCTTTTTCCAGCGAAAGGTCATCGATCATCACCTTCTTATTTTCAATTTCCCGTAATGCATGGAATTCAGCAACCCAGGCCTCATGTCTGGCCGGCTCCACATATTCAGCAAGAATTTTCAAAACCGTGCGGGCATCGCCGGCAACCGCGAGGTGCGGCTGGATTACCTTACCATGTTCTGAAGCATCGATATCGATATGTATAACCCTTGCGTTCGGAATAAAGGTTGAGGGATCGCTGGTTACGCGATCGTCAAAGCGCATGCCGATTGCAATAATCAGGTCGGATTTTGCCGATAAAACATTGGGGGCATAGCTTCCGTGCATGCCGAGCATGCCCATGTTCAGCGGATGAGCCGAGGGGATGGCCGACAAGCCCAGTAAAGTTGAAGCGGCAGGGGTGCCGGTTTTCTCCATCAGAAGGCGCAAGTCATCAGAAGCTTCAGCCAGGAGAACACCCTGGCCCCAGAAAATCAGGGGGCGTTCGGCCTGGTTTATCCAGTCGGCAGCGCGGCGTATCTTTTTATCATCGGGAACAGGTTCAGGATGATAAGAAGGCATGCCGGTGCATATCTCATAATCGTAAGGTATTTTTTCGATCAATACGTTTTTTGCCACATCGATAACAACGGGTCCCGGTCTTCCGGTGCGCGCAATGTAAAAGGCCCTGGAAACAGCTTCCAGCAATTCAGCCGGATCAGTTATCCTGATATTCCACTTGGTCACCGGAGTGGTAAGTCCAAGCACATCGGCTTCCTGAAAGGCATCAGACCCGATCAGGCGAGCATTTACCTGTCCGGTGATGCATACCAGTGCGGTGGAATCGGCAAAAGCATCGGCCAGTCCGGTCAGGAGGTTGGTGGCTCCCGGTCCGGAAGTGGTTATGCAAACACCGGTTTTCCCCGATACGCGGGCATAGCCCTGTGCGGCATGTATGGCACCCTGCTCATGGCGGGTAAGTATGTGGCTCGGGCTGTTCCCGAACCGGTACATGGCATCGTAAAGCGGCATGATAGCGCCGCCCGGATAGCCGAACATCGTTTCAACTCCTTCAGCTTGCAGCGCCAGTATTATCGCGTCGGCGCCAGGTATCAGTGTATTTATATCGGTCATGATTATTTTCGGGTATCAGGTATCAGGTTTCGGGTATCAGGTTTCGGGGATGGGTTGGCGGACGGCGCCGAGGTGCGACGGGCCTACCAGGTAAGCATATGCCTGCAGTGCCCGCGAAACTTTTCTTTCGACCCGTCTGGCGGTCTTCACCTCCTCATTTCTAACGATTTCGGTATCCAGCCTGCGGGAATCCAGATCGATATGAATCATGTCTCCGTTGCAGATCCTGCCCACGGCACCTCCTGAAGCAGCTTCAGGGGAGATATGCCCGATCGACAACCCGGCAGTGCCGCCCGAGAATCGACCATCGGTGATCAGTGCGCATGATTTATCGAGACCCTTCGACTTGAGATAGGAAGTGGGATAAAGCATCTCCTGCATTCCCGGGCCGCCTTTCGGGCCTTCAAACAGGATGACCACCACATCGCCGGCTTTAACTTCTCCGCCAAGGATACCTTCAACGGCATCTTCCTGGGAGTGAAAAACTTTGGCCGGACCGCTGAATTTCCGCTGATGAGCCGGAACGCCCGCAGTTTTAACCACGGCGCCGTTCTCGGCAATATTTCCATACAGGACGGCAAGTCCGCCATCCTGACTGTAAGCATTTTCTATATCCCTGATGCATCCTGATGCGCGATCGGTATCAGTTGCCTGGTAGGTGCTGGCTTGCGATCCCAGTTCCCGGTTCATGCCTTGCCGGCCCGGAGCTGATAAAGCATTCGTGAGTGCTTCGCTGCATACGTTGGCCGACCGGATATCGTAAAGTCCGATTGCCTCGGCCACAGTGAACCCGTCGGCACGCTGCAATGAGGTGTTGATCAGACCTCCTTTGTTCAGTTCGGCCATCAGACTGATGACACCGCCTGCGCGGCTGAAATCCTGAATATGGTAATGCGAGGAAGGGGCTATTTTACAGAGGTTCGGGGTACGTCGCGACAGGTTATCGCAATCGGCGAGGGTAAAATCGGCTCCAGCCTCATTTGCGATTGCCAGCAAATGCAGGATGGTATTGGTTGATCCACCCATAGCGATATCAACCGTCATGGCATTCAGAAAGGCCTCACGGCTGGCTATCGACCTTGGCAGTACCGATGCATCGTTGCTGAAATACCAGGCTTTGGCCATTTCAACGATGTGTTTTGCCGATTCCACGAACAGCCGCTTGCGGTTGACGTGAGTGGCCAGTACGGTACCATTACCCGGAAGGGCTAATCCCAGTGCTTCAGCCAGACAGTTCATGCTGTTGGCCGTGAACAGTCCGCTGCAGGAGCCGCAACCCGGACAGGCATTCTCCTCGAGGGCAGCCAGATGGGATTCGCTAACCGAATCATCGGCAGCAGCTACCATCACATCTACCAGATCATAATCCTGATCCCCTATCCTGCCGGCTTCCATCGGACCGCCGGAAACAAAGATTGCAGGGATGTTCAGGCGCATGGCAGCCATCATCATGCCCGGGGTGATCTTGTCGCAGTTGGATATACATATCATGGCATCCACCGAGTGGCCGTTGCACATGTATTCGATACTGTCGGCAATCAGGTCGCGTGACGGCAGTGAATACAACATTCCGCCGTGCCCCATAGCAATGCCGTCGTCGATGGCAATGGTATTGAATTCGGCGGCAAAGCAGCCGAGCTTTTCTATTTCAGCCTTGATCAGCTGGCCCACATGCTGCAGGTGAACATGCCCGGGAACAAATTGGGTGAAGGAATTTACTATGGCAACAACAGGTTGGCCAAAATGATGGTTCTTCATCCCGTTAGCCCTCCAGAGGCTTCGGGCTCCTGCCATCCTTCTTCCTGCCGTGCTTGTATCGCTCTTAAGTTTTGTCATTGCAAATGGGTATAACAAAAAAAAACCTTCCTGGTTGTCCGGGAAGGTTCTTTTTAGCTATGCTTAGGTATATTTTCTGACTATACACAGCCTTCCCGGTTAACTTCCCCCACGAGGAGGACGTTAATAAGGAGGAGACCGATAATCATGTTTGAGTTCTTCACTTGCTGTTTTTCTCGGGGCCAAAGGTAAAGCAGAATATATGAATAAAAAAAGCCCCCAGTCTGTATTTTTACCGAAGGCCCCTTCTAATAAGCTGTATATCAGTATTAAAAATTATTCATTTAAGTTGCTTTGACCATAAATTTTGAAAATTTCGATGCACCTGTTACAAAATCGTGACATGATCGTCTACAGATTGAATAACAAATTAGAAACAATAACAATCAAAAATTACGATCATGAAAAAAGCTATTACACTATTGTTGGCCGCTATCTTCCCTTTGTTGGCGCTGGCACAGAATTCGGCAATCGACAAGGTTTTCAAGAAATATGAAGATCGTGAAGGATTCACCGTGGTTACCATAAGCAGAGGATTGCTCAAGATGGTGGCAAATGCAGATGACGACCGCGAATCGCAGGAATTTCTCAGCCGAATCCGTGAAATCAAGATTCTTGCCGATGAGGATCACAAAAGCGGTATCAATCTGTACGACGAGGTCCTGTCACAGCTTGACAAGAAAGATTATGAAGAGCTGATGACGGCCAAAAGTTCGGACGAGGAAGTTTTGATGCTGGCTAAAAAGAATGGGGATATCGTTGAGGAGCTGATCATCCTGGTTGGCGGCAAGGAAGACAATGCGCTGGTATACCTTTCAGGCAAGCTTAACATGAAAGACCTCAGCAAACTGTCATCCTCGGTAAATATCCAGGGGGCTGGCTTTGAGCATCTCAAGGACGTTGACAAAAAATAATACGGTTATAAACGGTTACCCAAACCCTTCCAAAACAAGCGGCCTTCCGGAAACGGGGGCCGCTTTTATTTTGCCAGTTCCTGTTTAGCCCGGGAAAATTCAGGCTCTATCTGCACCACCTTGCGGTAGACCTCATGGGAGGCGAAAGTGCGTCCCCTGGTTTGATACCAATTGGCCAGTATCATGTTTACATTCAGGTAGTACCAGTTGTGCCGGATAAGATCGGGATTCTTTTCCATCAATTTAATGGCCTTTTCATATTCCATTAAAGCATCAAGCTTTGAACCGCCGAAGATTGCCGGCGTCGACCAATCCATATTTCCCGTCTCGATCCATGCTTGAGCACATTGAGGATCTTTTTCAATGGCTTCGTTTATGTGTTTCAAGGCTTTAGGACCTATCGACATCGCTTTATGCGGCTGGTAAATAAGTCTGAAACCGAACAAGGCACCCCGGAGAGCCAGGAAGCGGGCATCACCGGGAGATCGTTTCAACAAATCATCTGTCATTTGTTCCACCTTCTCCAGATAGGGCTTGGCACGCGATTTCTGGTCGTGCCCGAGGCACCAGGCGATAAAGCCGTAATGCGCCATCGCAAAATCATATTGGTCGGAGGCAACCAAGGTGTTCAATTGACTGCCGGTAATGAGCTTTTCCCAGGAATCCCAGTCATTGGCGACATAATACCGATAAGTGTCTTCCTTAATGCTTTGTGCGCCTAATTGAACGAAAGGCAGGAATAGAAGCAGTAACGAAACGTACCGTATTTTCATGGCTCTAGTTTTTTGACAGAGCCTCGACATCCTGATATTGGTTCTGCAACTTTACCAGTTTGATCTTTAGCTCTGTGATTAATCCTGAATAGGACGGATCACTGTAAATATTGTTCATTTCATGGGGATCTTTTTCAAGGTCATACAGTTCCCACTCATCATTATCCTGATAAAAATGGATCAACTTGTACCGTTCGGTCCGTATTCCGTAATGGCGCTTAACTGCATGAACACCAGGGTATTCATAATAATGATAATAGATCGCGTCGCGCTTTTCGCCGTTCAGCATGGATATGCCCTGAAGGCTGTCGGTTACCTGTAAGCCTGCCAGGCGAAGGAATGTCGGAGCAAAATCGATATTCTGCACCAAATCCGAAGAAACGGTACCCGGCTGAATAACGCCCGGAAGCTTCATCACCAATGGAGTGCGCAAACTCTCCTCGTACATGAAACGCTTGTCGAACCAGCCATGCTCGCCCAGATAAAATCCCTGGTCGGAAGTGTAAATGACCAGCGTATTTTTATCGAGCCCTTTCTGTTTCAGATAATCGAGTAAACGACCGACCTGATCATCCACGCTTTGTATAACTGCCAGGTAATCTTCCATATACCGCTGATATTTCCATAAGGCCAATGCTTCACCGCTGAGTTTCTTCGAGTAGAAATCATCCGTGATCTCCTTATAATACTGATCCCAGGTTGCTCTCTGTTCCGGATTCATCCGTTTCAATCCGCCTTCCCAGGCTTTATCGTCCCCGGTTATGGAATCCCCTGCGCGCGGGAATACTTTAAGGTCATAACTAATGGTCATATCCTTGATTACTGACATTTCCTGTTCTTTTGCCGCGCGACCGCGATTGGAATAATCATCAAAGTAATTCTCGGGTACCGGGAATTTTTTATCTCGGAAAAGCCTGAAATACTTAGGTTCAGGCATCCAGTTACGGTGTGGCGCTTTATTGTGAACCATCAGGAAGAATGGCTTTTTCTCATCCCGCCTGTCCAGCCAGTCGATGGCCATATCGCCGATCAGGGTGGTTGTGTAGCCCTCATAGCGGTGGGTACCCGTGGAGTCCTTCATATCAGGGTTATAATACGGCCCCTGATCGATGAGTACGCGCCAGAAATCAAATCCGGTAGGATCAGTTTTCAGGTGCCACTTGCCGATGATAGCACTCTGGTACCCGGCTGGTCGAAGCAGTTTCGGCAGTGTTGCCTGTGCTCCGTTAAACCGGTCGCTGTTGTCGCGAAGCCCATTCATGTGGCTGAATTTGCCAGTCAGAATAACGGCCCGGCACGGTGCACTGATGGAATTGGTACAGAACGCCCTGTTGTACCTTACCCCGTCGGCCGCTATCCGGTCGATATTCGGCGTATTATTCAACTGATGGCCGTATGCCGAAATAGCCTGAAAAGCATGATCATCGGACATGATGAACAGGATGTTCGGTTTTTCGGGAGCTTTCTCTTTACAGCTCGGCAAAGCAGCGGCAGTAAGGGCAAGTCCGAATGATGCACCGTAGATTTTCTTCATAGGTATAAAATTTAGGAGCCGGAAGATACGAAAATGGAAAAAACATAATGAATAATTCCCTGGCAGAAACTTTTGTAATTTTAGTATGTATAAGTGTTAAACACTAAATGAAAACCCTATGACAATCTGGAATGAGCGTTATAATTCGGAAGAATTTCTTTTTGGAAAGGAGCCGAACCGGTTTTTCAAGGAAACCATTGACAAGCTGGATCCGGGGAAAATACTTTTACCCGCCGACGGCGAAGGGCGCAATGCCGTGTATGCAGCCAAGACCGGCTGGGAGGTACACGCTTTTGATGCAAGCGAAGTGGGCAAAGACAAAGCCCTCGATCTGGCCGACCAGAAGGGGGTGTCCATTGATTTTGAAGTTAAGCTGATAGAGGATTTTGAAGCCGAGCCAAACAGTTTTGAATCGATTGCTCTTATATATTGCCATCTGCATCCATCAATAAGGGGCATATTCTTTGAAAAGCTGGTAGAATCGCTGGCACCCGGAGGCACAATTATTCTCGAAGGTTTCAGGAAGGAGCAGCTGGGTCTGACCTCCGGAGGCCCGAAAGATCCGGAAATGCTCTTTTCGGCTGAACAACTGGTCACTGATTTTGGGAAACTCACTAAACTGACTGTCACCCGGGAAACGGTGTGGCTCGACGAGGGCCCCGGTCATCAGGGCGAAGCTAAAGTTGTAAGGTTGATCGGAAAGAAATAGACGTTACCGGCGGGGTCCTGTCGGGATAATAAATCCCATTATATAGGTGCCGGTCAGTCCGGTGAGGATAACGATGACCTGTGCCACCGGTGAGTGGATTATTATCGTGACTGAAACCAGGATCATCACCCACATCAGGCTGATTGAACCAATCTTCGTTTTACGGCTAAGAGTCCTGTTATTCTGCCATTCGGAGATATATCCGCCAACGAAACGGTTCCGGATCAGGCCCTGATAGAGGCGATCTGACCCGCGAACGTACAGGCCGGCAGTGAGAAGCAGAAACGGAGTCGTTGGCAATCCGGGAATAAAGATCCCGGTAATGCCGATGATCAGGCAAATCGTACCGATTGAGATTAATAATATTCTGAGGAGCATAGGCTGGCAAATGTAACGAAAGTTACAATTGCCCGAAGCATATTACTCCGCTTTGTGGATCATCTTACCAAGTCCACGCTGGATCCTTTCAAAAGTCTCCATGCTTCGGGTGAGCGGCTCTGAGGAGAAATCACGGTACTTGTCGTACTTGTCGTCGCCGAGGTTAACGGCGGAATAGACCAGGATCACCATCTGGCTGGTACAATTTGAACTCACGCGTTCAACCAGGTGGTCCATATAAGGATGGTAGGATACGGATCCCTTACGTCCTGAGAAAATAAAAATGATATCGTCGGATGACGAGCGCTGCAGGAACAAATTGAAATACTCCCATTTCCTGCTGTCAAAATCCCTGATTTCGGGATTGTAAATTGTTTTGGCTACGATACTGAAAACCTGCTCGCGTGTTTTGGAATTGGCATAAAGGTGAATGCCCATATTAAGCTCGGCACTCAATTTCACGACCTTTTTAACCTGATAATCAAATCCCTGCTCAAGCTCCGACAGGGGCGGACAGAAAAGCACAATACGTTTATAGGCAACCAGTGGATTAACCAGGCGGCAGACCATGATACACTTCTCGCTGGTTTCCAGGATATGTTCGGTTTTGTGACCGAAGATGAGGTCAGTAAAAGTTTCTTTCATCGGCCAGCCCAGGATAATCGTCTGGATATCGAGGTCGCGGCTGATCCGGTTGATCCCGGCCGGTATGTTCTGGTCAGCAACCACAAGCGTTTCCACCCGGGATTCGGGATGAGCAAAACCGTGCACCAGTTTCAACAGGTTGTTCCGTGTTCTGATCAGCTTGGACTCAGCATCGCCCTCCTCGTCGACCACCGATAATATGCGCAGAGGATGCTCACTTCTGTTGTCACGGATAAATTCAGCAAACTCCATAAGACCTTCGAGGTGAACGAGGTTGGCAACAGGTATCATGATAGATTCGGGAACGGGCACCTCTTCCACTGCTTTCTCATCAGGCATATCTTCCGAAATGACGATTTTTTTAGCAGCCCTTTCGGTGGCAAAGGAAGCAACCAGGCAGGTAACCAGTATCAGTACGATGGTTCCGTTAAGAATATTCTCATCAATGATCCCGGCCTTGAATCCCACCAGGATAACAGCCATGGTTGCGGCGGCATGCGAGCTGCTAAGCCCGAAAATCAGCAATCCCTGTGCTCTGGAATAGCCGAATATCTCACGGGTCACCCTGGCAGCCACCCACTTCCCGACCAGGGCAACCACCGTCAGCACGAACGCAATCCACACCGCTTTAGGGCCGTTAACCAGGACACGAAGATCCACCAGCATTCCCACGCTGATCAGGAAGAACGGTATAAACAGGGCATTCCCGATGAACTGGATGCGGTTCATCAGCATCGATGACTGCGGTACCAGGCGGTTGAGAGCCAATCCGGCAATAAACGCACCGATAATCGGTTCAAGTCCTGCCAGCTGGGCAGAGAAAGCGGCAAGAAAAACAATGGCCATGACAAACACGTAATGGGAAGTTTTCTCCCCTTCGAGCCGGATGAAAAACCATTTTGCCACCCGGGGAACCACGTAAAACATCATAACCAGCAAAACAACCATCCCTACAACGATGCGGATCCAGAAACCTGCCGGGAGGCTACCTGCGTGGGTGCCGGTAATTATGGCCAGCAAAAGCAGTACCGCGGTATCGGTAATGATCGTACCGCCCACCGTTATGGCCACGGCCTTGTTCCGCGAAATTCCGAATTTGGTAACGATGGGATAAGCAACCATCGTTTGGGTTGAAAATATGCTGGAAGTCAGCAATGACGCGGTAAAATCATATCCAAGGATATAATAACAGGCCGGGAAACCCAGAATCAGCGGAAGAACAAACGTAAGGGTTCCGAATCCCAGACTATGGTAACGGTTCCGGCGGAATTCATGAATCTCCAGTTCCAAACCGGCAATAAACATGATGTATAACAATCCGATTGTAGAAAACAGGTCGATAGCCGAATTTCTTGCAAGAAGATTTGCTCCATGCGGACCCACCAGCACCCCGGCTATGATCAGGCCAATAATTCCCGGAACCCTGAAGCGGCGGAATATTATCGGAGCAATCAGGATTATCAGCAATATCAGGGCAAAAACCAGGACCGGGTTTTGCAGCGGTAACTGAAATTGTGTATTGAGATGATCCCGAAAGGTTTCCATAGTTCCACAAAACTATACAATAAAGAATTATGTAGCTTAGCATTGCCAAAATCAAATTCGCGATGAAACGCCTGACCTTCTTCACCGGATCAAGTCCGTTGCTCGCACTCTGTCTTATTCTTCTGGTTTCGTGCTCGACACCGAAGCCGGAAATATACGCCACCAGGAAGCCCATGACCCGCTGGTGGTGGTTTGCTTCAGAGATCAAGAAAACCGACGTGGCCAGCCAGCTCGACTGGCTGAAAGCCAACGGGTTTGGAGGGGTTGAGGTGGCATGGATCTATCCGCTGAACAGGATGAAGAAAGATACGGTCAACCTGACACCCAGGCAGGCCTGGCTCAGCAAAGAATGGACTGATGTGGTGACGTATTGCAAAAAATACGGTGATTCTTTGGGTTTGTCGGTTGATTTCACTTACGGATCACTTTGGCCATTCGGCGATCTGGAGGTAAAACCGGAAGAGAGCACTCAATCTTTTGGCAATCCGGCTTTCAGGCAATGGATAACGGCTTCGTGGGATTACCCGAAACAAGGTTTAGTGCTTGATCATCTGAATAAAGCCGCATTTGAACATTACGCTTCCCGCATGGGTAAAGCGCTGGAACCGGCAATGGAAACCGGGCAGCCGTCATCCATTTTCGTTGATTCCTGGGAGGTGGATACGCATAACCTCTGGACTGCAGGTTTTGATTCGCTTTTCCGGTCGAGATTCGGCTACGATATTGGACCGTATATGCAACAAGGCATCCTTACCGCTGACTTTGCCGGACCCCGTTACGACTACATGAAGCTCATCTCCGAACTGGTAATCAATAATTTTTACGTGCCATTCACCGATGAGGCTCATCGACTGGGAGGGTACAGCCGGGGTCAGTGCTCAGGGTCACCCACTGACCTGATCACCGCCTACGCGGCACTTGACATTCCGGAATCAGAAGCCATGCTCTATGAGCCATCGTATGCCCGGATTGCATCTTCCTCAGCCGCACTGGCCGGTCGCGGTGTGGTGACCTCCGAAACATTTACCTGCCTGTACGGATTTCCCCGCGAGCATATGCGGGAAGAAAAAGTGACAGACCTGAAGATCGTTTCCGATGCTCTCTTTACGCATGGGGTTAATCAGATCATCTGGCACGGCACGCCATTCAACACTATCGGCTCCGACAGCGTTTCCTTTTATGCTACCGCCCATGTGGGCAGAGCCGGAGCACTTTCCGGCCATCTGCTAGCGTTCAATAATTACATGACCGCGGTATCGGAATATATGCGCAAAGGTCAAACCTATTCCGATGTAGCCGTTTACCTTCCTTTGGAGGACTCCTGGATCGCCGGTGAGATGCCCAAAGAGAAACAGCTGCCGTGGGCCTGGGGCGAATATGAGTTCCGCTATCAGGTGGTGCCGGAGGAAATCCGGGGATATCAGCCGTTGTGGATTAATGGCAAGTTCCTTGCCGAAGGCAGAAGTGAGGGGTTGAGTGTGAAGGTGGGGGATTGCGAGTTTGGGAGCCTGTATGTGGAGGCCCGATATCTTGATTATGAGGTATTGAAAACCATTACCGAGCTTGCCGAGGATGGATTACCGGTTTGTCTGAAGGGGAGGCCGGAGGAAGCCGGCTTTATGAAACATGCTGATTTTGATATTCTTGCAGAGAGGCTTATCGAACTGAGTTCTCCCGACTGGGCTTCCCTGATAAAAACCAAACCGCTGGTGAGCGGCGACGACCTGCCCTATTTCTGGTGCCGCAGGGATGGCGACAAATACTACATTTTCTTTGCCCACCCCGTAGCTAAAGAATTCAAGTACCCGGTAACATACGGCCAGGCGGATACCGCTGAAACCCTGTACCGGAAGGTTACGATTTCTATAAAGGGGAAAAGCACTGATATAAACCTGGCATTCAAGCCTTACGAGAGCTTGATGCTGGAAATGGGCTCGAACGGCAAATACCGGTTTATCAGCCTGCCAACTGTTAATTAGGAGATCCGAAAACCGGAGCACGCTATTTTCTCATAACCCCGCCACCGCCGATCACTATATTTGAGGAAGAATAATTGATTTTGTATTCATGGCCTTTTCATTAATATTGAGCTAAATTCTTCCAAAACAATTTCAATCAGATGAAAACCAGAAAAAAAGGATATAAATGGATGCTGGGGCTCACCATTCTTTTCACACTGTCGGCTATCGTTACCTTAATCCCCAATCCCGGTGCCAGCAAGGCAAACATGATGGGTTATCATTCAATTTGTTCCGGTGCGCCCATGAGTGTGCTGGTTCTGGTTATTGCCGCCGGATTCACCTGTTACCTTCGCAAGCGGTATTTTACGGAGTAGTTTTCCTAAATTTGGTTGGTATATCTGCCAACCCATGAAATTTCTCAAACCATGAAACGCATCCTCACTTCCGCTTGCATAAGCCTGTTATTCATCCAGATACAGGCACAGCAAAAAATCGACCCCGCAACAATCCGTGAAAAAATGCAATGGTTCGCCGATGCCAAGCTCGGTATCTTCATTCATACCGGCATCTATGCGGTTGACGGTATCGATGAATCTTGGAGTTTCCATAACAAAAAGATCAGCCATCCGGATTATATGAAACAGCTGAAGGGCTTCACACTGAAAAATTACGATCCGGCCGCATGGGCTGAGCTGATCAAACAGAGCGGTGCCAGATATTCCGTGATCACCACCAAGCACCACGATGGCGTGGCGATGTACGACACCAAAATGAACGATCTGAGCATCGTAAAATCGACACCGGCAAAAAAAGACATGATCAAGCCATTCTTTGAGGAACTGCGTAAACGAAACATCAAGTGCGGCGCCTATTTTTCGCTGATCGACTGGACGCATCCCGATTATCCGGGTTTTCTGAAGGACAGCTCAAAATATCAGGTTGAGAAAGATTACGATAAATGGAACCGTTTCCGTCAGTTCTTTCAGGGTCAGATTGCCGAAATCAGCACCCGATTCAATCCCGACCTCTGGTGGTTCGATGGCGACTGGGAGCACAGTGCCGAACAGTGGGAATCAGAAAAAGTTCGCTCCATGATCCTGACGCACAACCCAAAGGCCATCATCAACGGCAGGCTTCAGGGTTTTGGCGATTACGATACCCCGGAGCAGAATTTCCCCGTGAGCCGGCCGAAATACAACTGGTGGGAGCTGTGCATGACCAGCAACGACAACTGGGGATTTCACCACGACAACAACTGGAAAACCCCGTATGAGGTGATTACGATTTTTGTGGACGCCGTTTCCAACGGAGGCAATCTTCTGCTCGATATGGGCCCGATGGAGGACGGAACCATCCCGGCGGAGCAGGTTAATATCCTGAAAGAACTGGGCTCCTGGAACAAAAAACACGAAGAAGCGATTTTCAATACCGTCGGGGGTATTCCGCAGGGCCATTTTTACGGACCCACCACCCTGTCGAAAGATTCCACCTCGCTGTACCTCTTCCTGCACGGCAATGTTAACGGGACCCTGATGCTCAAAGGCCTGAACAATAAAATTGAAGACATTTCTGTGGTTGGCAACGGCCGGAAATTAACGCACAAAGTGGTTGGCAAAATTTCCTGGAGCCCGGTACCGGGTTTAGTTTATATTGATGTTCCGGCCGATGTAAGGGATAAATACGTTACCGTGCTGAAGCTGAAACTCGATAAGCCGGTGAAGCTGTACCGCGGCGCAGGCGGACTTAGTTAAAGGCAGTAGGCAGTTGGCAGTTGGCAGTAGGCAGTGGGCAGTGGGCAGTGGGCAGTGGGCAGTCGGCAGTCAGCAGTTGGCAGACCTTAGTTTGCCGGCGATGAAATCGAGTTTGCCGGCGCGCTCGAGGGCATAAGTTCGTTCGTGCACGTCAACGATCTCGAGCAATTCCTTGGCCCGGGTCAGGGCCAGCTGAGGCACGATGCCCGGATCATCCGAGATCTCAATCAGCAGGTCGGCCAGCAGTTCAATATTCTCAGAATTCAGCTCACGGTGGTTTGCCAGAAAAGCCTCCAGGTTAGATGCGTCCATCTCCATCAGCATCTTAAGGGTAAATCCGGCTTCCGACTCAAACTCCAGGTCGGCCATCGACAGGTTGAAATCATATTTCTGGGTCATCCGGCTTTGTACCAGCTTGCCGATCAGGCCCATGACCATCTGTCCAAATTTCTGTATCTCATCAACGATATAATCCCTTCGTTCCATCTGTCGAAACTTTACTGAAAATGTTGAATCCTCACTGTAAAGGTAGAATTAATTCCCTGGCCCTACCCTTCTTCAGGGTCACTCCCAGCGGATCTTTACACCCACCAAGTCCTGCACAAACACTCACCTTCTGATCAATTCTGGAAACCAGGGCCACCCTGACTTCCTTCTCATCCCAGGCCAGTGATTTAAGTGTAATCTGCCCGCGCAGCAACACCCCCTTTATTTCTCCTGTTTTCCATTCCGGCGGACAGGCGGGCAGCAAGGTAATCTTACCGGGCTCGGAGTAAACCAGCGATTTCATGATGACGGCCGGGAATCCTCCCGACAGATCGAGATTGAACAGTTCATGCGGATTATGAGTGGTCACCATATTTGGAAACCAGTAAACCGATCCGAGCCAGTTAATCATGTCCTGCACGGCCACGTCATCTCCGACAGCAGCTGCTGCGAGAGCCAGCTGAACCATCCCGAAAGCCATGACACCGCCGTCCTCTTTGCGCCGCACCTTCATCCGCTCATCCACAGCCCTGCGACACGCTTCCATCAGTTTGGGATCCGAGGCAATATCCGGATCGGTAACGTCCCACAATCCGTATAGGTGCGAGGCATGCCGGTGAGCGTAATTGTCGGATAACGAATCCCACATATACTCTCGCAAAGCGCCATCGGCATTGATCTGATAATCCGGCATTTTCGAGAGCATAACCTTCCATTGGGCAATCGTATCGGCATTCAGTTTCAATCGGGTTCCCGCATCAATCAGGTTGCGGAAGAGCTGGCGTGCGGCCATCACATCCATGGTTGCATTGATGCATGCCTGGTCGGGGCTGTTGCCCGGATTATTTTCGGGTGAATAGGACGGAATGAATACCCACTTGCCATCCTTCCCGGGAATCAGGAAATCTTCATAAAACAGCGCTGATTCCTTCATGAACGGGAGTGCGCGGTTTTTCAAAAAAACCATATCACCGGTATACAGATAATAGTCATAGTAAAACTCCGACATCCAGGCGGCGCCGGCAGTCCAGAAAGTCATCGGCCAGGTCCGGTCGAAATGATTGTTCAAACCATGTGAGCTGGTCCTCGAGGCTACATGAATGCCCCGGGAATTATAGAGCAGACGCGCATTTTCGCGATACTGGGGCAGATTGGTCTCCTGATAATCAAAGAAAGCATCCATCAGCTCGGGGAGGTTGCCCGACAATAATCCAGCGATTGCGACCTGTAGATTGCCGTTCTGGGTAAAATCGCCCGACCAGGGAGGTGCCGTGGTTCCCGCCCAGATTCCCTGGAGATTCGGCGGCATGATACCGGTGGCGCACAGAATATTGTAACGGGCGGCATCGAATTCCTTCTCCAGCAAGGCCGGCACCGGTTTTTTTGCAGATTTTTCAAGCAGTTCCTCCGACGAGAGATCCCTTTCCGCCCCACCGTTCAGGTTGAGCGAAACGCGGCTAAACATTTCGCCATGAATCTTCGCGTGCCGGGCCAGCAATTTTGAATAATCGGCTTTGCAGGCTTCAATCTCCGCTTTCAATCCCGACCGGAGCCCACCGCCAGCCAGGTCACCGGATCCTTTTGGCAGACCGACCCTGACCAAAAGCAAAATTTCGTCTGCTTTCCGGACCACCATCTCCGTCCCGGCTGCCTTGCAGGTTCCGCCTTTGTTGACTATCCTCATGGCGCCTCCCAGTCCTTTAAGGCTTCCTTCCCATTCCTTGTCGAATTTACCCTGATAGAACAGCCAGTTACCATCGGCAGTCACCGATGATGAGCGATTGGTTTTATTGTACAGCCCCTGCCACCACGAATTGTCCTTTGGCCTGTCGGCCAGCGCCACCCTGCAGTTCAGCAACCCTTTGCCTGGTCCTTTAATCGAAATCACAACAACCGTATCCGCGCGTGAAGCAAAAACTTTTCTCGTATAATAACCCTGATTACCTTTCCAACGCACTTCGGCTTCCCCGGTAGCAAAATTCACCGACCGCCGGTAATCCGAAATCGCGGTATCGGAATCCATATGAATCCTGATATCAAAAGCCGGCACAAAGGAATCGGTCCAGCGCTTGCCGCCCCAACCCTCACAGTGCGAGAGATCGACAACATATTGGGATGCCTCTCCGTACTTGCCGGCAAACATCATCTGACGGATGGAATCAATCTTTATTCCGGAATTTACCGGCGGAAGAGGCTCGTGCAAAGGCATGTACAACCGGGCATGGCTCAAAATAAGCGTGTCGGAGATCGGTTGACCCATCACCAGAACACCCATTGTTCCATTGCCGGTTACCAGCGATTGCTCCCAGGTTTTAGCCGGCTTTCCCGACCAGAATCCCCTGGAAGGAGCACCACCCTGCTCATCACTGCTGCTGCATGAAACCACTCCAAGGGTTGCCATGCCGGCGACCAGAAAATTGACAAGAATGCACGGAATTTTCAGACCAGTTTTCATGAGCGGCAATATTATTTGAGAATTGTATAAGTGTCGATTTGACACTAAACTTATTCAGTATATTTGGATTATCAAAACATAGGAAGCCTTATGAAATCTAAAATCAGCCTGGTTTTATTCGTCGCCGCAATCCTGCCGTTAACCCTGACAGGGCAGTCTGCAAATTCCGGATATTTCTCCAAAGGAGTCATTCACATTATCCCGTCCAGTCATCAGGACATAGCCTGGATGGACTCGCCGGCAAATTGCATGCTCCAGAGGGATACCATGATGATCGCTCCGGCCATCGAACTCATGGAAAAGAATCCGAATTACGTTTTTTCGGTGGAACAGGTGCTCAACCTGGAGGAGTTTTTATACCTCCACCCCGATAAGAAGCCGCTCCTGGAAAGATACACGCGGGAAGGAAAATTCGAATGGGGTGGAACCTACGTGCAACCTTACGAAAACATGTATTCCGGTGAGGCGCTGATTCGTCAGACCTATTTCGGACGAAAATATCTCCATCAGATTTTTCCGGGCTGCGATACCCGTATTTACTGGAATCCCGATGTTCCCTCGCGTTCGATTCAGATGGCGCAGATCCTGAAAAAATCAGGGATCGATTATATGTCGTTCAGCCGGGTCAGTGAGGGATTTTATGATTGGAAGAGCCCCGACGGAACCGGCATTTTGTGCTATTCACCTGGCCATTACACTAACATGATCAACTTCCTGTTTAAAGATAACATGAAGTCGATGAGGGATGTAAACGAAGCATACAAACTGCTTAAAATAAAATTCGATGAGCTTGCGAAATATT
Source organism: uncultured Porphyromonadaceae bacterium (assembly GCA_964355105.1). GTDB lineage: Bacteria > Bacteroidota > Bacteroidia > Bacteroidales > UBA12481 > UBA12481. Next base: position 21,322 of record CAYHCO010000022.1, read on the forward strand.
ATAAGCTCCACAATATTCCGCCGCATCTCTGTTTCATTCTTTCGACCGATGCCATCAAGCCGGTTGACATGAACGATTTTATCGCTGAGTGGAATAAAAATATCGCCGGAAAATACAAGATGCCGGTCATGCAGTACTCCACCGTCAACACTTTTATGTCGGAGATCGCCAAAGGCAAATTAAAGCTTGAGCCAACCATCGGCGAACGTCCGAATGTGTGGTTTTACAAAACCGGTCCGAGCCACCACCAGACCCTCGAAGCCGGCCGGGATGCCTGGCGCACGCTCACCGAGGCCGAAGAATTTTCCTCGTTCAGTGCCATCACCCGGAAATCTCCCGATCAGGGGCAGGCCGGTCGAATACATGCAGCGTGGAAAGAGGCTATTTATCCCGATCACGGATGGGGCGGGCAACGCGGAGCCATTACCGACAGCACCTTCTTTGCGAAGTTCCTGTTTGCCGAAAAGGAAGCTACGGACGTGAGAAATGCTTCGATGAATTCCATCAATGCCAATATCGGATTTAACGGGAAAGGCTATCCTGTAGTTGTTTACAATACTTTGTCCTGGCAGCGGACCGATCTGGTCAAGGCCTCGTTCAACGCGCTCGGAAAGTCATACGTATTCAATAAGACCGACCTGAATTTCAAGCTGGTTGATCAGGACGGGAATGAAGTGCCGATGCAGGTGATCAGCCTCAAAACAGGAAATCCCGAACCCGCGGAGAGATACAATTTCCTGTTCCTTGCCAAGGACGTGCCTCCCATGGGCTACAGGACCTATTATCTGGTTTTGAAAGATGGTAAGGACATCGACAATTCCATCAAGAAAGGCTATTTAGAAACTCCTTATTACAAGGTGGTTCTGGGTAAAGGTGGCATCAAATCCATCATGGATAAAGAGATGAAGAAAGAATTGCTCAATACGGAAAAATTCCAGGGAGCCGAACTCTTTACCATGAGGTCGGAAGGTTATGGCGCCGGAGAATTTACCGAGATACAGCAGCCTGATATGCAGGGCTTTGCAAAACTCAGCGACACTGATGCAAACTGGAACTGCATTGAAGCGGGGAAATTACGGTCGGTATGGGAAACCTCCCAGGCTTTCAGCCACTGTACAGCCCGTCTGCGTGTGATCATGTATAATGACATCAAGCGTATCGATGTGGAAACCGACCTCCTGGGTTGGGACGGCACCATCTACCGCGAATTCCGTCTGGCGTTCCCGCTCAACCTGAAAAACGGGAAAGTAGTATACGAGGGAACCATGTGTGCGGTGGAAGTGAACAAGGACGAGCCCAAGGGAGCTGCCGGATTCTCCTATAACGGCGTTGATTACAGTCAGCCCTACAACCTGGTGCGCCCGCGCGAAATCCAGAACTGGTTCGCCGGATACGACTCCACCGGCGTTGTTATGGTAACCTCGGATGTGATGGGATTCGACTATATCGATCCGACCACCAATCCCGTGCCCTACCCGATGCTTCAGCCGGTGTTGCTGGCCAGTCGGCGTAGCTGCCACTGGCTGGGCAACTGGTTCCTCGATCCGGGTGATCATTATTATCATTTCTCCATCACCTCAGGAAAGGGCGACTGGAAAAATACCTACCATTCCGGTACCGCGGCCAGTCAACCCCTGATAGCTGTTTGTGGCGATCAGGTTAAAAAATCCGATGGCCTGCCCGAAACCTACGGATTCCTTAAAGTCGACCAGAAAAACGTGATCGTCAGCACCGTTAAGAAAGCCGATGACGATAATAATTACATTATCAGGATGTATGAGATGGAGGGCAAGGATACTAAAGTGACCGTAACATTCCCGTTCCAGGTAAAGAAAGCCTGGAAGACCGACATGATTGAGGAGAACCCGGTTGAGATTCCAGTGGTGAACAATTCACTGGTGCTGACTGTAGGCCACCATGCCATTGAGACTTACAAGATCTCGCTTAATCCTTGAAAATAAAATATCGTCCAGAAGCCTTTCATCAGAATGCCCTCACTTTACCAGCCCAGCCGCCGCCCGGTGCCAGGTGAATTTTCAGTTTCGTGGCATTGGTCACCTTCACGGTTTCCATCTTGTAATCAATGGCCCGGATATCGGCATTTATTCCATCCCGGATAAGTTCGAGGGTAAATGTCCCCGCCGGCAGGAAGCTGAAATCGATTGTAAAATCCCTTGGTGTCCAGTCGGTGGTGGCAGCCAGGTACCAATCCTTGCCCTGACGACGGGCCAACACCAGGTAATCTCCCATTTTCGCGTCAAACACGCGGGTCTCGTCCCAGGTGACAGGGATACTTAAAAGAAATCTGGCACAATCCGACTCGCGCTCATAATCCGATGGCGCGTCGGGTATCATCTGCATCGGGCTCATGGTGGTAACCGCCATGGCAATGAAATGAGCACGGGTGCCCATTCCAACCGGATAGTCGCCAACAATCCGAAAATCCTTTTTCACCACGTTGTTGAACGTGCCGGGAATATAGTCCATCGGACCGGCAACATTGCGCAGGAATGGCAGGGTGTTGTGGTGATCAGGCGTATCCCAGTCGGAACAGCCTGAAAACTCAAACTCAATCAGTCCTTCCTGGGTGAGCAGGTTAGGATAGGTGCGACGAAGCCCGGTGGATTTGCACGTTCCGTGAAAATTCACCACCATGTGGCGCCTGGCCGTCTCCTGCATCACCTTCTCATAATAATTCATCATCAGCTGGTCGTCGCGGTTCATGAAATCTACCTTGATACCGGCAATGCCCCATTTTTCATAAAGGTCGAGCGCTTCGGTCATCTGCCTGTCGAGAGTGGCAGCAGCAAGCCATAGCAGAATCTTCACATTTTTCAGTTTTGCATAGGCGACAACCTGGTCCATATCGAGGCCCTGACGAATTTTCAGGATGTTACCCAGATCCGACCAGCCATCGTCAAAAAGGAAATAGGTAATCCCATATTTCGCGCAGAAGTCAATAAAGTATTTTGCGGTTTCAGTATTGATATCGGCCTTGAAATCGACACCGAAAATATTCCGCCGGGCCCACCAGTCGAGGATCACCCAGCCCGGCTGGATCCATGATGGATCCTTAATTTCGCACGGATCGGCCAGCAGGTAAACCATCTGATTGGTTATCAGCTCGCCGTCGTTCCCCGACACTGCCGCTATTCTCCAGGGCAGTGTGCGTGTTCCTTTGGTTTTTGCAATATAGGGAGCGTATTCAAGCACTGCAGTCTGACCATACGGACTGCCCTCGCCCGCAATTTTTAAAGGGTATCCCGGGAAAAGGCTTTTGACAGAATTGTCCTTGGATTTTTCCAGCCACATGCCCGGATAATCCCTGATATTCGATTCACCCAGCCAGATACCCGTTCCGTCGGGTTTGTGCACCAGCACCGGTAAAAAGAACCGGTCGCCGGCGGCGACAGTACCGATCGTTTTATACAGGTAAGGCGTTTCATAAGCCGAATAGAAATTCTTTTCCGAAACCAGGCAGACCGAGTCGGAAGTATCGAAGCCGTAGCCACCCAGCTCATTCTGAATGACCACATCGCCAGGCTTCGACAAAACAAACCGGTAAGCGAGCCCTTCGTTGTACATCCTGAATTCCAGACTGTAATCGGGCTTGAACATCAATTTTAATTCCTGATATTTCTCGGCAATGAATTCCGATTTTTCGCGAATCTCCGGTTTGACCAACCTGTCAACATCAGACTTAACAGTTTTTGTAACGTTTGGGTTGATCCCCGACCAGGCACTGCCTTCATAAACGATCCCCAGGGCCTCGCTGGTTAACAGGCTTTGTCCGTTCCGGTAAAGCTCAAACCGGATGGCAGAATCGATCCGGATCACCACCTTCAGTTTCTGGTCCGGCGACAAAACAAGGTATTCCCGGGTTTTCACGGTTCCGGCAAAACAGGCAGACAGGGCTGCCATGAAGAAAAATAGAGTTAGCGCCTTTTTCATGTTGTCAGGGTTTCAGTGTTTCAGAGTTTCATGTTGAAGCCATAAAGATAGAAGAACGTGCCTTTTGATTTCCAGGTATTCCTGTGATTCGCTACCTTTGAATTTCTGAAACAAAATCCAATGAAAACCAGACTGATCCAAACCACTTTCCTGGTGCCGGTGGCAGCATTTATGGGATCCTCCACGGCTGTACCTGAGAAAACAAAGCCGAATATCCTCTTCATTGCCGTCGACGACCTTCGGCCGGAACTTGGTTGTTACGGTAATCCTTACGTGATCAGTCCGAATATCGACCGACTTGCCCGGTCGGGAATGGTATTCAACAATGCCTATTGCCAGTCCGCCGTCTCCAATCCTTCCCGGGCTAGCCTGATGACCGGGCTCAGACCGGATTCCCTGAAAGTGTGGGACCTGAAAACCGAGATGCGGAGCGTGGCCCCGTCGGTGATGACTTTGCCGCAGTATCTTATGAAAAATGGATATTTCACGACCGCTGTCGGCAAGATCTATCACAATATTTTCCCCGACAGCCTATCCTGGAGCGAGCCGGAAATGCATCTGAAAGGATTTCCTTATGATCCTGATGCGGTGTATTTCAGTGATGAGAACCTGGCTCACATCGAGAAACGCAAACGGGAGATCATCGCTAACGGCAATCAGAAGAAGTTTGTCGACCGCTTGGGTGAATGGTACGTGAAAGCACGGGCTACGGAATGTGCCGATGTGCCCGACAATGCCTATTATGACGGAGCCCAGACTGATTACGCAGTGGGTAAGATCAGGGAGCTGAAGAAAAGTGGTAAGCCATTCTTCTTTGCCGTCGGATATTACCGGCCGCACCTTCCTTTCAATGCACCAAAGAAATACTGGGATCTGTATGACCGGGCCAAGATTCCGCTGGCCACCAGTCCCTATCTGCCGGAAAATATGCCCTCTATGGCAATCAGCAATAACCAGGAGGTCCGGGGTTATGTCGATTGCCGGAATCTTCCCACCGCCCTTAACGGCGCCTTCTCGGAGGATACCGCGCGGCTCCTTAAACACGGTTATTACGCTTCGGTGAGCTACATGGATGCCCAGGTGGGGCGGTTGCTTGACGCCCTCGAGAAAGAAGGCCTGACCAAAAATACCGTCATTATTCTCTGGGGCGATCACGGCTGGAAGCTGGGCGAGCACCGCAGCTGGGCAAAGATGACCAATTTCGAGATCGACACACGGGCGCCCATGATCGTGAGCGTTCCGGGCATGAAAAGCAAAGGTAAGGTGACGCGGAAACTGGTTGAATTTGTTGACATTTACCCTACGCTCTGCGAACTCGCCGGACTGCCGGTGCCGGCTGGATTGGCAGGCAGGAGCACTGTTCCACTCCTGAACGATCCTGATGCACCTTGGAAAACCACCGCGTACAGTCAATACCTCCGCGAAGGCGGCTGGCGCGGACCGGATGGTATCACCTATATGGGCTATACCGTAAGAACCAAGGAATTCAGGTATGTGGAGTGGTTCAACCAGGAAACCCATGAACTGGCGGCGCGCGAACTTTACGACCACCGCAGCGATCATGAGGAAAACCGTAATATCGCAGGTGATCCTGCTTACTCAGAAAAATTAAACGAATTAGCCAGTCAACTCCGGGCTGGATTTAAATTATGAAAAGAGCAATTTTTGCAATCGGCCTGTGCTTCCTGGGTTTCAGCTTATCAGGACAGGGAATCGACGTAACAAAGCTGAATTCCGTGATCACCATTTCGGACAAAATGATCAGCAACGACACGAATGCCTATTTCAGGAATGTCGACAGTTGGATCATTTATTACGACGGTGAAGTTAAGTTCGAGAAATATTATCATGGTTTTACCAAAGACTCACTGCATCATATTCAATCGCAGACCAAGAGTTTTACCTCCTTGTTAGCCGGCATTGCCATCGACCAGGGATTGATCAAAAATGAAAATGAGCCTGTTGCCCGATGGTTCCCGGATTATTTCAACAATTCCGACTCCCTGAAATTCCAGGTCACCCTGCGCGACCTGTTAACCATGTCAGGTGGTTTCCAGTGGGAAGAGATGCTTGTTCCCTTCACCGATCCAACCAATGATAATGGCAATATGTATCGCAGCGGTCATTGGCTTCAATATGCCCTTACGCGTCAGATGGCTCACAAACCTTTCACGGTTTTCAAGTACAACAGCGGTTCGCCGATGATCGTGGCTGGAATTATTGAGAAAGCCTCCAATATGCAGCTGGATAAATTCGCTGAGAAATATTTTTTCAACCAACTGGATATCAAGGATTACCGGTGGTCAAAGGATTCCACCGGTTTGTGCCATGCAGGCGGAGGATTGTACCTGAAGCCCTCCGATATCATCAAGGCCGGAGTCATGGTGCTGGACAAAGGGATGTACAACGGCAAGCGTGTTATTTCGGAAAGCTGGCTCTCAAAATCATTCAGTCCCTATTTCAAGACCGAATTTGGCGGCAAGGAATACGGATATTTCTGGTGGATTAAAGAAATGAAAATCAATAACACAAAATCCACCAGGGTCATATCTGCAGAAGGTGCCGGGGGACAATCCCTTTTCATCATTCCCGAATACGGGATGGTTATCGGATTCACCGAACGAAATTATACCACTCCTCAGGTTGGACCCTGGATCGTTCGGGAATATCTGCTTCCCACGCTGAACTGACAGGGAATACCGCCCCCTATTATTTCTGCAACACCTTAATTTTCAGCGAAGAAGCGTTTTTCTTATCGTGATAGATCCGGATCGTAGCCTTCTGGAAATCTGAAGCATCGCAGGTGTATATGTCCACGAACTTTTGCGGATTGCGGTCGACCAGCGGGAACCAGGTATTCTGAACCTGAATCATGATCTTATGACCTTTCTTGAACTGATGGGCTACATCAGGAAGTTCAAATTTCACTTTGGTCAGTTCGCCAGGCTTGAAGGCTTCCGGTTTTTCGAATGAATTGCGATAGCGGCCGCGCATGACATCACCCCTGACCAGCATCTGGTATCCGCCGAGCGGAACTTTGATATCCTTTCCGGCCGGAGACTGCACCATATCCGGGAAAACATCGATGAGTTTGACCACGAAATCTGCATCGGTACCCGTGGTAGTTACATATAATTCGGCGGTAAGCGGACCGGTGAATGTAATGTTGTCATCCAGCACTTCAGTCTGGTAAACCATCACATCCGGCCTGCGGGCGGCAAAACGCTGATCATCATCCATGTATGCTGCATCACGCTGAAGATGAACATCTTCGCGATAAGGTACCGGCTTCATCGGATCAGAAACATATTCATCAAAATTATCTTTCACCGAAGGTTCGGTAAATGAAAGCATCCCTTCAGGCTGGAAATAAAGAACTTTTTCCTCGATATTTTTTGGTGGCCAGGTTTCGAATGATGTCCATTCATTGGCACCGGTCATAAAGATGGTTGCCTCAGGGAATTGCCCGTCGCCGGAACCCTTGAGATAATAATCGAAGAATTTCATTTCCAGTGCCTGGTAAGCCTCATTGGTATCGAATCCCCAGTAAATGTTACCCAGATTCTCGGCTTTTCCCATTCCCCACTGGCCGTGCGACCACGGTCCCATCACCAGGGTATTCTTAACCGACGACGAATTCTGGTTTTCGATGGCGCTGTAGGTATGAAGCGCACCCCAGAGGTCCTCGGCATCGAACCATCCGCCGACCGTCATTACCGCCGGTTTCACTTTTTTCAGGTAAGGCCTCGGATCAGTGGCTTTCCACCAGGCATCGTAATTCGGGTGTGCCATCAGTTCATGCCAGTATTTTATGCTGTCGGGATAGTATTTTGAGGTATTCTTGATAGGTCCGAGTCGCATGAAGAATTCGTAGCTGTCCTGCATACCCCAGCGCATCCCACCCTTACCCTGACGGGTAGGTACGGCCATAGGATCCCCGAAACTTTTATAAAAGCTGAACCCGTCGAGCATCATGAATGCTCCGTTGCGATGCCAGTCGTCACCGATAAACCAGTTGGTGACAGGTGCCTGCGGGCTAACCGCCTTTATCGCGGGATGATTTGCCAGCACGGCCATGGTGGAGTAAAATCCCGGATAGGAGATCCCCATCACACCGATATTCCCATTATTTCCTTTCACGTTTTTTACCAGCCAATCGGCAGTATCGTAGGTGTCTGAAGCCTCATCGATGTCGGTTCCTTTTTTCTCCGGATTGAAAGGTCTCACATTCACATAGCTTCCATAGCTCATGTACCTTCCCCTAACATCCTGAAAGACTAATATATAGCCTTGTTTGACATACCGGTAATAGGCTGACATGAAAAAGTTGAATTCCGATTCGCCACCCGGTTCTGAATTGTAGGGAGAGCGCATCATGATGATCGGAGCCGTGCCGGTCAGGTTTTTTGGAGTGTATACGGAGGTGAAAAGTTTTACCCCATCGCGCATTTCGATATAAACCTCCTGCTTGTCGTATTTCTCCTTGATCCTGGCGGGGCTGTTTTCGGGCAGTTCCACCGGCGTTCTTGTGAAAGTCAGTTTAATATCGAGACTCCCCTGTTTGAATGACCCCATGATGGAAGTAAAAGCCTGGTCTACCGTACCATTGTAAGTAAGGCCGGCTGGTCCAAAGGAGAATTCAAATTGTTGACCTTTCAGGGTAACTGTGGTTAGCGGTATCGCCATGGCACCCTGCTCGGGACTGTCGAAAGTTCCCTGATATTTCCCGGGTTCACCGGTTATATGCAGATTTAACCGAAGGAACATCCCCTGAACTTCAGTTCCCGAATACCAGTCTCCGGCAAGCGTTTGAGCACGCAGGCCCATTGAAAGGCCTGTAGCCATTACCATTACAAGTAACAGCGATTTAATTGAGGGGCAAATTTTCATTGGATTTAGATTTCTAATTTACCCTTAGACGCTTATCTACCCCTGATTGTTACATAATAATAACCGTCTGGTTCATTGCAGGAGCCGTGGCAGGCCAGCTGTATTGCTTTCCTCCTTTTGCGCTTATGCTGATATAGTATTCAAAATCGTCGGTTAGCGCATTGGCGGGAATTTCAGCCCCGTACACCCCGCGACCCACCGGAGCAAATACAGCTTCACTGTATTTGTCGGTGCCCAATAAACGGTACCTGACCACTGCAGTCTGAGGATCGATCCCATATAAAATGAGCTTAACCGGCAGACTCTCCCCGGAGCGGATCTGGGTTCTGGCGGTTGGCACCATGACCTTCTGGATTTTCAGCATCTCATTGGAAGGCACTGCCTCAGGAGGCAGGGTCCGACCCGTGATTTTCTCGATCCGTTTTTCGTGGCCTTCAACATTATAGGTCAGGAGGTGCTGCTCCCAGTTGGCTACGGTCCCCAGATCACCGGGTGTTGACGCGTAAGCGAGCAGGAAGGTCAGCGCCTCTTTAATGGTTTCCATGAGCTTGATACGCTGGCTGACAAACTGGTCCATGTAGGATGCGGGATCCGACTGGCCGGTTTTCTCCACTTGTTTAAGCAGACGCTCAGTCTCCCCGAGTGCACAGGCAAATTTTCCGAAAGCCCGGTGATATTTAAAGAAATTCAACCAATAGTCGAACCGTTCGAGATTACCGGCACCCTTAACCTTTGCTCTCCAGGATTCAATACGGTCGACAAAGGCATAATCTTTTTCACGCTGATCCCAGGTAAGCGTATCGATGATCACCCCACCCGGGCCTGTCCAGTCGCCCTGGCGCGGCAGCCTCGTTTTTTTGCCACCGCCGCTGTTGATCGAAACTTCCTGTCCATCCAGACTGGTCATCATATTAGCCATTGAATCAGCCACTTCGCTACCAAACTGTGCCAGAGCCCAATCGGAATAAAAATCGCCGATAGGCAGATCACGTGTTTTGCGTTTGAAATTAGCTTCCGCCTCAGAAGACGTGACGCGTGACGCGTAACTCGCGACAGGATTCCGCGTTTCGCGTTCCGAGTCTCGTGTCTCGATCTTCGTGTTCCGCGTCTCGCGTCCCGTGTCTCGTGTCTCGATCTTCCAGCCCGCCTGAGCAAGGGCACTGACGGTTGTCTGGAGGGTCTTCGTGCGCCAGTGGATGCCGATCAGCCCGGTACAACCGTAGGAGAGGGCATCTGCGGCATCAGCGCGCATCCGGCCGGCCCATAATTGCATGCTGGTCAGTGCCGGATCATCCTCCATCCAGGGGATTGCCCATAACGGACGTCCGGTGACTTTTGCAAATCCGGGATCGACCGGCGTAAATCCGACCTGTTGATTGATGCAACTCATTGGCCAGCTTTTGGGCAGGAACTGATCAAACATCGCCCGGTCCTGAACCGGACCGAGTACCCATCCGCAGGTGGCCAGCTGGAAAGGATTACCGGCGGCAGCTACCGCTTCCTGGGCAGCCTTAAGATCATCGATGGTGATTTTCAGGAGTTCAGGAGTATTTCCGCTCCATGTCCAGTCTTCAGGGGTCCAGTACCAATAATAATCAACCTGATAATTTTTCTTGATCCACTCAAACATCCCTGAATAATAATCCACTGTTTTGGCAGCGGGGTTTCTCGTCTTCACCCTTTGGGGCACGATGAGCGGTGTTTCCGTACCCACGCAGGTCTTCAGTCCGAGAGTTTTAGCAAAGCCGAAAGCTTCGCCGAAGAATTTTCCTGTTTTATTAAAAAGATCAATCTCTGCCTGTTCGCCGTCGGGCCATCCATTGATCCCGATCATATACTCATTCCCGTAAGAATCGTTCTCAAACAGGTCACCCAATTTGTTGGAAAAGAAACTGGTTTGCTTTGCCGTGTAGGACCAGGTACTGCTGGTGGTTGTAAAATGCCTCGACTGGTAAGCGGATTTTACCGTACCGTCCTCATTAAGCTGATCTTTGGTTCCTATCCACACCAGTGGTTCCGGTCCAACGCCCCCTTCAGGGTAGGTATGCAATCCGAAGAAATTCATCTTCATCTTGACCATCTGCGAAAAATAGGCTTTATAATCCTGAAGCGACCACCAGTCGGGGCCTTCGGGAAAATCATGGAATGGCTGTATGCCGCGGGTTGAGAACAGCGGGGTTGCCGATTCCTCCATGGCAGGAATTTCAGGCTTGATCAGCTCATCGGGAATAACATCGCCATGCAGATAAAACCGCACACCCAGCTTTTCAGCAAAAGCATAAGCCCCAAAGAGGGTGCCCTGTGGTGAACCCCCGATAATCACGGCCTTGTCATTCTTGCCGGACAGCAGGTAGGACTCATCGTTAAACTTGCTAATCAGGGAACGCTGGTTATCCGTCAATAATGACGCAGGTTCCTTTTGACCCTTAACCATCAGCCAGATATATTTTTTGGGGAGTTCCTGACCATTATAAACCTGGATCGGTAGTAACTCACCGCTGCGCAGATACATGTACCTGCGTACTTCCTTAGCGGCCAGTTCCACAGCGGAACCGGAACCCGGGGAATACATGATTACAGGCAGTTCCTTTTTCCCGCAGGAGGCAAATATAACCAATGTCATCAACAGGGTGATCAGCCGGAGGCGGGACCCGGCAAGGGGTTGGCGAAGGGGAAATTCAGGTTTCATTTGGTTGGGTTTAAGGTTATATCAGGTGAGAATAGTTAAAATAAATTATCCCTGAAAGTAAAACTCTATCCGTTTTCGGAGATGTATTTCAGCCTTTCCATATCGAGAATCTGTATTTTGGAACAATCGGATTTTATTACGCCGGTTGAATCAAACTCCTTCAGGATCCTCACTACGCTCTCCATAGCCATATTTGTGTACTCACCAAGCTCCTGACGGGTAAGAATGATGTCGAAGATAGTTGAATTAAAGACCTTTTCCGAGAAAAAAAGTAGGGCTTCTGCCAGGCGTCCGGCCATTTTTTTGTGAGTAAGGCTCACTATCCGGTTATGCATGTTAAACGATTTGGCGCTTAAGTCCCTGATCATGCCGGAGGCAAACTCGGCATTTTTCTTTATCAGCATATTTATAACATCGAAACTGATAAAGCAGGAGTGAACGGTTGTCAGGGCCGCTACCGAGCAGGTGTAGTGCTGCTGCACCTGAACTCCAGGCCCGATTATCAGGTTCGTTGGCAGGAGGATCTCAACAATGCTGCTCGACTGGTCGGGACCCTGAACAAAAGCCTTGGCAATTCCACGCGAAATGAATACTGCACTCGTTGCAGGCAGCCCCTGCTTTATTAAGATTTCCCCAGGCCGGAACGTTGCTTCAAAACGGTTTTCATTAATGAGCATCAACTCTTCCGCAGTCAGATTCCTGAAATTATCCCACGCCACGGGGCAATTCACGCAGCTATTTAATAAATCTCCACTCAAAATATCCTGAATTTTAGTTTTAGGTCAATTCAATTACGATCTGCAATTTAATAAACTGTCTTGAAATCACATCAATAATTGATCTATGTCAATTTATAATCTCACATCTATCAATGTAGAAACATGCATACATCACTCAATGAGCTCCCTATATAGACACGGCACTTGGTACCTTGTAAGCCGAAACTATCAAACAATTAATACTAAAACTTTCCGACTATGAAGAGACTAATCAGACTATTAACTTTATGCGCGTTTGCAGGATTCATGTGGACCGCATGCGAAGGGCCTATGGGTCCGGCCGGTAAAGACGGCGCAGATGGTAAAGATGGAAAAGACGGATTGAACGGTGCGGATGCCAACTCTTTCTGCGTTAAGTGCCACAATACCGAAAACTGGGCTAATAAAGAAGCTGAGTACAAATTGTCGAAGCATTTCACGGGTAACACCAGTGCAAGAAACACCAAGTATTGTGCAAGATGCCACACTGCCAACGGTTTCGTAGAAGTTACTTCGCAGGATAAATATGTTGTTTCCAACGATATCCCGAATGCTGTAAGGATTAACTGTAAAACCTGCCATCAGCACAGTGCATTTGATTTTGCTGAAGACACCATGGCTCAGATCCTGAGGGTCAACAGCCCGGTGAAGCTTAACTATTTCGGTAACACTACCGCTACTGATTTCGGAGCAAAAACCAATCTTTGTGCTTCCTGTCACCAGATCCGCGGTGTAACTTCGGTTAATTATACCGACAGCCTCGGTGCCATCAAGACCTTCAACCAGCTCCCCTTCTTCCCGTTCAACAAAGCCGGACAGGATGATCAGGCATCGGTTAACTACCAGGTTGGACAGAGTTTCTCAGTACACGATGGCAACCAGTCAAACCTTTTCAAAGGCATGAATGCATATGAATATGCAGGTCAGACTTACACCCGTACCTGGAAACATTCAGGAAACGACTGCGTGGATTGCCACATGAACGAGTACAACGCCACTACCAAAAGAGGCGGCCACTCTTTATGGCCAAACGAAGAAGCTTGTACAGCTTGCCACGGTGGTGACAAACTCACCGCGGTTCAGGCCCTGATCGATGCAAAACGCATTGAAATGGCTGAACTTCTGGTAGCCAGAAAAGTATTCAAGAAAACCACCAACTCATCAGGTGTTGTTTCTTACAGTGCTGTTCAAACTCATGACTTCTACGGAACCTTGTTCCCGACAACCGAAACCACTACCAAATTTGCAACTGCCCTTGCTTCGAATCCGACTGTTAGCCCAACCACCGGTTTGGTTATCCCAGGAAACAAGGTAACTATGGCTGTTGACAAAGATTTTGCACTCAGAATCGGTCGTCCATGGAAATATGGTGAACTGGGTGCTGCCTACAACTATGCCTATATCAACAGTGAATTGTCGATGGGACTCCACAATCCCCCATACGCATTGCAGCTATTGCAGAAATCAATCGATTGGTTAAAAGCTAACTAACATATAGCTTCAAACAAGCCAAAATAAAAACCCCGGAGCGTTGCTCCGGGGTTTTTTTATCCCTGCCAGGCATTGAGGTTTGCCTGGATAAATTCTATGATTGCCTTATTTTCATCTTTGCCGGTTCCCCGGATATCCATCGGCTCTCCAAAAGTAAAATAGACATCCCGGCTCGCTGCAACCAGCGGCCCAAGGTCTTTCACAAACCAGCCGTTTCTCCAGAAATCGGTTTTCAGGGCAAAAGGAATGACTTTAACTCCCGCCTTGGCAGCAAGCTTAACCCCCAGCGAATTAAATTCCTCCGGCCTGAATTCAATCCGGCGCGTACTTTGCGGAAATATCGCGACCGATCGTCCACCGGCAAGAATCTTCTGTCCCTGAGTTATTACATTAACCAGATCCTCCCGCGAATTATGCCGGCTCACCACTATCGGATCCCTCGAACGCATAACCGGTCCGAAAGCCCAGCTCTTAACCAGCGCATCCTTTACAACAAAAGTGACATCCTTGGTGGGAGCTATGAGAAACGGCAGGACCATGGTCTCCAGGGTGCTCATGTGATTTCCGATAAATACGACCGGACCCTCAACCTTTCTCAGATTTTCCAGTCCTCTGACATGAAAACGCCCGCCGCAGCTTTCCAGCAATTTCATGACATCGATGCTCGACTTTGCCCATTCTTCCGTGGGATATCTACCCTGAACAGATAGTTTTCGTGCATGGAAGTTTATCCTGATAAACTTATACTTGAAGGCGACCTGAAAATGCGGCAATAATTTATGAATCAACAACTGAGGAATATCAGCTGGAGTATCGTACCGGTCCTGTATGGTAAATGGCAAATTCACTGTCCGTTCTGTGGATGCAAAAATATAACAATCAAGCCGGAATCAAAATCCCCCGGAAATCAGGCTTTTAGTATGATCATAGGCTATATGGAATAGCTCCTCGGCATACTTCACACGCAAAATATCATAATGATCAACCCCGGGCGGTTCAATGTACAGATCAGCCAATTTGCCAGATTTGATGGTTGACTTATCAACGCTGACATGAAAAACCCGCGTGGCTATCTGCAGAATATTCTCCAGGCGGTCGGTATCGTGGATGGGACTGATATTTACGGCAATAACTTTATCGCATATTTTACGCACCGGCCTCATGGGTAGGTTATCCATTACTCCCCCGTCAACATAATAATAATCGCCCATTTTAACCGGGGCAAAAAGGACCGGGATACTCGATGAAGCCTGAACAATATCAGCTAGTGGACCGCTGCTGATATATTCAATCTTGCCCAGATTAAGATTACATACAGCCACAATCAGCGGTATGGGCAAATCCTCAAGATTCCTGTACGGGATATGCATCTTGATCTGCTCTTTAAGCCCTTCCAGACGGATGAATCCCTTCTTCGACATCCCGAATTTTGATATTTTCATGAAATCCTGCTCCTTCATGATCTGGAAGATCTCCTCGGGATCCTTGCCGGCGGCCAGAAAAACTCCAGCAATGGCGCCTGCACTGACCCCAGAGATGATATCCGGCCGGATACCGCTCTCAGCCAGTGCCTTGGCAACTCCCAGGTGAGCGAAACCGCGCGCCCCCCCTCCTCCAAGAACTAACCCCAAAGAATAGGTATTCATAAAACCAATAATGATTCAAGTACAAATTTACTAAATGCCAATCTCATCAAGCATCGCCCTGATATTCGCCTCCGGCGTATGCGGCGGAATGGCACAGCCGGCATTTAAAATAAAACGGTTTGATTTGCCCATTATTTTGATCAGCTCACGGGTTCTGGCTTTCACTTCAGCAACAGTTCCAAGAGCAAGGACTCCGCTCGGATCAATATTCCCGATCAGAGTCACCTTATCTTTGAAAACCTCAGCAATCCTATGTATATCTGTCTTATAATCAAGCTCAAGAGCATCGGCACCGGTTGCAATCATTTCATGGAGGATTAATTCCGTGTTTCCGCAAATATGCAGGGTATACGGCATTCCCGCGCTGTGCGATTCTTCCACCACGCGCTTTTCGTATGGGAAAGCGTATTTAAGGTACAGATCAGGGGGTATCAGATCAGGCCCTGCCGGACTGTCGCCGTTGGACAGCATATCACATCCGGTTTGTGCCATTAGCCTGATGAACTGAGTGGTAGCCTCAGTACAATATTCCAGTAACCCGATTTTATCTTCCTCGTCTGCCACGTATAGGTCCGTCATCCAATCGGCGGAACCCCTTACCATCCCTGCAATCGAAAAAGGCGCCTGGTCGCAGTTGCCTCGAACATAAATATCATCGCCAACATACCTTTTGATCAGTCTGACTGCCTCCAGCCAGTTGTTCACGTACCGGTAATCCTCAATATTTACCGGCGGAAGGTTACGCCAGTCCTTGAGCTCTGACAATATCCCCCGATGACAGCGGGCAGGCTCGTCATCGGGAAAATCAACCGGAACACCCAGCGCGCCCGCCAGGGTAACCGTATCCATATCGACCAGGATACCGTCGAACTCATATTTTTCCACCGATCGCACCATGGACTCAGCCATCACTACCGGATCCTCCCGGAACTGACTCATATTCACCCCGTACTCCCGGGCAGCCATCATGAAATTATGAAGCATGACAGGAATCCTGTCGGTTTGCATGCCCTTCAGGGCCGATTCGATTCTTTCTTTGCCAGTCATGATAATTTGCTAATTCGATAATTCGACAATTCGATAATTCGACAATTCGATAATTCGACAATTCGACAATTTGACAATTCGACAATGCGATAAGGCCTGCTTTCTCGGATCGATGTAAAGTTAATGTGAACTTTGGTTGTTCTGCTTGTTTTTTGAGCTCCCAATTATTGTTGATAATAGTTTAATCAACTCCGCATTTCTAATTATAAGATCATCAGGACTTGAATAGCTTGATGAAAATTTACACAAGGATAGCCAATACTCAGTCTCATCAGCTTCTTTCGCGGCGATTTTCATTTTATGTATAAAATCAGCAAGACTTTCGGCATTTTGTGCCTCCCTGATGTTAGCGCCAATTGAAGTTCCGGATTTCAATAATTGGCGGGCTACAATAAATTTTCTTTGATGTTCCAACTCCTCCGCAAAATCAATAATCTTCAGTGCAAATTCAAAACTCTTCTCAACGACAATGTTTCTTTTAACTATCATAATTCAAGCCCTTCTTTTAACCAGCTGGTCGATGTTGTCAAAACGACGTCTAATCCAACTAATTGCCGAAAGCCAGAATTATTGAATTTTCACATTATCGAATTAGCAAATTGTCAAATTATCGAATTACTACATTTCCTCGAGCTTCCTCCCTTTGGTCTCGAAGAGGAATTTGCGGAAAAAGAAAAAGCTGATCAGTGTGGCGATGGCATAGAAAAGAAAAACATATCCGGTGCCTTTGCCGTTGGAAAAATAG
This sequence comes from uncultured Porphyromonadaceae bacterium, assembly GCA_964355105.1. Taxonomy (GTDB): domain Bacteria; phylum Bacteroidota; class Bacteroidia; order Bacteroidales; family UBA12481; genus UBA12481. The sequence continues at coordinate 38,539 of CAYHCO010000022.1, forward strand.
GCTACAATGGTTGGGAAGAGAAACACGGTAATGGCATTGAAGAACCAGTGGGAGAAGGATCCTATCGAGGCACCGCGAGCCCTGATATTATTAGGAAACATCTCTGATAACAATACCCAGATGACTGCCCCCTGGGATGAAGAGAAAAAGGCAACAAAGCCAATAAGCATAACCACCAGCAAGGCTGATTTCATTCCTGAAATAAAGGCAAAAGCGAAGAGTGCCAGAAAAAAAGTCATGCCAACCGACCCGATTAGCAGCATTCTTTTCCTTCCGATCTTATCGATGAGGCGCATGGCTATCAGGGTAAATATCAAATTGGTAAGGCCGATAATGACGGTCTGGAGAATGGCTGAATCGGTTGAAAAGCCTGCGGAACGGAAAATATCGGTGGTATAATACATCACAATATTGATACCGGTGAACTGGTTGAACATTCCGATGGCAATGCCGATCATCACTAATTTCAGATAGGGCTTTTTAAAAAGGTAAACAGATTTTCCAAGAACCTCGGTGTCTACAGAATTCCGAATTTCCGTGATCAATTCTTCCGTATCCGTATCGGGATTAACCTCCTTCAATACCTCCCGGGCCTGGTTCAGGTCGCCTTTCATGACCAGCCAGCGCGGACTTTGACTGACAAAAAACAGGAGGACAAAGAAAATCACTGCCGGCAGTGCTCCGGAGATGAACATCCAGCGCCAGTTGTTGACCCCGGTGTTGAGCAACAAATAATCGGAAAAGAAAGCAACCAGTATACCCGTTACGATGGCCAGCTGGAAGGTAACGGCCAGGCGCCCGCGATAGGCAGCCGGTGCAATTTCAGAGATGTATAAGGGTGACAATACCGATGCACCGCCAATAGCCAGACCGCCGATGACGCGGAATATGATGAATGAGGAAAAATCCCAGGCCAGACCGCTTCCGATGGCTGAAACCAGGAACAAGAGAGCCAGCGTTCGCAGCACCAGCCTTCGTCCGAAATAATCACCCGGTTTACCAACTGCAAGAGCACCTATTACGCATCCGATGAGCGCAGAACTGACTGCCCAGCCCTTCATGGCATCGGTCAGGCCAAAATGCTCGGTAAAAAAAGGGATCGCCCCATTAATGACAGCCGTGTCAAAGCCGAACAGCAGCCCGCCAAGCGCGGCCACGAAAGTGTACAGGTACAGACTCTTATTCATAACTCAATTCGATAATTTGATAATTCGATAATGTGATAATTCGATAATGTGATAATTCGATAATTCGATAATTGCAAATTATAGAAATTCAGCAAGTGTGGCTAAAAGTAGCAAAATCAAACCATGGCTACTACTCCTCAATTGCCGAATTGCCGAATTGTCGAATTTCTTCAATTGTCAAATTTCTTCACATCTTCTTATGATCTCCATCATCGCCCGCCCGTTATGGTAGGGACATTTCCAGGGATCGATTTTCCAGTCGTTACGGTAATATGGAGAAGGGTCATCGGCCGGCTCAACCAGGTAGGGCACTCCAAGCCTGTTTACCTTGGTATACCACTCCCCATATTGATGATCAATGAGATGGGTATCAATAAAATTCCAGGCTTCCTTAACGATTTCCCAATATTTGGGATTACCGGTCATCTGAAAGGCGTTCATGAAGCCGACGACGTTCTCGGCCTGGGGCCACCAGTGCTTATTGGTACGCAGATGACTTCCGAAACGGGTGGATTCGAGAAATAATCCGCCGTCCTGATCAACGCCCTCCCGGGCTACCGCTTGAGCCATCTTCACGCATAACGGCTTCATGCGGTCACGGATCGACTGATTGCCCAGTATGTCTGCGGCCTCCATGAGCAGCCAGGAGGCTTCGATGTCATGACCAAAAGAGCATGTTCCTTTTGAGGCGTCAACTTCATTGAACTCCTCATCGAAAAAAATGCCCAGATGGCCATCAGGCCTGATGATTTTCCCGATAAACAATTCGAGAAGCTCCGTCAGCCTCACTCTCACGCGCTCATCGGACCAAACCCTGAAAAGCGCCGCATAGGCTTCCATGACATGAAGATGGGTATTCATCGACCGGGGCTCGTTGTTGTCAGCCATGCGGTTTTCGCTGTATGGCTTCCAATCTCGCGTAAAAGCTTCGAAATAGCCGGCATGGTCCGGATCTTTGGCATGACTTTCCAGCTGAGTGAAAAATCCCCGGATCACCGCAAGAACCTTATCGTCCTGCACGAGTTCCATGTATTTACTGAGCGCATAGATCACGAAGGCCTGGGCATAAGTGTGTTTGATATCTGCAGCCACATTGCCGTCAGGTGCAACCTCCATGAAATACCCGCCGTTAACTTTATCGCGGAACTTATCATCCAACACCCGGAACGCCAGGTGGGCCATATCAGCGTATTCCTCATTCCCATAGAGTATAGCGGCTTCGGAATAGGTCCACATGATCCTCGCGGTAAGGACACATGACAGATTTGCCTCCACCGGATTTCCCTGCAGGTCGGCCGCTCCGTAAAACCCATCCTTTCCGGGCTTTACGGCATATTTAATCCAATACGGAAGAATATCACCCAATAGCTCTGCCTCACAGGCAGCACGTAGTGCACTCAGCTCGTTATTCAATAGTTCCATCTCCGTCCGAATTTCTTTAATTAGCACATTTTCAAATTATCAAATTGTCAAATTATCAAATTATCAAATTGTCAAATTGTCGAATTGTCGAATTAGCAAATTGTCGAATTGTCGAATTGTCGAATTGTCGAATTGTCGAATTTGCAAATTAGATTTCGTGTAGTCGAGCTATCATGCTGGCCACCCGTTTCGGATCCGTTTCCAGAATGGAGAATTCGGGAATTGCAGATAAGCCGCCCATATACACATCACTGCGTCGAAAATCCATCCCGCTCTCAACGGTGTGACGCAAGGTGGCATGGTATTCGCTGGCATTCACCTTCGCAGCGAAGTCACTGATATTATGCTCACTAAGGCCGCCGCCGGGCATAATTATGGGCTTACCTCCGGATTTTTCGATCAGGCCGGCAATCAGACTGGCACCATCAGGAGCCAGGTTTTTCTGCCCTGAGGTTAAAATCCGATCCACTCCTGTCAATTTCAAATCCTCCAGTGCTTCGTAAGGATCCCGTGCCATATCAAAAGCACGGTGAAAAGTAACGGCCATCGGTCGGGCCAGCTCAACAATCTCGCGGGTTCGATCGACATTAATCCTGCCGTCGGCTGTTAAAAATCCGATTACCACGCCATCAACACCGCACTGTTTGCACAGTTCAATATCTTTCCGCATGATCTCATATTCAAGCGGGGAATATAGAAAATCACCGCCGCGTGGCCGAATGATAACATGCAGTCGGATAGACAGTTTCTGTCGGGCGATTTCAATGGTTCCATAACTGGGTGTGGTGCCCCCTTCATACAGGTTGTCGCAAAGTTCCACCCGGAAGGCGCCGCCCTGCTGGGCTGCGAGTGCCGAGGCCACCGAACCGGCGCAAACCTCGAGAATCGGGTTATTCATATTTTGTTGCTTCGAGTACCGTAAATTCCACTTTTTCCGAAAATCCGCCCAGACTAATCTTTACCTCATATTTTCCGGGATCGATGTAGGTTTTGTACTGATAAAAATAGGCTTCCGGAACATCCCTTTCCTTAACCACGCCATCCCAGATAAACTGGTTAAAACCGATGGTCCCCGCAATCTCCTTCTGCCAAATCCTTTTGGCTCCCTGCAATACCTGGATCTGGGCCGGCCCGTCAACAACCTGCCACCACGTAACTGCGGTCTTCTTCACACTTTTTTCATTGGTATCCCGGTGGGTATCGTTCTTCCACGGTGCCATCAGGTCTGGCACCGGATATAACCGGGCGGAAGCGGGTGCTCCGCTATCAAATGCGGCATGGATCGGTTTCAGGTTCAACTTGTAAATGCCGCGACCGTGCGTCCCGGCCACCAGATCCAGTTCGCGCTCCTGGATGACCAGATCGGAAATTACCGTGGCAGCCATGTTATTGCCCAGTAACGACCATGTTTTCCCTCGATCAGTGGAAAAATATACTCCCCGGTACATTCCGGCGTAAAGGAAATCCTCCTTCACCGGATCCTCGGCTATACAGTTGACCGGTTCACCGGCAAGGCCTGCCGCGAGGGAGGTCCAGGTTTCACCCAGATCTTCGGATACAAAAAGGTATGGAGCCAGATCATCATTGTTAATGCCTGTCATCTCCAGATAGATGCGCTTTTCGGAATATTTCGAAAGTACAATACTGCGGATGTATCTGTTTGGCAATCCCTTGGACCGTTCGATCCAGCTTTTTCCGTCATCCCCGGTGACCCACACAGCCCCTTTGTCGGTCCCTACGACAAGCGTTCCGGCCTGTAAAGGTGATTCTGCGAGTGCACCGGCGGCTGTCGAAACCTTCTCCGGGATAGCCGATTTAGAAAAATCAGGGCTGATCAGGTTCCATTGATCTCCCTTATTTAAACTTTTAAACAGATAATTACCTGCATGATAGACCACTTTCGGATCAAACCTGGAAATTAGGTAAGGAGCAATAAAATTGTAATTCAGTTGGGCTCCCGAACCTCTTGGAAGCTGCGGTTGAATGAACACCGACCGGTCCATGGACATCTTTTTCCTGAATATGCCTCCATTCTGCGATGAGGTATATATTATGTCGGGATCTTCAGGATCGGCCATCGTATAACAACCGTCGCCCCCACTCCAGGCATCAACCCATATATATTGCCACTTATCGGCAAAACGCGGATTCCATTCCTCGGCCGGGCCAAACACTGATGCATCATCCTGTGTGCCGCCGAAAACACGGTAGGGCTCCTGGTTGTCGACCGAGATGTCATAAAACTCACCTGCCGGGATATTATTAAAATGCGTCCAGGATCTGCCTTTGTTGTAGCTGTAATAGAAGCCGCCGTCATTCCCAACGGCAAGCTCTTCAGGGTTTAACGGATTGATCCAGATATCGCACTGATCCAGATGGAAAGGCACCGCCGGGCTGGGAAAAACATGATACACGTTGCCACCGACGAGATCAAAATGCGCCCCGCCGTCAGCACTGTGGGCCATACGAATTCCGAGCAGGTAAATTTCCTCATCATTCTTTGGATTGATGGAGCAATCTGAGAAATACCAGCCTATTCCCTCATAAATACGCAGGTCATCGGCATGGGTGCGCTTCCAGGTCAGGCCGCCATCGACCGTCTTGTAACATTCTGCTGATCGGTTTTTATCCCGGTTAAGATTATCGATGAATGCGTAGGCTTTATCCGGATTCTGCCAGGAAACCGCCAGGCCGGTGCGGCCGTTTTTGTTCCCGTCGGGTAAGCCGCCGGCGAGTCGCTTCCAGGTTGAACCTCCATCGGAACTCTTATACACGCCACTCTCCCGTCCCGAGATTCCGGGATAATTCTCCCATGTTGAAGCGTACAATATATCAGGATTCGATGGGCTGATGACCACATCATTAGCACCAGTATGGTCGTTAACGAATAAAACTTTTTCCCAGCTTTTCCCGCCATCCAGAGTACGAAAGATCCCCCGGTCGGCATCCGGAGTCCACATATGTCCGAGAGAAGCTACGAAGGCGATATCCGGATTTTGCGGATGTACCTTGACTTTCGCAATATGCCAGGCTTTCTCCAATCCGAGGTGTCGCCAGGTATTGCCTCCGTCATCGGAACGAAAGATACCGGTTCCCGGAAGTGTGAAATTTCTTGGCTTTTTGAGGTATTCACCGGTTCCCAGGTAAATAATATCAGGATTTGAGGGTGCGAGCGTGAAATCTCCTATCGAGAGGGCAGACCGGTCCTCGAATACCGGTTTCCAGCTCAGACCGTTGTCCACTGTTTTCCAAAGGTTCCCTGACCCGAAACCTGCATACCAGGTGCCGGGCCTGGTTTGATCACACTGAACGGCATCGACCCTGGCGGAATTGATTACCGGTCCAAGCTGAATCCATTGAAGTTTAAAAGGAGTAACCGATTTGTTTTCCAGGTAACGGGGCCAGGAATTCAATAACGGATTGACCGCCTCTTGCGCCTGGCCGGTCATGTTCATCAATAGGACTGTACCAAGCGTAAGAATCTTTTTTATCATGATTTTTATCTGTCAACAAGGTAATACTCGACGGTCGTAACGACCCTGACTATCTTTATTTGTGGAGTGTTTATGTCGCGATCCTCAATGGTGAAAAGGCCTTGGGTTGCCTTCTTGATCTTTCCTACCTTGGATTTTGAATCGGATGCAAATTTTTCGGCTGCCTCGCGCGCGTTCTTTGTAGCCGATTCGATCATGGCTGGCTTGATAGTATTGAGGTCGGTGAAAAGATATTGCACCTGACTCTGATACTGATCCTGATTCAGGACTATTCCCTGGCCAACCAGATCGGTGAGGTGAGAGATGGCTTTGGTCATCATATCGGTCTTTTTGGTGTTGACCGTCATCTGAGCTCTTCCGATATACCTAAACTCCACGTTCTGGGCGCCACCTCCGTAAATATTGGCCATCTGATCATTAATGCTGATCATTCCGATAGAGATCTCTTCCTTGGTGAACCCGGTCTGGTCAAGAAAATCCAGAATTATTTTCTGTTTGCGGTCGAGGGTCGACTGCAGTTCAGAGAGATTATTACTGGCTTCACTGAATGTTATGGGCCAGACAGCCACGTTCGCGCTCACTTCCATCTCCGCAAGACCCTTGACCACCACCGACCGGTCGAGTTTCTTAAACCTGATGAGAGAATTTCCGAGAATCAGGGCTGCAATCACCAGCCCAACGGCCAATGTTCCTGCTGCAGCAGCAAGTTGCGATTCATTTTTTGCCATGATACTAACCTGTTAGGGTAGTAAATATACAAAAATGAAGGAAAAAGCAGGATTATTCCTCTGTTAGCGCCACAAACCCAGGATCAAACCTTTAAGAGTAAAGGCGATGGTAACATAGCCCCAGTTCATCAGCATCAGTTTCCAGCCGCGCATCTCGAAAAGATTGAGAATCCCTACTGCCATGGATGCCCAGCCGAAGCCGGCGAGTAAGGAATAAAGAACGTAACTGCTTAGGGTTGCAGTCGGGCTACCCAGGAAAAATGCCAGGTTATAGGTTATAACCAGCGAGAAAACCAGAGTAAGTCCATATTTAACCAGCGGATTATCCTTACTCATTTTCTCTTCCGTGAGACCGGTTTCCTTCATCCAGGCTTTGCCGAACATGAGGGATGAATACCAGAGGGCTCCGACCACAAAGTCGGACAGCGCGGCTGCGACAACAGCCAGATGATTGACAGAAACGTTTTCCATAGGTCAGGCAATTAGATGTTTCCAAATAATACACCCGTGAAGCGGAAAAGTTTAAAGGATTAAAAACTCAGTACTTTAAAGGAGTCCACTTCTTTTGAGCAGGGCTTCCGGGTCAGGCTCCTGTCCGCGGAATCTGACATAAAGCTCCATAGGATGCTCACTGCCGCCTTTTTCAAGGATATTCCTGCGAAATAACGACGCCACTTCACGGTTAAAAATGCCTTTTTCAGAGAATACTGCGAATGCGTCGGCATCAAGGACTTCCGCCCATTTATATCCGTAATATCCAGCCGCATAACCACCGGCAAAAATATGGCTGAACCCGGTACTTGTTGAACTCCCGGGGATTCTTGGGAAAAGTTGCGTGTCGTTCATTGCACTTTTCTCAAAAGCTACCGGATCACCGCTGAACGGCTCCGACAGGGTATGCCAGGCCATGTCGAGGAAGCCAAAGCTTAACTGGCGCTCAAACGCATATCCTTCCAGGAAGTTTTTCGATTCAATCAGCCGGTCGATCAGTTCGGCTGATATTTTCTCGCCGGTCTCAAAATGTACGGCAAACAGATCGAGCCAATCCTTTTCGAGGGCCCAGTTTTCCATCACCTGACTAGGCAATTCCACAAAATCGCGATAAACATTAGTTCCGGAAACTGAAGGGAAAGTGCATTGGGCGAGCATCCCGTGCAGTGCATGGCCGAATTCGTGAAGGAAAGTATTTACCTCATCATGGGTGAGCAATGAGGGCTTGGTTGAGGTTGGCTTGGAGAAATTACAAACCAGCGATATCTGGGGCCTTACGGATTTTCCTTCCAGGTTCGATTGCCCCCGGAAATCGGTCATCCACGCTCCGCCCTGCTTACCGGGCCGCGGGAAGAAATCGAGGTACAGCAACGCAAGGAATTCGCCGCCTTCATCCTTTAC
>CAYHCO010000022.1:46861-52991 GCA_964355105.1 uncultured Porphyromonadaceae bacterium
ACTTATGAATATTTTCCAGGAATGACATCACTTTTGATGCAGAGCCCGCCATGCTTTCCTGCAGTGCGTAGTTCGCGTAATCGGCCACATTCATGAGCGAGGCCTTTTCCAGCCGGAGATTCACTATTTCCCGGATCAGTGCCTTATTGTCCTTGTCATTTCCCCGGTTGCCGCGGGCTCCAAAGGCTTTGATCATTTTTTCTCGCAGATCGCGACGATCGGAATATTTTAAGAATGGTACGTAGCTGGGTGCATGAAGGGTGAAAACCCACCCGTCCAGCTGTCTGCCCATTGCCTCCTGGGCGGCCGCTTCGCGAACAAAACCGGGCAATCCGGCAAGTTCATCCTCGCTGGTCAAATGGAGGATAAAATCGTTGGTTTCCGCCAATACATTGTCTGCAAACTGAAGCGTGAGCGTCGAGAGCTTCGACCGGATTTCTGCAAAACGCTTTTTTGATTCATCATCCAAACGGGCACCGTTACGCACAAAATCGCGGTGCCAGTTGCGCAAAACAGTGTGCTGCTCGGTGGAAAGGATTAGGGTTTCGGGTATCGGGTGTCGGGTATCGGGTATCGGGTGTCGGGTATCGGGTTGGGAGCCGTATTGATTGAAAAGGGTTTCGATCCGACTGAACAGGTAGGGATTCATCAACATGCGGCTGGAATAATCGGTCAGAAGACCTGATGCTTCCTGGGCAACCTGCTGCATTTTTTCTGTAGTCTCCGCATGATTTAAATTGAATAAAATTCCGGCAATGACACCGAGCCGCTCACCGTTCATCTCGAGGGGCTGGATGGTGTTTTCAAATGTTGGACTTTCCCCGGATCCGGTGATTTCCGATATCTTTTCTTCCGCCTCGCGGATCAATGCTTCAATGGCCGGAATGAAGTGATCTTCCTTGATTTCGTTGAACGGGGGTGCTTCAAAGCTGTTTATGAAGGGGCGCAACAAAGGATTGTTGGACAGTGAATTGCTCATTTTTTTCTTTGATTAATCTTCTAATACGACAAACTCATCCGATCCTTCCACTCGTTCCAGTTCGGTTCCGACGGGCAGTTTGATATAAGGCAGGATTGCCGGATCATAATTGGCTATTGCATTGATGCTGAATACCTTACTAGTCTCCGGATCGTCGATGTATTCTTCGGTTTCCGTGCCTGAAAGAAAGCGCCAACCGGTATCTTCCTTATCAAACTTTTCCTCGCGATACATGAATCCAACCTTCATCCCGTCAACCGTGATATGGTTCGATACGATCCCGAAACCCTGGAGTTTTATGATATCCTTGATTTCCTCGGCCGGAATTTTGAACTGTTCTTTTTCCATAATCGGATGCCGTTAAATTTTCGTGAAAGATACGAACCTTGACCTGAAAGCAATCTTTCCTGAGCCGGTAAGCTCAAAAGACTTGTTTAGGCTACTTGTTCAGCCTGATTTTCTGCATTACTAGTCCATAGTGGCTTCCCGGAGGATTGGACTCTATCTTTACCCCGTTCCAGTCGGGAGCGAAATTCCCCGAATACCAAAGCCATAGGGTCCGGCCATCAGGGCTGATAAATTTCGTAGGGATATTCACAAAATAAGCCTGCTGGCCAAAATCCTTCAGGTAGGTCACCAGCTTCCATGGACCGGTCATCTTATTGGACTCCAGTATGTAGGTACTCATTTTTGCACACGTGTTACCCCCATCGGTGATGCACATCAGGTATTTTTTCAAAGGTGCATTATAGGTCATGGTCACGCAGCCCATGTTATTGTTCCATTCCAGTAAAGGCTTGATCTTTTTGAAGTTCGAAGTCCAAACTGGTTCGCCGCGGTCATCAGTTCCTCCGTAATATTCATATTTTGATGCATCGTTCATGTTCTCGGGCGAAGGAACCACCCTGGTGAGGTATATCTGATCGCCGGTTATCCAGCTGTCGTTCCAGAATCTCCATTTTGTATCGGTGGTATCGGCACCGTGTGCAACCATATATGCCTTGCCGTCGGGCGAGTACTGGAGATTTTTACCAAAGTCCACGAAATGAGGTGATCCGATTCTGACCGGATATCCGTTGATTCCCGTTTCGCCGAAGAGCGGCTTTTCAGGCTTATGAGGAGTTTCTTTCCAGTTCCTGCCATAGTCCTGGCTGCTCCTGAATCCGACAAACGGACCCATCCAGGGCCAGTTGATCACCTTATCGCCATACTGAGCGCCACCTGAAGGGTCGAGGCAATAAGTGCCGTAATACCAGGTACCGTTATATATCAGGCTACCGCAAGGATAGCGGCCGTGATAAGGCATGGACGAGGCTTTGGTCATTCCGAGGCTGTAAACTTTCAGCGTCATGGGATCATCACCTTCAATAATCGCGTGGCCCGTGGTTGCCTGCTCGCCGAACGAGCTCGAGCAATCGTAGGATCCATCGAGGCGCCAGGTACAGCCGTCGGTCCAGGGGGAATAAAGGTTCCCGTCATCCGCCCATGTAGGATACCAGGTATCTCCAAAATGGAATCCGCTCTTTATGCCTAAAAAGGTTATCCCGGTTATCTCTTTGGATGCCGGAAATGGGCAATCTGCCGGAGCTTCCGATTTCCAAACGAAAGGGGGGAAAGTCAGGGTATCCGGTTTCAGCTGTGCCATTACCGGCATCGATATAATCAGGAGTAATAAAAAAATTCTTGTTTTCATATCGCGATTATTGAATGACCTCAAATTTCACAATATTCCCTGAGCTTATCAACCAGCGACCTGGTATTAAAAGGTTTTGATAGGTAATCGTCGCAACCGGCAGCCAGTGCAAGCTCACGGTCGCCCGACATGGCAAATGCCGTTACCGCAATCACCGGGAGATTTGGCCGATTCAGCTTGATCTGCCGGGTTGCTTCGAATCCATCCATGACCGGCATTTTAAGATCCATGAGAACAAGCGACAATTCAGGATGATTCCGACAAAAATCAACGGCCAGCTGACCGTTTTCCACGTGCCAGAGAGCCACCCTGCATTTATGGAGCATCGACTCTAAAAGATAAATATTGATAGGGTCATCCTCAACAATGAGTATTACAGGGCCTTCCTCTCCTGACTCAACAATGGCTGCTTTGGACGATTCCACCAGTTCAACGGGCGAGGTTAAACCCGGCACAGTGAAACCAAAGGTGGATCCGTAACCCAGGGTGGATTTTACCCAGATCTTTCCACCGATCAATTCAACAATTCCCTTGGCAATTGCAAGGCCTAATCCGCTGCCTTCATGTTTGCGGGTGTTTGACAGATCAGCCTGCAGGAATGAATCGAATATGCGGTCGCGGATATCATCCCTGATCCCGATACCCGAATCTTCAACTGAAATCTCAACCTGACCGTCCATTAAGCTAATTCCGATATTCACCGTTCCGAACTCGGTAAACTTAACCGCATTCGTTAATAGATGGTAATAAACCTTACGTACCAATTCCCGATCGGAATTGAGGTATATACCATTTGCGAAAGAGACAAGATCCAAATTAATCGTAACCCCTTTGGCTTCAGCCTCCTGGTGATAAGTGTGGTATCCCTGATTCAGCAAAGCTATAAGGTCAAACTCCGATTTGTTTACAGACATGTTCCCCGATACCAGCAGGGAAATATCCATGTAACTGTTAATGGTGTTTAATAACCGGTCGGAGCTCGCATGAAGAATATCCTTGTACAACTCCCTGTCCTCCGCAGTAAGTTCCGGGTTATCTATCAGTTCGATGAATCCCAGGATGCCATTCAAAGGCGTTCTAACTTCATGTGAAATGTTATTGAGAAAAGCCGTTTTCAGCCTGTCGCTGGCCTCCGCCCGCTCAAGCGCCTCATTCAGGATTTCAGCTGATCGCTTACGTTCAGAAATATCTTCGATTGCACCGTCGATATAGGTGGAATTACTTGAGGGATAATGCGTAATTTTCGCATTTTCCCGAAAAGTCTTAACCCTCCCATCCTTGCATATCCACTCTGTCTCAATTTCTTGCACCACACCACAACGCTTCAGGTGTTCTTCAAAATTTTCTTTGTCGGCATGCGGGATAAAAATATTTCCCGGCTGGTTATGGCTGAAGAAATCTTCTTCATCCAGATACCCCAGCATGGAAAAGATTGCATTGTTGGCTTTAACGATTTCTCCATTTAGGGAGGACCGGTACAGACCTACGGTGGCGTAATTGAATAGATACTCATACTCTTCCTTGCTCAGCCGCAATTCCTCTTCAATAAGTTTTTGATCGGTTATATCCTGAATTTGAATTAGATAACCTTCAATCCCGTCCATCGAATTATCCATGGGTGTTATAAGCACATCAATCCAGATGATTCCTTCCCTGGAAGTGGAATAAAGCTTTGCCGACTTAACCATTTCAAAGTCGAACGGGCCCTGGTAACGGACATTTTTTCCTTGTATCAGGCTCGCTTTATGATCCTCGTTTAGGTTCGGATCGGCAAACAGTGAAAAACCCTTTATTTCATCGATATTTTTTATTCCAAACAGGGCAAGGCCTGCAGGATTGATCTGGAGAAGATTGCCTGCGGAATCATAAATCTCAATGGCAATGGGAGATTGATCGTAGATTGCACTGCACCGGTCTTTACATTCCCTGAATGAATGTTCAATACCCTTCAATCTTAAATTCAAGGAATCAAGCTCCCGGATGAGCTCTTCCCTGGTTTTTTCCCCGTAAATCATTTGATCATAATAGGTTCAGTCAGAATAAATAAAGGTAATACTTTCAGAGGGTCCAGAATCGGGCGGCAAGAACGTTCGTCAAAAAGTTGATTGATACCGCACAAAAGACCTATTCGATAGTAAAGGATATCTCCTGGCCCGGGCCCACCTCCACCGGTACGGTCACCACGTAATTCCTGTCGAGAAGAAAGGATTGATTTTTCCCGGTCTCATCAATAAGATGAGCTTCCGTGGTTAATCCGGTGTAATAGAGGGATATTCTTATTTCCTTCCTGATAACTGATTTAGTGGGATTGAATATCATTAGGAATCCTTTCTCCTTAAGATTGGGGTTGGCATGCAGCATCCAGTCGAGATCACGCCCGTCTGCCCGCCGGCTCGACGTATGGATAATGTCGCTCTCGAGGATGTCACGGTGCTTTTTATAGAGATCGACCCATTTCTTAACCATATCCCGGGTAGAGTCGGTATCGTAGAGGCGTGGTCCCCGGTAGCAGGCCTGTACTCCATTGCCAAGGTTTGAGGCAAGCATCTTCCCGTAATGGGCAAGATGATCCTTCAGCGGTTCGATGGTTGCTGCAGCACCACCTCCCTGATATTCAGTGAGCGGAACAAACATCCACCCCATGGAGGGGGTTTTTTCCCGTGTACCGTCGAAAATATTCTGCCGGGCATGAATAACCTGCTGATCACGCGGGAGCGACCAGTTAACTTCGCGGTATCCCATGGCGCATTTTGTTCCGCCGTTGAGGTAATACCAGTCTGGAATATTCAGATAAATGCCTTCAGCCCTGCACCATTTATAATAATCGGTTATGGTCCGCCACTGCGTCCATTGCGAATCCTCTTTTCCGCGATGGCCGGGATGCGTGGTTGATGCACAGATATGACCCGGATAGGACCCGTCGTGCTCGAGCAGGTTCATGCCCGTAACGCGGTACCAATTGTACAGCTTATCCATGTATTCCTTGCCCCAGTTACTTCCCAGGCATGGAGCACTCCCATGGATCACCCCGCCGGTTTTGCCGGTAGCGGGGTTTACCACATCATCCTTTTCCGATATGCTCCTGCTGGATAACAGCGAATACCCTCCCAGTTCGATGCCTTGGGAATGAGCATAATCAGCAAGCTGTTTCCACTCCTTAAGGTAGGCTTCATTGGTGGATTCGAGATTAAATCCGGAACCGAAAGTGATTATCCCCATCTCAAACCCGACCGTTGCACACTGGTCGATAGCCATTCGGACACTTGCCTGATCAGAGTTCCTGATGTGCATCATAAGCGGATTCTCGGTCACCCAGGGTGCAATCACCCGGTACATTTTCCGCTGGGCCAATAGCCTCCGCTCCTCATTATTTCCGTCGGGCACGAGTTCCCAAGCCCTGAAGGACTCGAACGATTTCCCCGGTGCAATGATCATATCGGGACCTATCTCGGGCCTGA
>CAYHCO010000022.1:53091-54451 GCA_964355105.1 uncultured Porphyromonadaceae bacterium
GGCATCCGGTAATTCATCATCAGGTGCAATCCTTTTGGAGGCCAGGCCACATCGGGGGCAGCATGTCGCACCCGCTTCCAGGAAAACCTTTCACTGATAGGTTCAGTCCGGTAATCGACAAATACCAGCGATCCGGGGATCGGCTTCATGGCGGCTATCCATTCATCGGTGAGGTAAGCCATATCCGGTTGGCCCGTTAATCCCCCTATCAGGAATTTCGTTCCGTTCAGATCAATCTCCCCCTCCGGCTTGATCGCTCTCAGGAGAGCCACTCCGGTTTCCAGGTTGTCAAAACCTATGGTGGCGGCATTCGGGGCCAGAAGAAAGGTCCGGCTGACCAGACCATTGTCGAGGATTATTTTATTCTGATCCTGACGGTTGAGTTTCGACTGATAGGCTGAATTATCGATGAGCCAGTCGGCTCCCTGCGACCATACAGCAGGGGTTACTGCCAACATTGCCGTGATAACCAGGAGTGAGGTTTTGAAAGATTTTTTGCGCATTTGAATTGACATCGAAAAATAAAGTTGCTCTGATTTTTCCATTACGGTCAGCTATCTGCATCTATATCACAAAACAGCGAACCATGTGTGATCCATTCCCAATAATTACCAAACCCATGGCACAAACCTTTTTGAATGCCTCATGTATTTCCGGTAATCCTCGCCAAAATAGGCCAGGTTCTCGCGCTCCTCCACCCTGACGGTGAGATAAAGAAAGACGCTGGCCACGAAAGCATAAGCAAGGATAATCCAGGTTGGATCTTTTAAAGCTATGCCCCAATTCAGATAGAGAAGCGAGGCATACATCGGATGCCTGATGTAACGGTACACACCAGTGGTTATCAGGCTGGTGGTATGCTCAAATCCAAAAAGTGTAGGATCGTTCCTTTCCCGGTTGATGCGGCCTGCCGCCTTGAACCGGTACAGTCCGTCGATCACCGGATAAACGGAGAGGATCAGCAGCAGCCAGGAGACCACCTGGTGCCACGACAACGGATCGCGGAACCAGTAAGTGATATTGGAGACCAATATCCAGAGCATTAATTCCCAGGCAAAAAACCGGAAGAAACCATGATTCCGGATACTACCCAAGGAACGCCACGACAGGAAGATAATTGGAAGGCTACCGATCAGGAATGCGATGATTTTCATGGCGATTTAGGAATGAGTTAAATGTAGGAAATAAACAGGAACATGTCAAATGGATTGATTTTGCTAGTAGCCGGGCTGATTCATCCGGTAACTCCTTCACCTGGCGGTTTGCAGCCCGACCCGTTGATTGCCGGCAGCCATAATATCATGCCGATAACAGCCTGCACCAATTATAATCCCGATAAACTGTCGTTCACGACCTTGAC
>CAYHCO010000023.1:0-11503 GCA_964355105.1 uncultured Porphyromonadaceae bacterium
CAATCGAACCGATTGCAATTCCCTCAGAGAATTTTTTTGTTCTATCGTTACTCACCACCCCGATAAGGGCTTCATTATTCGTTCGCACCGCAGCGCCGGCAAGATCTGACAGTCCGGGCATAGTAGTTTCCTTAAGTTTTAGCAACATCGGCACCGTACCCAACACCCCGCCGGAAAAGATAAACGACCGGGTGCTAAACTTCAGGGTTCCGGATCCAACAGTTCTCCGTATGACCACTTCGTAGCCGTCGGATCCCTGGTCCCCCAATGGAATTACCGTATCCACGCGGGATCGATCCATTACGGTAACCCCCTCTTTTTCTGCCAGGTATAAATAATTTTTATCTAGGGTATTCTTGGCGTTATACCTGCATCCGACCATGCAGCCTCCGCAAAACCGGCAACCTTCACGTTCCGGGCCCTCGCCTTTGAAAAAGGGATCAGCAACAGTCACTTTGGGCTCGCCGAAAAAGACCGCCACATCCGTGGCTGAAAAATGATCCTTCTTACCGATAATGTCCGCCAGTTGGCACAAGGCTTCATCACCCGGGCCGAGCTGGGGATTCCTTGCCACACCCAGCATCTCTTTAGCCATCTGATAATAGGGTGCAAGCTCCTTTTCCCAATCTAAAAGATCTTTCCATGATCCGCTGGTAAAAAAAGTTGAATTGGGTACAGGAAGAGTGTTGGCGTACACCAGTGAGCCCCCGCCTACTCCGGTCCCCGAAAGCACCGTAATATGGCGGAAAAGGGATATCCTGAAGAATCCGTAAAAACGGATTCCCGGCACCCACAGCCACTTTCGCAGGTTCCAGTTCCTCTTCGGAAAATCCTCCGGGTTAAAGCGCCTGCCCTGCTCCACCACCAGCACCTTGTATCCCTTGCGGGCTAATCGCAGTGCACTTACTGACCCTCCAAAACCGGAACCCATGATGATAAAATCGTAATTCATTGGAAAGTTACTTTTTAAGAATTCGGCACTATTTCAACCTTACCAAAATAAGACTATTTTTATTCGCGTAATGATATTTATACTCGAACTAAAATCACCGTTATGAAAAGGAAATCATTTGTTTTAATCCCGTCGGTCATCCTGATGGCCATGCTGATTGGAATCTCCTGTTCAACCCAGCAGGTTGCCCCGGTTCAGTCAGGTCCTCCAACGACGGTGGTCCATCCGGATTGGATTAAATCAGCAGTCCTTTATGAGGTTAACGTAAGGCAATATACTCCTGAAGGAACTTTCAATGCACTGGCAGGCAGGCTGCAGAAAATCAAGGACCTGGGTGCCGACATACTTTGGCTGATGCCGGTCAACCCGATTGGTGAGGTTAACCGCAAGGGCCCACTCGGCTCCTATTACAGCGTTAAGGATTATAAAGGCATAAATCCCGAGTTCGGAAACATGGATGACTTCAAAGCGCTGGTGCAGAAAACCCATGATCTGGGAATGTACCTGATTATCGACTGGGTACCCAATCATTCTTCCTGGGACAACCCTCTGGTTACCTCCAATCCGGAATGGTATGCCAAGGACAGTCTGGGTAAAATGTTTTCGCCCTGGGACTGGACTGATGTTGTAAAGTTCGATTACAATCAGAAAGCTTTGCGCGATTACATGATCGAGACCATGAAATTCTGGCTCACGGAAACCAAGCTCGACGGATTCCGGTATGACGTGGCTCACCAGGTCCCGGTGGATTTCTGGAATGAGGTAAGGCCAGCATTGCAGTCGGTTAAGCCTGATGTGCTTATGCTCGCCGAAGCAGAACAGCGCTTCCTCCATGAGAATTCAATGGACCTTTCATACGGGTGGGAAATGCATCATATCATGAACCAGGTTGCACAGGGCAAGCAGACCGTCGCCGATATGGATGCCTATTTTGAAAGAGCCGCCAAGGATTACAACACCAATGACATCAGGATTTATTTCACCTCCAACCACGATGAAAATTCCTGGAACGGAACCGAGTGGGAACGTATGGGAAAAGCCACCTCGGTGATGACAGTGCTGACGTACACCATTCCCGGCATGCCCCTCGTGTACAGCGGCCAGGAATCGGGCTCTACCAAGCGGCTTAAATTCTTCGAAAGAGACCCGATTGAATGGCCGGAACATCCTTTCTATGCCTTCTACCAGAAACTTGACAAGCTCAAACATGACAACCAGGCACTCTGGAATCCGGGTTTCGGAGGAAACTACCTGAGGCTCGCCACCGGCAAGGATAAACAGGTACTTGCTTTCAAGCGCGAACTTGGCACCAATTCAGTGATTGTCATTTTAAACCTTTGTGCTGAGCCCGTTACAGTTAAACTTTCCCCGGAAAACGCCGGCGGCAAATACACGGAATACTTTACCGGCAAAAAAAGCAAACCCGCGGCAGCAGAAATCTCACTTGAACCTTGGGGTTACCAGGTTTATACCAAATAAGGAATAACTATGTTAAAGATCAGAATAACAGGCACTTTGCTGCTAATATCATCCTTTTTATCTTTTCAACCACTGATTTCGCAGGAAATGGTACCCCCCACACCGCCAACCAGGGTTTTTTATTCGGTCTTCGTGCAATCCTTCTGCGATTCCAACGGCGACGGAATCGGCGATATTCCGGGTCTGACCTCCAAGCTGGATTACCTGAAGGAACTTGGCATTCAGGGACTTTGGCTTTTGCCGATTCACCCCTCTCCTTCCTATCACAAGTATGATGTGGCTGATTATTATGCCATTCATCCCGATTACGGGACAATGGATGATTACAAAACCTTGCTGAAAGAGGCGCATAAGCGGGGAATGGTAGTGCTCCTCGACCTCGTGATCAATCACACCTCAAACCGGATAAAATGGTTTCAGGAATCCGCAGCTAATCCCTCAGGCAAGTACCGTAAATATTATATCTGGTCCGATAAAAAGGCTGATTTCGATGCCGATCCGTTTCACTGGCATGCCGTCAGGGATTCGAAGGAGAAACCTCTGCCAGGATCAAAATATTACGGTTTTTTCTGGTGGACCATGCCCGACCTGAACTATGACATCCAGGACGTCAGGCAGGAGATATTCAGAATAACGTCTTTCTGGCTTAAGGATATAGGGGTCGACGGATTCCGGATTGATGCCGCCAGATATATCTATCCTGAAAAGCAGCAGGACAAAACGATTGAATGGTGGAAGGAATTCCGCAGGCAGGCGCAAAAGATCAGGGAGGATGTGATGATCGTCGGCGAAGTGTGGGGCCCATCTAAGGAAATTGCACCTTACCTGAATAAAGGTATGACCTCCTGCTTCAACTTCCAGCTGTCCGACAGTATCAAGCAAAGCCTGAAAGATGAGACGGACCATTATATACTGCAGACCTGGTGGCAGATAAGGGATGCCTACAAAAAGCAGGATCCGAATTTTGAGGATGCAATATTCCTTACGAATCATGACATGGACCGTATTATGACTGATATCGGGAACAATACGGAAAAAGGCAAGGTTGCGGCTGCGCTGCTGCTCACCATGCCGGGGAATCCTTATATCTATTACGGTGAAGAGATTGGGATGCTCGGACAGAAACCTGATGAATTTATCCGGGAGCCGTTTTTATGGAATATGGAAGGCGAGGACAAGGGGCAGACTACCTGGGAGAGGCCTTATTGCAGTACTTCACAGACAGTTAAGCCTTTGAAATACCAGATCGATGATGCAGGTTCGCTTTATCATTTCTACAAAAAGCTCATCAATATCAGAAACAGTTCAGAATCGCTGAATCATGGCGGTTTCCAGCCTTTCATCCAGGATAACAGAAGGGTGATCGGTTATTACCGTTCTTTGGGTAAGGAAACGGTGCTGGTACTCGTAAACCTCAGCAAGGAGATGCAGCGGATTAAAAGTCCGGACGCGATTGGCGAATACAAACAGCTCCTTTCAACCCATAAAATCTTCAAATCGGGTGGAGGCGCGATATACCTGCAGCCTTATTCAGTTTTTATCCTGAACAAGACAAATTAGAAACCTAAACCTCCCAATATAATGAGCGGATTCTACGGATCAATTTCCACGCATGATGTGGTTTCTGAAGTTTATTACGGTACCGACTATCATTCCCACTTGGGTACCAAGCGAGGCGGATTGGCCTTTTTTAACCAGGACAGCAATTCCTTTGAGCGGTCGATCCATAGTCTGGAAAACAGTTATTTCAGAAATAAATTTGAGAGCGAAATAGGCCGGTTTACCGGCAAAAGCGGCATCGGGATTATCAGCGATACCGATAGCCAGCCTATCCTGCTCAACACGCATCTCGGAATGTTTGCGCTGGTCACTGTAAGCCGTATCAATAATATCGATGAGCTGACCCAGCGTTTTCTCGAAAAAGGAGGTCATTTCCTGGAAAATTCCCAGGGATTTACCAATCATACTGAACTGATTGCCAAACTTATCTGTGAAGAAAAAGATTTTGTGTCCGGAATCGAAAATGTTCAGCGAAACATCAAGGGATCCTGCTCCATCCTCATTCTTACGAAGGATTATCTTCTGGCTGCCCGGGATAAGCTGGGCCGCACGCCCATTATTATCGGTAAAAACGATGAAGGCTACTGTGCGGCCTCGGAAAGTTGCGCATTCTCGAATACCGGTTACCAAACCCATTACAATGTTGGCCCAGGCGAGGTAGTGCAGCTAACCGCAGGCGGCCTGCAAACAGTTCTCGCTGCAAAACGCGAAATGCAGATCTGTTCTTTCCTCTGGGTTTATTACGGCTACCCGCCATCGCATTATGAAGGGATCAACGTTGATGAATCACGCTACCGCTGTGGTGCAGCCCTTGCCCGCAGGGATGATGTTGAGATTGATTTCGTCAGCGGGATACCCGATTCCGGCATCGGTCATGCCATCGGCTACAGTAACGAGAAGCGGGTTCCCTACAAAAGGGCTTATACAAAATACACCCCAACCTGGCCGCGCAGTTTCATGCCCCAGGACCAGGCTACCCGGGACCTGGTGGCAAAAATGAAACTTATCCCCAATGCGGATCTTGTTAAAGGCAAAAGAATAGTGTTTCTCGATGATTCCATCGTCAGGGGAACCCAGTTGAAGGATAATACCAGGGACCTGCATGCCTGTGGAGCAACCGCTGTTCACATGAGGATCGCCTGCCCTCCCCTCACTTTTCCATGCATGTTCCTGAATTTCTCACAGTCGCGGAGCACCCTGGAGCTGGCCAGTCGTAAAGCCATTGCACAGCTCGACGGATCGGAGGACTCATTCATGGATTATGTCAACCCGAAGTCGGACCGTTATCATGCCATGGTGAGTCAGATTGCTGTTAATCTGGGTCTTGATTCACTGATGTACCAGGACATGGATGATCTGGTTGAGGCAATCGGCCTGCCGAAAGAACGGCTGTGTACCCATTGCTGGGACGGATCTAGCAGGTTTTAATCCAGTTCCGGGCATTCACAAAAGCTTCCAGCCAGGGAGTGGCTTCATCGTTTCTGCGATCTGCAGGATAATGAGGCCATTGCCAGGGAAGAAAAGCTCTTTCCAGATGTGGCATCATCACCAGATGACGTCCGTCCTCTGAACAGAGGGAAGCAATATCCGCAGGTGAGCCGTTTGGATTAGCCGGATAACCGGAATAAGAGAAGCGTGCCGGGGCATGGTAAGTATCCACTGAATCAGGTAAAACGAATTTTCCTTCTGCATGGGCAACCCACAGTCCCAGACGGCTTCCGGCAAGGCTTTTGAGCATTACGGATTCATTGGGGACAATATCCAGGGTAAGAAATGCGGATTCAAATTTTCCCGATGAATTAAGGTGCATTTTCGGATGTTCGTTTCTGCCCGGATATACAAGTCCAAGCTCCATCATCACCTGGCAGCCGTTGCAGACACCCAGACTCAGGGTATCCTCCCGTGCATAGAATTTTTCAAGTGCCATTCTCGCTTTGGCGTTGAACAGAAAAGCTCCTGCCCATCCCTTTGCAGAACCCAGAACGTCGGAATTCGAGAAACCGCCTACAAAAACGATCAGGTTAACGTCCTCCAGGGTCTCACGGCCGGCAATCAGATCGGTCATGTGGACATCCTTAACGTCCATACCGGAAAGGTACATGGCCCAGGCCATCTCGCGATCGCCGTTTACGCCTTTCTCGCGTATGATCGCCGCCCTGATTCCCGAGGGCTTCCTTCTGGCAGCATCGATGCCCAAATCGCTGAATTTGCCGGTGAAATGCTTCGGAAACGAATATTTCAGCGGCTGGGATTTATAATTCCGGAAACGCTCGGCAGCCTTCTCCGGTCCCGACTGTTTGCGGTCGAGGAGATAGGAAGTGCGGTACCAGGTGTCCCTCAGCTTGTCGATATCGAGGGGATAATTGAAATTCTTTCCAGAGACGTTGATTTCGCGGCCAGGAGCAGGAACTCCGATCCGGTAATACCGAATACCGTTTTTATTTAAAATTTCCAGGGCATCCCCTGATTTCCTGACCTGAATCACTACGGCCGGTTGTTCAGAAAACAGCAGCCTTACCGGGTCGGAAACGCCGAAAGCTTCCAGATTAACGGACAGACCGCCGGTCAGGTTGCCGAAGCACATTTCGAGCAGGCAGGTGATCAGACCTCCGCCCGAAACGTCATGACCCGACAGGATTGCGCCGCTGGAAATCAGTTTCTGCACCGTATTGAAAGCGGTGGCAAAATAAGCTGCAGTGCCGCAATCCGGGGCATCCTGACCAATCCTGTTTATAATCTGTGCAAAACTGCTTCCGCCAAGATTGAATGAGCCGTCGGAAAAATCAACATAGATCAGTTCGGTTTCGGGGTCCTGCTTGAGGACCTGAGGAACCACTTTCCGGATATCCGTGACTTCGCCAACTGCAGATATGATGACTGTCCCCGGGGAAAAAACAACTTTCCCATCGGGATATTTCTGTGTCATCGACATGGAATCCTTACCGGTCGGCACATTAATGCCCAGATCGATGCAATATTCGCTCAACGCCTGGACTGCCTGATAGAGCCGGGCGTTCTCGCCGGGATTTTTGGCAGGCCACATCCAGTTGGCTGACAAGGAAACCGATTTAATTTCATCAACCAGCGGTGCCCAGATGAGATTTGTCAATGCCTCCCCAACCGCTACCCTTGAACCTGCGGCTGGCGATATCATGGCAACGGCGGGTGCATGCCCCAGTGAAGTGGCAACGCCGCTCTTTCCCTGGTAATCCAGGCTCACAACGGCAAGATCATTCAACGGGAGCTGTATCTCACCGGCAGTTTGCTGAACCGCTCCTCTGCCGGTCACCGATCGGTCGACCTTGTTGGTCAGCCAATCCTTGCAGGCAACCCCTTCAATCTGGAGCACTTTGTCGAGATATTCTTCGAATTTGCCGGCATCATAGCCGATAGGGCTTAATTTATCGGTTGCGGAATCGTCCGTCAATACAGTTTTCGGAGGCTTTCCGAAGAAATCGTCCAATGCCAGGTCGATCGGCTTGGTCCCGGTATTCCGGTCGGTGAACAAAAGCCGGTGATCACCGGTTATCCGGCCCACCTCATACATGGGCGCACGTTCGCGGGATGCCACCTTCCTGAGTGTGTCCAGGTCTTTTTCGGCGAGCACCAGACCCATGCGCTCCTGCGATTCGTTACCGATTATTTCGCGGGCTGAAAGGGTTGGATCACCAACCGGCAGCTTCTCGAGATAGATTTCACCACCAACTTTATCAACCAGCTCTGACAGGCAATTCAGGTGGCCTCCGGCACCGTGGTCGTGTATGGACCTGATCGGATTTATCCCGGATTCGGCCATTGCCCGGATAGCGTTGTACACTCGTTTCTGCATTTCCGGGTTTGAACGCTGGACCGCATTCAGTTCAATTTTATTGGCGTATTCTCCCGTAGCCACGGATGAAACAGCACCGCCACCCATGCCGATCCTGTAATTGTCGCCACCCAATACCACAATGATGTCGCCGGGTTCCGGCATATCTTTTTTAGCATCCTCCTCTTTTCCATACCCTACGCCGCCGGCAAGCATGATGACCTTGTCGAATCCGTAATTCTTTCCGTTTTCAGAGTGCTCAAAAGTCAGCAGGCTGCCGCAAAGTAAGGGTTGCCCGAATTTATTTCCAAAGTCGCTGGCACCGTTGGATGCCTTAATGAGGATATCTTCCGGGGTCTGATAAAGCCATTTACGCTCCTCACCGGCATATTCCCAGGTCCGGTCATCTCCCAATCTCGGATAGGAGGTCATATAAACTGCCGTTCCGATGAGCGGCATGCTGGCTTTTCCGCCGGCCATCCTGTCGCGGATCTCACCCCCGGAACCCGTTGCAGCCCCGTTGAACGGTTCAACGGTAGTCGGGAAATTATGGGTTTCAGCTTTCAGGGAAATAACCGACTTGAAATCGGTGACCTGAAAGAAATCCGATTTTACCTGTGATTCAGGAGCAAACTGTTCAATATCAGGGCCGGTAATAAAAGCCACATTATCATGATAGGCTGATATTATGCGGTTATGGTTGACTTTTGATGTTTTCTTGATCAGTGCAAACAAGGTCTCCGGCATCTCATTGCCATCGATAATGAATTGACCGTTGAATATCTTATGCCTGCAGTGCTCAGAATTAACCTGAGAAAAACCAAAAACTTCAGAGTCGGTCAGCGGGCGACCCAGGCGAACGGCCAGTTCACCAAGGTATTCGATCTCATCGGGACTGAGAGCCAATCCTTCCTGCTCACTGTATGCTTTGATATCATCTATATTCCTGACAGGATCCGGCTGATGTTCTATCGTAAAAACATGCTGGTCGAGCTGGGGGTACAGAGCCTGCAACATGGGATCATAGTGCGAATGATCCGACTCCACTTCCTTAAACACCTCAATCCTTTCAATGCCGGCAATACCCATATTGATGGAGATTTCAACGGCGTTGGTCGACCAGGGAGTAACCATTTCCTTTCGGGGACCTACAAAAAAACCGTTCAGAACCAAAGTATCCAAACGGTTTGCTTTACCGAAGAGCCAGTAAAGCTTTTCCAGTTCCTCCCCCGATAATGCCCGGTTCACTCCAATTGCAAAGATTTCCTCAGTATTCTGATAAAAAAGGATCATGGCGTTTCAATTTGCCGTCAAAATTATGAAAAATCAGGAGGAAACCGGCAGGAAGGGCTAAGGTCAGAGCAGTTTTCTGAGTATTTTTTCCTTGAGTCCTGTAAAAGGCGGATAACGGATAAAAGGATCGATCCAGGTTGCTTTGTACATCACAGATTTCTGGTTTGAGAACTCAAGTATTCCGGCCCGGCCGTGGTACCTCCCGTTTCCTGAGGGGCCAACGCCACCGAATGGAAGCGAGGGATTGGCAATATGCATGACGGCATCGTTTACGCACCCACCGCCAAAAGAAATTTCCGAAAGTATCTTTTTCTGCACTTTTCCGGATTCACTGAAAACGTAGAGGGATAGAGGTTTCGGCATAGATTTTATGTGCAGCAGGGCCTCGTCGAGGTCCCGGTAAGGAATAACCGGCAAAATGGGTCCAAAGACCTCCTCCTGCATGATCGGATCCGAAAAGCTCACCGGATACAGGACGGTCGGGCTGATATACAGATCGGACTCGTTATGTATCCCGCCAATGACAGTTTTTTCTGGATCGATAAAGGATACCAGTCTGCAGAAATGCCTCTTGTCGACTATCCGCCCGAAGTCCTTCGATTTTGCCGTATCGGGGCCAAACATGGCCAGGATCTGGACCGCCAGGTTGTCGATCAGGTTTTGGGCTACGGATTCATGGACCAGAACATAGTCAGGGGCAATGCATGTTTGACCTGCGTTCAGGTATTTTCCCCACACAATCCTTCTGGCGCTTACGGGTTGTGCGGCATCCGGAAGCACAATGACCGGTGATTTGCCGCCGAGCTCCAGGGTAACCGATGAAAGATGTTCAGCAGCGGCCTTCATGACCAGCTTCCCGACATCTGTACTGCCCGTAAAAAATATTTTCTCAAAAGGCAATTGCAGTAATTCGGTTACTTCCGGTATTCCTCCCAGCACCACGGAGCAAATTTCTTCAGGCAAGGCCGCTTTAATCACTTCGGCCATGATCGAGGAAGAATGGGGAGAATGCTCACTCGGTTTGATTATTACGGTGTTTCCGGCTGCAAGCGCCGTCACAGCCGGTTTAAGATTAAGCAGGAAGGGATAATTCCAGGTCCCGATGACCAGCGAATTTCCGTAAGGTTCAATAAGAATCCGGCTTCTTCCCGGAAGGTTTACGAGATTAGTCTTTACGCTGATCGGACGGGTCCACCTGCGTAATCTTGATACCATCCACCTGATCTCATGCTGAACATTTGAAATTTCAGTGGTGAACAACTCCATCTCGGACTTCCTCAGGTCAAGAAAAATAGCCTCACTGATTCGCTTTTCGTGACTGGTGAGACCATGACCCAATGCCCTGATGGCTTCAATCCTTCGCTTGATATCGCGGGTATTTCCAGCATTAAAAAACTCTTGCTGCCTAACAAAAAGATCCTGGAAGCTGTTCACTGATTTACCGTGCTTTATTACAGTTTAAAACTAACCATTTTGCCGTTATCCAGCCGGCTTTTTTCAGCCATGAAACCCATAAGATGTGATTCCATGGAAGCCTGTATGGTTGAGGTCAGCAAAGATGGATCCTTGGCAGAGGATGCTCTAATGAAATCGTGGACCAGACCATAATCACCACCACCGTGTCCGGAGGTGATATCAGCCTGATTGACATTCCATTTCGTCGTTTTAGCCGTTGAAAAATCATAGTATTCCAAATCGTTCTCATCTCCGTATGCATGACCTTTGGTGCCCATGATCCGGGTACGGCGCCCGCCATAGGGTGTCATTGCTTCCATGGAGAAAGCGACTGTGGCACCCCCTTCAAATTCGAAATTAGTAATCTGGTGGTCAACTACATCGTTGTCCTGTTTGTATACACAGATACCGTATCGGGTGGTTTTCAATTTTTCGTGGATCTCCGCCTCGGTTCCCGTTTCCAGATTAAGATGTCCAAGATAAGTCTTGTTCTTTTCATAAATTTTTACAGCATTGTAAGGGCACGTAGCTTCAGCAGGACAGCCGTCTGTGCAACGCAACGGACTGCCGGCCGGGGCATTTTCTTTCCTGAAAAGGGACAATTTGCCGAAGGAAGCTACCTTTGTACAAGGCTTATCGACCAGCCATCTGAGAATATCGGTATCATGGCATGATTTCGAGAGAATCATAGGATTGGATTCTTTAGAATTCCTCCAGGGTCCGCGGACAAAGGAATGAGACATATGTATATGCTCAACAGGCTCAAGGTGCTGAATGCTGAGAATATCACCAAATACACCGGATGAACACAATTCCTTCAATTTCCTGAAGTATGGGGTGTAGCGCAGCACATGACACACGGCTACGATTGAATTATATTTTACCGCAGAAGCAAGAATATCGTTGCATTCACGCCACGATTGTGCGACCACTTTTTCGCAGATCATATCGTAGCC
>CAYHCO010000023.1:11603-22138 GCA_964355105.1 uncultured Porphyromonadaceae bacterium
AGGGGCTTATTTACCACACCTTCAACCCCGGTATATTCCGGTAGCAGGATCTTTTCATTAATCTCGCTACCAATAAGTTGTGGTGCCGCTCCAGCACCGGCAAGCAAAGCACCGAATGTTTTAATTGCTGACCTTCGGGATGTTGTTTTCATGATATATGTATTGAGAAAATGTTAATTAATGTGTTAATCGACTTTAAAAATAAAATAAAATGATACTATTTCGGTTTAATTTTATGAACTTTGCAAAAAAATAATATCAGAAAGAATAAATTAATCACCACTATATGGCAACATCAATATTTTTCACTGAAAGCAAGGACTTTAAGCTTATTAAAGACCGCATTCTGAATCACGAGGACGACTACCTTGTGTATGTTTACGCTGATACCAGCAACATCCGAATTCCCAGGGAATTAATCATGGAACTGCCAAAATACGGCAACAACCTTATTTGGGTAGATACTGCAGATATGGATGCTTCGGATTTATCGCACCACATGGTTTTAACGATTGGTTCTTTAATTAATCCGGAAGAAGAAATCGATTTTTATATCGTTTCAAAATCTGCGAAATTCGAAAAAACAATAATTTTCCTGAGAAATCAGGGTATTCCTGCAGAACTGATTGCTCCCGCTGGAAGTCAGCCAACTGCACCGAAAACAAAAGGCACCGGTCGGCGTGGAAGGCCGAAAAAACAGCAGACCCAGGAAAAGCCTGCTGCAAAAACCGGGAAAAGGGGTCGGCCGAAAAAAGTTACCGAACCGGTTGTTCCGACCGGCGAAGTTATTGAGGCACCCAAGAAAAAGCGTGGTCGTCCGGCAGCCGTGAAAGCGGCTGTTAGTGAGGCTGTATCTGCAGAACCAAAAAAACGCGGTCGCAAGAAAATCGAAAAACCGGTCGTTGAAGAAAAACCTAAGCGAGGCAGGAAACCGGCGGTTAAAGAAGCCGCTCCCGTAAAGGCTGCCAAGCCCGCCAAAGAAGCGAAACCGGCAAAAGCCACCAAGGCTCCAAAAGCACCGAAGGCAGTAAAAGCACCGAAAGCTGCAAAAGCTGAAAAAGCTCCGAAAGCTCCGAAGGCTGCAAAAGCTGAAAAGGCTCCGAAGGCTGAAAAGGCTCCAAAAGCAGCCAAAGCTCCAAAAGCTGAAAAACCAGCCAAAGCTGTTAAGGCCCCGAAAGCACCCAAAGCTGAAAAACCAGTCGCTGCTGAAAAGCCTGTTGCCACTGAAAAGCCAGTGAAACCAGCTAAAGCAGCAAAAGCGCCAAAGGCGGAGAAAGCAGCGAAAACTCCGAAAGCTCCGAAAGCCCCAAAAGCACCTAAACCCGCGAAAAAAGCTGCTCCGAAAAAGAAAGCCGTTAAAAAGGTAAAATCCACTGAAAGCGTACAGGATTTGCGCGCTAAATTCAATACTGCCGACAGTGAACTTTCCAACGTTCTTGACAAACTGTTCGAAATGAAAAAAGCCGACCGCCCGAAGAATATGGTCAGTCTGGTCGATTCGATCAAGTTTATCACGATGGACGATGATACCGTTGCAGAACGGATCATTACACAGCTTCAGGAAATGAATTTCCTCAGCGCTTCAGGTGCTGCAGGGAAAATTAGCTATAAGATCTAAGCTCAACCAGATCATAAAAAAGCCGTCCGGAATCCGGGCGGCTTTTTTTTATGTTTAGAGCTGACAGGTTTTTAGAGCTGACAGGTTTTTAGAGCTGACAGGTTTTTAGAGCTGACAGGTTTTAAAAACCTGTCAGCTCTAATATTAATCTTCCACGCAGCGGAACCCAACTGTGGAATTTCGCTCAAATCCTCGCGAGACTCTAAGCAGCATCTGCCGGTAATGCAGCTCTCGGGGGCCACCCTGAACATACCACCAGCTGGAGCTGGGATTGAAATAGCTGCCGCCTTTCATCATCACGGTATAAACACTGCCGTCATCATATTCATCATTGGTCAACTGCCAGACGGATCCTACCAGATCCTCAAGTCCGTAAGGATTCGCTCCCTTAGGATGCAGCCCAACCGGCTCCAATTTCCCCAAACCTGTGTTGCAGAATTTTGGATTAATACCCTTGAGACGCCTGACAGTTAATGTATTGGTAACCCATTCTTCCTCGCGGGTAACCCCTTTATCGTCGCCCCATGGCCAGGGCCTCAGGTCAGGTGTCTGCGCAGCATACTGCCATTCCATTTCAGTAGGCAGCCTTTTCCCAGCCCATTTAGCATAAGCCAGCGCATCTTCATAAGAAATATATACCACCGGCATTTTCTCGGCGCCCTTTACAGGCTTACCTTTAACCCAGTGCTTCAGGAAATTACAGGTATCGAGCGGACGGTAAGAAGTGGCGGAGATAAAATCAAGAAACTGAGCATTGGTAACCGGATACTTGTCCATATAGAATGACTTCATTTTCACCGGTTCTTTAACAGGAATTATCGGATATTTAATAAAATCATCACCGTTGGTGGTCTTCCAGGTAAACATTCCCTCAGGAATTTTAACCATGCCGCCCGGAATCTTCAGTGCCGGTTTCGTGGGTTCAGAATGGCTGACCAGTCGTGGAGTTCCCGGCTCGATAGTCACGATGCGTTCATCAACAATTTCTTTGTTTGCAAATACCTGAATAATGAAATTGCCCTCAAAACGGCCAAAATAATCACCCAGACGAATTGTTTTTTGTTTAATGTCAAAAAGTGCGGGCTTTTTCTCGTAATCAGGATTTCCGGCCCAAATGCGGATTTCATCGCCTGCGGAAGCGGAAAGGGTCAGCTGGTCAACGTTCAGACTAACCGACAACACACTTGGGAACCTGATCACTGCACTTACGGCGCCCTCATTGTTGGTACCCAGCCATGATTTGTGAAACGCTTCCGTACGAACGGGAAGATAGGTTTTCCCATCAACGGTTTTGGGCTCCAGTTCTTTATGCTCCCATACGTCAACCCAGTGCTGCCCCGGGGCGGTCTGAACCTCAATCAGGTTGCCTTCGAATCCCTCCGGAATCAGACTGAACACCGTGTACACCAACTTGTTATTACCTGGCCAGGCATTCGCAAAGATTTTATCCCTGAGTGTCGGAACCAGTGGGGTGAAATTGTAATCCACGAAATTACTCGTGTTCTCACGCAAAATCCTGACCGTCTGGCCGAAGAAACGGTAATCGCCCTCAATCCAGTCGGGACGGCCTGGTTTCATGATATTTACCTCGGTGCCGTACCCATTGAAAAAGGAGGTGGCATATTCTCTCCTGATCCGGCTGAATGTGATCTCAGCAACCCTGAAAATAGCAAAATCGGGCTTGATCAGCTTATTTAAATTCAGCATGGGTGGATAATATAGTGCATTGTGCACCCGGCCTGCAACAATTCCTGGCATATCCCTGGTAACAGCCATGCCCTCGCTGTACATGATCACACCTTTGCGAACACTATCCGCGGCATGCTGGATTTCCAGCGACGAGCTACCCTTGGTATCCAGAACAACCCCATCAGCACCGATCGCAGCAATCATGTCAGCCATGCCGGTAAAGTGACCTTCCACGCGGGTATCGGCATCCCAGGGATTATAGCAGATAAAGAATTTCGTGCCGTTTTTCCGGCACATCTCGGCAGTTTGATTCAATCCCTTCAGTCCGCCGGGCAGATCGCGGAAAAGGTCCCACTGATTTCGCTGGTCGAGGCCAAGGGATGGCCATGTGGGCCAGATCCCGATGAAATCGTCGCCACCATACCATTTTTTGCCACGCTCGATGAAGGGCAGCAGATTATTCTTTAACTCCTTGCTGTCGTAATACTGGTGATCCCAGGCATAAAGCAGGTGGGAAACGTAGGTGTGGCGGATCCATTTCAGGTCTTCACGCTCATAGAGGGTGTTATCAAAACTCTCGAGATCGTAAAGCATGCGCTTCTGGAAAATCAATCGCAATCCCTCCTGCCACTCACCTGTGTAGGAGTCGGCAAAAAGGTCGTATTTCACCCATCCACCAGGAAAGAGGATGTTCTCAAATCTTTTTATTTGAGCTTTCTGCGAAGTCGTCCTCCTGGCCAGAGCTGCAATCTGAATATCTGACAGAACAGATTCTGAAAACCCAAGGTTCCAGGCATTGTCAGGAACAATAACATTAACAGGGGAAAGGCCTGGTCTTGCCAGGTACGTTCTCGAGAGTCCGTGACGACCGAATCCGGTGATGTAAACTTTATCCGATGCCTCTCCGAAAGGAACGATATTCCATACTTCCAGCGTATCCTTTGGGGTCAGGTTCTTAATGCTCACCGTGCCTTTCCAGCCCGGCTTAAAACCCTTATCCTGTCTGAAAACAACTTCCAGCTTTTCCTCAAACTTCGCAACGGTTGAATCACCGTTGGAAACAACCTTCATCTGCCTGGTATCAATCAGCTGTTCCTTAAGGCGGAATGTAATCAAGGGAAGGCTTGCTGAATGCGCCTTTCCGTTAGCATCGTCAAAACGGCCCACCGCCAGACCTTCTTTTGTGTTCAGGATCAATGATTTAATTTCCTGAGCCCTGGTTCCAACGGTGCATAGGAATACAAGACAAGTGATCGCCAGCAATTTCTTCATGATGAGATAATTAGGAATAAAAAACCTATTTCAAACTTTTGGCAAAAATGGAATACCTCTTGTAGATTTGCCCTCCAATATGCTCGTATTCACCACGCATGGGGTAATTAGTCTCCATGACCAGATGCCCGTCAATTTCGGTTTTACCCTCCTGCCTGCCGGATTCCATAATCTTAAGAGCCATCAAAACATCGAGACCGCGTCCGCGGTAAGGTTCTTCAATCGCACCTAGAAGTGCAACAATCCTGTTGGACTTTTTACCTGATCTGAGAATCGAGAACACCCCAAAAGGCAAAAGATGCCCCTTGGCCTTTTGGATCCCCTTAGCAATGTCAGGCATAACAACGGTATAGGCGATCACCTCACCGGCCTGATTCTCAATAACCTTCACAAACTTAGGATTTAACAACCAGATAAACCGGTTTGCGAAATCGTCCATCTCTTTTTCTTCGTATGGCATGGAACCGTAAATCACCTGAAAGGTCCGGTTGGTCAGGTGCAGAACAGGCCTGATGTATTTACGGAGTTTCCAGCGGGAAGTAAATTCGACCATCCGGAATTCTGAATTCAATTTCTCAAGTCGCGGAAGTACCCGCTGGTAAATCGGAGGCGTTGTGGGAGGAATCGCAACCTTATAGCTTACCAGGTTAATCTCAGGAACAAATCCTTCGTTTCTCAACAAGTCAACCTGGTACTTGTAGTTGCAGTTGGCAGCAATAACTGCAGGCTCATCAAATCCTTCAGTAAGATATCCTTGCGGCTCCTTATCCGAAAACCCCAGAGGGCCGACTATTTTTTCCGTACCCTGCTCACGAGCCCAATCTATCACTCTGGTCAGGAGTGCATGAACAATTTCGGGGTCATTGAATGTTTCGAGGTAGCTGAAACGCGCGTTGTTCTCGTTCTTAACTTTATTGTAGCGGTGATTTACAAGGCCCATCACCCTTCCCACCACTTCATTTCCCCGCCATGCAAGGAGCCTGATATGGGAGCAATATTCGAATGACTTGTTTTTTAACGGATTGAAAAAATCCTGCTCATCCATGTAAATTGGAGGAATCCAATTGTGGTGGCCCTCATGCACACGTGCCGGCAAATAAAGAAACTTTTTAAAATCGCTTTTCGTAACAACTTCTTTTACAATTACTTCCATGCTTCCTCCTATTCAATCCCCTTAGGTTATGATATGACAAGAGGCCGTCGACCGGCCTCCTATTTATTGTTTTGACTCCTCAAGATCCTCAAATTCAACACTTTTATAACTTCCCCGAGGCTCGGCTACTGCGGGGTCCATGGATTCAATTTCAGGCCGGTTGCTGGTAATGAACCCCACGGCTTCATCAAAACCTAAGGCAAATTTGTCAAAATCCTCTTTATACAGAAATATTTTATGCTTTTCGTAATGCGAATTTCCATCAGCATCAAAAACCTTCTTGCTTTCTGTGATAGTCAGATAATAATCTTCACTTCGGGTTGCCTTAACATCGAAAAAATAGGTTCGCTTCCCGGCTCTGATCACTTTGGAATAGATTTCATCCCGGTCCTGCTGCTCCATGCTGTCATGTTTTTCTCTATCCGTCATTTTAAAACAGTTTGCGTTTGATGAGTCGTTTTGATCGTAACCCTCCAAAAATAGAAAAAAAATCATACCTTTGCTGACCTCATAAAAAGTTCTTTCACCAAATGATCAGCCGAAGATTACTACGAGTCAAAGCCCTTCAGATCCTTTATGCATACCGGGTCTCAGAAGACGACAACCTGCAGAAAACCGAAAAGGAACTCTTATTCAGTATCGAAAAAAGCTATGACCTGTACCATCTGATTCTATTATTCCTGGTTGATATTTCGAACTATATGACCCAGCGTGTCGACATAGCGCGGTCAAAATATTTCCCTACCGACGAAGAAGCTAATCCAAATACCCGGTTTATCGATAACCGGATCATTGTTCAGATTTCCGACAACCGGAAATTCAATCAATACCTGGAGGCAAGGAAGATCTCCTGGAGTAATGAAGAAGAATTGATCAAAAGCCTGTATCGCAACCTCCTCGAATGGGAACCCTACCTGGAGTACATGAACAGTGAGACTGACTCCTTCTCCCAGGATAAGAGCTTCATAACCAAACTTGTTGCTGAATTTATTCTTCCAAACGAATATTTGCAGCAGGTTCTTGAAGAGCAAAGCATTTATTGGAACGACGACCTGGAATTTATCGGTTCCATGGTCATAAAAACCCTTGGCCGCTGGAAGGAAAACGGTGATATGCCGATCCTTTCCATGTTCAGCAATGATGATGACCGCCTCTACGTATTGGATCTCCTGAAGAAAACCATCTTGCATGGCGATGAATATCAAGAACTTATTAAGAAATTTTCTGAAAACTGGGATTTTGAGCGACTTGCCCTTATGGACATTCTGATCATGCAGATGGCTATCAGTGAAGCCATCAATTTTCCTTCAATACCCTCCAAGGTAACCCTTAATGAATACATTGAGATTTCAAAATACTACAGTACAGAGAAAAGCAGTTATTTCATCAATGGAATTCTCGACAAGGTTTTTATGCTCCTCCGGACAGACGAAAAGATTAAAAAAACCGGCAGGGGTTTAATTGGGGAGGTTTGACATCTGCGCTGAATTTGTTTTATTTGCATGATTAATAAATGCCGAAGAATATAGCCATGTTTAGATCCACATCCGTAATTCTGGCCATCACGCTGGTTCTTGGGTTATCAGCGTGTAAATCCAACTCGGACAAAAATCCGAATTCCGTTTCACCAAGTCTGGTTACCAACCCGGTTACAGCTTCAGGTAAGAATGCTACCGGTGCACTTCCGGTTATGGTTTTTGAACAGACCAAGCATGATTTCGGAATGATGATTCAGGGAGAAAAACTCTCCTATACATTCAAATACACCAACCAGGGCGGTTCCGATCTTATCATTTCCGATGTGTCGGTCACCTGCGGTTGTACAGCCCCTACCTATTCCAAGGAGCCTGTGAAACCAGGCGGTCAGGGAGCCATCGAAATTGTTTTCAACTCCGCCGGTAAGTCAGGCACCCAGATCAAGCCGGTTAAGGTTCTGACCAATGCTCAGCCCAATACCATTGAGCTTGAGATTACCGCAGAAGTATATGTTCCAGACAGCAAGAAATAATTAAATCAATCATTATCATGAATTTAGGTCTTATTTTACAAGCCGCAGCAGGCGCAAAACAGCCCAGCCCGATCTCTTCCCTAATCTTTTTCGGAGCTATCATCGTCATCTTCTATTTTTTCATGATCAGGCCTCAGATGAAGAAGCAGAAAGAAATGAAAGTCTATCGCGAAGGTTTGAAGAAGGGTGATAAAGTGGTAACCGCCGGCGGTATCTACGGAAGAATAGCTGAAATAGCAGACAAAACTGTCATGCTTGAGGTCGATGCTAACGTAAAGATCAAGGTTGACAAAGGTTCGGTTGTTCGTACCGCAGAAGACATTGTCGATACCCCGAAGTAACATTAATGGAAGAGGCTTCCTCCTCACCGGTTACAGATCCGGCTAATCGCGGGAAACGCCGGCGGAGGCAGCAGTTGAAAATTCTGCTGGCCTGTGTCTTTATTGCTACTGTTTTCTGGTTTCTCAGGGCTTTTGAAAACGAATACACTACCCGGGTGGATCATCCGGTACAGTATTTAAACCTGCCCGAGAACCTGATGACAATAAATCCGCTACCCCAAAGAATTTCACTCGAAGTGAAAGGCTTGGGGTTTTCTATTTTAAAGCATAACTGGAATTTCTCGAAAACACCACTTGTCATCGATATTAAAAAAGTAAGGGCATTCCCGGTACGGCGAAAGAAAGGTTATATCGATTACGTACCCATGGACCAGTATTTTAACGATTTTTCCGCTCAGCTGAAGGATCTTAAAGTATTGGCAATCAGCCCGGATACCCTGATGTTCAGATTTGCAATCAAGAAAACCAAAACCCTGAAGGTCAGGCCGGTATTTGAGTATGAAAGCGGCACAACACCGGTCGATGAACATTTGGTTAGTGTCACTCCCGATAGTGTCAGCGTGGAAGGTCCCGACCTGATACTGGATACTTTACAATATATCAAAACCTTGCCGGTAAAAATCTCCAAGCGTGGAAATTTCAGTCGCAGCCTCGGTCTCGAGGATATTCACAAGGTTTTTAAGACTAACCCAGCCAAGGTGACAGTCACCATCAGTAAAAAGCCATGAAACATGCTTAGAGTGGGACTTACCGGTGGCATTGGATCTGGGAAGAGCCTGGTAGCCAAGATATTTATGACTTTAGGGATCCCGGTTTTTCAGGCTGATTCCGAAGCTGGTATAATTTTAGATGAAGATATTACCGTAAGGGAAAAATTAACTGAATGGTTCGGACCGGAAATTTATATCCAGGGAAAGCCCGACCGAAACAGAATTGCCGGAATCGTTTTCAACGATCCTTTGCAGCTCGCCAAGTTGAATGAATTGATCCATCCTCTTGTCATGAATCACTTCATCAAATGGTGCGGTCTTCACAACAGCAGCCCCTACGTAATTCATGAAGCTGCAATCCTTTTCGAGTCGGGGTTGTACAAGCATCTCGACAGGACTATCCTGGTTACAGCTCCCGAGGAAACCCGGATAGAAAGGGTTGTACAAAGGGACCGCGTATCCGATGAGATGGTCAGGGCAAGAATGAAAAATCAGTGGACCGAAGAGCAAAAGGTTCCACTGGCAGATTTTATCATCCGGAATGATGGAGAAACACCCGTGATTCCAGCTGTTCTGGATATTCATCACCAACTGATTCAATAGAAATTATGGCAAAATTTGGAAAATGGCTGGCCGGTGGCCTTGGATGGGCATTCTTAGGCCCGATCGGCGGACTGATTGGATTCGCGCTGGGTGCAATGGTCGACGGTCAGGAAGATATCATGACCAAAACCGGAGCACGGCCAGGAGTTACAACCCAGGGCGACTTCATCACCAGTCTTGTGGTCCTGATGGCGGCAGTCATGAAATCGGACGGTCGGGTACTTAAATCGGAACTCGATTTTGTGAAGGACTTCTTTATTCGCTCATTCGGCCTCGAGCAGGCCCAGCAGGCAACCCTGCTCCTTCGCAATATGCTTGACCAGAACATCCCTGTGGATGATGTAAGCAGGCAAATTGGTCAGAGAATGAACTACAGCACCCGGCTTGAGCTGATTCACCTGCTTTTCGGGATCTGCAAAGCCGACGGGTTGGTATCGGCAGAAGAATTGAAAACCGTGGAAAGGATCGCCTATAACATGGGCATCAAGACCGAGGATTTCAACTCCATACGTGCCCTCTTCTCCGACAACCTGGATTCAGCCTATGCTGCATTGGAGATTACTGCTGATGCCACTGATGAGGATGTTAAGAAAGCTTACCGCAAAATGGCCGTAAAATACCACCCCGACAAGGTTGCCTATCTGGGTGAAGATCTGAAAAACCAGGCAAACGAGAAATTCCAGCAGCTCAACTCCGCGTACGAAAGAATTAAAAAAGCCAGAGGGCTTAATTGATTTCGTTATATTTGCACCCTCTTAATAAAACAGATCATGGACATCAAGGACTTCATTGCTATTTCAGGACAGCCGGGACTTTACAAAATGATATCTCAGGGCAAAAGCCTTCTCATTGCTGAAAATCTCCTGACCGGACAAAGAATCCCTGTTCACGGTTCTGCACAGGTCAGCTCCATGGAAGAAATTGCAGTCTTCACTGATACCGAAGATAAACCGCTGAAGGAAATCTTCCTGGAAATCTACCAGAAAGAAGAGGGCAAAACGATCATGGACCCCAAGAATTCGACTGATGACCAGATCAGGAGTTATTTCGCTACCATTCTTCCTGCTTACGACCGGAAAAAGGTTTACGTTTCGGATATGAAGAAAATTTATACCTGGTACAATATCCTCGTAACCTCAGG
>CAYHCO010000023.1:22238-28779 GCA_964355105.1 uncultured Porphyromonadaceae bacterium
ATGTTTTTGAGATTCAGGCCACGCTTGTTGGTTTCCTTTTCGAGGTAATTAAATCGGTGAATAAACTTCAGGTTGGTCCGTTCGAGTGCATTTTCTGGATTAACCTGATATAAGCGGGCTGCATTGATCAGGCTGAAAATCACATCCCCGAATTCAGCCTCCACCCTATCCTCCTCTATTTCCGGATTGGCAAGCTCTGCTTTCAATTCGCCGATCTCTTCCGTTACTTTATCCCATACCTGATCCCGATGATCCCAGTCGAACCCCACTCCCCTGGCCTTGTCCTGAATGCGGTAAGCCTTGATCATGGCCGGCAGCGAGGCCGGAATCCCTCCTAATACTGTTTTACCCTCGTTTTCGGTCAGTTTGATCTTTTCCCAATTCTGTTCCACCTCCCGTGCGTCGCCAACCTTGACATCCCCGAAAATATGCGGATGCCTGTATACCAGCTTGGTATTGATCCCGTCGATCACTTCCTTCATGGTAAAAGCCTCTTTTTCTTGGCCTATCTTAGCATAAAAAACAATGTGAAGGAGCAGATCGCCCAGTTCCTCACTGATGCCCGGAAGGTCTTCGTCCAATATCGCGTCGGCTAGCTCATAAGTTTCCTCAATGGTCAGGGTCCGTAGGCTTTTAATGGTCTGTTCACGGTCCCATGGGCATTTCTCCCTCAACTCATCCATAATATCGAGCAGCCGGTTAAACGACTGGAGTATCTCTTCCCTGTTGCTTTTCATCAAATTTGATTTTAATGGGTGTTCCGGGCTCAAAACCAATCAGTTCAGCCGCATTTCCCTGTGCAATGGCAATCTCCAGCAGGCCGGCGGAATTGAATATGGCAAGCAGTTCGCCCGGATCCGACTCCATATAGGTACGGTTGATTCCGTGAATTTTATACCTGTTGGATTTTATGGTGATCTCGAAGGTACGGTCGATACCGATCTTAAGAAATTCCGCTTTGGGAATATTGGTGATCGCGTTCCTATAAGAATCGATATAAACCACCTGCCCGTCGATCTGATCCTTTGTGATAACCGTCTGCCAAACTGATGAACGGCCGGAGTCCGGAGAATTTTTACCTGCTTTCTCAAGCGGCAGCCCTAACGCGATATACCTTGCAATCCTTGAAAACAACGAAAGTTCAGGAAAGCTGGGTTCGATCTTGCGGAACTGTTCCTCAACCCCCGAGGCCTGGTCCATCTTTTCCATCGATATTCTGTCGAGACGTAGGAAATAATCAGGTTGGGAAGTCATCACTAACCCGAGCATGCCATCATCCCAGCCAATAATGTACTGATTGCGGTATTTAGCCACCACCGGCCATATACCCGGCTGATGTCCGCTGTTAACCATGAACAGGTGAATGGTTCCATCCGGATATTCCGATAGCACCTGTTGCAGGATAAATGAAGCCTGAAGAATATGAAAAGGAT
Organism: uncultured Porphyromonadaceae bacterium; assembly: GCA_964355105.1. Taxonomy (GTDB): domain Bacteria; phylum Bacteroidota; class Bacteroidia; order Bacteroidales; family UBA12481; genus UBA12481. Next base: position 23,672 of record CAYHCO010000023.1, read on the forward strand.
CGATCAGATGGTTGATCTCAATTATCACGGCGTCCGGCACCAGCCTGGTAAGCCGGCCCTTCATCATTCCCGAGTAATAGTCCTTTGTTTGCCAATCAGTTGTTAAAGTAATAATAGGCATGCACAAAACGGGTTTCTAAATCCGTGATAATCCTTATTTTTGCGTGACAGGCTCAAAAATACGACTTTATATTAACTGCATGATTGAAAAAATCATCTATTTAAAAGGGATCGATCCATTGGTGCTGTATGGTGCTAATAACCAACATCTCGAGATCATCAAAAGGTTCTTTCCCAAGATCAAATTAATAGCCCGGGGCGACCAGCTCAAGGCGGTTGGTGATGCAGCTGAGATCACCCGGTTTGAAGACAAAATGGAGAGGCTTTTCACTTTTGTTGATAAATATAATCGCCTGTCTCCCCTGGAGATTGAAGGAATCCTGCTCGATAACGGAATCACCAATTCACCGGAGCCTGGCGAAGAGGATATCCTGATTTTCGGCAATAATGGGAAGCCGATCCGGGTGAGGACCATCCATCAACAGGAGATGGTTGACAAGTACCGGACCCACGACCTGCTTATCGCCACGGGTCCTGCAGGATCCGGAAAAACATACATGGCAGTGGCACTGGCCGTCAGGGCTCTGCGCAACCGCGAGGTCAAGAGGATCATCCTAAGCCGTCCCGCTGTGGAATCCGGAGAAAACCTGGGGTTCCTGCCGGGCGACCTGCGCGAAAAACTCGATCCCTATCTGCAGCCGCTGTACGATGCGCTGGAGGATATGATGCCAGCCCGCAAGCTGAAGGAATACATGGAGGACAACGTAATCCAGATAGCCCCGCTTGCGTTTATGCGTGGCCGCACCCTCGACAATGCATTTGTCATCCTCGACGAGGCCCAGAATGCTTCGATTAACCAGCTGAAAATGTTTCTGACCCGAATGGGTGAATATTCCAAATTTGCAGTCACAGGTGACATTACCCAGATTGACCTCCCCGACCCCAGGAAATCAGGCCTGACACATGCCAGGCAGATTCTTGATGGCATACCGGGGATTGCAATGATTGATTTCACTCATGTCGATATTATCAGGCATCCGCTGGTGGCCAAGATCGTGAGTGCTTACGAGAAATAATAATTCAGTAAACCATAAATATCCATGGAAGCAATAGTTAAAACCGAATTCAGTTTACCCGGACAGGTGAGCCTGTACAAGGGAAAAGTCCGCGACGTGTACAATATCAAGGACCAGTATCTGGTGATGGTGGTCAGTGACAGGATATCCGCTTTTGATGTGGTGCTACCGAAAGGCATTCCCTACAAAGGACAGGTATTGAACCAGATAGCATCGAAATTCCTCGATGCCACCAGCGATATTGTTCCCAATTGGAAGATGGCTTCACCGGATCCGATGGTAACGGTCGGCCGCAAAGCCGAACCCCTTCCCGTAGAGATGGTCATCAGGGGTTATCTCACGGGCCATGCCTGGAGGGAATATAAATCAGGCAAGCGCTCGATTTGCGGGATCGCCTTACCCGACGGAATGAAGGAAAACCAGAAATTCGATCAGCCGATCCTCACCCCGACCACCAAGGCACATGTCGGACATGATGAAGATATCAGCCGGGAAGAAATCATCGCCAACAATCTGGTTCCCGAGGATATTTATACACAGGTAGAGGATTATACCCGTAAGCTTTTCCAGCGGGGTACAGAGATGGCAGCCGGAATGGGACTCATCCTGGTGGACACCAAATATGAATTTGGTTTGCAGGATGGTAAAATCTACCTGATTGATGAGATCCACACACCTGATTCAAGCCGTTATTTTTATGGCGATACTTATCAGGAGAACTTTAATAAAGGACTCGAGCAGAGGCAGTTGTCAAAAGAATTCGTCAGACAATGGCTGATCGAGAATAATTTCCAGGGCAAGGAGGGTCAGACTGTTCCATTCATGTCGGACTCGTTCGTCGCCGAAATCTCTGAAAGGTACATCGAGCTTTTTGAGCATATCACGGGTGAAAAGTTCGTCCGCGCCGACGCTACGAACGTGATGGCCCGCATTGAGACCAATGTCCGGGAATACCTGAAGTCTCTCTGATGGAAGCTCCGAGTTCCGGAGGCAACAAGATAGCCATGATCGCGGGACCGCTTGCGGCGCTCGCGATCATACTTTTTTATCACCCCGATCCTTCGCATCCGGAAATCGGTTATACCCTTGCCGTGGCCACCTGGATGGCCATATGGTGGATATCAGAAGCCGTGGCCCTGGCCATAACCTCATTGCTTCCAGTTGCTCTGTTTCCCCTGTTGGGGATCATGGACGGGCAGACTGTTTCCGCTGCCTATTTCAACCACGTGATTTTTCTGTTTATCGGAGGATTCCTGATCGCGCTGGCGATGCAGCGCTGGAACCTTCACAAGCGCATTGCCCTGAATATACTTTCAGTCACGGGAACCGGCAAATCCAGGCTCTTGCTGGGGTTTATGCTGGCGACCGCCCTGCTGAGCATGTGGATGTCAAACACAGCTACGGCCATGCTCATTGTTCCGATCCTGCTTTCGGTTCTTGGCGAGATCGAACCCGGACCCGATAAAAAGAAGTCCTTTTCTACGGGTGTGCTGCTTGGTGTCGCCTACAGCGCTTCAATCGGAGGAGTCATGACCCTGGTAGGCACACCGCCCAACCTGTCGTTTCTACGAATTTACCAGGTTATGTTTCCCGAGGCTCCCCAGATAACATTCCTTCAATGGATGCTTTTTGCTGTCCCCGTTGGGTTGATCCTGCTCGCAGCTGCTTTTACCCTGCTCTATTTTACCTATGCCAGGGGCAGTAAAACCAAATCTGTAAAAGATTTGCCGGTCAGAAGAATGAAAGCCGAGCTGGGTCCTATGAGCCGCGAAGAAACAATTGTACTGATCAGTTTTATCGCGATGGCGGTCTGCTGGATCACCCGTTCGGATCTTGAGATTGGTACCTCTACGATCAAAGGCTGGGCGTCGCTTTTTGGAAAGCCGGCATTTATCAATGACGGAACGATTGCCATTGCCGTATCATTGCCACTTTTCATGATCCCGGTTAAAGGACTGGCCCGCCAGAAAGTCATGGACTGGACAACTGCCAGTCAGCTCCCTTGGGATATCGTTTTACTTTTCGGAGGCGGGTTTGCGCTGGCAAACGGATTCCGGGATTCGGGATTGTCCTTATGGGTGGGGACACAGCTTCAAGGCTTGTCGGGGTTGCATCCTATCATTCTGATACTGATAATCAGCCTGATCGTAACATTTCTCACAGAATTAACCTCCAACACGGCAATAACGGAGATGATGCTGCCGGTACTTGCCGGAATGGCCATCGCGACGCAGATTCATCCCTTGCTGCTGATGCTTCCGGCCACTTTATCGGCTTCCATGGCCTTCATGCTTCCTGCCGGAACTCCTCCTAATGCAATAATTTTTGGAACAAAGCGGGTATCAATCAGACAAATGGCAGGTACCGGCATCTGGCTGAACCTTATAGGTGCCTTTATCATCATGGCGGTTGTATATTTCGTGGGTTCCGCCGTATTTCACATCACGCCAGGTGAATTTCCTGCATGGGCTAAGCCCGCCGGTTGAAACCGGCAGTTATTGATAAGTAACACCCGCAAGATCGGCGAGTGCAAGAGTCAGAATCGTAGCTAAATCTTCCAGCGTTTCGGGCCAAATGGTGGAAGGTTTGTCATCCGGGGTATGGTAAGCGCCGGAACCGCCTGAGGAGGAAAAGCTGACTGATGGTATACCGGCAGCCATGAAAATCGCTGAATCCGATCGAGGACGTCCGATAAGCGCGCTCATCGAAGTGGTGAGATTACGATGAACATACGCTGTATTAGCTTGATCAATAGCCTTGTACAAATCAGGATAATTCAATCCACCGCCGGCATGCAGATTGGGTCCGATGCCCACACAATCGAGATTGATGAACCCCACAGTTTTACTCACAGGGAAAACCGGACTCGCAGTATAAGTCTTGGATCCGATCAGTCCCTGCTCCTCGGCGCCGAGGCCCATGAAGAGGATCGATCTTTTAAAATGCAGACCCGAAGCGGCAAGCGCCTTCGCGACACCAAGCACCACAGCTACACCTGAGGCATTGTCGTTGGCTCCCGGGCACATTTCCCATTGCATGCCGCAATGGTCGAGGTGACCGCCGATGATGATTACTTCATGCTTAAGCTCCGGATCGGAACCTTCCAGCAGGCCCATGACGTTCATGCCAACCCCTTCAGGATGAAACTCGGTTTTGTTCGTTATTGTGACTGTTTTACCCGTTGAAAAGGATTGAGGTTTAAGATCTGAAGCTATTCTTGCGACCAGATCTCCGTAAACCTTCCCGGTACCCTTAAACAGATCATCCACCACCCTGCCTCCTACCATGGTTACCAGCAATTCCTTATGGTAATCATTATTGGTATTCGCAAGGGGACCGTAATGATAAAGAACAGCCACCGCGCCATGATTGATCGCATTCTGCATTTTATACTGGTGCATGGAATAAGGCTGCCAGGGCAGGAATTTATCCGCACCGGCCGAAGGCGATAATGGAGCTTCCGGTTTTATCAGCACGATTTTTCCTTTAACACTGGTTCCCGCATAATCATCGTAACCCAGCTCGGGCGCTGTTATGCCGTATCCGGCAAACACCACTTCTGCCCTGACGGTTCCGCTGGCTGAAGAGCTCCCGGGCATGAATTCATCGAAATAGTGATAGGCTACGTTCACGGTATCTTTGGAATTCACTGGCATGTTCAGCGTCAACGAACATCCCGGCAGCACTGTCACATAGGGCTGTCTGAATTCCTGGTACCAGCTGTTACCGCCGGCACCGGGTTTGAGCCCGTATTCAACCATCTGACCGGCAACCCAGGCTGCAGCCCCCTCGTATCCCGGTGATCCGGTTAACCTGCCCTGATATTCATCACCAGCCAGTTTAACCACGTATCCCAGCAACTCTTCACTTTTGATATTCCGGGTAGCGGGAAGAAGTGCGTTCTGGGTGGTCTGACCAAAAGAAAAATGGCTGATGACCAACGCCGGTAATAGAATCAGGAGCTTTTTCATA
>CAYHCO010000023.1:28879-36227 GCA_964355105.1 uncultured Porphyromonadaceae bacterium
TACAAATTTATACTCGATCAGCTTTTGAACATTTGTTCATTCCGGCAGAACCTTTAATTTAACACCGCTAATTTTAACCATTCTTAAATGAGAGTTCAACGTAATACTGCAACCGCCGACCTGGCGGAAGCACCTGTTTTATCGGTGGATTTAAAACTTCTCGACCCCCTTATCGAGAAATACAAGTCGAAAAAGGGGAATATGATCCCGCTGCTGCAAGGAACCCAGAATCTTTACGGGTTCATTCCGGAAGCGGCATTTGAGATCATATCCAGTCATACCGGCCTTAATGTTAGCGAGATGTATGGTGTGGCCACCTTTTATGCCCAGTTCCGGCTTAAACCGGTTGGCAAGAATATCATTAAAGTATGTCACGGAACCGCCTGCCACGTGCAAAACGCAAACATGATTTCCGATGCGGTGGAGGAATCCCTGCAGATCAAGGACGGAGAAACAACCGCCGACGGGCTGTTTACGCTGGAATCGGTAGCCTGTCTGGGTTGCTGCTCCCTTGCACCGGTAATGATGATTGGTGAGGATTCATACGGCAAGCTGACCGGAAAATCAGCAGTCCAGGTAATTAAAGAAATCAAGATCAAATGGAACAATCCAAAGTGATTGTCGGCCTGGGCAGTTGTGGCATCGCTGCTGGCGGCAATAAAGTATATCAAAAAATCAAATCCCTCAGGGAAACGGATAACCTCGGATTCATACTGGATAAAACATCTTGTATCGGCATGTGCTTCCGTGAGCCGCTGGTCGAGGTAATCGACGAGGCTGGTTCCTGGCTTTACGGGGAAGTTACTGAGGCAAGGGCTATCGAGATAATTGACCAGCACATAGTTAACAAAACTCCCGTCAAGGAATACCTGGTTAAATCAGACCTGACAGCCACCCCGGACGATCAGTTTTTCAAGGGACAGGTGAAGATTGCCCTGAGAGACTGCGGCTATATTAATCCGGAACGGATTGAGGAGTACGAAGCGAGGAACGGTTACGGGGCTATCCGGAAAATCAGGGACGAAAACATTACCCCTGAATCAGTTATCCAGTCGATACTGGATTCGGGCCTTCGCGGTCGGGGCGGCGGAGGATTCTCTACCGGACTGAAATGGAGGTTTGCCCGAAACAGCAAGTCTGAGGACAAATATGTGATCTGCAATGCCGATGAAGGGGACCCGGGAGCTTTCATGGATCGCTCACTTCTCGAAGGCGACCCGCACGCGGTGCTGGAAGGCATGATTATCGCTGCGTACGCGATCGGGGCCAATGCCGGTGTGATCTATTGCCGGGCAGAATACCCGCTCGCGATCCATCGCCTGAATATCGCCCTGGAGCAAGCCCGGGAAAAAGGATATCTCGGTGAAAATATCCTCGGCATTCCGGGATTTAAAATAGATATATCTGTTAAAGAAGGAGCGGGCGCCTTTGTGTGCGGTGAGGAAACCGCACTGATGGCCTCCATCGAAGGCAAACGCGGCATGCCCGCAAAACGGCCTCCTTTCCCGGCAGTCAGGGGATTATGGGGAAAGCCAACCAATATCAATAACGTTGAGACCTACGCCAACGTGCCCTGGATTATTAATCATGGCGCAGAAAAGTATGCCGCCTATGGTACGGAAAAAAGCAAGGGGACCAAGGTTTTCGCACTCACCGGTAAGATCGCCCGCGGTGGACTGGTTGAGGTTCCGATGGGAATGACCATCCGCGACATCATTTATAAGCTTGGCGGCGGAATCACCGACAACAAGAGGTTTAAAGCAGTACAACTAGGCGGTCCGTCAGGCGGCTGCATTCCTGAACACCTGATCGATACGCCCATTGATTACGATTCTGTTACCGCAACCGGAGCCATCATGGGCTCAGGCGGCATGGTGGTCATGGATGAAACGACCTGCATGGTGGATATGGCCAGGTTCTTCCTCGATTTTACCCAGAAAGAATCGTGCGGCAAATGTACTTTCTGTCGTATCGGCACCAAGCGTATGCTGGAAATCCTGACCAGAATCTGCGAAGGAAACGGACAGGCTGGCGATATTGAAACACTTGAGGAACTGGCTTACCAGATCAAGGACAGCTCGCTGTGCGGACTCGGCCAGACAGCCCCCAATCCCGTGCTGACCACCCTCCGGTATTTCCGCGATGAATATGAGGCACATATCCAGGATAAGAAATGTCCGGCGAAAAACTGCAAACAGCTGCTTACCTATGAGATAATACCGGAAAACTGCAACGGCTGTACCGTCTGTGCGAAAAATTGCTCGGTAGATGCCATCACCGGCAACCGGAAAGAGGTGCACAGGATCGACCAGGAGAAATGCATCAAGTGCGGCATCTGTTTTACCAAATGCAAATTCGAGGCTGTCCTGGTTTATTGATTATTACCCAGATCAACGCTTAAAAAATGAACGAACTGAATATCATAATCGACGGAACGAAATATACCGGCTACCTGGGTGAGAATATCCTGGATACCGCGAAAAGAAACGGCATTTCAATCCCCACCCTTTGCCACGATCCGAGGCTTGACCCATACTCTTCCTGTTATGTTTGCGTGGTTGAGATCGAGGGATCGAAGAACCTGCAGCCATCCTGCTCCACGAAAATAACCGACGGGATGGTTATCCAAACCTCCAGTGATAAGGTAAGGAAAGCAAGGAAAACCGCACTGGACCTGCTTGCCGGCAACCATTATGCCGACTGTATGGCCCCATGTACTCTTACCTGTCCCGCAGGAGTTGATGTACAAGGATATATCTCCCTGATTGAGAAAGGGATGTACAGTGAAGCGGTTGCCCTGATCAAGGAAGTTAACCCCTTGCCGGCCATTTGCGGCCGCGTTTGTGTTCGCCCCTGCGAAGTTGCCTGCCGGAGAAATCTGCTCGATGAAGGCGCTGCCGTTGGGATCGATTACCTGAAAAGATTTGCTTCCGACTACGATCTGCAGTCGGAGACCAAATATGCTCCGGAACCGCTTCCTGCCACAGGTAAAAAGGTTGCGGTGATTGGTGCCGGACCGGGTGGATTGTCTGCCGCATGGTTCCTGCGTTTGAAGGGACATTTGGTCGACATTTATGAGGCCAGTCCTCACCCCGGAGGGATGTTACGGTATGGGATACCTCCGTATCGCCTGCCCAACGAGGTTATCAACAGCGAAGTAAAATGCATCACCGACCTGGGTGTCAATATCTATTACAAACGTAAACTGGGAGCTGACCTCAGTTATTCCGAACTTCAGGAGAAATACGATTCAACGGTCCTGACCATCGGGTCGCAGGCCGGAACCCTGGTCGGTTGTCCCGGAGACGACGCTGAAAATGTTTTTTCAGGAATAGATTTTCTGCGGAATATCGAGATGACCGGTCAAAAGCCTGACTTTACGGGAAAGACCGTTGCTGTAGTAGGCGGCGGAAATACCGCCATGGATTGCTGCCGTACCGCTAAGCGCCTCGGTGCTGCTAAAGTGCTGGTGATCTATCGCCGGACCGAAAAAGAGATGCCCGCAAACCCGATCGAGATTCATGAGTCAAAAGTCGAGGGCATAGAATACCTTTTCCTGAACAATCCCGTTGAAATTCTGAAAGATTCGGATGCCAGGTTAAAAACCATGAAGATCATCAGGATGGAACTGGGTGAGCCCGACGCATCCGGCCGAAGGAGACCGATTCCGGTGGAAGGATCTGAATATGAGATTGCACTGGATTATGTGCTGGCCGCAATTGGCCAGAAAACCACGGTCGACTTTATTAACGATATCAATTCCAATACTCGTGAGGGCGAACTGAAAGTTACCAGGTGGGGAGATATCGATGCCAATAAAACAACTCTTCAAACAGGAATCCCATCCGTGTTTGCTGCTGGTGACGGAGTAACCGGACCTGCCACCCTGATTGAAGCCATCGCTCAGGCAAAGATTGCGGCACGCTCTTGCGACCAGTACTTAACAGGCAAGAAACTGGAGCCTGCAACGGCAAAATTTATCAGCCGCAAAGACAATTTCAAAACCCAGGAAAAAGAATCGTACTCCAACCAGTACCAGCATCTCCTGCGGGAAGAAATGCCCCTCTTGCCGGCTGCTGCACGCGCAAATTTCAATGAGGTTGAGCTGGGATATACTGAGGAAATGGCACTTACCGAAACAACCCGATGTTTGGAGTGCGGATGCAGTGAACTGTTTACCTGCGATCTGAAACGACTTTCGGACGAATACGGTGCGGAACAAAAGAAATACGGCGGCACATACAATGACCGGCCGGTAGATTCCAGGCATCCCTATATCGAAATCGACAATAACAAATGCATCCTTTGCTCGCGATGCGTGAGAATATGTCACGAACTGGCCGGCGCCGATGCGCTTGGACTCGTTAACCGCGGATTTGAAACCTATGTGGCACCCTCGATGGGCAAGCCGCTGGCGGAAACAAATTGTGAATCCTGCGGACTGTGTATTTCCGCCTGTCCGACAGGAGCTATCACTGAAAATTTCGCATTTAAGCCCGGGCCGGTGAGATTAACGGCACATGCATCGATATGTAATTTCTGTTCACTGGGCTGTTCGGTCGAAATTCACGAGCACAAGGGATTTGTGTGGAAAGTCACGGGACACGAGGGAATAGTAAACCCGGAGGGAAATATATGCCATTACGCAAAATTCGGCTATAAATACCTCAACTCAACCAGCAGGATCACCAGGCCGATGCTGAGAAACGGCGAAACATGGAAGGAAATTTCTTTTGATGAAGCCTTCAAACTCATTAAAGAAAAACTTGCTTCGGTAAAACCCGAAGAAAACGCATTCTTCGCCGGTGCCAGGCTATCGAACGAAGAGCTGTACCTCATTCAGAAACTTGCCAGGGATGCGGCCGGAAGCCCTAACATACACAGTTTTCACTACCTCGGCCGGGGAACAGGCTACCTTCAGGGATCAGAAAGAAATGTTCCGCTGGCTGAAATAAGCCAGGCATCAAGAATCTGGCTGATTGGCAGCGAGATTCATGAAGACAATCCGGTAGCAGGTTTTATGGTCAACCAATCGAGGATCGGCTCCGGTATCCGGGTAACCCATATCACAGTTTACGATAACAGCAAACTGAACCGGAAAGTCGATGAGATCCTGCGTGTTGATTCCTACTACTATTTCCTGAAAGCGGTAAATCATTACCTGGTCAGGGAAAATGAGCAAAACGGCCTTTTTATCAGGGATCACTGTTCAGGTTTTGAAGAATACCGCAAGGCTGTCATGGAGGAGGATTACCTTGATTTGGTTACCCGTGCAGGATTTGAAGATGAAACACCCATCAAGGAATTCGCGGAAGCCTGGAATCTGGAGCCCCATGCTGTCATGCTATTTTCCGAAATTGAATTGTCGGGCAATGAAGTCTCAGAACTTAAAAACCTCGATTATTTAACCGGAAAATCGGGTAAAACGGCGAGCGGAATGATCTGCCTGAAAGAGAAGAACAATTCACAGGGATTATGGGATATGGGCATTCACCCCTCGGTTAAACCGGGATCCCAAAAGACTGATTTCATGGACAATACTGTTGATCTTCTGGAAAACGGCAGGTTAAAAAACATGCTGATCTTTGGAGAAGACCCGATGGGTTGTGCATCTGATCCCGACGAAGTGCGTGAATGGATGGGAAAGGCCGATTTCATTGTTGTTCAGGACTATTTTGTGAGTGATACAACCGAGATGGCTCATTTGATCCTGCCCGCCAGTCTGCCGTATGAGTTCGAAGGCAGCTTTACCAGCACCGGTAAGGTTATCCAGCAATTTGAACCGTTCCTCTCGCCAAAAGCCACCCGTACCGGGGTTGATCAATTGATCGGACTGCTGAAAGAAATGGGCCTTAACGGGCTATCCGACAGTGCCGACGTTCGTGATGAAGCTTTGAGGAAGATTTCCGCAGCTGTACCTTCAGGACCGGCATTCATTTTTACCACGGAGAATAATTATACACCCCTGTTCAGTTTTGGGTGTGATGCTGTGGTAAGGATTTTTGAGGAAGAATTCAATAATGCATTTATCGAGACCTAATAAAATACCGACCATGAGCAACTTTAATACCGTTGATGAAATCCTTGATTTTGCCATAAAAGGTGAACAGGATGCCGTTGATTTTTATTCCCATCTGGCCGATAATTCAACGAATACAGAGATACGTGACATCTTCATCCAGTTTGCAAAAGAAGAGATGGGGCACAAAGCCAAGCTATTAAAAATCAAGGCTGAAGGTATCTTTGAGAGCCGTTCGGGCATGGTTACCGACTTGAAGATCAGCGATTACATGTCGGAAGTCACCCCTTCCCCGGACATGGATTACCGTGATGCCCTGATCGTTGCCATGAACAATGAAAAGAATGCTTTCCGGCTGTACACACGGCTGGCTGAAGAGGCCCCGGGTGACGACCTGAAGCATATTTTCCTTAACCTGGCCCAGGAAGAAGCGAGGCACAAGCTCCGGTTTGAGGTTGAATACGATGATTTTGTTCTCCGGGACAACTGATTCGCTTGAAAAGCAGGCTTTTCCGGCCATTTTGAATAGGATTTCCTTTTCAGTACCTTTGTTGTCTTCAAAATGGTACCCGTGAAAGCGATAGCTAAGAATGTTATTATCCTGAAACAAAAGCCGGCGCTCCTCCTGTTGATGATCCTCCTGACTGTCGCCCAAGGCGGATTCAGTCAGTTTCAGCCGACTCCGGTTACCCGCTCGAACAACCGTACCACCGTCAGCGGGAAAAGTTATTACCTGCATGAGGTTCTGAAAGGTCAAACCCTGTACGGTATTTCCAAGGAATACCAGGTGAGCGAGGAGGATATCAAAAAGACTAATCCTGAGCTCAATAACAAAGCGATATATCCCGGACTGGTCCTCCGTATTCCTGAAAAAATTACCGAACCGGTGGTCCCTCCGGAGATTCAGGATACCGGGATCGAAAAACCATGTCGCGCCAAGCCTTTCCCTCATAAAAGCGATAATTTCCGTCTTGCGGTGCTTTTGCCCCTGAACATTGAGCAAAATGATACGCTGACCTATTCTGATACGCTTAAAGCGGATCATTTCAGGTTTTATGAATTTCTGGAAGGTGTCTATCTGGCTATCGATTCCTTGCAGCGCCGCGGACTGAATATGACACTGGAGATTTTCGACACCGAACGCAATACCGAAACCATACAAAAGATAATCGACAATGGGAGGCTTGATGAAGCCGACCTGATCATCGGCCCGGTGTTCCCAAATGAGATTGAGATGATATCAGCATTCGCCAAAAGTAAGCGCATTCCAATGGTATCGCCCCTTTCCACCTACGACGTAGCCAGGGAAAATCCTTTTGCTTTCCAGGT
>CAYHCO010000023.1:36327-42346 GCA_964355105.1 uncultured Porphyromonadaceae bacterium
TGATGTCAATCTGGAATTGGCCAGTGATTTTGAGGACGACAATGCCTATATCGATTATACCAATAACAACGTCCTTGATTTCTGCAATAAATATCGGACAAACTGGAATATTGAACCCTCAAAATACAGCTTTCAGGGTTTCGATGTGACCTTTTATTTCGCCAATGCACTCTTCCAGTTTGGACGCGGACTCACGGCAACCGTGCCTTGCTGGACAGAATACCTGGTAAGCCCGTCCATGCTGACGCCATTCAGGTTCCAGTCCTCCGACAAGTTAAGCGGATTCAGGAACCAGGCTGTGACAATCGTCCGTTACGACAAGGATGAATTGATCCGCAGGAAGGTCAACTAATCTCCCAGAGTAGCTACCATCACCGCTTTGATCGTGTGCAAACGGTTTTCCGCTTCATCAAAGACGATTGAGTGCTCTGATTCAAATACGTCCTCAGTCACCTCCACGCCGTTCATGCCAAATTTCTGGTAAATCTTTTCTCCAACAGCGGTCTCACGGTTGTGATAAGCCGGCAGGCAATGCATGAATTTAACCCCTGGATTTCCAGTCAATTCCATGACTTTTGAATTTACCTGGTAAGGCCTGAGCAGGTTAATGCGCTCATCCCAAACACTATCGGGCTCTCCCATGGAAACCCACACATCGGTATACAGAAAATCGCAGCCTTTAACAGCCTCACTGACATCTTCAGTCAGCGTGATCCGACCGCCGGTTTTCGATCCGATTTCGCGGCAGATCTTAACCAGATCTTCAGTTGGGAAAAGAGATTTTGGTGCGGCAACCCGAAAATCCATACCCATTTTTGAAGCTCCCACCATCAGCGAATTGCCCATATTATTGCGGGCATCGCCGAGATAGCAGAATGACACTTCGTTCAGCGGGCCGCTGAAATGCTCAATCATGGTCATAAAATCAGCCAGGATCTGTGTGGGGTGAAACTCGGTGGTCAGTCCGTTCCAAACCGGAACTCCTGCATATTGGGCCAGCTCTTCCACGATCGACTGGGCATATCCGCGGTACTCAATCCCGTCATACATGCGTCCCAGGACCCTTGCCGTATCCTTCATCGATTCCTTCTGACCAATCTGTGAACCTGTGGGTCCGAGGTAAGTTACATGGGCACCCTGATCTTTGGCCGCCACTTCAAAGGCGCAGCGTGTGCGGGTTGAGGTTTTTTCGAAAATGAGGGCAATGTTCTTGCCTTTCAGCCGCTGTTGTTCATATCCGCCATATTTGGCTGCTTTCAGGTCAAACGACAGGTCGAGCAGAAAATCAATCTCTTTGGGTGTGAAATCGAGTAATTTCAGAAAACTCCGGTTTCTAAGGTTGTAAGCCATTTTGCTGATGTTTAAGTATTCTTTTGATATTTTGCCTGATCGGCAGGATCATAATGCATAGTTATTTTGGATCCGTATAATTTATCTTCCAGTTTAAAGGCCTCCGTTATCACTGCCTTTTGTCCTCCATGTTCGAGAAAAAGCAGGCAGGCGCGAATCTTGGGTGCCATCGAACCTTCACTGAATTCACCGGCCGAAAGATACTTCACCGTGTCTGCATAATCCAGGAATTCCAGAGTCTCCTGGTCAGGTTTTTTATAATTCTTGTAGATAAACGGCACATCGGTTAACACATAAAACTCTTCAGCACCAATGCGGCCGGCCAGAAGGCTGGAAGCTAAATCCTTATCAATGACAGCCTCGGCAGCTCTCACTTTTCCTTCACTGTCGAAATACACGGGTATGCCTCCGCCGCCAACCGCAATGGTAATAACACCTTGCCTGGCAAGCGTTTTAATAACCTCCTCGTTGATAATCTGAACCGGCGTGGGGGATGGCACTACCCTCCTCCATCCGCTGGCAGTTTTAATTTCCTCCTTGAATACCCAGCCCTTCTCAGAGGTAAGCCTGTTTGCTTCTTCCCGGGAATAAATCTTCCCAATCCTCTTGGTGGGTTTTTGAAATGCCGGATCATTCTCTTCCACCACAACGGCAGTTACCAGCGTAACAATCTCCTTCCTGATATTATGCTTGATTAGAACATTTCGCATCATCCGCTCGATCATGTACCCAATGCCTCCCTGACTGTCGGCAACGCAAATGTCAATGGGCATCTGTGGAATGCCATAGGTAATTTCACCCGCATCATTCCGCATTAATATATTGCCAACCTGCGGACCGTTTCCATGCGTGATAACCAGGTCATAGCCCTGGTTTATCAGAAAAACCAGGTTCTCCAGAGTATCCGTGGTATTCTGCTCCTGCTCCTCAATGGTACCAGTCTGGTTATCCCTCAACAGGGCATTCCCACCAAGTGCAACAACCGCCAGTTTATTCATTATCCATTTTTAAATCAGAGTTCGAAGTTAATCATATTTGCTATTTTTGCCGGGGCACTTATAGAGTATTCACGCACCACCTGAAGGAATCTTAACATACATGGCTTCAAAGACTGTCATCAAGAAAAAGAAAAAACCAGCGGTCGAAAAGACGAGAAAGCCAATCCCGGGAAGGATTAAAATCATCTTCGGTTTGTTTTTCCTGTTTGTCGCACTTTTCGCAGGGATTTCATTCGTATCCTATCTCTTCAGTTGGAAAACCGACCAGAGTTTTCTCGACAAGGACCTTTCGAGTCTTGCCGATGCAAACATCCAGGTGGACAACCTCGCTGGAAAAGCCGGTGCATTATTAAGCAATCTGTTTATATACAAATGGTTCGGACTTGCATCACTGATATTGGTCGGACTTTTACTACTATACGGACTGGCACTGATCGGGGTGCGCTTTCTTCCCTTGTTCCGTACCACAAAGTACGCGCTGATCGCCATGGCCTGGATATCCGTTATGCTGGGCTATGCACTTCCCAAACAGGCTTTTCAGTTCGGTGGAGGACACGGAATTTCAATTGCTGAATGGCTCACTGCCCTTATCGGATCGATCGGAACCCTGGGAGTCCTCATCGGGACCGGTCTGGCTTTCCTGGTCATGCTGTTCATGTTAACCCCCGATCATCTGAAGAAACCGGAGGTAAAAATGGAACCGGCACCGGAAATGGAACCGGATATGCCTGAGGAAGATACCTTTATCGTGTCCGACCGGAGCGATGACGAAGCCCTGATTCAGGAAATTCAGGAGAAAAATATCTCCAAACAAATTGACGATCTCGACCTGGTGCATGTCGATTTTGATCCCGATCAGACGGTCCCGGATCCGGAAATGACTGTTACCGATACACAGGAAGCTGTGGAGGAAAAGACCGGTCCGCTGGGTCCCATCTCCGATTATGATCCCACTCTTGACCTGTCTGGCTACCATTTCCCGGGTTTCGACCTGCTGCGCGACCATTCGATCGGACATCCGAAAGTTACCGATGAGGAACTGATCAGCAACAAGAACAAGATCGTTGAGACCCTGGCCAATTATAAAATCAAGATCGAAAAGATCAAGGCTACGATCGGACCTACCATCACGCTGTACGAAATCATCCCGGCTCCGGGAGTCCGGATTTCCAAGATTAAAAATCTTGAAGATGATATCGCATTGAGCCTCTCTGCTCTTGGAATCAGGATCATAGCTCCGATTCCGGGGCGTGGAACCATTGGGATCGAGGTTCCGAACAGGAAGCCCGAAACGGTGTCGATGCAGACGGTGCTGGCCTCGAAGAAATTCTTGGATAACGATTTTGACCTTCCTGTAGCATTGGGCAAAACCATCAGCAACGAAACATTTGCTTTCGACCTGGCCAAGATGCCCCACCTGCTTGTAGCCGGAGCCACCGGCCAGGGGAAATCTGTCGGGATCAATGCCATCATTACCTCCCTGCTCTACCGCAAGCACCCGTCGCAGTTGAAATTTGTGATGATTGACCCTAAAAAGGTTGAACTCACTCTCTATTCCAAACTCGAAAAACATTATCTGGCTAAACTTCCGGATTTCGACGAGCCCATCATTACCGATACGCAGCATGTCATCCTTGTGCTGCAGTCGCTGAGTGCCGAGATGGACAACCGTTACAACCTGCTGAAGAAGGCCGAAGTCAGGAATATTAAGGAATACAACGACAAATTCATCAAGAGGCGGCTAAATCCTGAAAAAGGACATATGTTCATGCCTTATATCGTTTTGGTTATTGATGAATTTGCCGACCTGATCATGACCGCAGGCAAGGAGATTGAGATTCCCCTCACACGTATTGCCCAGTTGGCCAGGGCGGTAGGTATACATATGATTATTGCCACGCAGAGACCGTCAACCAATATCATCACCGGAACAATCAAGGCCAACTTCCCGGCTCGTATTGCTTTCCGGGTCCCCTCCATGATCGATTCAAGAACTATCCTTGACAGCCCCGGTGCAAACCATCTGGTTGGCCGCGGTGATATGCTGATTTCCATGGGAGCCGATCTGGTAAGGGTGCAGTGTGCTTACATTGAGACTGATGAGGTTGAAAAACTTACCGATTTCATTGCCTCGCAGAAAGGCTATCCTATGGCCTGGCCTCTTCCGGAACCCCAGAGCGAGGGACAGGAAGATTCTGCGGATGTCAGCATGGATAAACTGGATGATCTGTTTGAGGAAGCTGCTCGCCTGGTTGTTACTACCGGTCAGGGATCTACCTCATCGATCCAGCGGAAATTCTCGATCGGCTACAACCGCGCCGGTCGCATCATGGACCAGCTCGAAGCTGCGGGCGTTGTGGGTCCGGTCGACGGCAGCAAGCCGCGCCAGGTATACTATCATGATCTCTATTCTTTAGAGAAATTTTTGAATTCAAGAATGTAAATTATTAATAATGAATAGATTATTCTCAATCCTGTTAAGTGTTGTTATTTTACCTCTAGCTGTTAACGCCCAGAGTGCGGTTGATACAAAAGCCATGATGGAAAGGGTTTCCAAGAAACTTCAGTCCTATACCACAGTAAAAGCCGAGTTCAGTTTCACCCTGTCAAATCCCGAAGAAAAAATAAACGATACCCATGATGGTTCACTGATCCTCAATGGAGACAAATACCGCCTTGATATAATGGGAATCCTTGCCCTGTGCAATGGAGAAACCCTGTGGACCGTCAACCAGGAACTTAAAGAAGCGAATATTGTGGATCCCGAGGAGAATGAAATGTTCAATCCGAAAAGCATTTTCACCCTTTATGAGCAGAATTTCCGCTATGAAGCTGTTGCTGCTTCAGGAGATAAAGCAACGGTTGACATGTTTCCTACAGGTAAAGATGAAACCTATTCGAAAATCAGGATGGACCTGATAAAATCGAAAGATCAGATTGACAAGGTCACCTATTATTCCAAGGACGGAAATCAATATATTATTAAGATTAAGATACTCGCGCCAAATATTCCAACCGACGAGAAAATGTTCAAATTCGATTCCAAGCAATTTCCAGGCGTTAAAGTGTTTGATATGAGGTAAACGGACGGCAACCGGCACGAAAAGAAATGGACAGACAGGAAAGGATTGCAGCTATCAGGGCATTAATGATCCGGGAAGGCCTGGATGCTTATATAATTCCTTCCTCCGACCCTCATCAGAATGAATATATCCCCCCATGCTGGCAATTCAGATCCTGGCTTTCAGGATTTACCGGATCAGCCGGAACAATAGTCATCACTGCGGATAAAGCTGGATTATGGACCGATTCCCGCTATTTCCTGCAGGCGGAAAACCAACTCCGCGGATCCTCTGTCGAGCTGGTTAAACTTCAGATTCCCCATACGCCAGAACATGTGCCCTGGCTCGCTTCCAACCTCCCAGTAAAATCGAAAGTCGGAATCGACAACCGGTTTTTCTCGCTCGGCATGGTGCAATACATCGAAGAAACGCTTGCGGCTTCCGGTCACAGCCTGGTAACAGGAATCGACCTTCTAAGTCCTGTCTGGACCAACAGGCCTTTAATGCCATCGAATCCGGTTTTTGTTCATGAGATGAAGTTTGCCGGTGAGAGCAGGGCCGATAAAATCAGGAAAGTGCAGGAGTTAATGTTGAATTCCGGTGCAGCCT
>CAYHCO010000023.1:42446-51404 GCA_964355105.1 uncultured Porphyromonadaceae bacterium
AGGGCCGATAAAATCAGGAAAGTGCAGGAGTTAATGTTGAATTCCGGTGCAGCCTACCATCTGATAACCACACTCGACGATATTGCCTGGCTACTGAATCTCCGAGGAAGCGACATATCCTTCTGCCCGCTTTTTATAAGCTATTGCGTGGTATCAGCCTCTGAAACCATCCTTTTTATCAGTCGGGAAAAAGTGCCCGGACCTATCGAAAAGGAACTTGCAATAGACAATATTCTTACCCGGCCTTACGAGGAAATAACCGATTACCTGAAAACCCTCGCGTCCTGCTCTTCCATACTGTTCGCACCTGAAAAAACCAATCACTCCCTGATTCTCAGCATCCCGGCAGGAGTGCGGAAAATCCACGGGATGAGCCTGACAACCGGACTGAAAGCCATCAAGAACAAAATGGAGATCGAAGGGTTAAAAAAGGTTATGGTCAAGGATGGTACGGCATGGGTTAAAACTCTGTACTGGATAGACCGGCAGGTGCATTCAGGTGCAAAGGAATCAGAATGGTCGGTCGCACTTAAAATTGCCGCGTTCCGATCGGAACAGGAGTACTATCAGGGTGAAAGCTTCCACCCTATCTCATCGTACGGCTGGCATGGCGCAGTGGTTCATTACAGCGTCACTCCCGAAGAATCGCTCGAAATTCATCCCAACGGCCTTTTTCTTCTCGATTCAGGCGGACATTATTCCGATGGAACCACAGATACCACGCGAACAATTGCCCTGTCGGAGCCCGATGAGCAGCAAAAATCGGATTTTACGCGTGCCCTGAAAGGAACACTGGGCGTTTCGATGCTTCGTTTTCCCAAAGGAACAAAAGGATATCAGATGGATATCCTGGCCAGGAAATCACTGTGGGATGCAGGCCTTAATTATGGCCATGGAACCGGTCACGGAGTTGGCTTCTACCTTTCTGTGCATGAAGGTCCCCAAACCATTGGCACCTCTGCTTCAGGATACCTCAATGTGAGTATCGAGCCCGGGATGGTTACCACCGTGGAGCCCGCAATTTACCGTGAGGGAAGTTACGGGATCCGCACCGAGAACGTTACCGTCGTTGTGGAGGATATCGAAAACGAATACGGAACTTTCTACCGGTTTGAAACACTTACATTGGCTCCGGTTGACCGAAAACTGATTGATAAGGATTTATTGACTCCGGAAGAAATTAACTGGCTGAATGCTTACCATCGCAGGGTCTATGATGAACTTGCCGATGGACTGGATAGCGATGAAAAACTTTGGCTTTACGAGGCAACACAACCCCTCTAAAGGGATATTATGGACCTGTTAATCAAGAATATCAA
Organism: uncultured Porphyromonadaceae bacterium; assembly: GCA_964355105.1. GTDB lineage: Bacteria > Bacteroidota > Bacteroidia > Bacteroidales > UBA12481 > UBA12481. The sequence continues at coordinate 43,766 of CAYHCO010000023.1, forward strand.
ACAGCTCATCCAGATTTTGGAGCCGGCACCCAAATGGATTGCCGGACCCGATATGAGTCGTCTGGAGTGCCTCGAGGATGCCTGGTTGTCGGTCAAAGATGGCAGGATAGAATCTTATGGCCCGATGAACTCATGTCCCCGAGAAGCCCTGAAAATCATTGATGCCAGTGGCAGAATAGTAATGCCGGCATTTTGTGATTCCCATACTCACCTTGTTTATTCGGGAAGCCGCGAGCAGGAGTTTGTCGACCGCATACAAGGCCTGTCCTACGAAGAAATTGCCCGCAGGGGCGGAGGCATAAACAACAGTGCCACCAGGTTAAGGAAAGCTGGTGAAGATGACCTGTACCGGGAAGCCTTGGGCAGGATTGATGAAATTATCAGTCAGGGAACCGGAGCGGTGGAGATCAAGAGCGGGTATGGGCTCGATACTGAGTCGGAATTGAAAATGCTCAGGGTTATCCGGCGGCTCAGGGAAAATACCCCCCTTACGATCAAATCCACATTCCTGGGTGCACATGCCGTTCCCATTGAATTTGCCGGCAATCAGGATGGTTATGTTGATCTGATCATCAATGAAATGCTTCCAAAAATCGCATCCGAAGGTTTGGCTGATTATATTGACGTATTCTGCGACAAAGGCTTTTTTACCGTTGAAAACACTGCCCGGTTGCTCGAAGCCGGCGCATCCGTTGGATTACGGCCAAAGATACATGCCAATGAGCTGGCCTTCTCCGGAGGAATCCAGGTTGGGGTAAAATATAACGCTTTGTCGGTCGACCATCTGGAATGCACCGGCGAAGCGGAAATCAAAGCCCTGACCGGAAGCAGTACCATGCCTGCCCTGCTCCCCGGTGCAGCCCTTTTTTTGGGCCTCAACTGGCCTCCGGCAAGAGAAATGATACAGGCAGGATTGCCTGTTGCTCTGGCTTCCGACTTTAATCCGGGTTCATCACCCACTGGCAATATGATGCTTATGATGTCGCTGGCGTGCATCTCCCTGAAGATGCTGCCGGAAGAAGCCATCCATGCAGCCACCATAAATTCCGCCTATGCGATGGGTGTTCAGGACGACCTGGGCAGTATCACCAAGGGTAAAAAAGCCAACCTGATCATTACCCGTCCGGTACCGGGATATAACTTTCTGCCTTACGCTTACGGGTCAAACCTCATAGACACGGTAATTCTCAACGGTCAAAAAATCGAAAACAAATAAACACTCCCATGATTAAGCGGCTTATCGAATGCGTTCCCAATTTCAGTGAGGGAAATAATCTATCGGTCATTAAACAGATTACCGACCAGATTGAATCTGTTTCCGGGATACGTTTGCTTGATGTGGATCCGGGCAAGGCAACCAACCGCACGGTGGTTACGTTCGTTGGCAGCCCTGAAGATGTTATTGAGGCAGCCTTTTTAGCTATCCGCAAAGCTTGTGAGGTCATTGACATGCGCACTCACAAAGGAGAGCATCCCAGGTTCGGAGCCACCGATGTTTGTCCGTTTGTTCCGGTCAGCGGGGTGACCATGGAAGAGGCAGCGGAATATGCCAGAATCCTCGCAAAAAAGGTAGGGGAAGAATTACAGATACCCGTTTATTGTTACGAATTCGCTGCTTTTGAGGAGAAGCGCAGGAACCTTGCTACGGTCAGAAGTGGTGAATATGAAGGCCTGCCGGAGAAATTGAAAGATCCCGAATGGATTCCCGATTTTGGACCTGCCGAGTTTGTGCCCCGCACCGGTTCCATCGCTATCGGTGCCAGGAATTTTTTGGTCGCATACAATATTAACCTGAATACCACTTCCACCCGGCGTGCTAATTCCATTGCCTTTGACATCCGCGAAGCCGGACGGATATTGCGGGAAGGCGACCAGGTAAGCGGACCCGTGGTGAAAGATGAAACCGGTGAGCCGGTCAGGATACCCGGATCTCTTAAGAAGGTTAAAGCAATCGGCTGGTATATCGAGGAATACGGCATTGCACAAATTTCCATCAACCTGACTGACATCTCGGTAACACCCATTCATATTGCATTTGAGGAAGTCTGCAAAAAAGCGACCGAGCGTGGCTTGCGTGTTACCGGATCTGAACTTGTTGGGCTTGTACCCCTGGAAGCTATGCTGGAAGCCGGAAGGTATTTCCTGAGAAAGCAACAGCGTTCAACGGGAATTCCTGAAAAAGACATTCTTAAAATCGCAGTCAAATCATTGGGACTTGATGATCTCAAGCCGTTTAATCCGGAAGAAAAGATCATTGAATATATTCTCGCAGCAGGCGAAAAACACCCGCTCATCGACATGAACCTGGCTTCATTTGTAAATGAGACTGCTTCAGAATCGCCAGCACCCGGAGGAGGTTCAATAGCGGCCTGCATGGGAGCCATGGGGGCAGCCCTGGGCACAATGGTAGCCAACCTTTCGTCACATAAAAGAGGCTGGGATGAACGCTGGGAAGAGTTCTCCGACTGGGCCGACAAAGGTATGCTGTACGTGAAAGAGCTTACCCGGATGGTTGATGAAGACACCCATGCATTTAATATGGTTATGGATGCTTTTGCACTTCCAAAGAACAATGACGATGAAAAGCGCATCCGGAAGGACGCGATCCAGACCGCTACCCGATATGCAACGGAAGTGCCGTTCCGTGTTATGAAACTTGCCCTGGATTCCATGGAAATCATTGAAGCCATGGCGAGATCAGGCAATCCCAACTCTGTATCCGATGCCGGAGTAGGTGCAATGGCAGCACGTTCAGCCGTTTTAGGAGCATCATTGAATGTTATGATCAATGCCCGGGACTTGACCGATCGTGTTTTTGCCGAAGACATCCTGCAGCAAGCCAAAAAACTTGAATTATTGGTTATTGACAAGGAAATCAAGATCTTGGAATTAGTTAAAGCTAAAATCTAAGTACAAAATCTCTCTTTTTATGGCAGGCTTGATCATGCAATTATTGCATGATTCTACACGCTTATGCCAAAATTCGACACACTTATTGTACGATCGTATTAAAAAACAATTATCTTCGAACCAATACCTATTGAGTTATTGAGATAATTATCTAACTAAAACTGTTACTATGAAAAGATTCGCTTTTCTGATTGTACTGTTGGCTATTGTCGGCTGGCAGGTAGCTTTCGCCCAGAACATCAAGGTTACGGGTTCGGTTACCGATGCCACCACCGGGAAGACATTACCGGGGGTAACCGTCATGGCCAAAGGTTATTCTGGTGTTGGTACCACTACCAACGATCAGGGGCAATACATTTTGCTCGTGCCTGAGAACACCGAAAGGCTTCAGTTCTCGTTTGTCGGTATGAAAACCATCGAGGTAATCATTGCCGGTCAAAAAACGATTAACGTCAAAATGGAAGATGACGTTTTGGGGCTTGAAGAGGTGGTTGTAACCGGGTTGGGTGTATCGAGAGAAAAGAAAGCCCTCGGATATTCGGTCCAGGATGTTAAGGGTGATGAAATCGCCAAATCACGGGAACAAAACGTTATCAACACCCTGCAGGGAAAAGTTGCCGGGGTTACCATAACGAACTCATCCGGAGCGGTCGGAAGTTCTTCCCGAATTGTGATCCGCGGAAACAACTCTCTGACAGGAAATAACCAGCCACTCTTCGTTGTGGACGGTGTTCCCATCAGCAACAGCTATACCAGCCTTGGCGCTTACGGTGGTGTGGACTACGGAAACGCAGTACAGGACCTTAACGCTTCGGACATTGAGAACATCTCCATTTTAAAAGGTGCAAACGCTGCAGCTATTTACGGGTCAAGAGCCAACAACGGCGTTATCCTGATCACTACCAAAACAGCTAAAGGCAAGCAAGGCCTGGGCATAACCTTCGAATCTGCCGGCATGTTCGACAAACCATTGATCTTTCCTGACTTCCAAAACCTTTACGGTCAGGGTTACAGCGGTGAGTTTGCCTATATTGACGGCAACGGCAACGGAGTCAACGACAACGTCGATGAAAGCTGGGGACCACCTCTCGATGGCCGGCTGATTACCCAGTACAACTCTCCATACGATCCGGTAACCGGCATTCGTACTCCCACCCCATGGGTTCCTTCGCAGCATGACATCCGGAGTGTATTTGAAACGGGTTATGAACTGACCAATACGCTGGCTTTAACCAAAGTAAGCGATAAAACAAACCTCAGGTTGTCCTTATCAAACTTTACCCAGTCGGGAACAGTACCAAATACCGACCTGGGCAAAAATACGGTCAGCTTCAGTGGTCAGACTTACCTCACCCCGAAGTTCAGTATCAGCTTCAGCGGTAGTTATGTTCACAACAAGAGCAACAATATTCCGGGCAACGGTTACAGCAGTGCCAACATACTGCAGCAATCGTCATGGTCGGGCCGCCAGGTTGACTTTCTCGACCTGAAAGAAAAGTGGAACACCATTGATCCGGTAACCCTCAGACCTTACAACTGGAACCACTCCTATCACGACAATCCTTACTGGACGCTGAACAAAAACACCAATTCCCGCACCAGAGACCGCTTGTACGGCAATTTCGCCCTGCAATACGACTTTACAGATTACCTGAACATCAAGGCAAGCGTGGGTACCGACCTGTACAATGAGGAAGTCATGGAAAAGCGCGCCAAGATGTCGAATGACTGGAAATTGGGACAATTCAACGCATATACCAACTTTGCGAATGAAACCAATGCCATGATCCTCCTTTCGTTCAACAAGGAATTGAATGAAGATTTCAGCCTGGCAGCAACAGCCGGCGGCAACCTCATGCATGCATACAACAGGTTCCAGTCGACCACCGTCGCTGAACTGATTGTTCCTGACCTGTACGCAGTCAGCAATGCGGCTTCAACCCCGACGACTGCACTGAGATTCAGCAATAAGGAAATCCAGTCATTGTACGCAACAGCCAGTCTGGGATACAAAAGGTGGTTATACCTTGACCTGACCGCCCGTAACGACTGGTCATCCACACTGCCAATGGACAACAACTCCTATTTCTATCCGTCGGCTTCACTGGGATGGGTATTTACCGAGACTTTTGGCCTTAGGAGCGACCTGCTGAGCTACGGTAAGGTTCGTGCAGGCTGGGCACAGGTGGGTTCTGATACCGATCCGTACCAGCTAGCCGGCACCTACAGTTCCTCACAACCTTTCTTCGGCAACCCTTCCCTATCCTATACCGGAACCATTCCGCCACTTGCACTGAAGCCTGAGAAGACCACTTCCATGGAATTCGGTACCGACCTGAAATTCTTCAAAAACAGGTTAGGCATAGATTTCAGCTGGTACAAGGACAATACCACAGACCAGATCATGAGTATCGCCGTTTCATCGACCACCGGGTTCGGCACCAAAATGATCAACGCCGGTGAAATTCAGAATACCGGTATTGAACTTTTGGTAAACGCCCGTCCAATCCAGACTTCAAAATTCAATTGGGATGTCACCTTGAATTACGGTCGCAACCGTTCGCAGGTAATCAGCCTCGCCGAAGACCTCACCTTCCTGAACCTTTATGCAGGCTCATGGGGCATGCAGGTTCAGGCTCGTCCGGGAATGCCTTACGGAATCATGTACGGACGCGGAATTGTCAGGGAAACCAAAGAGATTCAGACAGATGCTTTGGGTAATGAACTCGTTCAGTATTCGGGCCGTGCCCTGATTAATCCGGAAACAGGCATGTATTACCGCACTTCTAAGGATGTTATTCTGGGTAATGTAACTCCCGACTTCACCGGAGGTTTGCGCAACAGCTTCACCTACGGCAATTTCGATTTCAGCTTCCTGGTGGATTTTCGCGCAGGCGGTGACATGTACTCCATAACCAAATGGTTTGGAAGTTATGCTGGTGTTCTGGCTGAAACAGCAGCCATCAATCCAAACGGCAAAAACGTTCGCGATCCGATCGAAGAAGGCGGCGGTGTTCTAGCCGATGGCGTTTACGGTAAGCTGGGGTCTGATGGAAGCATCATCTTCGTTGACAAATCAGGTGCTGAAGTTTCAGCTCCGATAGCCAATACCGAAGCTTACGCAGGAGCTCAGGACTTCTTTGAGGGCTTCTGGGGAAAAACCGAACTGGGTATTTACGATACCAGCTTTGTTAAATTGCGCGAATTCAACCTTGGATATACTTTCAAGCCTGAATGGATGAAGAAGATTGGATTCAGCTCCATGAACCTTTCACTGATCGGACGTAACCTGTGGATCATCTGGAAAAATATGCCTCATATTGATCCTGAGAACTCATTCAGCGCAGGTAATGTGCAAGGGGTTGAAAGTAACATGATCCCTACTTCAAGAAGTATCGGATTTAACCTCCGGATAACCCTTTAATCAATTGACTAAATGTTAACTGTAAAAAGAAGAGCAATGAAAAAAATCGCAAAAATAAGTCTGGGTCTGCTCCTCATGATTGGTATCGGATTATCCTGCACCAAAAATTTTGAGGAGATGAACACAAGCCCCAACTCCCCTACGGATGTTCCGGCAATAAATATTTTCACTGCCGCCAGCAACATGTCAGTCGACAGGTGGCTTGGTGGATGGCTGCAACACACTTACCTCGGATGCTGGAGCCAGCAATGGACCAAAATCCAGTATATCGATGAAGACAAATATCAGCTGCGTGCTGCACAGATGGACGATTTCTTTGGAGGTCCTTATGCCAACTGCATGAAGAACTTCAAAATCGTCCTCGACAAAACAGCTGATTATGCTACGACCACAAGTGACCTAGGCGATGATGGTTTACATGCCGCCGCCATGGTTATGCTGGCTTGGGAATACTCACAGCTGACCGACGTATTCGGGGATGTGCCCTATTTTCATGCACTGGAAGGATTCAAGGCCGATGGGGACCTGACCCCGGCATACGATTCCCAGGAACTGATCTACAAATCACTGATTGATACCGTTCTTGTTCAGGCCAATAATATCCTGAAAAATGCCGGCAATTTCGGTGGCGGGGATATTATTTACGGTGGTGATCCGGCAAAATGGAGAAAATTTGCCAACTCACTGCGCATTAGGTTATTAAACAGGGCCAGTGATGCATGGGCAGATGCCGATATGCACATTCACGACATGCTTCAGAATCCATCGGAGTTTCCGCTAATGGAGAGCAATGATGACAACTGCAAGCTGGTTTATGTTGGAGAAGCTCCGTATAAGAATCCCATTTACAACACCCTGTTTTCAAGGACCGATCAGGGAATCTCCCAGACCGCAGTTGATTTCATGAAATTGCGCAACGACCCGCGTTTGCCGGTATTTGCCCAACCACGCGCCGAGGATGGCGAATACGTTGGTCAACAGAACGGCGCAGCCCGCCAGCCACCTATGGCTAAACGGTCGCTGCTCGGCACTGCCATTGCCTATACAGCCAATGCGCCGCTATACCTTCTTCAGTATTCGGAAGTGAAGTTCTACATCGCCGAACATATGGCCCGCAAAAATGAAAATGCAAAAGCCATGTATGAAGAAGCAATCCGCGCAAGCCTTGATCTTTGGGGCGTTAGTGCAGGTGCTGATGCTTACCTTGCCGAACCGAAAGTGGCATACAGTCAGGCTAAAGCTATCGAGCAGATTACCGAACAGAAATGGATGGCAATTTTTGGCCAGGGAGTTGAAGCTTATGCT
>CAYHCO010000024.1:0-50653 GCA_964355105.1 uncultured Porphyromonadaceae bacterium
AAAAAAGTGCCGGTCAGAAGGGCTTCTGTCTGGCACCTGATGTTGGATATCTGCAGCTGACTAATCCCTTGGTCTTAATTGCAGATTCGGAATATAATTCGAGGGATCGATTATTTTTCGTCTGAGTATTTCTTTTCGCTTACCTTTTTTCCGCTTTCGTCATACATGATCCAAAGACCGGCTTTCTGACCTTTGCGGTAAAACATTTCGTACCGCAGTGTGCCCTTCTCATCCCATACGCGCCAGAGTCCTTCCTTAAGATCACTCTCGTAACCGGCTTCGCCTGTTTTCACGCCAAATTCATTAAATGAAATCCATTGCCCGTCTCTCAAGCCATTCTTAAACATGCGGATTTCTCTTATCGTTCCCGTACGGAACCAGATCGTGACCTGACCATCCATCTTGCCATCATTGATCAGCATCTGCTGTTTCACCTGGCCATTGTCCCAATACTCTCGATAGTCACCGGAAAAAAGCTTTTGGTCCTTACCATAATACAGCCCATCGTCGCCCTGGCTGATCTGGCTGTAACCCGTCAGGAAAAGTATCAGTCCGGAAATGACCAAAAATGCCTTTTTCATTCCTGCCAACTGATAGCCTAACGTTTGAGCTCTACTTTAAGAGCGCTCTTCTTGTTTGCGTTGACAACCAGGTCCTTGATTTTGTTTTCCTCATAGGAAACCAGGGAAACCTGGAGGGTGTAACTACCCGGATTAATTCCTTGAACTTCAAAGTTACCATCTAGGTCTGTGTAGACGATCTGGTCCAGACCGCTAATCTTAACCTGGGCACCCGGCAAGGCCTCACCGGTGGATTGATCTACCACTGTCCCAATAAGTACAGTTACTTCGGTGGTCCCTTTAAAGTTCTTTGATACATTGTTTTCGCCATCGGCAAATACCGGCAGCATCAAAGCTCCTAACAATATGGTCGAAATAATATTTTTCATTTTGCAATCAATTTATGACGCAAACCTATACATGGAAGGTTACCTGAATGAAACCGCAATGTTATCTTATCGTTAATAATACAACCGGTCCCCTGACATGCAGTTGTTCAAAACGTTAAGATTTCGAAGGGTTATTGCCGGGGCTTAATCGCAATTTAATATTTGGGTAACATGGCTAAATGGTCGAAGCCATATATTTGTCGCATAAACGATTATGCTTAATGGCGGAAACACGCATATTGCTCATAGATGATGAACCCGATATACTCGAGTTCCTTGGCTATAGTCTGACCCAGGAAGGATTTAATATTGAAAAGGCAATCAATGGCAGCGATGGTATCAGGCTGGCCTTGCAATTCAAACCCGACCTGATTTTGCTCGACCTGATGATGCCTGGCATTGACGGCATCGAAACCTGCGAACAAATCAGGAAACTGCCAGAAATGAAGGAGGTATTGATCGCCTTTCTGACTGCACGGGGTGAAGATTACTCGCAAATTGCCGGATTCAACGCCGGCGGAGACGATTATATTATCAAGCCGACAAAAACCAAGGTTTTGGTCAGCCGGATCCATGCGTTGCTCAGGAGAAAAAAATCCGCCAGCATGCAGGGGAATGAGGATCACCTTCTGACATTCGGAAATCTCACCATTGACCGGATCAAGTATCTGGTCACAATTTCAGGCAAAGAGCAGCAGTTTCCAAAAAAGGAATTTGAGTTGTTGATCCTGTTAGCCTCGAAACCGGGCAGGGTACAAACCCGTGAGGATATTTTCCGGATTATCTGGGGAGATCATGCTGTTATCGGTGAACGCACTATCGACGTACATATCCGCAAATTAAGGGAAAAGATAGGGGAACAATATATCCATACCATTAAGGGAGTGGGATATAGATTTACACCCTTCTCCATCGATTAAGAATCAATCCGGAAATAAAAAAAAGGCCACCCTCCGGAGAGGGCAGCCCATCTAACTATGAAAAGATTGATCTACTACTGCTTATATACTTTCTGAATAGCTAATTTGCCATTTTCCAGGGTTGTTTGAAGAATGTAGAACCCCGGGTTAAGATCGCCGACTGAGAGCTGATTGTTGGTGATGGGTGTTTCCATGACCACCTGACCCGTCATGCTGATCATCCTTACCGATTTTACGGCTGCGTCTCCGCCGAAATGGAGGGTGCTGCTAACCGGGTTTGGATAAACAACCAGGGTTTCAGCCATTGGTACCACTTTGATGCCTGTGGCTGTCCAATAGGATCCGCCAAGCATGGCTGAAGTACTCATCGGAAGGAAGTTCGGTGCCGAAAGGTTGAATGGGTCCGTAATGGACAGGTCGCTGTTGGTTGCCAGTAGCTGGTTGTGGCGTGTGGCACCCTGGTACCAGGCTGTCTCTTCATTTACGGTCCACAGATCGTTGGCGGCTACCCCGAAATTGGTTTTGCAGCCCGCAATAACGATATTCTCAATTTTGAGGGTGTTGTTCCTGGCATTGGTTACCGAAGGACCTTCAACATACAGACCGGTGAGATAGCCGGCAAAGATTGCGTTGTAAACATTGAGGGCGGTATTTCTCCTCAGGTGCATGGCTCGCTTATAATTACTGTTGATTTGGGTTTCCGGTGTAACCAGTGGTCCGAACATGCTGAAATTACTAAAAACAGCATTGGTAACAGGTTCTGTTGCGGAACCGGTAGCATCGTTATCGGATTCAAATCCATTGGATCCCGAACCGGGATCAGCGATTGCCGGGTCACGAAGGCTGACCGCATACTGAATCATTCCACGATAGCCATAATCGGTGTCGTAATCATCATCCCATCCTCGGTAGGTAACCAGGTGCTTGCAATTGACACTGCCACCAAACCATTCAAAAGAGTCATCTCCAGAATAGGAAATCTGTACGTAATCTACTGTGGTTGCGGATCCTACACCACCAAAAGTCAAACCGTTAATTTCCTTGTCGGGCTGAAAAGCGATGCCCGGGAACTCGATGCGAACAAAAGTAATAACACCGGAATTATCAGCGTCGTTGGTGCCACCGTAATGTGTTCTTGGGCCTCCCTCAATCTGAGGACTGACCTTGTTGGTGATGGCATTACCACAGATAACAATACCACCCCAGTCGCCATAGGTGCGGTTTCCCGCTGCCTGGTTGGAGGTGAAAACAATGGGTTTTGCCCGGGTTCCCTGTGCAAGCAATTTAGCGCCCGGTTCAATAATCAGGGTACCCTTATTGGCCTTGTCGCCACGTATAACGGTACCTGGCTGGATGGTGAGGGTGGCTCCGCTGGTTACATAAACCCAGCCGTTAAGCAGATAAACCTTATCACTGGTCCAGGTCGTGTTCGTTGAAATATCACCGGCTTCAACTGTCACGGTCGTTGCGCCGTAAGCGGTATTCTGTGCATCGAAATTTGTCCATGCATCCAACCAGTTTTCGGTACCAAAAGCACCACGGTAGGAGACATGATCAAAGAACGGGTTGTCGATGGTATTGGCAACATCGGTATAATCCCAGGATGAACCTGCCAGAACATCGGAATTCAGGGTTGGCGTGAAATTCGGAGCAGTCAGGTTGAAAGGATTAGTGATTTCAAGGCTGGTTACGGTCGGAGCGATTTCGTTCTTACGCGAAGGATCGTTATACCAGCTGGTTTCCTGCTCAAGAGTCCAGAGATCATTGGCAGCTACGCCGAAATTGGTTTTACAGCCCGCCATGATCGAATTCTCGATCCGCAGTAGGTTATTCCTGGCATTGGTGACGGAAGGACCCTCGATGTAAAGACCAACCAGGTATCCTGAGAAAATTGAGTTATACACGTTGAGAGCGGTGTTCCTTCTGAGGTGCATGCCCCTCTTGAAATTGGAGTTTATTTGAGTTTCAGGCGTCGCCAGAGGCCCAAACAGACTGAAATTACTAAAAATAGCATGCGTCACAGGTTCGCTTGCCGAGCCGGTAGCGTCATTATCAGATTCAAAGCCATTGGATCCCGAACCCGGGTCAGCAATTGCCGGATCACGAAGAGTGACAGCAAACTGAATCATGCCGCGATAACCATAATCCGTATCGTAATCGTCGTCCCATCCGCGGAAGGTAATCAGGTGCTTGCAGTTCACGCTGCCCCCGAACCATTCGAAAGAATCATCACCGGCATAGGATACCTGAACATAATCAACCAGGGTTCCGCTTCCGACACCGCCAAAGGTCAGGCCGTTGATTTCCTTGTCCGGCTGAAAGGCAATCCCTGGAAATTCAATTCTTACATATTTGATTATACCTGAGCTTTCGGTATCGTTGGTGCCACCATAATGCGTTCTCGGACCCCCTTCGATTTGCGGGCTGACCTTATTGGTCAAGGCGTTTCCGCAGATGACTACGCCACCCCAATCGCCATAGGTACGGCTCCCCGAAGGCTGATTGGATGTGAACACGATTGGTTTCGCCAATGTTCCCTCGGCCATCAGTTTTCCACCCGGTTCAACGATCAGAGAGGCTTTGTTGGCTTTGTCGCCACGGATAACGGTACCCGGCTGAATCGTCAGGGTAGCACCGTTGGTCACATAAACCCAGCCATTAAGAAGATAAACCTTGTCGCTGGTCCAGGTGGTATTTGTTGAGATATCACCCGCTTCAACGGTTACCGTCGGGGCGGGATAAACAGTTGTCTGAGGATCAAAATTGGCCCATCCGCTGGTCCAATCGACCGCTCCGAATGCACCTCGGTATTTTACATGCTCAAAAAAGGGATGGTCAATGGTGTTTTGTGCGAATGACAATCCACCTATTGCAGCCAGTAAAACAATAGAGAGTAACGCTTTTTTCATAATTAATTATTTATATAATTCATGCGACGAAATTAGAGAGACTTATGCGGGAGTGCTGTTTCCTGCCTGTTAAGGAATTGTGATATTTGCCTTAAATCGCCGGAAAATATTAAGGAATTGTTAAGGGAGCGAAATCTATCGTTCTGATCAAAGGGTCAGCGACAATCCCAACCTGAATAATCTGCCGGGCTTGTAAATCCTGGTCATTTCCTCACGTGTGACCATTCCGTCACCAATACCATCACCAGTAACATCCTTGTTGAAATTTTCATACTGTTTGAAGATGATGCTATCGTCCATGAGATTTCGTATGCCACCCTTTAGAACCAGGTTTTTAGCCAGCTTGATATCAAGGCTGAAATCAAGGGAATTAAAAGGCATTTCCCAAATATGAGGATTGCCAACATCACCAACAAAGGCAATCCGGCTTCCAATTCGGTTGTACATCAGGCTCATTGAATAACCAGCCTTCGGTTGTTCATAATAAATTCCGGCATTAATCAGGTAGGGCGACTGGCCCTGTAACTGCCTGACCGAGTCACGCTCGGTAGGATCATTATTGATGATCGAACTCTTGATCAGGGAAGCATTAACAATGAATGTGAAATCCTTGAAAAAGCGTAGAAAGTTAGTCGCATCACTAAGCTCATCAAGGGTTTTACGGATATCCAGCTCCAAACCGTACGTTTTTGCATGCTCGGCATTGAAATACTTGTAATTCCAGCCGGTGCCGAAATCTTTCAGGTGAGCTTCAATGGGATTGTCGAATTTTTTGTAAAAACCACCGAAAGTGATCATCTGGCCGGGTGCCGGATACCATTCCAAACGGGCATCAACATTGTGCACATAGGCATTTTTAAGAGAGTCGTTACCGTAAATGGTTGCCTTTTCCTCGAAATCATAGAATGCATAGGGGGCAATTTCACGAAATTCCGGGCGATTCACCGTTTTTCCGTAAGCCAGCCTGAGCATGAGCTTTTCAGTAATGTGCGTACTCAGATTGATGGATGGGAAAAGGTCGAAATAATTATTGACAACATTCACGGGAAATCCGATTTCATTGAACCCGTCCATTTTCTGGAGATTGCTCTCCAACCGAACCCCTGCATAGAGATCCAGGATACTTCCAATGGGGAGTTGCACTCCTAAGTAACCGGCGACCAATCGGTTGTTTGCCTGATAGGAGTCGGACAAATTGGTTGATTCGTCGATCTTAAACCCATTCGTTGAATTAATGTTACTGTTGACCAAAATGGAATCGATGCGGTCAAATACCAAATCAGAAAAGATTTGGGCAGTATCTGCAGGTAACCTGGTCAGATTGAAATTGAACCGGGCAAAATTGGCAGCGGACAAACCGATATTCCTGGCTGTAAACCGGCGGTCCTTGTATTCTGCATAGAATCCGGTCCGGATTTCAGGAATGATGAAACCCAGATTGATTTTCTGCTGGAGATTGGCACCCGCAACATAAATATTTTCATCGTTTTTAAGATATAACCTTCCGAGTTGATTGGGGTCGGCATTGAAATTGACACTAAGCGTAAAGGGATCGTCCGAGGCATAATCCTCCCCCTTAAGGCTGGTTACGCGCCGGATATCGGGCTGGTTCTTATTCCCGAAAGAGTACCCCAGGGTCCAGTCGAATTTGGTCATTTCCTGGTTAAAGCTATGCTGGCCCCCCAGCTGTCCGGAGTATACGGCCCTGCTTTCAAAAGCGAGTTCGTAGGAACGTTCATAGCTTCCTCCATAAAAATTCTGGCCGTCGCGAAGGATGGTTCGCGAAGTTCCAAGCTGATTGAAGAGATTCCGGAATTCAATCCGCTGGTTATTACCGAAGATGAAAATCCAGTTGGTCAATGCCCCAACCCTGACTTTATCCAGGTATCTGAAATCATTGAAATTATAGGAGTATTTCGGCTGATCCCGAATAGTATCGTAAGCCTGGTATGCCGCCCGGAATATATTTTCGCTGGAAAGGTTATTGCTGTAAGTCAGGGCCGAAATGTTACTAATGGAGAATTTCCCTAATGTAAAACGATGCTTAACGCTGATGTTCATGCTATTATCCGGCCTTGCCTTGGCATGGTCCGGTGTCCAGATGGATGAGAATTCCTGTCCAAGGCGAACGATCTCCTCCTTATCTTGTGGCGTTGAATTGTCGGCCATCCTTCTGAAATCCGTTGTTGATGGAAAATCTGCCGGAAGTGCACGGGTAACGTTATCAAAGCCCAGCCAATCAGTTTTACTGCCTTGATAAGAGTAAAAATCTTTAAATGTGGAATGTTGCAAAAAGCCCGCCGAATAGGTAAAACTGATACTGTTTTTATCTACCAGGGTTTTCGATTTTATGTTGATCATGGCCCCTGAGAAATCAGCAGGCAATTCCGGTGCGGGTGTTTTATATATATAGATATTATCGATCAGGTCACTTGGGATGGCATCAAAAGAAAAGGCTCTCCGGTCGATTTCCGAACTTGGTGTTGAGGCACCATTCAGCCAAACTGTATTGTATCTTTCGGTTAATCCCCTGACGATCACAAACCTGCCGTCACGGATACTGACCCCGGGAACCCTTCGGATGACTTCCGAAGCATCCTTGTCGAGCGACCTGGCGATCTGCTGGCTGCTGATGCCGTTCGCAATGAGGTCGCTGCCCCGCAGGTCGGAAATAACCGACATCTCGGTATTCGTTCGGCGCACCGCCTTAATCGTCACTTCACTGATTGTGAGCGTTGCAGGAATCAGTTTCACCTCCAGACTGACCGTTTCTCCTTTCTTGACACTGACCGGCAGAATCAGGTTGTCATAAGAAACATAAATGAACACCAGGTTATAATTGCCGGGTGTTACATTCCGCAGTTCGAATTTGCCATCGAAATCGGTTATTCCACCTATAGTGGTTCCTTGCAGGGCCAGCTGGCATGCGGGTAGCAATTCGCCGGTTTTAGAGTCGGTTACCGTTCCCTTAATAATTCCCTGTTGAGCAACACTAGTGTGCAACAGACTGATGAACAGTAAAATAAATAATATTAACCTCTTCATTCCGGATGAAAAATGTGTATCTTAACCATGCCGCAAGAAAATGCTTGTACCTTACCCCAGCATTAGGTGGGTGTTAACAAATTCTTAATAATCAGGTTAGGGGCCAGAGTGGCTGGTGAGAAACATGGAATTGAATGGATGGTGGATTTTGACCCGAAATGACCACCCGTAACTGCAGGAATGTATGCTTCATTTTCACTTCATCTGCCGGGGTTATCCTTGTTAAGTAATCATTAACGATAACTCAATAATTTAAAGAGATGAAAACAATTGAAAAAGGAAGCGTAGTCGCGATGCTCGCTGCAGGCGCCATGATACTGGTCTCCTGCGAACCTTCAGAAACCACGGCAAGCCCGTTGGTGAACGTATCTACGGAATCGGATGGCACGACCATCGTCACGAGTGAAAAATCGTCAGCCTTGTCTACTGTGGCGACTGCGAGTCTCGCTGACTGGTTGCAGTTTATGTACGAAGAGGAGAAAGTGGCCCGCGACATGTACCTTGCCCTGAATGAGCTGTATCCCCAGAACACCTTCAGGAATATTGCCCGGGCTGAAAACACCCACATGGAAGCCGTCCAGAACCTTATGACACTCACCGGAGTGGAAAATACCGGTTCAAGCTCAGCCGGGATCTTCAACAACGCCGAACTGCAGGCTCTTTACACTGAACTGTACGAAAAGGGTAAGTCGAGTCTGGTTGATGCTCTCAAGGTCGGTGCCATGGTGGAAGAGGCTGACATCCTCGATCTCGCTGATGTGTACGAACTCGATCCTAAAGAGGAATATATTACCCTTGCCGAAGCACTTATGCTGGGTTCACGAAACCATTTAAGGGCTTTTGTCAAGTCACTCGTCAGAAACGGGATAACTTATGAGCCGGTATTTCTCGAAGCCGATGCTTATGGAGAAATTATCAGCAGCGAAATGGAGAAGCACAACAACTTTCTTGGAAATTGTGATCAGCAGGTCGGAAATAAATATAGTAAAGGAAAGGGTTACCGCGGAGGTCGTTAACCAGGCAGTCAGCGGCAAAACCGCCTCAGCAATGAGGCGGTTTTTTTTACAATATTATGGATGCTTGTGCTACTTTTAATATCAATTTAAAAAAACATGATCACCCCGAAAACCATTGGTTTTGTATTCATTATTCTGCTTTTCACGCAATGTGCCAAAGGGCAGTCGCCGAACTGGTCGCCCTGGAGCTGGAACCCGATCTGATTTACGGCGACAGTACCCTCAACGATCAGGAGCAAGGTGTACGAGCTGCATTAGCTGATCGCACCCCATTTACCAAGGGTTATTCAATCGCAAGTCAGGATCAGATGAATGGTTTTTTCGAATATTTTCCTTATTATTGCATTCTAACGAATTCATAAAGGAATAAAAAGATCGTTTATGAAGCTTATTGTAATCATTGTTAACTCGTAGTTTAATATGATAACACAAACAACCTCCCCTGATTGGTACAGTTTAAGCGATCCGGCAATAATGAAAGAACTATGCGGCATCCTCAGGCAGGTTCGATTGCAGCAAAACATAACGCAGGAACAGTTAGCAGAGAAAGCTGGTCTTTCCCGTTCAGCAATCAGTAAGATGGAGACCGGCAAGTCAACCGTTGAATTGCTTACGCTTGTCCAGGTACTCAGGGCCCTGCAACAATTACACCTTCTTGATAACTGGAAGGTTACGGCAACCATTAGCCCATTATTGGTTGCCAGGCTTACAACCAAAGGCCGGTTACGGGCTTCTGGCTCAAATTCAAATAATATTTAGGAGGGAGAAGCATGGTAACAAGCGCAAGGGTTTATTTATGGGGTAAATACGTTGGCGCAGTACTTTGGGATACTTATTCCGAGGTAGCAAGTTTTGAGTTTGAGCCTGGTTTCCTGCGCAATGACTGGGATATCGCTCCGCTTACTATGCCCTTGAACGAAGCCCGACAGCGACGTATTTTCAGTTTTCGCGGATTACCGCAGGAAACCTATTATGGGCTGCCCGGATTGCTCGCAGATAGCTTACCGGATAAATTCGGGCATCAATTGATTAATACCTGGTTGGCTATTCAGGGCCGTGCATTAAACAGCATGAATCCCGTTGAAATGCTTTGTTACATGGGCAGGCGCGGAATGGGCGCGCTGGAATTCCGTCCGGCTACCCGAATCGAGCCGGGAGCTTCTCAAAACCTTGAGGTTTCGGAATTAGTAGATCTGGCCCAAAAAGCAATTAACCGTAAGGAGGATTTGGAAACCAGCTTTTCTGATGAGGAAAAACAGGCAATGCTCGATATCATACGGGTAGGTACTTCAGCAGGCGGAGCCAGAGCTAAAGCAGTTATTGCCATCAATGAACATGGAAAAATTAAATCCGGCCAGGTGGATGCCCCCGAAGGGTATGAACATTGGCTCATCAAACTGGACGGAGTTACTGACCAGCAACTTGGAGATCCCAAGGGATACGGCCGTATTGAATATGCCTATCATAAGATGGCAGTGGATTGCGGAATTGAAATGACCACATGCCGGTTGCTGGAGGAAAATGGCAGGGCCCATTTTATGACCCGCCGCTTCGACAGGCCCGATCATAAATCAAAATTGCATATGTCAACTCTGTGTGGCCTCAGTCACTTTGATTACAATAATCCTTTGGCATACAGTTATGAGCAGGCTTTCCAGTCCCTGCGCAGCCTGAGGTTGCCCTATCCGGCTTATGAACAACTGTATCGCAGGATGGTTTTTAATGTCATCGGTATTAATAACGATGATCACACAAAAAATATCTCCTTCCTGATGGACCCATCAGGCCACTGGAGTCTTTCTCCTGCCTATGATGTAACTTATGCTTTTCACCCATCGCACAAGTATCTGTCGCAACACCAGCTTTCTGTCAACAACAAGCGGGCTGGCATTTCCCGTGATGATCTGTTAGCCGTGGCTAAAGGAATGAATATCAAGAAATCAAAAGAAATCATTGAACAAATACGCGAAGCGATTAATAGATGGCCCGAGTTCGCAACTATGGCTGAAATTCCGAAAAACCAAGTTATTTCAATTGGAAAGACACACTTGATCAATATTTGAAAAAATCTGCATTTTAAATCAGAAATTGGTACAATTCCGCAATCACCCGGTTCAGGTCACGCTCAGCTGTCAACAGCCTCGTTTGGCCCTCGTAAT
Organism: uncultured Porphyromonadaceae bacterium; assembly: GCA_964355105.1. Taxonomy (GTDB): domain Bacteria; phylum Bacteroidota; class Bacteroidia; order Bacteroidales; family UBA12481; genus UBA12481. The sequence continues at coordinate 10,999 of CAYHCO010000024.1, forward strand.
ACAGCGATAGCTCCAGAATGTAGTCGATCAGGGAGATTTCCCCCGCTTCGAGTGCCTTTTTCAGATAGGTTCCATTGTCGATATTTTGCATGGCCAACCGGTAGTCTGCGACCGATTTCTGCAGACTGACCGCCTTGGAGTGAGTCATTTTCAACTGATTGTAGAACATGAGCTTACGGTCACGCTCCAAATCCTGTACTGCCAGCGATTGTGCCCTGGCCTGCTTAACGGCATTCTTGTTTTCCCAAAGAGGGAGCGACATTCCGAGGGTGATGCCCTGAAAATGTTCGCCCACAATTTTCTCACTCAGATAACCGGTTGAGAATTTGGGAAGTCCCATCGCCAGTTGCAGTTTTTCCTGCTGACCGCTGATCTCGATTTCCTTCTTCAGCCAGGTCAGCACTGGATTTGCTGACTCCGCTTTTTGGTACCATTGTTCAAAATCAGCCGGAATTTCCCTTGCCGGATAGGTGCTCTCGTTCCATTGCACCGGAGTGCCACCGTTGAGTGAGGCCAGATCTGCCAACAACGCCTGATAGTCGATGCTGTTGGATTCTGCCTCCTTTTGGACGGTCAACAGGTTGAGACGGGCCTTGTTCAGATCGATAATCCCGGCATCTCCCTGCTCGAATTTTTTCTGGTATGATTTGACAATGTTTTGTGCATTTTCCAGCCGTTTGGCCAGTTCCATCTGCAGGGAATAGGTGTAGGCCAGATCGATGCACAGCTGACGAACCTGGCTTATCATGGAAAATCGGGCTTGCTGATAATCGATGTCCACCTGCTCATTGCGGCCGTCAGCGATCTGGCCCCTGTACCGGTAAGCGGTGGGAAAATCGAATGTCTGGTCGAAGCTCATGTCGATACGGTTACCGATCATGGTGGGACTGCCCCACATGTAGTTGAATCCGATCTCCGGATTCTTCAGATAAATACCGGTTTTGTTACCCAGTTTTTGAGCCTCGGATTTACTCCGCAAAGCAGCCAACCCGGTATTGTTCTTTTCAATCTCAGATACAATCTGATCTATATTGCCTTGGGCCAGTACGGAGCTGTAACCCAAAGTCAGCATGCATAGTATGATATTCAGCGCTCTCATAATTTTTCTGTTTTAACGGTTCCCGACTTTTTAAAGATGCTGTACATGATTGGCACCACATAGATGTTCAGCAGAGTGGATGTCAATAGTCCGCCGAGGATAACCTTTGCCATCGGGCTCTGTATTTCATTCCCCGACAGGTCTCCTTTCATGGCAAGGGGTATCAGCGCCAATGCAGCAGTCAGGGCGGTCATCAGAATCGGATTCAGCCGGTCGGTCGAGCCTTTGGTAACCGTAGTATAGAGAGGGGTACCCTCCTTTTCCAGATGCTCGTAATTGGCGACAAGCAGGATCCCGTTACGCGTGGCGATTCCAAACAAGGTAATGAAACCGATAATGGCCGGAATACTGAGTACTCCGGAGGTAAAGTAGATGGAGAATACTCCCCCGATCAATGCCAGCGGCAGGTTCAGCATGATGATACCGGCCAGTCTGAAATTTTTAAACTCCTGGAACAGCAAAAGAAAAATGACAAAAAGGGCCAGTATCGAGGTGATCATCAGGGATTGCGAGGCACGGGCCTCGCTTTCAAACTGTCCGCCGTATTCAATGCGGAAATCTTCGGGTAAAACGATCTTTTTATTCACATTTTTCTGAATATCATTCACCACGCTTCGGATGTCCCTCCCGGTGACATTGGCAGATACAACGATCTTCCTCTGCACGTTTTCCCTGCTGATGGTTCCCGGACCGGCAACCGAAACAATCGAGGCAACCTCTTCCAGCGGTACCTGTTTGCCATCTTCGGTATCGATCAGGGCGGAGCGGATTCCGTCGATCGTTTCGGTGTAATCCTTGTTCAGCCGCAATACCAGGTCGACCCGGCGCTGTCCCTCATAAATGTCCGACAGCTTTTCTCCCCCGAAGGCGATATCCACGAATTCGTTGAATTTTCCAATCGATATGCCATACTGCGACAGCATATCCCGGTTTGCACGTATCTGGATCTGCGGAATCTCGATCTGCTGATCCACGTTCACATCCACCAATCCGGGGATGTCCTTTATCGCACCTTTTACCTCGTTGCCAACGGCAAACATCTGGTTCAGGTTGGAACCAAAAATTTTGATGGCAATATTGGCGCGGGTTCCCGAGAGCATATGGTCGATGCGGTGTCCGAGCGGTTGTCCTACGGTGACCGCAATGCCAGGTACCCCCGCCAGCCTGGAACGGACTTCCGCCATGAACTCCTCGCGGGGCCTCTCCTTGGTGGTAAAATTGACATCAATTTCTGCGCTGTTCACGGTTTGTGAATGCTCATCCAGCTCACCGCGACCGGTTCTTCGTGCCGTACTGGTTACTTCGGGTATGGATAAAAGTTCCGTTTCGATGAGGTTTCCCAAACGGTTGCTCTCTTCCAATGATGCACCCGGCTTGCACACCGCCGACAGGGTTAGCGATCCCTCGTTGAATTCCGGTAGGAAGCTTCGCCCCAGCGTGGAGAAGGCCAGGATCGCCGCCAACAAAAGCAGGAGCGAGGAGCCCAGAACGATCCTTTTATGTCTCAGCGCCCATTCCAGGGATTTTTGGTAATAACGGGTTATCTGGCGGATCAGCCATTTTTCTTTCTTGTTTTTAGCCAGATATTTATCGCCCGACAAGAGGAGCTTGCTGAGTAATGGCGTAAGCGTCATTGCCACGATCAGGGAAACAAAGAGAGAAACAATAAACGCGATGCCCAGCGGTTTCAGCATCCTGCCTTCCATTCCCGAAAGGAAAAAGAGTGGCAGAAAGGCAACGATTATGATCAGCGTGGCATTGACGATGGAAGCCTGAATCTCCTTGGAAGCATCGAAAATGACGCTGAAGGCGGAGCGCTGTTCCTCAGGCGGTTTCAGGGAATTTTGCCGCAGTCGTTTAAAACAATTCTCCACATTGATGATGGCATCGTCGACCAGCACCCCGATAGCGATGGCCATGCCGCCCAGACTCATGGTGTTGATATTCAGGCCTAACCCTTTCAGTGCCAGGATGGCTCCCAGGAGGGATAACGGAATGGCCAGCAGGGAGATCAGTGTGGTCCGGATAGATCCCAGGAACAGGAACAGGATGATAATGACAAAGATTGACCCTTCGACAAGGGCATCCTTAACGTTATTCACCGAAGTTTCGATGAAATCCGCCTGCCGGAAAATATGGGTGTCCAGCCGGACATCCGGTGGAAGTGTCTTTTTCAGGTTAGCCAGATTTGCCTCGATGCGCCTGGTTAAATCAACCGTATTTGTTTTCGGCTGTTTGGATATGGAAAGGATGACCGATGGGGTGGCATTTTCAGATGCATAACCCATCTTAATGGCTCCTCCGATCCGTACTTCACATACGTCATTAATTCTGACAGGCTTGCCGTTACGTTCCTTGATGAAGGAATTACCGAGTTCATCCAGATCGGAGGTCCGGGCCATGCCCCTGACCAGGTATTCGTTACCAAATTGGCGTACGGCTCCACCCGTTGAATTCCGGCTGATGGTTTGACAAACCTCGGTCAGTTCAGCAATGGAAACGCCGTAAAATTTCATCTTCCGGGGATCGGCTAAAACCTGGTATTGCTTGTAGTCACCGCCGATAATGGTCACCTGTGATACCCCACCGGTTGCCAGCAGCATCGGTTTAACGCTCCAATCGGCAATGGTGCGCAGATCCATCATACTGGTGCTATCTGCCTGGATACCGATAAAGAACATTTCTCCCATCACGCTGGATTGCGGGGCCAGTGTGGGCTGTCCGACTCCAATGGGCATCTGGGAAGTGATCGTGATCAGCTTTTCACTGACAATCTGCCGAGCCTTGAAAATATCGGCACCCCAATCGAATTCCACCCAGACAAAAGAGAATCCTTGAGAAGAAACCGAACGGACACGGCGGACATCTGTGGCTCCGTTAACAGCAGTTTCTATCGGAAAAGTAACCATCCGCTCCACCTCTTCCGGAGCCATTCCGTGAGCATCGGTCATGACCACCACGGTTGGGGCGGTCAGATCGGGGAACACGTCCACATCCATGTTGGATGCTGTTCGCAAGCCCACAATCACCAGTACCACTGCGCACAACAGGATGAAGAATCTGTTGTTGAGCGAGAATTTCAATATTGAACTTAACATGGATTCAAAGGATTAGTGATTGTGACCAGAATGTGCATCCAGGGTTCCGGTTGCCTGGGCCAGTTTCACCAGTATGGCACCCTGCGTGATGATGCGGTCGGTTACCGCAGCTCCGGATTTGATTTCAGTTCGGATGCCGTCGGTAGCGCCGATTTTCACCGATCGCTTCTCAAACAGTTCCGGGTGGATCTGGATATACAGGAAATAGTTACCCTGATCTTCCATGATGGCGTTGTTGGGAACGGTGATGGCATCGGCAACAGTTCGGGTTTTGAGGTATAATTCAACGAAGCCGCCGGGTATGAAACTACCGGTGTTATCGATTTGAATGCTGAGCGGAACCAGGTAATTGTCGGTGTTGGCCGCCCGGCCGAAAGAGAGGACCTTACCGTTCAGCTCTTCCAGGGTATAGGTTTTATTATCGTGAAGTGTGAGGATATTGGCGGAGACAATCGAACCCAGGATTGCGGCATATTTCTGCTGTATATCCGCGCTGATCAGGAGGGTCCTGTTTTGTGAAACCGAAGCAATGGGTTGCCCGGCCTGAACAAACTGACCGTTGCGAATAAACACCTGTTTAACGAAACCGGTGATCGGGCTCGAGACCGACTGACCGGCGGCGCTGAAATTCTTTTTAAGGTTTTCGAAGATGGCGTTGGCGTTGTCAAAGTCATTCTGCGCCTTAACCAGGTCTCTATCGGAAACGATCTTGTCCCTGGCCAGTTTCGTGGCTCTGTCGAGGTCGGATTTGGCCTTTTGATAATTGTTCTGTGCCTCGGCATACCGTACGGCAGAATTATTGTCAGCCATGCCGCTTCCCGTTACGGATACCAGGGTGCTGCCTTTGGTGACAGGATTACCGGGCAGGAGGTGATCTCCACGGAACGTGACGACTCCGCTTGCCCTGGCAACAATAATTTGTTCATCGCCCTGGGCGGATTCCACCCTGCCGGTTGTTTTGATCATTTGGCCAAAGCCTCCCGACTGGGGAAACTCCGTGGCAAAATCAATCTTCCAGGTTTGCTCTTTTGTAAAGGAAGTGGCATTTGTTCTTGAGGCTGCTTTCAGATTTGCGGCTTCGGCAGCAGAGGTGGAATCGGAATACACCACAATATCCGGAACTATCACCTGGTAAGCTGCGCCGTCAATAGTGATGTCATAAACGATTTTTCCGGTGCCTGGGGTTTTCGGCGTGATGTCGAAACTGTAAATGCCTTTCCGGGTGGGCTTGTCTAACATCTGGCTCACCTCCGATCCGTCTACCTGAAGTCTTATCGTCATGCTACCTATTTGCAAGGCCTTGAAATCAGGGAGATGAGAAAAATGGGAAAGGACATTTGAAGTCTTGCCAACCAAAAACGGTTTGGCTTCGGCATACACTTCAAAATCATTCGAATAGGCCGTAAGCTGAAGGTTAACTTGTTCAGGGGCAACCGGAATTTCATCTTTCTTATTCTTGCATCCTGCTACAGTGAGGATCAGCATTGCAAAAAGAAACAGGTACTTTTTCATCGGGAAATATTTAAAATGAGGGATTACAATATAAGTACACGGATAGCATACCAATAGCCGTCTGACTATGGACCTGCAAAAGAATTGGGAACCTAAATGGCTGGTGGAGCCCGCAAACCGGAACATCCGGTGGCGGGTAGCGGCAATTTTCCCGGTGGTATTAAGGGTGGTAGGGGAATTTTATAAAAGGAAGGTAGATATCCGGAATGATCCAGATCCGTGAAGGCAAACTGAAGATCAAGGTTCAGGTTGAAATGATCAGGCAGCGGACATGCCAGCCGGGACACATTCACCGGGACCAGGTAAGCCTGTGCCAATAAACAGGACTGATCATGATCGTGATCCTGATGTTTGTGATCGGCATCTTCCGTATGTGAACCTGCAGGGTTGTCATGATCTTCATGCTGATCAGCTTGAATCCAGGCAAATCCGCCATGATGCTGGTGTGGGAGAATGCTATGGGTGACCAATAAAATATTGGCGATAAGAACAATTACCAGACCGGCTGATTTTTTTACCATGAACCCTAACACTTATCAGGTATCAAAGCTAACTTTTTATCCAACGATTGCAATCTTGTCAACTTGCCAAGCCGAATTCCCGCAATTCCTTGATGTTTTAACTCAAATTTGTTAAATTTGAGTGTCCCAGCAACTAATATCTGTTTCCATGAAAAGAGATATCTGTGTGATCGCGTTTTTATGCGGGTTTTCAGCGTTTTCTTTCGCCCAGGTTAATCCGTTGCTTCCTGATTCCATTGTCGGTTATTACTTCACCGGAAGAGATTCTGTGGTGGATTCCCGCAGGGTTTATACCTATGATCCCCACGGGCGGGTGCTGCGGGTAGATACCTATGACCGGGCAGTTCCCTGGACTTTCACGGAACAGTGGATGCATTATGAGTATACCTATGAACCGGGCGGAAACCTTAAAACCGATTCTATTTCGGTTGGTTTTGTCCCTACCGGGACCTGGCGGCCTATGCAGAAAAGTGAATACTCCTATACCGACCGGAACCGGCGGTCAGTCGTATTCACCTGGTCGCATTTTTCAAAAAATGTATGGGGCAACCCCTATAAAACCGAATATCAGTATGATTTAAATGGAAATCTGGTTGCCATCGTCCCGTATAACTGGGTGGAATCGAGCCGGCAGTGGACCACGACGGGAGTCCCCCGGACCTATCTGTATGATGAATCCGGCCGGTTGATCCGGGAGAATTATCGTGGGATTGATGTGGATATATCGATGGATTTTCAGCTGGATTATTCCTATCCCACTGATACGCTTCGGGTGAGCCGCACCTTAAAAAAGCATCCGAAAGATTCGATGTATTTTCTGAGCCAGACCATTGAAAAGGTTTACCGACCGGATGGACGGATCAAAAGTCAGACTTCTTACTCGGTGAATTATGCGGATGGCAGCCCGGATCCAATGAATAAATCCGTTTGGCAGTATCTGGATGATGGCAGAGCGTGGCTTAAAACCGATTATTACAGGAATGGAAATTACTGGCAGTTGTCGGTCAGAACCCATTATTACTACCCCTCATTAGTGACCTCAATTGACCAGGTTCCGGAGGCACAGGTTGCGGTGTACCCCAATCCAACCACCGGTACCGTTTGGTTATCCGAGGCCCCGGCTCGAGCCCGGGTATCGGTTTATCATCAGAACGGACAATTAATGAGGACCTTCAATACGTCAGGACCCTCTCTGGACCTGTCGTACCTGCAACCCGGAACCTATCTGCTGGTGATTGAATCTACCGGAAAGCCTGTCCAGCGGATAAAAATCATCAGGGCAGGCTGACGGTAAGTCAGGGACATAGTTGTTTTTGGTCTCCGCCACCAACATAAAATTAGCCGGTTGAACTTATCCATCCAATTAATGTTATATTTCTTTTATTTATCTGGAAACGATTGGTTACAAAATGGATGGGAAAAATGGATACTGTTGAAACACCTCTTATTAACGGAAAATTCCTCTATTACGCGTTTATCGCCGGGGGGAATCAAATACTTCGTAATCAGATAGAAATCAATAGGATAAACATTTTTCCGGTAAATGATAAAGATACCGGCACCAACCTGGCTTCCACTATACGGTCGGTTATCGATAATATCAAACCGGATAAGTCCTATAAAACTACTTTTGTTAACATCGCAGACGCAGCACTGATGGGTGCCCGCGGGAATTCAGGGGTCATTTTCGCTCAGTTCCTGCACGGAATGAGCAGGGAGACCATTAACAAGCCACATATCAACCTCCGTGAATTTGCCGAGAGTGTCGAGAATTCAATTCCTTATATCTATACCGCTATCGCTGAGCCGGTTGAGGGAACCATGCTGACGGTAATCAAGGAGTGGTCGGACTTTCTTAATACCAAAAAGGAATCTATCCACGATTTTAAGAGTGTCATCATCGACTCCCTGGCTGTGCTGGAAAAATCATTGGCAGAGACCACGCAGAAATTGAAAGTGTTGAACAAGTCGGGCTACGTGGATGCCGGGGCCAAAGGGTTCGTGCTGTTTATTAAAGGGTTCATCGAATTCATTAAACACCGCAATATCCGGAACCTGATGGTGGATTCCGGCGAAGGCATTTCATTGATTCATACGGAGGAAATCACCGAAGGGGAGATTTCACACCGGTTCTGCACGGAGGCGATCATCAGGAGCCTGAAAATCGGTAAACCTGAACTTCAGACGCTGCTCGGAGGATTCGGCGATTCGGTGGTTATTGCCGGATCGGAGAGTATCTGCCGAATCCATGTTCATACCAATAATCCGGCAGTGCTTTTCCACCAGCTGAAGGATTCCGGAACCATTACTTTTCAAAAGGTGGATGATATGGTTCGCCAGCAGGAAGCGGCTGTTAAAAGAAAGTGGAACATCGCACTGGTTACTGATTCAACCTGTGACCTGCCTCAGGATCTGATCGATTTTTATCAGATCAACGTGGTTCCGATCAATCTGAATTTTGGGGATTACCATTATCTGGATAAAGTGACGATTCAGCCCGATCAGTTTTATGATCTGCTTGAAACCAATCCCGAATTCCCCAAAACATCACAGATAAACGAGCAGGCATTCACGAACCTGTTTTCAAACCTGGCGTCGCATTATGATGCCATTATTGCCGTTCACCTGACCGGCAAGTTCAGCGGCACTTATGCCAACAGTGTAAAGGCCGGCAAACGTATTTCGGCGGAGTTTAACAAGCCGGTGTACGTTATCGATTCAAAAAATCTGTCGGGTGCGCTGGGATTGCTGATACTGAAGGCTGCCCGGAGCATTGAGGCGGGTGAACCGGTGGAGGCGGTGGTTAAGTCCATTGAGGAGGATGTGGCTCAGACAAAAATATTTGTCAGCGTGAGGAACCTGAAATACATGATCAAAGGAGGAAGGGTTTCCAGGCCAAAAGGATTGATAGCCAGTCTGTTGGGGATTAACCCGGTTATCTCGATCGATGAGAATGGCAAGTCGCTCCTGTTCGGGAATACGTTCAGCCAGCAGGCCAGCCTGGGGAAAATCTATGATCATATCCGGAAAATAAGTGAGGGCAAAACGGTGTGGAATTACATCATGCTTCACGCCCATAATCCTGAAGGAGCACGGGAAGCCGGGGAGAAATTGTTTGAAATTACCGGGAAGAGGGCTGTGTCCACAGTGGATATTTCTCCGGTTATCGGTATGCACGCCGGTAGTGGTGCTGTGGCTGTTTCGATATTATTCACCAACTAATTCAGCCGGTCATGCTTACCCTGTTTTTGCAAGCCTGCCTTCTCGTTCTCGTTCTGGTAACCCTGTTATGGGTGGTTAGCGTAATCATTAAGAATGTCAGCATCGTCGACCTGTTCTGGGGATTTGGTTTTGTTGTCGTGAACGCGTTTTACGTTTTCACATCGGGCGAACTGAATGACAGAAAGATACTTATGCTTGTTTTGGTATCCCTCTGGGGGTTGCGGCTTTCCATTTACCTGGCCTGGAGAAATCTGGGGAAAGGAGAGGATTTCAGGTATCAGGAATTCAGGCGGAAATATGGCCCTGAACGTTATTGGTGGGTCAGCTATTTTCAAACATTTATCTTGCAGGGCGTATTAATGATGATTATCTCCCTGCCCTTGCTGGCAGTGAGTTCCGGCACCGGTTCAAGTACTCTCGGAGTCCTTGATCTCATCGGGATTCTTGTTTGGCTGACCGGCTTTGTTTTTGAGGCGGGTGGCGATTTTCAGCTGGCGGCTTTTAAATCGAATCCCAAAAACAAGGGGAAAGTTTTAAATACGGGTTTTTGGAAATACACCCGGCATCCGAACTATTTTGGCGATTCGGCGGTTTGGTGGGCCTATGCACTTTTCTGCCTGGCAGCCGGCGGTTACTGGCAGATTATCGGCTCAGTCATCATGACTTTACTGATTATCAAAGTCTCAGGAGTGGCACTGCTCGAAAAATCCTTGGTCGATAAGAAACCCGAATACCGGGAATACATCCGGAAAACCAGTGCATTTTTGCCCTGGTTTCCTAAAAAATAACAACCATGAACGCATTAACTATCGGGAGTCCAATTCCCAAATTTGAATTAAATGATCAGAACGGCAATTTGTTTAATGTTGAGTCGGTGATCGGTAAAAAAAACCTGGTAATCTTCTTTTATCCCAAAGATGACAGTCAGGGTTGCACCAAGGAAGCCTGTTCGTTTCGCGATCAGTTTGAAGTGTTTGCCGATGCCGATGCCATGATCATCGGGATCAGCGGACAGTCGGTTGAGAGCCACCTGAAGTTTGCCAATAAGCACCGGTTGAATTATACTTTGCTGAGCGATAAGGGCAACAAGGTGAGGAAGTTATTCGGTGTTCCCGGCAATTTTTTCGGACTCATACCAGGCAGGGTCACCTATGTGATTAATCGCGAGGGGAAAGTGGTTTATATGTTTAATTCACAGCTACAGGCTGAAAAACATGTCGAGGAAACCTTGCGTATCCTGCAGGATTTGAAATGAATATGTGGATTCAAATAGGCTTTGTATTTCTGTCCTATCTATTGGGATCAATACCTTTCGGCTTCCTGGTGACCCGATATGCGATCAATAAAAATATCCTTGAACTGGGAAGCGGCAATATCGGGTCGACCAATGTCGGGCGGGTTGTTGGAAAGAAGTTTTCCATCATCACCCAGGTGCTTGATATGGCAAAGGGGCTTATTCCGGTGGCGGTTTTCATCCTTTTCCTAAAGAATCTGATGGAGGCACCCGACTGGTATGTATATGCGGTTGCGCTGGCCTCCATCATCGGTCATGACTTCAGCATCTTTCTGAAATTCAGGGGTGGTAAGGGGGTTAATACCACTCAGGGGGCATCGGTATTGCTGGCTCCCTATTCTGCGTTTATTGCGGCGGCCGTTTTTTATCTGGTTAAATGGCAATTTAAATACTCTTCGCTCGGCTCCGTTGCTCTCGCCTTAACTTTGCCCCTGGTCGAAATATTTATTTACGGGAACACTTCCACTTTTTATTACCTGCTGGTTTGCATGGCCCTGATTATTATCCGTCACCGCAGGAATATCGTCAGGCTATACCATCACGAGGAGCTTTCCTCTTAGTAATGTCTTTACCATACCCGCACAAAATCGACTCCCATCACACCCCCGGCAGATTCCATCACGACGGCATGGCGCCCGGCCGGCAGAAGTCGGGATTGATAGATCGGGGCGCTTTTAAGGGATTGGTCGCTATGAGTATCGAGGATTACTTCGCCGCTTCCGTCAACCGTTAGTTTAATCTTTCCAAATGCCGGTTTTTTCGGTGAAAACACGGTAAAACGGGTTCCGGTGAAGTTCAGTTTTACCCGGGTGCCGGATACCGGGGTTTCGGCTCCAAAACCATAGGAATACAGGGTGTCGTCCTGATTTACTTTCCAGTTGCTCATTCTGTTTCCCGCGCCCTGAAGAAGCTCGGTGTACAGGTAATCAAACGAGGAATCAACGGTTTTTCCCCTGACCAGAAAGGAGGCGATATCCACATAAGAGTGCTCCTCGCACAACAGTCCGATATGTCCGCCCCGTTCTCCGGTTTCGCCGGTCCAGACTTCCCTCCCGTTTATGCTCAGGCACCTTTTTTTATCCTTGAATCCGAATTGAATTTTGCAGGTATCCTTAAGAATGAATTCTCCCGATGCAATACTTGTTTTTCGGTTTTTATCGTCAGCCTGAATTAATTCCCATTTATTTCCCCTGATTTCTATCCTTTTCTGATTTGATAGCATCAGGGGATGGATCCGGTTATTTGAGGCCGGGGCATCCGGACCCAAAGGCGCGCGGGAATCAAAAATGATCGAAAAATTGCCGGTATATCGAAGTACAATATCGAGGTCAGGCTTCAGATATTCCTGGTATAAAAAACTGACCGACGGGGCTTTGTGGCCGCTCAGGGCGAAACCCTGCTCCCGGTAAGGGTGCGACCAGGAACGGGATGCCGTATTGATGGTCCCGAAATCGTTCCGGTCCAACGATGGAAACATAACCTGGAACGAATCCTTCGCATCCACGTATCCGGTGATGGTCTGGCCCCAGATCCCCTCATGCTCGTTTTCTGAAGGAATGGCATGCCATAGCGATCCCTCTTTCCACAGTTCCCAGGCCGAGGGATCGTGGGCATTTTCAATCGGACTCCTGAATATGGCCTGATAATTCCGGTTTATCGAGACCGATGTTGCCGGCGCGTAAACGTAACCGTCATTAGTAAAAGCCGGAAAATATTCGAGTAAAACCGGATAGTATTTCGGTGATTCCACAGAGTTGATGATCACCGGTTCCGACCAGGGTCCGCTGAGGGATGCAGCCGTGACGGCAGCCAGGGCCCAGCTGAAAGATCCCCCTGAATCAAGCATGAACAGGACCATCCAGTCGTTTTTCCGTTTGATGAGTGAAGCGGCGTAGGCCCGGTTGTATTTTCCTGAAATGGGATTCGACAGCACTCCGTAATTGGTGAATACCGGCTGAGGATCGATGATAAACGGGCCTTCGGGTTTGTCGGCCACCGCATGGCCGATGCCTGACGGACCGGTGCGATCCCAGGCGAAATCCTTTGACAGCCAGTCGAATACCATGTGATATTTGCCGTCGGCATAATCCACGCTCACATCGGGAGCACCGCCCAGATTGGTTTTTTCGCCGTTCATACGGATACCTTCGAGGGGAAGCACCCGGCCTATGTTATCCCAGGTTCTGCCCTGGTCGCATGATCGAAATCCCTTGCAATACATCACGTTGCCGGAATGGTTATCGAAATTGTATGCGTAATTGCGGGAGTATACCCCGGCATATATATACCGGCAGCCTGAAACCGGATCGTAAAAGAGGAACCCGTTAACCGGCCATTCCTCACCGGCGGATCCGCGCAAGATTGGATTGCCGGGATGATGGATGAAATTGTCCCACGAAGGATCCCCGTATACCGGATGGTGCGTCCAGCTGTCCTTGTTTTTGAGGCTGGCATAGTCGGTTCCGGCCGGGGATTTACCCGGTCCGCATGATGCCAATAGGGTCAAAATCAATAGAGGAATGATGGTCCGGATGCGGGCTTTCATCTTCATTTTACCGGTTATTGGCGGTTTGAGAAGGATTCCGGCGGACCCAGGTAGGACTTCCGGACGCCACCGGTATTGATGATCAGTTTGTCGATAACAACGCCCGGATCAACCATCCAGATCTTCAGGGTGTGCTCACCCGGTTTGTCGATGTTCAATTCCGTTTGCAGGGTCATCAGGTTATCCAGCACATTCCGGTTGCCTTTTTTGAACGCAACAATCTGCGGCTGGCTACCATCGAGGGCAACGGCAACGCGCAATCCGTATCCGGAGTTGATCGGGTAAGAGGGGGTGCAGTTTAACTGCAAAGAGGCTCTACCTGTCGTGAAAACATATAGATCGTACTCCAGGCGCGGTGAGGAGGCAAGTATCCGGTCGGGGTCGGTGATGCTGGCCACCGTAGGCGGCAGAACGGTAACCGAATTGCCGGTCCGGCCCAGCCCATCAATAATATTCCATCCGGCTCCCTGACCGCTGATATTCCTCGTAAAGTGTTCAGCCTCGATAGACAGGTATCCGTTGCTTTCCACAAATCCCTTAACCTCCGCAGGTGCCGGGGATGCGGGATTGAAAACGGTGAGATTGAACTCCCTGCCATTCCCTTCAATTTCGGCCGACGAGGATTCTTTGAAAGTTATTTTGCCCGGCAAGGCCATTCCTTTGGGCGCCTTTGCCCAATCGATGGAAACCCATAACCTTTTTTCGTCTGACAGTACACCCGAAGTTTCAGACAGCTTTATCCAGTCGGCCGAAGTTTTTGACGACCAGTAAATGACTCCGGTCCCGGTATTAAACAGATCGATGAATCCACGATCCTTGCTGTAGACGCTGAACCCGGGCAGGTTTGCCGTGTCGCCGCCTTCAGCGATGGCCTGCAGCGCCGGTTCCCCTTCGCCGGAATAAAAGCTCAGTGGGGGCATGTCCCACTGCCGCCATTGTCCACCCCAGGGTCCGGGCAGGGAAGCCATATGGTCCCATTTGCTGCCCACGGTTACGAGCTCCCGGTTATAATGATGGATCAGACGGTTGATTTCATTTTCGGCCTCCTGCGCTTTTGCGGCATAGCTGGCGGCACTGCTTCTTTTTTGGGCACCGTAAGTATGGCTTTTCTGTGCATTCAGCACCTTGATATTCTGAAGCGCAGTGCCTTTCACATTATAAACAACCGTTTCAAAAAAGGCATCCTTCGATTCGACCGACAAAGATTCATAAATCTTATCTACCTGGTTGATAAGGGATTGATAGGCGTCGATCCTGATCTGTACTTCGTCGTCATAATTATCAGTACTGAACCATTCCCAGATCAGTCTATTTTCGCGGCCGTTCCACTGGACCATGCTTTCAGGCCTTCGCGCATAACCCAGCTCATAGTGACGGTCCATTATTCCTGCGATGGCGGCAGCATGCTCCGGTCCAAATTCACGGGTTGCCCATTGCGTAATGAACTGTTGTGAATTCTGATGGTCCCAGGCTGAAATGTCCCAGGCCATCTGCATGAAATATTCCAGGTTTATCTCTGCCGGCTTGATATCCCCCACGTTGACCACCCATAATTTATCGGCACCGTAATCGTACGCTTTTTTCATCTCCGACCACGTAAGGGCCAGCGGGGTGGTGCAGGTCCAGGTGTACGCATCGGACGCACCGTTAAGCCACTGGAAATGGAAATAGATGCCCGATCCGCCTGAACGCTTCTGTTCCTGTTGGTTCGGCAACTGCCTGATATTGCCATAATTGTCGTCAGGCCAGCAGATAATGACATCATCGGGCAATTTTAACCCCTGATTATACAGACCGAGTACCTCGGTGTACGGAATGAGCACCTGCGGCACTTTGGTAATATCTTTATTCACCCATTTCCGGAGTATGCTTCGCTGATCCGCAAATATTCCTTCCAGAACGGGAACTGTGATATCAGATCCGGCCTCGTCATCCTTCCCGCGCTTGCCGAGGGTATACATGTTTTCGTAGCGCCCGTTGGCTTTTACCCTGTCCTCCCAGTATGTGTAAATATGATCCCTGTTCTTAACGTAATCCCAGGGTTCACCCGGATATTCCGTATCCCATTCGGCGCCGGCGATATTGTTCCTGAGCATCGGTTCGATATGCGAAGAGCCCATGATGATTGCGTATTCATCGGCAACCACCTTATTCTGCTCATACTGGTTGAACGGCCGGGTTTTCTGCTGCATGGCCGGCCACACGAGGTTCGCCCTGAGTCGCAGGAGCAGCTCGAATATTTTGCTGTACGTTTTGGGTCCGATACCCAGACCTTCATCGGGAGCCAAGGTATTCAGCGCCCACGGCCTGAGGCCCCACATCTCGTCATTGATAAAGATGCCGCGGTATTTCACCGATGGGGATTTGAGGATGGATGTTCCTGATTTTACCGTTAATTCCGATCTTTTCACGGGGTGAACATCAGCAAAATAATACCAGGGCGAAACGCCGATCTGCTTCGATAATTCAAAGATTCCATAGGCCGTTCCCCGCCGGTCGCTTCCGGCAATCACCAGGGCTTGTCCGATTCCGGGGAGAGGATTGTCGACTGTCTGGGTCAGACAGCTTTCCCACTGGCCCTTGACGCCCGAAACATCGATTTTTCCCGTTGAAATCAGTTTTTTAATCAACTTGCTGCGTTCGATGGATCCGATGATCACGCAGTAAGGGATATCTTCCTGTTTGTTGCTGATCAGCAAAAGTTTATATCCGGTTACGCGTTCCACATCGTCCCGGAACAGGCCTGCACAGAGTTTCACCGTCGGGAAATCCTGGTCATCGATCAGGATAACGGCGTGATTCTGCTTAGTGACCAGCTGAAAGTCCTGGGCCGATGCCGGGACAGCAAGGGAAGATGCAAGCATTAAAATGATCAGTCCCGTGATGTTTTGAATTTTCATGTGCATCAGATTATTTGATTCCAAAATGATTTACGCTGCCGGGGTCGAAAGCCGGTGCCTCAATGGTAAAATCAGGTTTTCTTTCGCCCTGATACAGGATAATCTCTTCGCCCTTTCTGATATCAATCCTGTAAAAACCTTGAGTCAATTCTTCCACCTGAGTGTTGTATTTACTGTGGATGCGGGGTTTTCCCTCCATTGCCGGACAAATTACGCAGGGTTCCCCTGCGAGGCTTTTGATGCTCACGAAGCTGGTGAGGCCGTTAACCCGACGGGCACTGATTATAAATGCCCCTTCAGTCCTGAGGTTGTGAAACGACACCTCTTTCCAGCTATCGGGCAGAGCCGGAAATACACGGATCCTGTTGCCCCAGCTTTGCAGCAGCATGTCCTGCACGCAGGTATTGTAACTCAGGGAGGTCTCAATGCAGGGTGTCGACAGGTAGTAGATGCCGTTTTTTCCCAGTTTTTCATCCTTCACATCGCGGTAAATAATATCGTTCATGCGCTGCAGGGCCAGATCGCCCAGGCCCAGGGCAGCGGCTGCGGGGGAGGATTGCGATGCTCCCATTTTTGGCATGGTTGCGGGCTGAAAATACCTTACCGATCTTTCTAGCCTGTCAGGATCACTGGTGTTATCGATATTATCAAGATAGAGCGGATAGATCATCATCAGGTGCGACATGTGCTGATGGTCTTTGGGGGCAGGGTGGCCGTTTCCGAGCATATATCCGTTTTCATCGGTGGAAAAATCCACCAGCTGAAGTCTGATCCTATCCCATTCGGGCAGGCGCGGATCATCGATTTTTAATATCCGGCAGATCTCAGTCAGCCTGATACATCCCCATTTCAGCAGGGCCAGATCGAAATTGCAGTCGCTGTAATTCCCCGATTCCGGCGAGAAGGTCGGAGGAAGGTGCAGTTTACCATCAGCGCCGGTAATCAGCAGGTGACGGTAAAGGTTTACGCTCCGCCGGAGCAGTGGGAAGACGGTCGACCGGAGTATTTCACGGTCCATGGAGTAGCGGTAGTGGAGCCAGCAGTTATTCAGCAGCCAGGGCAGACAGCCGACCATTTCGCGGTACCTTCCGTCGCCATCTCTTTTCCCTTTCAAATCGAAGGCTGTGGCCAGCGGGAGCAGCGCGGAATCGTCCTGCCACTCGGCTGGAACCACATTGTCGGTCAGGTTATCGCGGTTGCGGTACAAGGACTCCGTGAGGGCTTCTCCCAGATGCAGCCTGTTTGCCGTATACACCGGGAAATGAGCTGTTTGGGTGTTAAAGTCGTGTGTGCTGTATGGCCATGGACCACCGGAGTTCCACATGCCGGGGGTATCGATATAATTTGCACCGGGACGCGTACAACAGGCCAGGCGGTACACGTTATTCCAATAGAATGTTTGCCCGACAGTGTCAGGGAAAGCGATAAAACTTTCGGGGTAATAGTCATGCCACCAGGTCCGGTGTTCCTCTTTCCAGTGTTTCAGGCCTTTCTCGATTTTTCCCCTTACCCGGTTAATGGCTTCAACTGCTTCAACCGCTGATGTTTTCCCCGGAAAACTGTTTTTTATGGTAACCAACAGGGTGGTTGAGTTTTTGGCCAATTGCTCCTCTTTCCAGGCGGTGGAGTAATCCCCGCCGGCTGTAAGATCCTGAATACCAATATTTATCTCATTCTGCTTCTCCACTCTGTGCGCTGGATTTTTCAGCTGCTTATAGGGTGCGTAGGCCTGACCGTAACTTTTATCCCCGGGATTTCCGCCCCTCGACCCTTTAGCTTCAAAAGGGTGCCATTCCCATCCGCTGATCTCTTCGCTGCCCGTTGCTTCTAATCCGGTATAGATTACATCATCATGCCGGTGAACAAAATGCTCTATTTTCAGGCTGCCGCGACTTGTTAAAATGCTTCCAGCGAGTTCTGCATGGTAAATGTCAAGCCTCAGGTCGCAGTTCAGGATTTCCCCTTTGGGTTTCAATAGGAAATAACCGATCTGATAGCGGGGTCGGCTGTAGGCTGTCCAGCCATAGGTTTCGTCGGCATGGTCGTGAACATCCGTTCTGAATACCTGCAGGCGGATCCGGTTTTCTTCTGTCCAGATCATGGATCCGATCAGCCCGTTACCCAGATGGGGCGCTTCGGTCATGCCGGTTGGGATCTTTTTCCAGAGCAGATCATGATTTCTCATCATCTCTTTCCAGTTCAGATGGGTACGGACCCGGCTGCTCTCTTCCGGTGCTATAAATGAGGCTGGAACAACCATCGCCGCGAATGTGGCGCCTGCTGATTGCTTCAGGAATATCCGTCTGTTGATTCGTCTTTTCATTTCTCAGGCAGCAGGCCCGCTTCCGGGGTAATGTACCTGTTAATAATCATCTCTTTCGTTGCTACCGTTTTCTTCCCAACCACCATCTGCACTTTGTATTTACCCTTCCGCAGAAACTCTCCCAAAATATTGTAATACTTGGTGTTGATCACCGGATCTTTCATTCTCAAATCCCATGTTATTTGGTTAAATCCTTTATTCACAATGGGTTTGATCGTGTAAAGTATGCTGTCAGACTTGTTAAGAATATTTATTGAAATACTCTCATCGGTACTGTTTTTAACATAGAATGAGATAATTGCCTTCCGAACCCTGTTTGGCTTGACAAAAATCTCACGGGCCGGTTTGATAGTAAACAGGTAATAATCTTTTCCGGCCACCGAGTCCGTAAGAAATTCCCGGATGCTTTTAATATCAGCTGAATAGATCCCCCTGCCATAGGTGCCCACAATAAGCATATCGGCCTTGTCATGTATAACCATGTCATTTACTGCACAGGAAGGCAGATTATTTGATAATGAATGCCACGTGCCTCCCTTGTCAAGAGTCACATATACCCCTTTATCGGTACCTGCATAAAGAACGCGGCCATCCCTGTTGTCCTCGATGAGTTTATTTACCGGATCGGAAGAAACATTGGAGGATATGGATTTCCATGATTCCCCGTAATCGGTGGAAGCGTATATGTTCGTTTTGAAAATACCTGCCCTTTTTCCACCGACAGAAACATAAACCGAGGAGGAATCGTATTTTGAAACCGCAATGGAGCTGATAGTGCCCTCAGGTAAGCCTGCCGAAATATTTTTCCAGCTCCCTCCGCCATTTTTCGTACACCAGATAAGTCCTTTGGAAGTTCCGGCATACAGTAATCCTTCGAAAAGGGGAGATTCAGCCAGCGAGACAATTTCCCCTCCCGATTTTTTGTCATCTTTTAAAACAGTGAGGTCGTCGCTGATGGAAGTCCATGAATCGCCCCGGTTTACGGATTTCATTATATGATTGGCGCCATACAACAATACCGATGGGTTAAACACCGAGACAAGAACCGGCGTGCTCCAGGCTCGTTTCAGCTTTTCTCCTTTAATTTCCGGGCTAATTCCTTTAGATTCATTCGTTACAACGTTTTTCCTTTCGATTTCTCCGTTCTGATAGGAAAAATAGAACACATTGGGTTCCGATGAAACCGGATGTGTAAAGAAGCCGTCACCACCCGACCACTGATCCATCCGAACATAATTCCAGTGGTCAGGAAATCCGTCGAGCAGGTTAACATCCCCCGGACCCCAAACGGAGGAATTATCCTGATTGCCTCCATAAACTTCAACAGGTTCTTCCTTATTTGTTGCCACATAATAAAATTCACCCATCGGGAAACTGTTCATGTGCAACCAGTTGGTGCCTTTGTCTTCCGACCGGTATATGCCCCCGTCATTACCCAGTATCAGGATGTTGGCATTTTGGGGATCAATCCAGAGATCCATCTGGTCGAGGTGCATGAACGTGCCGGGATTGGGATAAATATGAAAGACATTATCTGCTATTCTTTTTAATGTTTTGCCCCGGTCAGTTGAATGCCAGACATGGACCGATCCAAGATACAGTTCGTTCTCGTCGACCGGTGATACTTTTATAACCATGAATCCGAAATCGACTTTCTGCTCCCCGGTTTTGGTCCAATTCTCACCCCGGTCCGCCGACCTGAAAATATCAATTTTTGTTTCCTCCTTTTTAGCGGTATCGGTTGAAGGAACAACGTGTTTAACCAGTGCATAAAGTATTTTCGGATTTGATGCAGACAGATCCATTCCCACCTCCCTGATGCTGTCGATAGGGGGCAATCCTTTCATAATCAGTTTCCAACCGGAACCTTCATTTTCAGTTTTATAGATCTGGATTTGTTTCTTATTACCCTTTTTGAGTGACCAGGCATACAAAATCTTATTGTTTACGGGATCCATCAATATATTATCGATCGTGTGCAATGAATCAACCGCGAGAAGTTTTGTCCATTTCCGGCCACCATCAAGAGTTTTAAAAACACCACCGGGGTTAATGCCGTTTCCGTATCCCGGACCGGCTGCGTAAACTATACCGGGATTTGCATGATGAATGGCAATGCCGGTAATATTGGGCAGTTCCTTTAGGCCCATATTTGTCCAGGTTTCCCCACCATCAGTAGATTTGAATATTCCTTCCCCCTTGCCATTCTTTATTTTGGGGGCGCCATCTTCTTTTGATCCTACCCAGACAATATCAGTGTTGGAAGGGGCAACAGCTACCGAACCAAAATGTTCGGCTCCTTTCTCCAGGACAGGTTTCCACGTAAATCCGCGATCTGTGGTTTTCCAAACCGCAACGGAGTTCCACCCGGATATTGCAAAAATGATGTTGCTTTTACCCGGTATTGATGTTAACCGTGCAATATGGCCACCGATTGATTTAGGGCCAATACTGTTCCATTTCAGATTCTTGAAAACTGAATTCTCACCGAGTTCTTTATACTCAATCCATGGATCCTTACTGACATTTACGCTATTCTGCTGCGAGAAAAGATGGAAAGGGATTATTCCGAGCAGAAAAACCAATACGTTCCTTGTATTCATTTGTTCCGTGGTTTCTGACAGGGTTGATTTAACTAATATCGTAATTTATCCCTCTATCCTTCAGGTAGTTGAGTATAAAATTGAAACAATGTTCGTGCTTGCCGATTAATTCCGGCGGAAACACTCCTTTTTCGGCAAACAGACCTTCCAGTACCATATTTGCTGCCGCGGTGGCGGTATATCCGGTGGTTCGGGCCATAGAGGAGGTTCCGGTGGAGGCATTGTACTCATCATGCAGGTTGCACACCACTTTCTCCGTTTTCCCAGACTGATTTTCGCCAATCAGGGTGACGCGCATCACCGTGATCTCTTCTTCATTTTCTCCCAGTTTCCATTCGTTGAATAGAATCCTGCAGGTAAAATCCAGAGGGATGATATCGGCTCCGTTAACACTGATTTTTTCCCTGCTGAAAAAGCCGCTTTCCTTCAGCACCCTCACATATTCGATATGGCCGGGGTACCTCAGGGTTTTTTCCTTCATATTCGGGATGTGGGGCATGGTAAAGATGATCGACCGAAGCCCGTCGGAATTGAATGATTCCAGCGTGCCCACCCGGTCGAACTCCACATATTCGCAATCGGTTAAAGGTTCACGGACAATCATTTTACCGTTTTCCACATACCGGGCCGGACGGGTATATTCCTCAATCACATCGATTGGGGAGAATGGGGCTTTGTAGCTGAACGGCCACTTTTTACGCTTGGGCAGTCCGCCTACCAGGCACTCAAAATCCGTCAGTTTCAGCTTTGTATTGTAATAGCCCAGCAGGAGGTTATCCATTCCGGGGGCCACGCCGCAGTCGACAATAGCTGTAACGCCCATTTTCCTGGCAAGCTGATCGAGATCGAGCGAGTTTTCCGAAAAGAAGGAGATATCGACGACATTTTTTCCGGATTCAATGATCGTCTGCAGTGTGGCGTAGCCCAGATATCCCGGCACCGCACAAATCACCAGGTCAACAGGTTTCACGGCATCCTGGAGCATCTTTTTTATCGTGACGTCTAAAACCAGGACCGTGAGTGACGGGCATTTCCGCTTAATTTTTTCCAGCCGTTCACCACTGATATCGGTCAGCGTAACCTCATGGTTTTTTGCCAGATCGATAGCTATCGCGCTACCGACCATTCCGGCTCCTAAAACAATTATTTTACTCATTGCGGTTGGGTTTGCTTCAGTTTGTCTTTATAAACTTAATCTTTTCTGAAAAGACTCCATCGGTATAATTCATGATGTAAATTCCATTCGACAGAGAGCTGATATTCACCACTTCCCTCATTTTACCAAGATTAACGGTTTGAATTATTTTCCCGGTCAGGTCCATGAGCTGAAGTTTCGAATTGGCATTGGGAATATCTTTCAACAAGATATTTAGATAATGGGATGCGGGATTTGGGGATATTTCAATCGCCGGATAATTCGCATGGGGATTATTAGCTGCATGATTCACTATTGATTTTTCCTGAGCCACAACAATGGGAACATATCCAACGGAATATTCAGGCGGCGGAGTCACAAAAAGCGCCGGGTCAAAGGCCACCAGGCTGCCACTGGAAGGGGCTTTCATATAGGTTTTGTCGATCGTCCAGTTTCTATGCATCGATTCAATCAGCGACTGCAGACTGTCCTTTTTAGATTGAGTCCAGTTAAATTGTTGAAATACAGGTTGATCAATAAAACGATACCAAAAATAGGTAACCGTTGAATGATCGGCGAGATCCACAAAGAACGGACCTGCCACCGGACCGGGATATCTCCAGGCGCCCTTTAAATCTGCATGATAGGGGGTGGGTTTCTCAGAAGGGGCATTGAATTGTTTGTCGAGGAGGCCGGTTGAAACCGGTATTTTTGCTTCTGGAACGGCGACCCTGAGATTTGCCGAGTCTTTAAAATACTCAGGAAAATTTCCCATTCCACCGGAAACGTTGCCGGTCCATTTCAGACCGAACGCGTTGCTCTGGAAAACTGCCGGGGTAGCAACCTCGTTGATGCCTGACACGGTTTTTCCATTTTGGTTATAAGTAACCGGATAAGTGCGCATAACAGGCTTGTAGGACCCACTGGCGATGAAAGAACCGGAAGGAGCCTGACCGCCGTTTCTCCATGCGAGAACTGCATTATAAATTGCGCTCTTGCTGTAGAACGTCACATCTTTTGACAGAATGGTTCTGTTTAAGCTGTCGACCGGAAATTGGAGGCGGGGAATTTTGTAGTAGCGGGTCTGACTGGCATCCACAGCACTCATGATGGGTACGGTATTGAACTCCATCGTACCCCCGGCCAGGTTTCTGGTGGTGGGACGTGAATCCAGCCCCCGGCCATGATCGAACGGATAATCCTTGGAAATTTTAGCCCATGTTTCGGGGAGATAATAGGCCAGCGGACCCTTGAAATTCTGTGCGTTTAAAAAGCAGGTCCAGCTTTTTTCACCAACCGGATATTTGTCGGTGCAGGCAGGGGTAAGAGGCAGCGACATATAGCTGATCCCCAAAAGTTCGCCGTTTGGATTTCCCTGAAAGGTCATTCCGTCAGGAGGAATAAGTATGCAGTTTGATATTTGGGCAATGCCTAAAATGCTGTCTGGCAAGGGAGTGTCGCTCCAAAAGAATTGCCAGCCCGGGGTGGAAATTTCCTGGGTATAACAGTTTGGTGTTGAATTCATTTTGAATTTAGGCGGACCGTAATGAAACTTATTGCCGGCCCAGTAACCCGGTCCCCCTTCCACAGTCTGAAAAACATCAGCGTAAGTAGGGCCTCTTTCCGGCCAGTTATCTCTGGCTACCGTGCCTACGGGGCATAGTGGTGTTGTGGTATTATCTGAATTATCAGGAATGATCCAGCTCGAGGGTAAGCCAATCTGAAAATTTGCGACCGGGGTCCTCACGAGAGGCCAGATAGCGGAATAAAACCCGTATCCTTCATTGTAGATCGCGGGAGCCTGGGCGGGATAACTGGCGATATATCCGTGGAGGCCGTTCTGGGCCATGGAAGCCGAATAGCCAATGAAAATCAGCGAAATGCCGAGAATTATAGATCTGTAAAACGCATTTATTTTGTTCATGTCATAATTTTAGGTGGCAGCATTGGACCTATCTGATAATCAGCTGCCTGGTTTTGAAGAAATTTCCAGCCCGCATCGTATAGAAATAGATGCCAGACTGAAGGTTACCGGTTTCCATCTCAAAAGTATGTTTGCCGGCAGGCATTCTTCCTTTGTTCAGTTCCATGACTTTTCGCCCGGAGATGTCCGTCACTTCAAAAGTCACATCTGATCCTTCTGCAAGCTCAAAGTTGATTCGGGTGCTCCGGCTGAAAGGGTTCGGGAAATTCTGATCCAGGAATGCCTGCTGCGCAGTGGCTCCGGTTCCGTCATTAATATTGGCGTGATCGTTCAGGTTCAAGCGGATCATCAGGTTTCTCTTTCCGATATAATCGCCCAGTCCGGTCTCCCAGTTTCCATCGTAAAAACCCATCGAGGTTGATTCCACAAGCTTAACGGAGTTATCAGTACCGATTTCCAAACCTTTATTACGCCGGACCATGTATTCCGGATTCAGGTTGTCAAACGTTAAACCTGCATAAACCAAATCACCCTTCTTTAGGAATTCCGATTCGCCGTCTTTATCAAATGGCAGGGTCACCCAGGTGTTGAAATCGGCTGAATCTAGCTGAATGGTTTCGGTTGACAGGAGCTCAAACGGAGATGGATCCGTCTGACCCACAGGCACATAATAGAGTGAGTATCGATAATTGATCAGTTGATCAGCCTTGCCGCCGGCTATGAATACGGATATTGAACTCACTTCGCAATCATTATAAATCGGGAAGATTGTTCCCGTAAAGAACCCAACATTCGCAACGGCATTGATATCGTAACGCTCCTTGGTGAAGGACCAGTTAAAATCGTTGGTGTCATCCGAACGGGAATAAACGCTGTCCGTTACATTAAAGAATACCTCACGTTTGTTATCTGTTGGATTTTCATCCGCGAACTTAGCATTGAGCTCCAAGGCAAGTTTGTAATGCCCGTAGTCTGCTGGCGAATATAAATCAGCAATATTAATGGTATCGACAACCAGTACGGCTAAATCTTTCTTAGGCGACGTCCGGTGGAACACACTGTTCCCGTTTTTGGTTATATCCAGATCGAGGTAAACCTGTTCCTGATCATATTCCCCAAAATTAAGCGAAGTAGTCTCGAAATTGTTGAACCCGTTATTGCCGGTCAACTGCGATTTCGGGATATTGTAGATCCAGGATACGTTGGTGTTCGGATCATTGTCGTCCCATTCCATCTTCACGTAGCTTATTTTCAAGTCGTTGTTGAAGGCTTCTGAAAGGGTGAAATCATCGATAGCCCAGTAATAAAGTGCCGAATTCATCCAATGCAGTCTCATTTGCACGTTGGACATACCGGCGGCAACATCAGAGATATTTACTTGCATGATGGCTGGCACACCTGCTGGTTTATCCAATGGACGATCTTTGTGACCGCACCCGAAATTGACACTGTAGGAGGCTGAATGCACCCAGTTATCCACCGAAACCTCAAGAAACATATCAACCGGGGAGGAGCCCATGAAATGCGTTTGGTAACTGACCACTACTGAGGAGTGCGCACTGCAGTTCAACACCGGAAAACCCACGGAGTTGTCCACCCTGATCTCCGGGCTACCCGGAACCTGGAAAATCTCCATGAAAAGGGCGATGCAGCCATTATCCTTCGTGGTAGACTGGAGCATCGGGTCATGTGTCCCGGTTCCATCGAAACGGCCTCTCCACCAGCCAAAATTGGTACCCTGGTCCTTTGGATCCAGGAAGTAATAACCGGTCGGTGCTGTCCAGCCTTTAGGATCGGAAGGATTTTCCCAACCGAAGGTTTCCGAGTAGAATACTTTTCCATCACCCTTTGTAAAAGGGGTCTGGGCGTGAGTTTGCTGGAATGCCAGCATTCCTGCCAGCAATGAAAAAAAGTATAAGTTTCGCATATTAATTTGATTTGGTCCCGGGAAGATAACGCTATTCCGGCTCCGGTAAGTTTATCTGATTGGCAAGTTTGGGCATCATCTTGCAGCGCGCAGTAGGACCTACCTTTCCCCCAGGGTAATGGAAATTGTTTTCGCCTTACCCTCTCTCAGAATGCCTAGTTTAATGGTGTCACCCGGATGGAACTTTTTGAGCGCATCGGAATAATCCGCCAATTTTTTCACGGACTCACCCTCGACAGAGGTAATAATATCTCCCGCAAGCAGCCCGGCTTTTTCACCGCAGGAACCCTGGATGACGGAGGCAATTTTAACGCCTTCGCCGGCGAAGGCAAAATCCGGAACGGAGCCGGTTGAAGCCCTTCTTTCGGTTTTAGGTTTGTCTGCTGCCGGAGGTCCGGATGCAGCTGTTTTACCGGTAAATTCAAACGGAATGTCGCGGTCGGCAAGGTATTCCGCCACCTCTTTGGCCACTGCCGCCACTTTAACCAGACCTTTGCCGTCGATCTTATCCCAGGTATCGGAAGGGCGGTGGTAATTTTCGGTAGCTCCCGTAAACAACTGAACAGCAGGTATCCCTTTTTCGATGAAGGCTGCCTGGTCGCTGGCGTCGAGCTCCTGCTGGACCACCTCGCTTTTAACTCCGGTGGTGTAATCGGTTCCCATAAAAACGAATTTCCACTCTTTGGCTGTATTTCCGTTCAGCACCAGCAGTTTTTTATCGAACAGGCTCCCGTCGGTATCCAGGTTAACATTGGCCATAATACTCCCGGAGAAATACTTCTTTGCCTGGCCCACAAAATAGCGCGAACCGAGCAACCCGGCCTCTTCGCCCGTGAATGCCACAAAGATGATGGTCCTCTTCGGCTGGGCAGTTTTGGCCATCGATCTGGCTATCTCCAAAAGAATGGAAACCCCGCTGGCATTGTCGTCGGCACCGGGATGGATTTTACCTTCGTCACCCTTGCGCACATCCGGCCAGCCCAGACCCCGGTGATCGTAATGTGCTGAAATAACTACCGGTGAGTGTTTGAGCTTCTCATCGGTACCCTTAATCATAGCGACAACATTTTTCATTTGCACCTCGCCTTTGCCAGGCAAATTTTGGGAGAATGGCTGAAACCAGGTGTTTCCCAAAGTCACCAGACCGTACTCCTTAAACTTGGCGGCAATGTAGTTTGCCGCGGAATCCAGTTCAGGAGTACCCAGACCGCGACCCTTCAATTTTTCTGATGCCAGATATTTAATGTGATCCATCATCCGTTGCTCCGAAAAAATGGGAGCCAGGGTCCCCAGTGGTGCTCTCTTCTGAATCATATTCATCTTTTGGGCACGGGCGTCAAAAATTTTTATCAGCGGGGAATTCAGCACCGGCCATTCGCCTTTTGCAACATTCACCGGCTCGTCGCCTTCGAATCCCAGGTAGCTGTATTTGCCGTAATGGGGCAATTTTGTGATGAGCCCAGGAATAGCCGCCGTGTTATCCAAAGAGATGAATGCCTGGTTATAGTCGGGGTTTTGAGAATTGTAAACGGTTAACACGAAACTGTGGTTTTCTTTTGTGGTCGCGCGATTTTCATACAGCACGGAATCAACGTTCAGCGACGAGCGGGAGCCTGAAATTGCATCGTTTATGAGAGCCGCAAACTTGTTTTCAAAACCGATGATCCAGCTCGTCCGGTTGGCTGGCAGACCGGTTAATTCGTTGTCAAAAACAACCTCAAACTGATCACTGTCGGCCGCTTTCCATTGTTTGACAAATTCCTGGTATATTTTTTTCCTGTTTTCATCAGCTTTGAAAGGCAAAACAACCAGGTTATCCTTGCTGGCCAGGATTTTCGACCAGGTAGGCGGCACTTCCATCGGATCAAGAATTCTGAAGACATCGTACTGCGGATCAACGGCCAGTTTCAGCGGCTCCTTAGTCAGATCGAATTCAAAAGTCTGCTTCCGGTCCTTCATGTTCACCACAAACGTTTCTGGTCCTTTCTCTGTGGCAATGGCAATGGGAATATCGACTGTAAAAACATCGCCTTTCTGCTTTTGCTCCAGCACCAGCGTAACATGGAACTTTTCGCCGGATTTGCCAACCTTCGCCTCAGTGATGGCGATCTCCGGGGCTCCGGTGCGGGTGAGCCATTGATTGAAGAACGGTTTTAAGTCCTTGCCTGCAACCGTTTCAAATGATATCCGGATATCATCGAAAGAAGCGGTTTTAAATTTGAAGTTTTGATAAAACAGGGCAAACGCTTTCTTGAAATTCTCCTCGCCCACGGCACGCCTGAGCATGTGCATCAACATCATCGATTTTCCATAACCAATAGCTTCACTGGCTGCATCATGGCGGGATATGAATTTGTTCAGCGGAAAATCGTTGGTTTCGTCCACTACGTTCGAAAACTTCTGCAGGGTGTTTCGGCGGTATTCTTCACCCTGTTCGCGTTGTTCACTGATCAGGTGATCAGCCTCATATGCAGTTATTCCTTCGCACCAGTTACCCTTGCTGAAATCCACGTAAACGCTGTTTCCCCACCAGTTATGCAATAATTCATGCGGATAGGAGGAGTGCAGAATGAATGGAAAGCGGATGATTTTTTCTCCCAGGAGGGTAAATGAAGGCATGCCGTAGCCTGTTTCCCAGAAATTCTCAACCAGGGCAAATTTGGTATAAGGGTAGGGCCCGGTCAGCTTCTGGTACATATCCATATATTGTTCGGTCACATCAAGGTATTTGCCTGCCAGCGCTTCGTCGGGCGTACGCAAAAATGCCATGGCGTCAATGCCGCTGTTCATCTTGTGGGAATACTCTGTGAAGCGGGCGCCGATCAGAAAAACCTCCTCCTGCGCGGTGTTGCAGCTCCACGAATCCGTATGCTGGTCGCCTTTTAATAAGTCTTTGGTTCTTTCGCCCTGCGAAACGGTTTTCCAGCCTGCCGGCAGGGTGGTGGTTAAAGTGTAGGTGACCTCTTTTTCGCCGATGGCCGGGATCCAGAAAGTTGAACCTGCGAGGTATATCCCAGATTCATTGATAATTCCGGGCGACTCACTGAATCCCCTGGCATAATCTTCCGCACTGCCGGAAAAGGAGAAATTAATTCCCCCTTCGTACTGAACCACGAAACTCCCCGATCCCTTCTTCAGGGTCACTTTCCATTTATTCAATTTAATGGTGCTCCCGCTGCCGCCACTGTCGTCGCGGTCCATCCCCACATCTTTCGCTTTTTCCCCGGTTGCCAGTTGCTCCGCTTTGGCATTCTTCGAAAATGAAGTGGGCTTCAGCGATGCATTCAAACTGAATTCTGTATCAAGAGACTGCAGATTGCTGATGGAATCAGTTACCGAGATATGGGCAGTTTTCGGGTCGATCCGAACGGTTAAATTATGGTGAACGGTGCTGTTGTGTTGCGAAAATCCACCTAAAGTGATGCTTACCAGCAATATCGATATGAAGAACCTGTTCATACGTTTAGAATTTAATGTTTCCTAACCGTTTGACAAGATCGGGATTAAACTCGAAAATTCCGGATTGCCAGGGTGCCCTTACTTTTTCTTTTTCTTCGGTTTCGGTTCCGGCAGCTCTTTCACCGTGATCCGCACAAGCTCACTTAGCCAGTCGCTGTTTTCCAGATTTTCGATCAGGAAGCTCAACTTAGCCCCCTCATAAGGCGGAGCCTCCACGACATCTCCAATGAATTTCCGGCCACCCTCAGTGGGTTTTATGAACAGCTGGTTGTCGCATACCAGGCCAAAGAGTTTTCCATCGGAATAAACGCCGTATTCCCCGAACATCATTTTAGCGGAAATCTCACCAGCATGGTTTATCTGGTCTAAAACAAAATCGAGGAAGTCCTTACTGGAAGCCATAGGCCTAACTATTTTTGTTTTTAATTTTTAATGACAGAAAAATACTACCGGCAATTATTGTGGCGATAAAAAGGAGTGACAATTCAATGGGGATTTTGTAAACATCAATCAATAACATTTTTAAACCCACAAAAATTAAAACCACCGCTAAACCATAACTTAACAGCCAGAAACGGTGCACAACACCGGCCAGTGCAAAATACAGTGAACGTAAGCCCAGTATGGCAAAAACGTTGGATGTGTACACAATAAACTGATCCTGAGTAATTGCCAGAATCGCAGGGATGCTATCGACAGCAAAAATCAGGTCGGTTGTTTCAATCAGTATCAATACTAAAAACAAAGGGGTGGCAAATCGCTTTCCTTCGGTTTTTATAAAGAATTTATCGTCATGCAATGTTGGAGTAACAGGCATAAACTTTTTAAAGAACCGGATAACCGGATTTTTGTCGGGATCAATTTTTAAATTGTTATGGCCGAACATTTTATATCCGGTAAAAATGAGCAAGGCTCCAAATACATAAATGGTGAAATGGAATTTTTCCAGAAGGGCGACTCCTGCAAAAATGAATATTACACGCATGATTAACGCACCGATTATACCCCAGAATAGAACTTTATGCTGATATTTTGATGGAATCTGGAAATAGGTGAAAATCATGATAAAAACAAAAATATTGTCAACGCTCAAGGCTTTTTCGACCAGATACCCGGTAAAAAACTCCAACGCCTGTTGCTGTCCCCGCCAGAAATAGATGATCACATTCAATATCAGGGCAAGAAACACCCAGACAAACGTCCAGGTTAAGGCTTCCTTTACGGTTACTTCGTGAGTTTTTCGATGAAAAACTCCTAAATCAAGCGCCAGCATGAGAACCACGAAAGCGTTAAAAATTATCCAGAAAATGATTGGTGTTTCCATTGTAATATTTTGTTCAATAACAACTTGGGATGGGCGTTTGTTTAGTCGACTCAAAAAGGTTTATCATCCGGATAACTTTGTTTGGTAAACTATTGCTGATTTTAGACTAATTTATGGCATTAAAATCATAAACTAATCACCATGTCAATAAAAGTAGGATGTTTTGCTTTGGTCAACCCGTTCAGCCTGCTCGAAGCACAGCTGGACCAGATCAAACAATGGGGTTTCAGCTGTGGCGACCTGACCGACAATTCAGATGGCGCCTGTCTCGGCGTTGAGTATGGATTCACTGCCCTGGCGAGTCTGGATGCAAACCCTTTCGATCTTAAACGCCTTTTCGAGAGCCGTGGTCTGGAACTTTCAAGTGTTTGCGCACATGCGAACCTGTTGGATCCGACTGCGCCCTCGCGCTACGGAACCGCACAGATCATCAAAGCTGTAAAACTGGCGGGTGCCATCGGGGTGAAGCACGTGATCACTGCCGAGGGGGATCCCAGAACGCCTTTTGGGAAAAGCCTGACAATTGATGAAGCGATTTTCTCCATTGCCGAGAAATTGTACGAACCGCTGAGGTTTGCCGAAGATTACGGGGTAAAGATCCTGATCGAACCCCACGGTCACATATCAGACTCGGTCGAACATATGGGCCGGCTGCTGGAAAAGTGTAATTCCAGGGCCCTGGCTATTAACCTGGATACCGGTAACCTCTGGCTGGGAGGCGGCGATCCGCTGGAGATGATCGAAAAATTCGGACCGCTGATTGAGCATGTGCACTGGAAGGACCTGCCCGCTGAAATGATCGAAAAAAGAGGCACCCAGTTTGGTTGTGGCATGTCGCTCACCGCCCTCGGCGATGGAGTAATCGGCATTGAAACTATTTACAAGGCGTTGGTAAAATCGGGATTCGACGGCTACTCCACGCTGGAAATTGCCGGTGAGGAGGCTGTTCTGAAGAGTTTTGAATATCTGAAAAAACTGGGGGCGAAATAATCCGACTGACCATGAAATTAACTTTAATCCCAACAGGCAAAGCCCTGGCATTTTTGTTTATGACGTCATTTTTGGGGGTACAGTGTACCTCCAAAATGTCATCCGATGGAAAACTGGAAGCGGGTTTCAGGGATCCTTCCATTGAGAACAGGCCTCTCGCTTTTTGGGACTGGTTAAACGGATATGTGGATACCTCGAAAATGGTTTTTGAGCTGGAAGAGATGAAAAGGCAGGGCATGCGGGGAGCATTCATCTGGGATGTCGGCGCCCTGGCAGATCCCGGAAAAATGATTCCGGCAGGTCCGGCCTTCATGGGTGAACAATCGCTGAAAACCATTTCACTGGCCTTGAAGACGGCCGGCAGGCTCGGACTGGAAATGGGGATGATCGCTTCCAGCAGCTGGAACGCCGGGGGCGACTGGATCGGGGAGGCCGATGCCAGCAAGCAACTCCTCAGTACAATCCAGGTAGTTAGCGGGCCATCAAAACAAAGAATCAAAATCGGGAAACCCGAAAGTGAAGCCGGTAAAACCAATGCCTGCTCACTGATCAGCACTATCGCTATACCCCATTCAACCTCAAAAAATATCGATTGTGCACCAGCTAAGTCCATTTCCCTGGATGAGTTCATGACAGCCGACCAGTTTATCGATTGGAAGGTGCCTGCGGGTAAATGGGATGTCATCTCATTTTTCATGGTCAATACCGGTCAGCCCCTCGAATGCCCCAGCCCAAATTCCGTGGGTCCGATGATCGACCATCTGAGCAAGCGGGCGACGCAGATCCATTTCGATACTATCCTCAGCAGGCTGGCCAGCATCAGTACGCCGGAAAGCCGGTTAAAGTTCCTGGAGGTCGACAGCTATGAGGTTTGGCCCGCGAAAGACTGGACCCCCGGTTTCATTCAGGAATTTACCACCCGTTACGGATATGATCCAAAGCCATTTCTGCCTCTTCTTCAAGGATATAAGAGCGCGGACAGCATTGTCGGTGAACGGTTTCTGGGTGATTACAACCGCATGGTCGGCGACATGATCGTTGAAAATCATTTCAGGCAAGCCACCGATATGGTCAATGCCAGCGGAATCAAGTTGTTCGCCGAGGCGGGCCACGGAGGTTATCCGCGGGTTGAACCGCTGAAAGGCCTTGGAAATTCTGATGTACCCATGGGGGAATTCTGGAATCGCCAGCGATTCTGGGTAACCCGGGAGGCGGCCAGTGCGGCGCATATCTACGGAAAACAGGTGGTGGCGGCGGAATCGCTTACGGGATGGAACCATTGGCAGCACGGCCCAACCGACTATAAGCAATTGATTGATATTGCTTTCTGTCAGGGTCTCAACCAGATCGTTTTCCACACTTTCGCACATAATCCGGAAATTGCAGGCAAGCCGGGATTTGCCTATCATGCCGGTGAACACCTGAATGTGAATACGACCTGGTGGGATATGGCCCGGCCGTTCATGGATTATCTCAGCAGGTGCTCGTATCTTTTACGACAGGGAAATTTTGTGGGAGATGCGTGTATCTATTACGGAGACCAGGCACCCAACCTGATACCGACCAAACGGATCGATCCCAATATCAAGCCTATATACAATGACGACCAGTGCCTGCATTGCGGACAGCCAAAGCCGGTGAATGTTGGAGCTCTGCCCGGCTACGACTTTGATTACATGAATGCCGACATCATCACCACTACTTTAAAGGTGGCCGATGGAAAACTGGTACTGCCGTCAGGTATATCGTACCGGGTAATGCTGTTGCCAGACCAGACTGATATTTCGCTGGCTGTTTTAAAAAGCCTGGAGAAACTGGTGGCCGACGGGGCAACCGTCATAGGCCCGAAGCCGGAAAGGACTACCTCGCTGGAGAATTATCCGAATTGCGATAACGAAGTGAAAACTATTGCCGATAAATTATGGGGCGGTGCCGACGGTAAAAACATCTTTTCAAACAACTACGGTAAAGGGAAGGTTTACTGGGGCAAGACGGTGAAAGAGGTATTGGAGGAGATGAAGGTGGGGCCCGACCTTGACATAAAGGGCATCGACAACAGCGGGTACATTATCGATTTCATTCATCGGCGGACGGAAACGGAGGACATCTATTTTGTTTCCAACAGCAGTCCTGAAGAGCAACGCGTGACCTGTACCTTCCGTGTTGATTCCAACCGGGTGCCGGAGTTATGGGATGCCGGATCGGGGCTCATCCAGCGTACCGTTAAGTTTACAAAAGTGTTCGGCGGGATAAGCATGGAAATGGTTATGGATCCTCTGGCATCAAGATTTGTCGTTTTTAGAGACCAATCATCGGGAAAGAATGACAAGGGCCTTTCGGCAGACCTGCAGTTTGGCTTATCCGGGAATTCCGGCGGCAGTACCCCGATCGATCTGACGAATAACTGGATAGTTAACTTTGATCCTGCCATGGGCGGACCGGCGACTTTTCAGATGGAAAACCTCATGGATTGGTCGACTGCCGATTCAGCAGGTGTGAAGTATTTTTCAGGTACCGGAACGTATTCCAGGCAGTTCACCGTTGAAAAAGGAAATCTGTCACGGGGAACCCATGCCTATGTTTCCTTTACCAATATTCAGGAAACCGCGAGGGTATTCATCAATGGCAAGGATTGTGGAATTATCTGGACCCCACCTTACCGGGCTGATATTACGAAACACCTGAAAACGGGAACCAATGAAATCCGGGTTGAGGTGACTAATACCTGGAACAACCGGCTTGTGGGGGACCAGAGGAATCCGGATCAGCCTCAGTACACGCGCACCAATGCAAAGAGCAAGTTTGGACCGAAAAGCGCACTGTTACCTTCGGGGTTGATCGGAAAAGCGGAGATAGTCTTTCTTAAGTGAGTTATTCTGATATTCTGTTTTTCAAATCCATTTGTTCATGCAGGATTCTTGTGATTTCCACTTCATTTTCTTCAATCTGCCTGTAAAAAATGATATGCCTTCCTGCTTTAAATCCCATTAAGTTTGCAGTTACCACAGAATAATTTTTACCTAACTCCGGATTATTGGCAACCTGGATGCAGTTTTCCAACAGCATAAGATAATATTTGTCTGCCTGATTTTCTGACCATTTATCCAAAGTATAATTCCAAATCTCAGTTAAATCATCAACTGCTTTATTTGTTAATTTATACTTTGCCATTCAAGCTTCTTTTAGCTTTTAATTCTTGCAAGTGTGTATCAGGGCTGTAATTATCTGCTATTCCACTTTCAATACCATCTTGAATAGCTTCCCTTAATGAAATAAGCCGATTTTCTTCCTCTTCTAAAAGTCGAAGTCCTGCCCGGACAACCTCGCTTGCATTTTTAAATCTCCCGGCGGATATTTTATGTCGAATAAAACTATCAAAATAGTCTCCTATAGATATTGAAGTATTTCTGCTCATAATTCAAAAAGCTTTGCACAAAGATACCAAATATTGGTACAATTATCAGGAATCGGTGCACTTTTCCCAGATTTCGTTCGTGAATGAAAGCTTCCGGGCTCAGCCCGGTGCGGCACTGGCCGCCAATCAGCTTTTCACCGCATGGCAACAAGCCGGCTATTCCTTCAGTCTAACGGTAATAGCCATAGAGGTATTTTGATCTTTTGTTTTCATGGGAATTCGGAGTTCAATCCTTTTTAGATGATCGATCCGTTTATCCAGCTTGTGCGGGGGCGGATCAAGAGATACCGCGGTAAACCGGATGGCGGGATGTGATTGATTGATGAGTTTTAGAGTTTTACCATCCTGTTTCAGAATCGCCCCGTTATCTACGATCTCCACATCTGCCTGAGTAATCAGCTGCCAGGTAACCACCTTTGCGGTCGCCTCCGGAATGATCTCATCTTCAATCAGCAGGGACCTGTCTGTGTCCTTTGTAAATGTTCTGAACGCACTCTTAAGCTGTCCCGCGAAAGTGGGAGTCAGGTCGAACGTGACGAACGGCTTTTTCCCGGTTTGGTAATCCTTCACCAGCGCATAACCGTCAACGATATGGCGCTTGTCATCCACGGTAAGCGTACTGTGCCCGTGATTGTTTTTTGTCAGCAATTCCCAGCGCTGGCAATCCTGGCACTGCCGCCACAGATCGAAGCCCTCCTCGCCAATCATGTAAGACTGTATGCCCGGATCGATGCTCCAGCGAACACCGTTCAATTCAAAGATGAAGGATCCGGCGTCCATATTGCCATGACTGACAGCTCCGCAGCCGCCTTTTGCAGCAAAATAATAGTCGCTGTTTTTGCCTTCGCCCCTGAAAACTGCGATGGGTGTTCTGCCCCTGCCCACCCAGTTTACCGGTGGTTTTTCAGTCGATGTTTCCTGGTATTGCGACAACCAGGCCATGGCAGCTCCTGTTAAGTAGCCTATCCTCATATTCTTGGCCGGTGTAAGGAACTTTTCTTTTTCGAAATACACGCTTTTGCCTGTCTGAGCAGCAAACCAGGCAATGAAAATTTCTCCGTCAACTTCCGGATAGTCCTTGCAATCGGCAAAATTGTAATACCCGCCGGAAGGTAGATTAGAGGTCATGTATTTATAGGTGGCGCTTTTCATGAATCCGGGATATTCGGCATGCCCGAAGTCGGAACCGAAGGCAGTCCGGAGCATCGAAATGGTCAGGATGGTATAGCCGGTGCCATACTCCCAGTACATCGGGCTTTCCGGATAAATTCCATCGGGCATGTAAGATGACAATACGTTGGGTAACCCGTCGAGTGCCCTTTTAATGGTTTTCGCAGCCAGTTCCGGATCCTCTTCAGCTATGGCGATCGAAGCCGCGATCATGCTGCCGTTGCAAACCTGATTCCAGTTGTTGTAATGATCGACCCACCAGGCATTCCGTTTATCGCCGCCATGTTCTTCCCAGCTAGGGTAAATTCCCTTTTCGATCAATGCTTTTTTTGCCTCCCTGATGGTGGATTCAGGCAAATCGCCCAGTGTCCAGTCGAGGGCCAGGGAGATGGCCATGCAGATTTCCGCAACATCCAGGTAAACCGGCGGATTCCAGTCGCTGAACCGGCTGGCTGCCAGCACCTCCTGATTGATGCGGTCCAGGATTACCGGGTCTTTTTCAACCAGGTAAACCACGCCAAGCATGTTTACCCGGCGAAGCAGATCCCGCGAAATATCGAGAATCGAATTGCTGTTCTGTACTCTTTTGATGACCGGTTTATCCAGGATTGCAAACGCATTGAGACGGATAGCCGCATACAAATTTCCGATAACGGGATCTGTTTTAATTTTCCTCTTGAGCCCTTTCAAAATCGACTCGTTATAGATCAGGCGCGGCTTTGATTTTGACAGGCTTTCACGGATATAGGATGCTGAAAAGGGATTCTGGAGCTTTGGCATATTCGGGTCCCTGATCTGGGAAATCGCGGGTGTTACCTGACTCATGACCAGAGCGATGATGATTACCGGTATCGAAAAAAGCTTGTTCATTTTACCTGAGTTTTAATTGGTATTTTTTGGTCAGTCCGTCCAGCATCATCGCGGCGATGGAGGCACTCATGCAGTAATCGGCTATTC
This sequence comes from uncultured Porphyromonadaceae bacterium, assembly GCA_964355105.1. GTDB lineage: Bacteria > Bacteroidota > Bacteroidia > Bacteroidales > UBA12481 > UBA12481. Next base: position 48,417 of record CAYHCO010000024.1, read on the forward strand.
CCAGCGGCAAGCCGGTGATGGAATCGTAATGTTCGCTGATCCCGTTCTTAATCGTGTTTTCAACCGTTTTATCGGCAATAACGGCAGCCAGGTCGGTATGCCCGTACGCTGCCAGTCCGCTGGCGATCTGGTAGTTGGTTGATGGCCAGACATCTCCGCGCCAGAAGTCGTTCGATTTCCATCTGGGATCCTTGCTGTCGACCGTAGGAACCGGGAGCGGGGTTTGCCAGGATTCCGTTGAAAGGACTTCCGCCATTCTCTTTGCCATATGCTTTGTTGGCACGCCTGCTGCGAGCGGCACCCAACTGCTGATAGTTGCCACCGGGATTTTTTTCATCGTCTCCATGTTTACGGACAAAAAAGTTCCTGCCTTCTCATCCCACATGTGATCCCTCATGGCCTGAACCGCTTTATCGATAAAGGGTTTCCTGCGGGCAGCCATTGCGCTATCGCCTGCGGCTTCGGCCAGTCGGACCAGGCATTTTTCGGCCATTATCAGGTAGGAAGTATTGCCGGTAACCCAGATATTTCCATACCAGGCACCTTCATTTTCCCCTTTGCGGGTTGGATGTTTTACCAGTTTCAGGTCATCCATATTGCACTCGTAGTCGAAGGTTTCCCAACGGGCATGCTGAATATCACCACTGTAGGAGCCCACGGTCAGGAGTCCTGTTTGGGTAAGATCACGTTCCCGCCAGAACCAGTTGTGGAACTTTTCCAGTCGGGGAAGGCACTGTGTGAGCAGCTCCCTGTCGCCGTTCCGTTGAAACACGCGCTCCACTCCCCAGGCCAGAATAGGTATCTGGGAAAACTGACGAACCTCCTGCGGTTCGGTTTTTATGGCAACCGTTACCATATCGTGCGCGTATTCGGGCATTTTCGGGTTCCATCGATCCTGAAAATCCCAGTAATTCTGAAATATATCGCGGATCACCTGATTCTTGCCGGGCAGAATGCTCAGCAGGTCCACCACGAACATGGTATCCCAGATCCACTGCCCTTTATAATAGGGACCGCCAGGATACACCCAGTTATGTTTGAGGGGCGGAGTCGGGGGTAGAATTCTTTCGAGGATGCATTTTTGATAGATCCGTTCAGTCAGGGCAAGCGCATCCTCCCGGTTCGATTTAAATATCGATTTTATATCTGTTTGATCAATTGGATTTTGGCGGAAGGCAGATCTCCCTAAAAAGGAAGGCAGTGTCATTCCAATGGCCAGGGCTCCTGATGTTTGGATGAATTTCCGCCTGGATTTATCCTTTTTCAGAAAATCTTCATTCATAGCCTGTAATTTATTTTTTCGATATGCTGAACATAACAACCGGTTGTCTGTTTTACGATTGTTAAAATGCTAAAAATAAACAGAATGAAGGTGATTATAATAGGTGCTGTGGTAGTTGTGGTAATATTCGTTTTATTCCAATCTTTTGTTGTTATGCCGCTAAACAGGACTGAAGAACGAAAACATTCACTCGTTCGCAAATACAAGGGTTTTGAAATCAGGGATTCTGTTTCCACGATGAGTTTCGTAATGCCTTCTGCCTATTCAAAAGAAAACCTGCCAAAGCCCAATGACCCCAATGTTCAAATTCAGATTACAGATAATGAATATGTGGCAGTCATACGTTTTGGCGGATATGCCTCTGATGAGGATCTGAAATTCTATTCACAAAAATTGGAGAATCTTCTCAAAGAAAAAGGCATCACCTCTTTGGGAAACTATAGATTTCTGGGGTATAACCCTCCATTCCAGCCTGTTGGCAGAAGAAATGAGATCATTGTGACAGTCGATTGGGCCGGGCGATGATTTATGATTTGAGCTCCCCGTTCAAACGATAATTCTGGCCGGCTTTGGTGTCGAGAGTAATCATCTGGTCACCGTAAACCACCCGGCAGGGAAGACCTGCCCTGGAATGGATCACAGCACTGGTCAGTTGCCCGTCATTCCAGCTCATCTCCACCTCAAATCCACCCCGTGCGCATAGGCCGCTGACTTTACCGTTTGGCCAGGCCTTGGGCAGTGCGGGGAGCAGATGTATGGCACCCGTATGGCTCTGCACCAGGATCTCGCAGACTCCGGCCGTCGCACCAAAATTACCGTCAATCTGGAATGGCGGATGGGAGTCGAACAAATTGGGATAAACGCCGGCGCCGCTCTCTCCGTAGATGGTTTTCGTCCCATGGACCACGTTCAGCAGGCTTCGCAGCATGGTATAGGCGTGATCGCCGTCCCACAG
>CAYHCO010000025.1:0-1368 GCA_964355105.1 uncultured Porphyromonadaceae bacterium
ACAATTCAATCCAGAAAGAAAAACAGAAAGCTTTGCAGCTCACTATCGAGAAATTAGAGAAGAGCTACGGCAAGGGCACTATCATGCGGATGGGTGGTGATGCGATCGAGGACATTCCGGCAATCCCCTCAGGGTCAATCGGTATCGATGTTGCCACAGGTGTTGGAGGCTATCCCAAGGGAAGGGTCATCGAGATCTTCGGACCTGAATCATCCGGTAAGACAACCCTTGCCCTGCATGCCATTGCCGAATCGCAGAAAGATGGCGGAACGGCTGCATTCATTGATGCAGAGCATGCTTTTGACCGCTACTATGCCGAGAAGCTGGGAGTAGATGTGGTTAATCTTCTTGTATCTCAACCGGATAATGGTGAGCAGGCGCTGGAAATCGCCGATCACCTGATCCGCTCCGGTGCAGTCGACATTGTTGTAATCGACTCTGTAGCTGCACTTACACCCAAATCCGAAATTGAAGGAGAAATGGGTGATTCAAAAATGGGTCTCCAGGCCCGTCTGATGTCGCAGGCATTACGTAAGCTCACCGGCAGCATCAGTAAAACAAAAACCTGTGTGATCTTCATCAACCAGCTCCGTGAGAAGATCGGGGTAATGTTTGGCAACCCTGAAACCACCACCGGCGGGAATGCGCTTAAATTTTACGCTTCCATGAGGATCGACGTACGAAAAATTGGCCAGATCAAGGATGGGGAAGAGATGACCGGTAGCCGTACCCGTGTGAAAATCGTTAAGAACAAAGTGGCGCCTCCATTTAAGAAGGCTGAATTCGACATGGTTTACGGTGCTGGGATTTCCAGAATTGGTGAGGTTATCGATCTTGGTGTTGATCTGAATATCATCAAAAAATCCGGCTCATGGTTTTCATACGGCGAAACCAAGCTCGGCCAGGGTCGGGACTCGGTAAAATTGCTCCTCGACGACAATCTCGAGCTCGCCCAGGAAATAACTTTGAAAATTAAAGAAGCCCTTCACAATGCTAAAATTTGATAAAGGAGCCGTCATCCGGACGGCTCTTTTCTTTTTACTATTGGTGCCGGTTACCCTCACTTCATGCAAAACGGGCAGCACAAAAGTTAAAACCGCCGATGCAGATAAACCGGCAGCTTTAGTGATCGACTCATCCAATCTTTTGGTTCTCGACAAGCTGATCCGCGACAATCCTAAAAGCCCCGATCTTTTTGCTAAAAGGGCTAAAGTATATGCAGCGAAGAAAAATTACAGCCAGGCACTAACCGATATCACCATCGCACTGAAAATGGATTCGCTGACACCGGCATATTTTATCGATCAAGCTGAATACTACATCTTTAATGGCGAAACGAATAGCGCAAAGAAAGGTCTGACCTTCTGC
>CAYHCO010000025.1:1468-4381 GCA_964355105.1 uncultured Porphyromonadaceae bacterium
AAAGGAAACGACCTGGCAATTCAATATCTGAAATCAGCCATCGACCTGCAGCCGAAGATGTATGAGGCTCATTATCTGCTTGGAATGTATTACCAGGAGCACGGCTCCCTCGATCTTGCTCACCAGGAATATGAGTTCATCAGCACCCAGATCGACAGTACACTCGCCGATCCTTACTATAACCGCGGATATATCGAGATGGTTTATAAACGCAATTTCAAGGAGGCTGAAAAATGGTTTTCAAAAGCCATTAATGTTAAACCCGATTATGCCGATGCCTGGTATAACCGGGGTTTCAGCTACGAGCTCGACGGACAGCTCTCAAAAGCAAAAACCGACTATCAGAAAGCGATGGAGCTGGAGCCAAATTTCCCGCTGGCTATTAAAGGCCTGAATCGCATAGAAGATGGAAAACCATTAAAATAATTCATCATGAAAAGGTTGACCCGTTTGATTCCGATCATTCTGCTGATCGCCGCATTCGGCTGTAAAAAAGGATCCGAGCCAGGCTACAGGCCTGAAAACATCAGGTTGTCATCCGACCGCATGACACCGGAGGTTCTCTGGTCATTCGGGAGAATAAGCAACGTTCAGCTTTCTCCGGACCATACCCGTATTCTTTTCGGGACAACCTATTACAATATTGAGCAGAACAAAAGTTTCCGCGACCTGTATACATTGCCGGTCAGCGGGGGACCGATGGTAGCGATTACCAATACAGCAGTTAAGGAAAACGGAGAGGTATGGCGCCCTGATGGTGAGAAAATCGGATTTCTCAGCAATGAATCCGGGAGCGCCCAGCTGTGGGAAATGAATCCTGACGGATCCCGAAGACGGCAGATCTCTGAAATTGAGGGAGGAATATCAGGATTCAATTATTCACCTGATCTTAAACATATTGCATTTATCAAAGAAGTTAAGGTCAAGCCTGATCTGACAGACAAATACCCCGACCTGACCAAAGCCAATGCCCGTGCTTATGACGATCTGATGTACAGGCACTGGGATGAATGGACCGAGACTTTCACGCATGTATTTATTGCACAAGTAGTTAAAGGTAAGCTCACCGGGATAGTCGACATTATGAATGGAGAGCCCTGGGAATCGCCTTTGAAACCAAATGGCGGAATGGAACAGATCACCTGGTCGCCTGACGGCAACAAACTGATTTACACTTGCAGGAAAAAGTTCGGCAAGGACTATGCTCTATCAACAAATTCGGATCTTTTCCAGTATGATGTGGTCACCGGTTCAACCACCAATCTGACTGAAGGGATGATGGGTTATGACATTAACCCGGTTTTCTCGCCAAACGGCCAGTACCTGGCTTGGGAAAGCATGGAAAGGGATGGATACGAGGCTGACAAAAACCGGCTTTTCCTGCTTGACATCCAGACTGGAACCCGAACGGATGTAACCGTACCATTCGACCAGAATGTTGCGGCACTTGCCTGGACCGATGACAATCAGTCAATATATTTCATTTCGGATTACCAGGCAACGGATGAAATTTACCGTTACAACCTGGCTACAAAGGATATTGCAAAGATTACCACCGGTATTCACGATTATTCGCTGGTTCTTCCGGCTGGAAATCGTTTGATCGCGGTTCGCAAATCCATGTCGAAGCCGGATGAGATTTACAGGGTCGATCCCACTTCCGGTGAAGCAGAAGAAATATCATTTGTGAACAAGCCTTTGCTGGATCAGCTCGCCATCGGACGGGTTGAATCGAGATGGGTGAATACGACTGACCAGAAAAACATGAAAGTTTGGGTAATTTATCCTCCGGGATTTGATCCGTCGAAAAAGTACCCTGCCCTGCTGTTCTGTGGAGGCGGACCACAAAATACGGTAAGTCAGTTCTGGTCTTACCGCTGGAATTTCCAAATGATGGCAGCTAAAGGCTATATTGTTGTTGCACCCAACCGTCGCGGCCTTCCGGGATTCGGAATGGAATGGCTCGAACAGATCTCAGGCGATTATGGCGGACAGAACATGCTGGATTATTTTTCGGCTATTGATACGGTAGCTGCTGAGCCTTACGTTGACAAGAACAGGCTGGGCGCCGTGGGAGCGTCATACGGCGGATTCAGCGTATTCTGGCTTGCCGGACACCATCAGGGAAGATTCAAGGCCTTTATAGCCCATGACGGCATGTTCAACCTTGAGTCAAATTACCTGGAAACCGAGGAGATGTGGTTTGCCAACTGGGATATGGGTGGACCATACTGGGACAGCACAAACATTGTCGCGCAGAGAAGCTTTGCCAGTTCCCCGCACCGTTTTGTGGACAAATGGGATACTCCTATCCTGGTTATTCACGGCGAAAAGGATTATAGAATATCATACACCCAGGGAATGCAGGCATTTGATGCAGCCCGTCTGAGGGATATACCGGCCAGGCTACTCATATTCCCGGAAGAAAACCATTGGGTACTGTCGTGTCAGAACGGGTTACTTTGGCAGAGGGAGTTTTTTGATTGGCTGGATAAATACCTGAAGTAAAGGCTATTCGACTTCAGGATCAGCCAAAAAATCAACCAGTGGTTTAGGAAAAGGATATCCTTTAATTTCTATTTCCGGTACCATAAATAGAGTTGTATCGGGTAAGCCAGGTTTAGTTTTCACTGAATAAAACCGGATATCCAGTTGTGTGTGGGTCAGGATATGTTTCACCCGGCGGATTTCTCTCATCTTTAGAGGTTGAACACCATAAGTGACTAGGCATTCAGCAGCGATCTCGTCGGGGCTCAAATCACCTGGTACCATGGGTAGTTGGTAAAGCCCTTTCCAGATCCCATTTCCTTCCCGTTTTTGAATGGCAACACCATCATCGGTTTTGATCAGAAGATAATTCAAAATGGATCCCGACTTTTTCATCGCAGGGGACTTAACCGGCAATTCAGATTG
>CAYHCO010000025.1:4481-33666 GCA_964355105.1 uncultured Porphyromonadaceae bacterium
AGCATATTTCTCGCACGAGAATAATAACCCAAACCCTGCCACAATCTGAGCACCTGATCTTCACCCGCATCCGCCAGGGAACTGATATCCGGGAACCGACCGATAAACCGGATAAAATAATCGGTACCCTGCCCGATCCGCGTCTGCTGAAAAATTATTTCCGATACCCATATAATGTATGGATCCCGGCTTCCCCGCCAGGGCAGTGAGCGCCTGTTCCGATCGTACCACTCGAGCAAAAGTGAAGTGAAGTCCAATTATCTAGAGGTTTTATCAACTAATATACAATGAGTTACCAAGACCTCCGTAAGGTTAAGACCCCGGCAAACACCTTTCAGCGTGATGCTGTCACCAGTCACAACCTGCTCGCTTCGATTGAAAATCGCTTTCTTGAAAACGCACCTGACAACCGCCATATCCTGACCCAGCATGATATAGCCATCCCCTTCCGCTGAAACACGCCCTGTAAGAACGATAACCTTATTAGCCAGCTCAAGCGATGATCCGGTTGGGTCGGCAGTGAATTCCCGGAAAAGACCGGAGGGGGTGAAGGCACCAGCAGGAATTTGCTTGGTAATGTTGGAATAAGGCGACAAAAACCACCAACAGGCCGTTCCGGCAAGAATCATAAGAAGCAGGAATAGCCATAAACGGAACCGGTGAAAGAACTTTTTCATTTCCCGTCTCCCGTGTTCAGGCAATAAACAGGTACTTTCTGATAACAATCAACAACTGCCTGGCATCAAAAGGCTTGATGAGGCACTCCTTCGCTCCGGCTGTGATCATCCGCTCTTTCAATCCCTCATAGGAATAAGCGGTATAAGCAATGATCGGTAACCTGGGAAACAAAGTATGGATTTCACTCGTTGCCGTGTAGCCATCCATTACCGGCATCTGGATATCAGTGATAATCAAATTAATATCTATTCCTGACTTGCAAATATTCACAGCTTCCTGTCCATTAACAGCCCACAGAATCTGAACCCTGGTCTTACGCAATGCCTCAGACAGGAACATGTAATTGATGTCGATATCCTCGGCAATCAGAAAGACCAAAGAATCCCATTCGTACCGAAGGACTTTTTGGTTGTAGAGATTCAGGTCGAAAGGCTTTTCCATCATATCTCAATGAAATCATTTTCTGAAAAAGGTTATCTTTTCTCCAATACCGATACGGTTCAGCGCACAAAATCCTGCATTGACTTCTACCACATATTTTGCAGGAAAGTCTGACAGTATGGGTTGCTCGTTCATGGTAGCAACGTTCTCGTGTATCCTTATAATCTGTTTCTGAGCATTAAGATAAATAATATCCAGCGGTAAATAAGTATTCTTCATCCAAAAAGATCGAAGATCCTCCTCTTCAAAGATGAACAGCATACCCTGATTCAACTCCATCTGGCGGCGAAACATAAGACCTCTTTCCCGCTTTATGTCGTCATCAGCAATTTCGATATCGATTTTAGCCAGGATTGTGCTGTCGGACTTCAAAAAAGTCAACTCGCCCTGTTTCACAAATTGCGGTTCGGCTGACATGGAAGCAACCTTGTTTTCCCGGCTACTGCTCATTTTCTTAATTAATCTATTCGGACTGTAAACCACTGCCATGATGAATATAACCAACAGAAGCAGAGCTATATAAAAGGCAGGTTTCCCCTTTGATTTCCGGTAATTGGTATAGATTCCGCCTTTGGGCCTGCTCTTTTCTCGAATATTAACCATGCATAAAGTTTTGTGTGAATATACCAATTTTACCTTTGTTGGTGAAAAACACAAAAATGCTCCTGAACCAGACAATTATCGACGAGATGAATCTTTTGGGTAAAACCAGGGTGCCATTTTTGTTTATTATTGATTTTGAAGGTCTTTCTCCCTGTGTTATCCGTTTATCTCAAATCCCGGAATCCATTAGGTTCTCTTTGCCCGGGATGGAGCACACAAGACGAAAGGCGGGTGTTCACGCGCCCTCCAGCCTGGTGAAACGACCTGTTCCTTATGCCGTATACCTATCTGCATTTGAAAAGGTCATGCATCACCTCAGGCAGGGAAATTCCTATCTGGTTAATCTCACCTTTTCTACCCCAATTGAGACGAACCTCAGTCTGGAAGAGATTTATGAAATCAGCGAAGCCCCTTATAAGCTATTCTTCCGGGACCGATTTGTAGTCTTTTCTCCAGAATCATTTGTCCGGATCAACGGCAGGATGATCAGCTCGTATCCCATGAAAGGTACCATTGATGCCTCGATACCAAACGCTGCCGCAATCTTGCTCGAAGATGCCAAGGAATCTGCTGAGCATACAACGATTGTGGATCTGATCAGGAACGATCTCAGCCAGGTGGCGGATCAGGTAGAAGTTGCAAAATTCCGCTATGTCGACCGGATACAGACCAATGAAAAGGACATCCTTCAGGTTAGCTCTGAGATAAAGGGTCGCCTTCCCATGGATTTCCATGAGCAGATTGGATCAATCATCGATTCACTCCTGCCAGCCGGCAGCATTTCGGGTGCACCTAAAAAAAGCACATTGACCATTATCGGCGAAGCTGAGCCCGAACAGCGTGGTTATTATACCGGCGTTTTCGGTATTTTCGATGGCAGGAATCTTGACAGTGCCGTGATGATCCGGTTCATTGAACAAACCACTGACGGCCTGCGCTACCGAAGTGGTGGCGGGATAACACACCTCAGCAAGCCAGAGGCGGAGTATCAGGAAATGCTGGATAAAGTTTATTTACAGGTAACGAGTGACAAGGATCGGAGAAGTCGGCAGTAGGCAGTAGGCAGAAGGCAAAAATGAAGATACATATAACATTAACAGCGAAGGATATACACAAGGAGGAACTCCCGGGCAAAGTCGCGGTTGTGATCGATGTTCTGAGAGCTACCTCGGTAATCATAACCGCGTTAGCCAATGGCGCCAGCTGGGTAAAAACAGTTGCTTCGATCGAAGAAGCGATCGGGTTGCGGTCAGAAAACATTGTGCTCGGCGGGGAACGCTTTGCCCTGCCTCCTGAAGGCTTTGATTTCGGCAATTCACCGCTCGACTACACATCGGATAGGATCCTCAATAAAGGGGTCGTCCTGTCAACGACCAATGGCACCCTGGCCGTCTCGCGCTGCGGATCAGCCGATGAGTTGCTGATCGGAGCATTTCTTAACCAGAAAGTACTTTCAGATTATCTTATTCGACAAGGAAAATCAGTTGAACTAATCTGCGCAGGCACCAATGGGGAATTTTCTCTGGATGATTTTTTGTGTGCCGGAATGATATGCAGCACCTTAGAAGCCTGCGGCAACATGGAATTTGACGATCTCGGAAGGCTGTCCATCGAAAAATGGGAATCGGCCAGGACTGACATTCACGCTGCCCTTTCAGTATCAACACATTACAATGTTCTCAAAACAAAGGGATTTGTTACAGACCTCGACTATTGTCTGACTCCCGATTCACGCCAGGTTCTGGTTGCCAGAAACCCTGCTAACGGCTGGTTTGAAAAGGTGGGCTGACCTAAACCTTTTATGCAGCCTTCTTCCGTCCGACGCCCCTGATCAGAAATCGGTCATACAGCATCATCAGGATAACCGTGGCAATTCCGATTCCGAATACGATGTACCATATCCGGTTGGGATGATAGGTTGTCCATAGATAATCTGTCAGCTGCCTGCCATTCATTCCCATCACTTCGGCTGCCTTGTTAAAATAATCCGTCTGAGTAAAGGTTGATGAAATCGGTGGAATATCAATCCCTTTAGAGGCAACATCCAATTGCAGTAATGAGATTTTATCGGACAGACGCTGGTAAACACCGCCTGAAATCTGGCCGGCAAAGAAATTCCCCCCGGCATAGGGAATGAATGAGCAGCCCATATAAAGTGCCACCTTGTCTTTTGGAGCGATCCGCGCAACATATTCGGATATTTTAGGCGAGGAGGACATCTCACCCATCGCGAAAATAAATATCGCGATAATCAGGAAAAATCCATTTTGGGTAAGCAGGGTCAGGGAAATTCCTATTGTGCAAACCAGCATGCCGCTGATCATGGCATTAAGCGGTTTCCATTTCATCACCACCGTGGAAACGATTATCTGGAGCAGGACGATGAACAATGCATCGATATTCACCAACATTTCGCTCGCAATGGTGCCGTTATGCTGCGTATCCAGGGCATGAGCTAATCCGGGCCAGAAACTTTTGACCGATTCAAACATGACATCGGTTCGAACCCATTGATCGATAAAAACCGGCAGGGTATAAAACAGCTGGTTATACATGGTCCAGAAGCCGATAACCAGAATCAGGAAGATCAGCAACTTTATGTCGCTCAAAGCCTTGAAAATATTTTTAAATATTGAAACCACTGCTTTGCCAAGTGGGTCCGTATTCTTTTCCTGCATGGGTTCCTTGTAAAAGAAGATCACGATCAGGAGATTCACCAGGATGGAAACCGACGACATTATGAATACGTATTTCCAGGAAAACCCTCGTAGAACCGAGGCAACAATGGGACCAATGAAAGATCCGATATTTACAACCATGTAAAAGATGCCGAAACCAAGGGAAGAAGTCGATTCATCCGTTGTTTTGCCAACGGTAGCCTGCACCACCGGTTTGAACAAGCCCGCACCGAGCGCAACCCAGAGGAAAACGAAAAATACCGCCCCGTAGGAACTTACCTGTCCCATCGCAAAATATCCGGAAGCCAGCACCACATAAGCGACAATCAGGGTCTTGCGAAAACCGAATTTATCAGCAATTGCACCGGTTAGCAAAGGAAGAAAATAAAGGACCATGACGACGGTTCCCATGAGGGTACCCTTCTGAATCTGGGTAAAACCCAATGCGCCGGTTTCCGTGGAACCGGTCAGGTACAGCGAAAGCGGAATAAACATCCCGTACCAGGCCAGGCGCTCGAACAGTTCCATTAAATTGGCCCACCAGTAGGTGGAAGGAAGTTTGCGGATAACGGCGGACAAAGTTGACATGGGGTTTCGGGTTTCGGGTTTCGGGTATCAGGTTTCGGGTATCAGGTTTCGGGTTAGGCGGACAACATTTTCAACATGATGGGTATGCGGGAACATATCCACGGCCTGTACTTTTTCAACAACATAAAGATCCGATAACATAGCCAGATCGCGGGCTTGAGTGGCCGGATTGCAGCTGACATAAACAATCCTGCCGGGGTTGGCCAGCCGCAGTGCTTCGATAACATCTTCATGAACACCGGCACGGGGCGGATCAATAATAATCACATCAGGCTTACCGTGGGTTTCCATAAATTCAGGGGTAAGCGTATCCTTAATATCACCGGTGAAAAACTCCACATTGGAGATCTGGTTCAATGCGGCATTTACCCGGGCATCCTCAATGGCTTCAGGAACATATTCTATTCCGATGACTTTAGAAGCATTAGCTGCAACAAACTGGGCTATGGTGCCGGTGCCGGTATACAGGTCGTATACCGTCTCATGCCCTGTTAGCCCGGCAAAATCCATCACCACACGGTAAAGCCGGTGTACCTGCCGGGTATTGGTCTGGAAAAATGATTTGGGACTGATCTTGAATTTCAGACCTTCCATTACTTCCATGATATGATCGCGACCGTACCAGGTGAAAATTTCCAGATCGTTGATCGTATCGTTTCTTTTAGGATTGATGACATAAACCAGGGAGGTCAGGAAGGGAAATTTCTCAACAATATGATCCATAAGAAGTTTACGTTTCACAGGATCATCCTCATGGAAGCTGACAATTACCATCCATTCGCCTGTTGAGGTGCATCTGATGGTAAGATTTCTCATCAGTCCAGTCTGCTCTCTCAGATCGTAATAGCTAAACTCGTTCTCAAGGGTGAACCGGCGAACTTCATTGCGTATCTCGTTGGCCGGATCTGGTTGAAGGAAGCATTTGTATATATCGACCACCTTATCGAAAAGGCCTCTGACATGCAATCCCAAACCGGGCGAAGAATCCGGAAATTCCCCGTCCGGCATTTCCTCCCGCGACAGCCAGCGGCGGTTGGAGAAGGTATACTCCATTTTATTCCTGTAGAACTCCGAGGACTCCGCACCGATAATTGGCGGAACCTCCGGCAAACTGAGGTGGCCGATACGGGTGAGCTGATCTGTTACTTGCTTTGCCTTGAAAACCAGCTGATCGGCATAGGGAAGCATCTGCCACTTACACCCCCCGCAGAGCCCAAAATACTCGCAAACGGGTTTCTGTCGACCGGGCGAAGGTGTGACAATCCTCAGGAGATCACCCTCCCAGTAGGAATGCCTTTTCTTGGTGATCCGAACATCAACCACATCTCCGGGAATCACCATCGGAATAAATACAACACGATTCTCATAACGGGCTATTGCTTTCCCTTCAGCCCCGATAGATTCGATCGTCAACCCGTTCAGTATGGGTAATGGTTTTTTCTTTGGCACCAGCTTTTTGTTTGGTGCTAAAAGTAATAAACAGCTCCGAATTTCCGCCGGATTACCAGATCCACTTCTGAAAGCGGTTCCGCAGCCATTCGAAACGCCCCATCCAGGCTGCCATTCGTATTACACCAGGGAACAGTCTGATAAATTTGATGGTACGGCGTGGCGACCTCATCCTTTGCCATAGATATTTTTCGACCTGTCGGTCATACACGCCTTGCTCCCCTGACTTTACAGCCATACCGGCCAACATGCCACTTCTGACAGCCTGCATGATCCCATCGCCAGATACAGGATCCACCAGTGATGCGGCATCGCCGCACAGCATAAAACCGGGCCCGCTCCATACCTGCCTTTTCATTGCAAAAGGAACCATGGCTCCGCGCAGGTCGCCAATTTGTCTGGCCTGACTCAGCATTCTCCTGACTTCCGGATGTTTCTTCGCGAACTCCTGGAACAGCTCATTAATAGGAACTTTCAATTTTCTCCTGGTATGTTCCGGCATTCCAAAGCCTGCATTGACCATACCATCTGACATGGGAAATATCCAGAAATACCCCGGGAAAAAATCCGGATGGTAGAATATCAGTTCCATCCCTTCATCAATACCTTGAACCTGATCGAAATAGCACCTCACAGCCTGACCGTAAACTCCGGGATCGGGTACTGTCCCACTCAGTTTTCTGGCGGCTAGTGAAGGAGCCCCGTCGGCAGCTATAACCATCCTTGCCGATAAGGATATCCCTGGCGTTCCATCCGGAAACCGTGTAACCAGGGTTATTCTTTCGCCGATCCTCAAATAGTCCGTGACCTTAACTCCTGTAATTATCCTCGCATCGGTGTGCCTTGCCACCTGCTTCAAAAGAAATCCATCAAAATCTATCCTTTTGGCAACATAGCCCGGAAGGGGCCACGAAAAACATAAACGACGACCGTCCGGAAAAACCAGTGCCGAGGAACGGAAGGTGAAAGACTTCACCTCTCTCAAAAAATCATCATAAATGCCGGGAACCAGATTTTCGAGACCGAGTAAGGCGTGAGCCGGTACCGAGTCACCGCAGGTTTTATCCCTCGGGAATGTTGATTTGTCAAGCAGGATAACGGTTTTCCCGGAACCCGCCAGTGCAAGCGCTGCGGAGCAACCGGCAGGACCGGCGCCAACTATCACAACATCAGCGGTAATCAATTCTTCAGGGGTCCGTTCGTCCATCTGGTCAGGATATACCCGAAGTTTATCTAAATTTGGCGAAAATTAAAAATGGACATGGCTCGTATCGGAAGACAGGTTGATCATTACAGTGAGGTTGATATTGAGAGCATACGGGCTGATTTTTCCCCCGACCGGCAACACAGGTTTACATTGATGATGGAATTCAGCGATAATCTGCTGAACCAGGGACGTGAAAGAACAGTTACCGTTATACTCAAAAATCCAAGTGCCGCCGATCAAAAAAGGTCAGATTCCACCATACGCAAGGTGGAGACCTACGTCTGGCAGCATTTTCCGGATGCCAGGCATCTGAATATCCTGAACATTTTCGGTTTTCGTGCGACTGATGCAAAGGAGGTCAACACCAAAATGGCGGATGAAGGATCCGAGGCGGTCAACGGATCGGAAAATGACCGATTCTTCGGCGAAGTCCTTGGCAAAACTGATTATTTGATATGTGCCTGGGGCGGTCCATCGGGGATCGATGCCAGAGGATACGAGGGCAGGATCGCTGCAGTCAAAGAGCTGATAAGGGCTCATTACCAGGGTCCTGTATATCAGGTTTGCGGAGAACAGGCAACCAAAGAGCCGCTGCACGGCCTGATGTGGGGATATCACTACGAATTAAAATCGTTTGAATTATGATTTCCCTCGATCAGGTAACGGTTAGTTTCGGCAGCTACGATTTATTGAAGGAAATCTCTTTTCTGGTGAGTCAGCGCGACCGCGTTGGACTTGTTGGAAGAAATGGTGCAGGAAAAACCACTATTCTCCGCCTTTTTACAGGTGAAATGAAGCCGTCGGACGGATACGTTTCCGTTCCGCCGAATATTCGTCTGGGGTACCTTCCCCAGCACATGGCCTATTCCGATTCAACCACTGTTTTTCACGAGGCCGAAAAAGCATTCGAAGAGGTCCTTCAACTCGAACGTGACATTAACAATCTCACTGTTGAGATCACTGCCAGAACGGATTACGAATCCGATTCCTATCACAAGCTGATCTCCGACCTCTCAGAAAAAGGCGAGCGACACCAGATGCTCGGCGGTCGGAACCGTGAAGCGGAGATTGAGCAGACACTCCTTGGACTTGGTTTTGAGCGACCTGATTTCGAACGGGCAACATCCGAATTCTCAGGAGGTTGGCGTATGCGTATAGAGTTGGCCAAGATCCTGTTAAAAGAACCGGACGTACTGCTCCTGGATGAACCCACGAACCACCTTGACATTGAATCCATTCAGTGGCTTGAAGATTACCTGAGCGTTTTCAGGGGAGCCGTACTGCTGATTTCGCACGACCGCACCTTCCTCGACCGGGTAACCAAACGAACCGTTGAGATTACACTGGGCCGCCTGGCTGACTACCGGGTACCCTATACTGAATTCCTAAAATTGAGAGCTGAAAGGCGTGAACAGCAATTTGCCGCCTATACGAACCAAAAGAAGATGATCGATGAAACCGAGAAATTCATCGAAAGATTCAGATATAAAGCCACCAAATCCGTTCAGGTTCAATCGCGTATCAAGCAATTGGCAAAGGTTGAACGGATTGAAATTGACGAAATCGACGGATCCTCCATCCATATAAAATTCCCTCCTGCGCCGCATGCCGGAACCATTCTGGTGGAAGCGGAAGATGTCACAAAAAATTTCGGCTCTACGCATGTCCTAGATAAGATTGCGATGATCCTTCATCGGGGGGAGAAGGTGGCATTCGTCGGTCGAAACGGCGAGGGAAAAACCACCATGGCCAGGATCATCATGGGAGAGCTGGATTTTGAAGGAAAATGTAAACTAGGTCATAACCTGAAGATCGGTTACTACGCACAGAACCAGGCCGACGTGTTGGATCCCTTGAAAACCGTACTGGAAACTATTGATTATGTTGCAGTTGGCGATATCCGGACAAAAATCCGTGATATCCTGGGAGCATTTCTTTTTGGCGGGGATGATATCGATAAAAAAGTATCCGTACTCTCCGGGGGTGAAAGATCGCGACTGGCCTTAGCCTGTCTGCTGATGGAACCCAAAAATCTGCTGGTCCTCGATGAGCCAACCAACCACCTCGACTTGCGCTCGAAACAGGTTTTGAAAGAAGCTCTGCTGAAATATAACGGGTCATTGATACTGGTATCGCACGACAGGGATTTTCTGGACGGCCTGGTTGGAAAGATATTCGAATTCCGGGGTAGAAAAGTCAAGGAGCATCCAGGAGACATTTTTGAATTCCTCAATAAGAAGAGGCTCAACACCTTAAAGGAAATTGAGCGAAAAGATGCAACACCAAAAGCTGAGCCCAAGCCGGCACCGATGCCCGAGCAAAAACCCGAGCCAAAAGCCAAATCTCAGTTGAGGCCGGAGCAGGCAAAGCCCGAGCAGGAAAGACCGGAATCCGCCCCTATTAAGATCACCCTGCCGGATAATAAGCTGAAGTGGGAGGAGAAAAAAGAGATTGACCGGCAAAAGCGCAAGGTTGCAGCACGGATTGCAAAAGCTGAAGAGCGGATCGAAGATCTTGAGAAGAGGATCCACCTCATCGAAATGTTCCTCGCCGACCCCGAGAGCATGGCTGCCAATGCCGGTCCCGATCCATATGTTGAATACGAGCAACTGAAGGCTGAGTTAGGATTGGCGATGGAAGAATGGGAAGCGGCGCACGGCGAAAGCGAGTTATAACTGCCCCAGGTCCAAGCACTAAAGTGCCTGGCTATTGATAATGATCCTGCCTACTGCCTTCTGCCTTCTGCCTACTGCTTCCTGCCCCCGTACCTGGCTTTGGCGTACACCAGGTAAAAGGTTCCGATGATATTAACTGCATAATTGAGCCAGAGGGGCCATTGGAACTCCCCGGACTGGATATTTCCGGCAGCTATATAAATAAAGGTCAGGAAAACCCCGCCGGCCCACATGAGCAGGAACGACCAGTTGAAGCTGGTCACGTCGTGGGTGCGCCAGGTCTGCCAAACTTGTGGAATTACTCCGATGCTGAGGACAATATTTCCAAGCCAGCCGATCGCTTCAAGAAGGTTCATGGTGTATGGGGTATCAGTTGTCGGGTATCAGGTTTCAGGTTTCAGGTGTTGGGTGTGGGGTGTGGGGTGTGGGGGCCCCCCAGGCTGAAGCCTGGGGTTAACCATAATTGTCTTTCGTCTATCGATCTTCTTTTTCGTCTACCGATCTTCTTTCTCGTACTCCGATCTTCTTCCTCGTCTTCACACTAGCCGTTTTTCGTGCTGCGCTGTCTGACTGCCTCAAACAGGATAACTGAGGCGGCGGCTGCCACGTTTAACGAAGCAATCTTGCCCAGCATAGGTATCCGTACCTCCTGGTCACACAAGGCAAGAATATTTGTACTGATGCCATGATCTTCAGCGCCCATGATGAGTGCCATGGGAGTTTTAAAATCAGCCTCATAAAAGAGAATATCGGTTTTCTCTGTGGCACCGGTAATCTTCAATCCCGCATTTTTGAGATATTTGATGCTTCGGATGAGATCCGGAGTTCTGCAAACCGGGATAACTGCCAGCGCTCCTGCCGACGTTTTCATGGCATCGGGATTAATCTGAGCCACCCCTTTTTCCGGTATCAGAATCAGGTCGGCACCTGAAGCCTCAGCGGATCGCGCAATGGCTCCGAGGTTCCGGACATCGGTAATCCCGTCGAGGATTACCACCAGTGGATCCCTGCCCTCTTCAAATGCACGGGCAACAACCTCCTCAAAAGGAAGGTAAGTAACAATGGAGGTTATGGCGATAATCCCCTGATGATTTTTTTGGGTCATCCTGTTGAGCTTCTCAACCGGGACGTACTGGAAAGGTATTCCTTCCTTCCTGATTAGACCCAGGAGAGCATGAAATCCTTCACCCTGGAGACCTTTTCTGATCATGACCCTCTCGATATTTCGACCTGCCTCAATGGCCTCCTGCACAGGCCTTAGCCCGAAAATATAATCTTGTTGTTCCATTAGATGCTAAAGATTTTCCCTCGCCTCCAGGAGTCTACTGCCTTGTTCCAGACGGGTCGGAATTCCTCTTTTCTTTTTAGTTTATAATCATATCCAATCCAATAATCCTCTGTCAGATTGAACTCAAAGGTAATCTTCTCTCCGGTTTCCGCGGCTTCATACCTCCATGTTTCGCGTGTTTCGGTCCTTTCTACCGACATAGGAGGTCCGAGAAGCATGAAAATCATTCCACGGTCAGTTTTCCATCCCTGTTTGCTGGAAGCGAAATAAATATTGGCAAAAACCACCCTGTTATAGTAAACACGGATGAGATCGCGGGCATTGGTGAAAGATCTTCCTTTTTCCAGCCAGAACTTATCTGCAGCCACTTTCAGGTCGGGACTTGAAACCAGCTTCAAATATTCATCCCGGGTAGTTATATATTGCAGTGGCGGCAACATATCCTCGGGCTGCGAAATCTGCGGGTAATGATCGCCGAACTGCGTCAGGCACAAGCCCTTGCATACATCAGGCTTGAAATGAAAGATATAAATCCCCTCACCGCCCAACTTATAAAGCAACTGCTCAGAATAAGCCATCGAAAAGGTCGAATCCGGCAAGGGAACATTATCGGGTTGTTCATCGAGCGAAAAGGGTGGAAGCGGCAATACATTGCGCGGTGCGAAAACCGAGATATACACCCGGTCAGCCTTCTCGCCCTGCTTGATCAGTCTGAATGATTCTCCCGGATAAAAGAAATGTTCGAAGGCAACTTTATTCTCCGGAAAGTTCAGCACCAGCCAATCTTGCTGATTATCAACCTGAAATCGATCGACAATCAACCTATCCCTGATCGCTGATTGCCTGATCTCATCTTCCAGGGTTATATCCAGCAGGTATGTTTTTCCTGGTGATGTCCGTAATTTTATTGATGTGGTAATCAGGTCGGTCACCGATTCCCTATCAATGAACAACTGCTGGGTATCACGAGCGGCAATATCATTATTGGAAAGGGAGTTGTAAAGCGTATACACAACTCTTAGACGGGCCTGGTTTTTAACCTGGGGGTTAGCCTGGTTAAACACCACTTCATTGGTCAGAATTTTAAGAAAAACCATGCTTTCAGTCGGCGAGGAGTGAAAGATGGAATATTGGGGATGCAGAACAGTTTTACCGGGGTTATAGAGATTCAGGGGAGTTACCACCTTCTTGGTGACGTTGCGTACGGAGAGACAGGCAGTCAATGAAACTGCAATCAAAACAATCAGTAACCTGAAAGGTTTCATTACCAACTATTTATCGGATTTAATGCGAGTTGGAGATTGAAATAGCGCGGATCGCCGGTGACTTCCTTATCAATCCAATCCGGCCATTCAGGATGCTCCGACTCGGATTTCAGTTCCACCTCGGCAAGCAGCAGCCCTTCATTGTCGCCGTAAAACTCATCGATTTCCCAGTTATAGCCTTTGAAGGGGATCACGTATCTGCGCTTCATGATAACCGGCGTACCAGCCAGTTTCATCAGTTCGATTCCGTCTTTCAGGGGTACCGAATATTCAAACTCCTCGCGCGACAAACCATGGGTTTCTCCTTTGATGGTAATTCGGGCCTTCTCGTCGATTATTCGGATTCGAACAGTGCATTTGGGCTCAAGCGACAGATAAGACTGCTGGATGAATGAAGCATTTGCTGGATTTCGCATTTCCTCCCATTGAATCTTGTTTACAAGGTACTTCCGCTCTATTTCCATGTTAATCTGCTGATCTGGCTAATTGTTTAAAATCGGCACCTGTCGGATTCTGGAAAACCCTGAGTTCAAACTCGGGAATGACAGCCAGAACATGGTCGAAGATATCAGACTGTATATTCTCGTAAATCTCCCAGGCTTTCTCGCTGCTGAAACCATAAATTTCGATAGGTATGCCACGGTCGGTAGGCTGTAACTGTCGCACCATGGTTGTCATTTCATGCTGGATATCGGGATGCTCCCTCAGGTAGCATTCCAGATATTTCCTGAAAATGCCCAGATTGGTAAGCCTGATACCATTGGCAACGGAAAGCTCAGCATTGGGATATTTGCTGTTTAGCTCGGCCAGTTCTGCCCTTTGAGTCTTTATATAGTCTTTGATCAGGTGAATGTTCTCCAGCTTGTCCAGTAGCTCATCCGTACAGAAATGAACCGTACCCATATCGATATTCACAAACCGCTTGATCCGTCGGCCTTCAGATTCTTCCATTCCCCGCCAGTTTTGTACGGCCTCCGAAACAAGGGAATAAGTAGGCATCGTGGTGATGGTTTTGTCCCAATTTTCCACCTTAACCGTATTTACGGTGATATCCAGGATAGTACCGTCGGCATTTCTGGACGGGATGGTAACCCAATCGCCAATCCTCACCATCTTATTGACTGACAATTGAATAGAAGCCATTAAACCGAGAAGTGTATCACGGAATACGATTACCAGTACAGCCATGAAGGCACCCAGACCGGTAAAGAATCCTTTGAGTTCAAAACCAAAAACAACCGACAGTATCCATATGGTGGCGATCAGAATGATCAGGAACTGCACCACCTGGATGTACCCTCGGATCGGAATGCGACCGGACACATCGAGATGGGTGTAGATTTCATTGAGGGCACTCATCGCCGACATGATAATCGAAGCCCCGATGGCGATCATGTATATCGATGTCGCTTTCTGCGACAGGATAATAAATGCTTTGAGGACCTTGTCGGGTTCCACCTCGTCAACGAAATAAACCCCGTTAAAAATGTGGGGCAGCATGTAATAAACCACTACCGCAGGGGCGAAATGGGCTATTCTCCTGAAAACCCCTTTCTCAAGAAGAATGTCATCGTAAGGATTTTCAGTCCGTTTTACTATCCGGTTGATGAATAGCTTGATGACAACTCTGGTTGCCCGGTCGATGGCAAATCCGACCAGAAACAATAAGCCGAGTAAGATCATCAAATGTAAAAACTGTCCGAACGGACCCGTTAATCCCCAGGTATCCAGCCAGTCAGACAGGTTCTTGAACATTATTTTCAGATTATCGCCCATATATGCTGTAAAGAATAGAATTAAACTTTGGCAAAAATACAATGTAATTTACCTTTACCATTGGTATTTACCAAAAAAGGACAATATGAAAAAGTTTATTGTGATAGGATTGGTCATGGCAACTTTAAGTTTGCAGGCCCAGGTAAAATATGAGGACTATTTCACCGACAATACCTTACGATTCGATTACAATCGCTGTGGTACAGCAACTTCCGAGGCAGTAAACTTCGAGCAGATGAAACAGGAAGGTAAGTGGTCGGGCCCCCGCCAGCATTTGATTGATCCTTTTGCATGGGGCGAATACCGTGTAGAGTTGTATGACAAGGCAACAAAAAAATTAATCTATTCACGCGGGTACGCTGGTTTGTACAGTGAATGGCAGACGACAGCCGAAGCCAAAATCACTACCAGATGCTTTTACGAAACTGCCCTGGTACCTTTCCCGAAGAAGCCCGCCGTTCTCCAGCTTTTTAGCCGCGATCGCAAGACAAAACTGATTAAAACCTTTGAATATCAGGTTGATCCAGCCGATTACTTCATCAGCAAGGAGACCGGACCCACCTATAAATCATACATGGTGCACGACTCAGGAAATCCTTCCGAAAAGATAGATGTTGTATTTTTGCCCGATGGCTTTACTCCTGCAGAAATGGATAAATTCAGGGAAGCCGTAAAAAGTTTCTCAAAAGGACTTTTGGAAACGGCTCCTTTTGCTGCTGCGGCTGACAAATTCAATTGCTGGCTTGTTGAAGCCCCCTCGCTCGAATCAGGAACTGACATTCCGGCCAAGGGAATATACAGGAATACACTGCTGAGCACCAGCTTCTACACTTTCGACAGTGAGCGGTACAACATGACCTACGACATTAAGTCGGTACGTGATGTAGCTGCCAATGTTCCCTACGACATCATCATCATCCTGGTAAACTCTGAAAAATACGGTGGCGGAGGAGTCTACAATTATTACGGATGCTTTACCGCCTTCAACAAACAATCCATCGGGGTTTTCGTTCATGAATTCGGACACACCTTCACCTGGCTGGCCGATGAATATTACACCAGTGATGTAGCCTATCAGGATTACGTTGATATGACTGTCGAGCCCATCCAGCCCAATGTGACCAATCTGGTTGATTTCGGCAAGAAATGGAAAAGCATGGTCAAGGCCGGCACCCCCATCCCAACTCCGCGCAAGCCCGAATTCGACGGCATCCTCGGTGCCTACGAAGGAGGCTTATACACATCCAAGGGCATTTTCAGTCCGATGGCAAAATGCAAAATGAACTGGCTCGGCGATCCATTCTGTCCGGTATGCTCGAAGACTTTAAAGACCATGATCGATTACTATACCAAATAGGTTTGCTTCGCAAACTAAGAGGTTTGCTTCGCTCACTAATAGGTTTGCTTCGCAAACTAATAGGTCGGCTGCGCCTCCTAATTGGTTCGCTTCGCTCACTAAAAGGTTCGCCTGCGGCTCACTAAGAGGCTCCCTGCGGGAGCTGATAGGCGCTTCGCGCTAAGAGGATTGGTTCGCAAACTAAGAATCGGGCTTAGTGGGTAAAGATTGTGCGCGGGTGCTGCGGATCATTCGGTTGATCTCGAATTGCAGCAAATCACAGTCTTTAATCAGGTTTTCAAAATCTTGTTTGGAAATAAGGTTCCGGGCCATGGCTTTGTCAAGCCAGCATCGGGTTTCAAAGAGTGACCCCCGGGAATAAATATTGAACTGATTCCTTTCCTTGTAGAAATAGCGTCCCGCTCCTTCCTGCAAATTGGCACTGATGGAATCAGCCGATCTCACAATCTGCCTTCCGACAGTTTCCTTTGGAAAATATGGCCAGTTTACCACCAAATCCCAAACCTTCTGGCTAAATTCAATCGACAACTGATAAACCTTCAGACGCTCCATAATTCTCCTATTTCCATATATAGATGCAGAATCCCGCCCCAATTGGAAATATTTCAACATAAATAAGCGCGCAGCGCTTATTAGTGAGCGAAGCGAACCTCTTAGCGCGCAGCGCCTTTTAGTGAGCGAAGCGAACCTCTTAGCGCGAAGCGCCTATTAGCTCCCTTCGGGAGCCTCTTAAGAGCGCAGCGACGTTTTATCTAGTTTGCATGGCAAACTAGATAAAACGCTCGCGCTTCTGCAAACTCGTCAATCCTGCCAGCAGCGCCAAAACGATACCGACAAAAAGGATTACACGATTGTCCTGTACAATCGACTTCCAGGCATTCTCACTCATCCCATCGGGGACCGTGAAAGGATTCAGGAAGATATTCCATTTGCTGTTCTCGAGAATACCGCCCAAAGCCACAAAGAATACACCGATAATAATCATAACGACACCGGTTCCGATGCCGTTCTTGATAAACGTGGACATCAGAAATGCCAGGGTACCCAGGAAAAAGATAGGGAACATCAGGTGCCACGACATATTGAATACCGGATAGGGAAGCAGGGCCCAGTTACAGAAGAAACCCAGGAGCAACAGAATCAGGTATACAACAATGTATATCAGGATCAGTCGCACCAGCCACACTTTATAGCGGTAATCGGGAATCCCGAAGAGGATTTCCAGCACCCGGGTGTCCTCATCGTTCTGAATCCCGAAAACGGTGGGATAAAAAACAAGGAGAAGCCCCGGGTACAGAAGTAATCCATAGATAGTGCCCGTATCAATCTTGCCTTTTGAAAACAGGGTAATCAAAAGCACTCCCACAAAGAAGGCAAGAGATGCAACTAAAAACCAAATGAATTTATTGGCGAAAATAATCTTGAGATTATATCGAACCATATTGAAGATCCAGTTCCAGATCAATGCCACTCGGTTACTTTTCATATCAGATCGCTTTCTTCAACATCCATAAATAAGAATCCTCGAGCAAAGGCTGAACCTCAATGGCATCGGGCGATGGCTTGGTCTCAGCCAGCAACCGCACCCTGATGTTCAGTCCGTCACGCATGTGATGAACCACCTTGTACAACTCCGATAACCGGTCGAATTCCTCCAGGCTCACCTCAACCTGCCAAACATGTCCTTTAGCTGTCAGGGCCATATCTTCAGGGGCACCAAGGAATACCATGTCGCCCTTGTCGAGAACCGCAACCTTGTTGCAGGAACTCGAGATATCCTCGATAATGTGAGTTGAGAAAATAACCACCCGTTCTCTGGAAAGTTCTACCAGAAGGTTCCTGAAACGTATCCTCTCACGCGGGTCAAGACCTGCGGTAGGCTCATCCACCACCAATATTCTGGGAAGGTGCAAGAGGATCTGTGCAATACCGATCCGCTGCTTCATACCGCCGGAATAGCTGCCGATTTTTTCATCTTTGTGCTCAAGCATATGAACTGAGCTCAGAACAAAATCAACTCGTTTATCGCGTTCCACGGGTTCTTTCAGCCCTTTGAGAATCCCCTGATAATTAAGGTATTCACCAGCAGTCATATTCTCGTACATCCCGAATTCCTGTGGCAAATAACCGATAAGGCCCTGCAATTCCTCACGCTTTTCCTGCGTGTCGACGCCGCTGATCCAGATCTTACCGTAGCTCTGCTCAAAGATTCCGCAGATAATCCTCATGAGCGTTGTTTTACCGGCTCCGTTGGGGCCCAGTAACCCAAACATCCCATTCTCAATTTCCATGGACACACCTTTAAGTGCCTTGAACGGCTTTTTCTTCTTGCCGATGACCGGGATCGACTGAACCAAACGGTACCATCCGCGACGGATCCTTCCGAACCTGCCGGTTATACGGTTAACGTTGACTTTCTCACGGGCCAGGCGGCTGGAAGTGGTGTATACAATCAGGGCGAGGTACCATATCAGTCCGATCAAGACATCAATAGCGATATTGTGCCATCTCAACTGAAAAATTAAGATACTGAAAGCCGGGAATCCCCAGAAAATCAGTCCCTGAACAAACTGATTCAGCTTATTGACAAATCCGTTCGGTTTTTTGTATTTGATATATTTTCTAATCGGACCGTAAACCGACAGCATCATAAAATAAATCGGAATGCTGAGCAGGAAGATCCAGATACTTCCCTCGAGGAAGAAATACACAAAGTACATCATGAACGCCAGGATGGGCAACTCCCACAGTATGTCATCGAGGTCTTTCCAGGATGTGTAAACCTTTTCCATCCCCAGACGCCTGCGAATATCCAATCCGGCTTTCCATTGCCTGTTGAAGCGTCCGTCGCGTTCGTAAATCTTAACGAGATTCTGAATGCGGATGACAATATTTTCATTGAGCGGAATAACCGTATCACTTGCTTTACGCAAACTGTTCAATACAAACCAGATGGAGGCAGGAACACCGATCAGGACAAGCAGGAAGGTGACCGCCTGCCACAGGAAGGTATCAATACCGAAATAGATAAGAGCCGATAATCCGGCCATCAGCGTATACATCACGATCTTAACCGCAAGCTTCTGGTCTTTCATCCATTTCAGCGCGTTCTCCAACCCGGAATAAAAAGTTGGTATGAATACCAGCGTCAGCAAGGTGCTCAACGCCAGTCCCCCAATGACGGTAATAGCAAATGGCTTGCCAATCAGGCTGACATATTCCGATTGCCCCATTGCCAGGGGAACCATAGCCACGCAGGTAGTACATGCGGTGATGAGGATCGGCCGTAAACGTGCCAGACCGGCTGTCATGAGTGCCCGCAGCTTCCTGTTGCCATTTTTCCGAAGGATATTGGCATAATCAATCAGGATAATCCCGTTATTCACCACAATACCGATAAGAATGATAAACCCGATAAGGGTATTGGCATTCAGCAGGGAAGTCTTGGTGAACAAAATCGCCAGGAACGAGCCGATTCCGGCCAGCGGAATCGACAGTAACAGCACAAATGGGGTACTTAACGATTCAAATACGGCAGCCATGATCATGAAGATCAAAATAAAAGCCGCGGCAATCAGAAAATAAAAGTCCTTGAACTGATTCACTTCGTGCTGCACTTCAACCGCCACACCCGCAGGTATCTTCATGCCGGAAACGAGGTTGTCGACATCACCGCGGGCAGCCTCAAGCAAGGTTTTCGATCCGTTGGTTTCAGCATCAAAGCGATAAGTTACCTTGATCAGTTTTTCCTGGTTTAACCTGCTGATGGTACCCATACCGTAGGCAAAGTAAACTTTCGCCAGGTCTGTCAGGCGATGCCTGCTCCCATCGGTCGACGGAACATCCATGGTTTGAAGATCAGTCATCGTTCGGGTCTTGTTCTCGTCCACGACAACCTGATCGTATTTTATCAGGATATCATACTCCTCAGTGCCTTCCTTGAATTTTACCCCTGCCGTCACTTCGGTTGGAAATGAGCTCAATTCCGACATGACCGACGAAAGGGAAACATTTCGTTCGCCCATCTCCCGGGTATTGAAAGCCATCCTAACTTCAGGACGGTTATCCTGAACGCTTACCGTAGATTGCTGAATCGTGGTGAGATCATCCAGATAATATTTAACATCCTCAGCAACAGCCTTCATAAGATCGAAATTCTGTCCTTTGATGATCACGCTTTCCTGTTGGGTACCGATACCCATCAAACTCTCCAAACCGGCGCCGCCTGATGAAACTCCACCGCCTCCGCCGCCACCGGAGAACCCGGAGCTGGAAGACTGTTGAAATTCATAGGTGATCTGCGGAATGTTCCTGATCTTGTTTTCAATGTCGGCTTTGATTTCAGGAAGCTTTCGATTTTTTATCTCTTCAAACTCTTCATAAAGTTTCACGGTAACCGTAGCCTGAGCTTCCTGAGTCGAAGTTACCAGATCCTCTTTTTCAGGCAGATCCATCAATCTTTCCTCGATGGTCTTTACCGTAAGATCCGTTTTATCCAGGGTCGTTCCCTGAGGCATGGTGATTGCTATCCTTATCTGGTTTATCTGGGCCTCTTTAAGCGTATCATTGGATAACGCCAGAGCAGCAAACAGCGTAATGAAGAAAACAACCATGGCACCAATGACCGTTGCAGCAGGATTACGCAACCCTGATTTCAGGATCAGAACATAAATCTGAACCATCCGCTTATGCAGCGAGATCTTTTCAAAAATCTGGGGCCCCTTATGCGGTTGGCGTATCAGCGTAAAATGGGTCAGCATCGGAATCAGCAGCAGGGCTACCATCAGGGAGATCAACAACGTTGAAATAATGGAAATGCCCACGTTGGTTCCCAAAGTCCTGATCAGATAATCCTCGGAAAACAGGAATGGCAGAAAAACGGTTACCGTGGTCATGGTCGAAGCAACTACGGAGCGCCAGACTTCTGCCGTTCCGTGGGTCACGGCAATATCGGGAGACTCTCCCCTTGACGCATGCCTGTACACGTTTTCAAGCACCACCACGCTGTTGTCAACCAGCATCCCGATAGCCAGTGCCATACCAACCAGGGTAAGGCTGTTAATAGTGATTCCAAAAGCATAGAAGGCATTGAATGCAACGTAAACCGATATGGGAATGGCCAGGGCAATCGACAATACCAACCGGCCATTTTTCAGGAATATCCAAAGGATAAACATGGCCAGCAGGCCTCCGGTAATGGCGAGGTCAATGATCGAATCGATATTCTTCTCCATCGTTTCGGCTAAATTCTCCTGAACCTTGATCTCAATTCCCAAGGGGCCGTACTCCTTATTCAACTGATCTATCAGAGTTTTTACCGAGTGTGAGATCTCAATGATGTTCACCTGCGAATCTGCCACCAGGTTGAGCGTCACAGATTCCATTCCGTTCACACGGGAATAAGATGTCTGCTCCTTGACTCCAAAATAAACCGAAGCCACATCTTTTAACAGAACCGGTCCGGCCTCCTTAATGACAATATTCTCAATCTCCTTCGGATCAACATACTCTGCGGTTACATGAACAAAATACATCTTGTTCCCTGCGAACGCACGGCCGGCAAAAGTCCGGTCGCGGCCGTTCTGGGCAATGGCATTCCTGACCTGGAACGGAGTAATCCTGTAGGCATCGCAGGCATCCTTGTCGAGTGTGATCTCCACAGTTTTTTCCTGGCCGCCAAAAACGGTAACCCCTGCTATCCCGTCGACATTCTCTATCCTGGGCATGATCTTTTCATCGGTGATCTGCCTGATACGGTTAGCTCCGCCAGCACCCCTGACCTCCATCGTCATCAATGCGCTGGAGATGGCCTGCTGAAGGTCGACCTTCAGTACCGTAACGGTGAACTCGGAAGGCAAGGTAGCCTTAACCTCATCGATCCGTTCCTGCAATTTCAGCTGTGCATATTTCAGGTTGGTCTTTGGCTCATAAGCAATATTAATAGTCCCCCTGCGCTGCGAAGCGGTTGAGGTAAGTTCCTTTATGCCCGGAAGTCCACCCACGGCACCTTCCAGCGGAATCACCGCTTGCTTCTCCATGTATCCGGGGTCCACTTCAGTTTGCGACGACACCTGGACAACCAGGGACGGTGATTCCGCATTTGGGAAAAGCTCGACCTTCAGCTGACGATAGGAAACAATTCCCATCATTGTCAGCCCGATGAAAATCATCGAGATCAAAACCTTCCGTGTTACGATTGCCTTCATAAGGTGTTGTCGTTAACTATTTGTGCAGTCTTATACTTCTTGCCCGACGTGATCCGGTCGATTACATCATAATAACAAGGAATCACGATAAGGGTAAGTATGGTGCTGGTAACAAGGCCTCCGATCACGGCCAGAGCCATCGGAGCCCTGAGCGAAGCACTCTGTCCGATACCGATGGTCATCGGAACGAGTCCGAGTACGGTGGTCAGACTGGTCATCAGAATAGGCCGGATCCTCATGAGACCGGCTTCCAATATTGCATCATGCCTGTTCATTCCCGCCAGTCGCTGCTTATTGATTGCATCCAGCAGCAGGATGGAGTTACTCACCGCTATACCCGCGAGCATTATTATTCCGATATAAGCCATCATGCTGAAAGGCATTCCAAGGACGAAGAACAGCAGCACGGTTCCCACTCCGGCCAGCGGAATGGTAAGCATAATGGTGAATGGATGAATCAGTGATTCAAATTGGGACGCGAGAACCATGTACACAAGGACCAGAGAAAGGATTAGCGCAAAACCGAGATTTTTCATCGATTCCTTTCTTTTCAATTCCTCACCGGCCTGCCTGATTGTGTATCCCGGAGGCAAAACAATCTGCTGAAGCCCTTTGTCTAATCCCTTGATTACCTGATCGATCGGCTTACCTTTTTTAAATTGAGCCGATACCTGGCCAACGCGGTTCTGGTTGGTCCTCAGGATTTCTTTTGGAGCGGTAACCTCACGGATATTTGCCACATCACCGAGTCTAACGGTATTGGCTCCAACCTTCAACTGGATATCCTGCAGCTGGCTGACCTCAACATCGGGCAATTTCAGACGTATTTCGGTCATCTCGCCTTTGTAGTCGAACTTCCCGGCTGCGGTTCCGGTGAGCAATTGGGTAACCTGACTGGTTATCTGATCGATGGTGATATTGTACATGCCGGCACGATACCGGTCGATCACCAGCTCAACCTCAGGTGCTCCCGGTTGAATCGATGATTCAATGTTGAACAGGTCGGGGCTGCCCTGCATGATGGCTTCCACCTCTTTGGTCAGCCGGTCGATATAGACAAAATCCTTACCGACAACCTCAACCATAACGGGAGCCGCATCGGTTCCCAGAGTTGCCTGGAGAGCCGTTTCATCCAAAACGAAACTGAACTGCATCTCCGGCATAGAGCTGAAAAGCTTACCCAGGTCAGCCAGCAGTGCGTCACTTTTACGCTCTGCCGCCTCAATCAGGGATACCTTGAGAGAAGCGGTATTCTCGCTCTCAAAAATAGATTGATCGGTAGTTGCGCTGGCGGCGGATGGTCCGACCCTCGTATAAAGGTTCTTAAGATCTTTCCCGAGCAATTCACGAATCATCTGTTCCAGCGTTTTAACAGCCTGATCGGTCCTCATCAGTTGGGTTCCTTCCGGCAGTCTCAGGTTAATCGTGAATTCCTTGGCTTCGGTCCTGGGCATGAATTCACTGCCTATCGGCTTGATCAGCATTGCTGCACCGCCCATCAAAACCAGCGACAGAAAGATGACCAACCACTTGAAGCGCAGGAATTTATCCAGTAATGCCGGATACCACTTAAATCCGATCGCCTTAAGCTGGCTTGCCGCACTCACCGGCTTCATGAACCGGTCGAACAACATCGGAATAACAATCATGGCCACTACCAGCGAGCAGACCAGAGAGAAAGCCACTGTCCAGGCCATATCCTTGAATAATTCTCCAGAAGCGCCGTGCAGGAAGACGATAGGAAGGAACACCACAATATGCGTGAGAGTGACCGCAAAGATGGCTCCCCCCACAACCGAAGTTCCTGTAATTGAAGCCTCACGGATCGACATACCCTTTTCCAGATTCCTGAAAATAGATTCTATGACGACGATAGCATTATCAACGAGCATACCTGCCCCAAGAGCAAGTCCGCCCAATGTCATTAGGTTCATTGTCAACCCGTTAAAATACATCAGGTTGAATGTGGCGATAATCGATATCGGAATGGCGGCACTGGCGATCAGCGTCGAGCCGATCCGGCGGAAAAATACAAACATGATAAACACAGCCAGGCCCATACCGATCAAAGCACTTGATTCTACTTCACCGATGGCCTTTGAAATGAACGTTCCCTGGTCCTGGATAATCTCAAAAGAGTAACCCGGAAGGGATTTTTGCAGCTTGACAAGCTCTTCCTTCAGCTGGTCGACGGCCTTAACCGTGTTGAAGCTGGGCTCCTTATATATAGCGAGGCCGATGGCACGTTCGCCATTTATCCTGACGATATTGTTTGGCTCCTTATTCTTGAATTCAACGGTGGCCACATCCTTCAGGAAGACAGGCACCCTTGAGGTGGCGGATGCTGCACTCGCAGTAGCGGTTCCCGTGGTTGCCGTTCCCGTTTTGAATCCGACTATCAGCGATGATATGTCATTCAGGCCGGAGAAAACGCTAACTCCCTTGATGACGTATTGCGTGCCCATTTCAACAATGGATCCGCCGGAAACGTTCCGGTTGTAGTTGGTGATCTGTGAGGTGATCTCAGCGGTCGTAATGCCAAAAGCGTTCAGCAGGTAAGGATTGGTGCTGATCAGCACCTCCTTCTGCTCCTGCCCCTCCAGCTGAACATCTGCTACTCCCTCAAGCCTGACCAGCTCATTGCGCAGGTAGTTCTCACCGATCTGCCTGAGCTCATCCATGTCGACCATGGTTTCATGGCGCATCGCGACAAGCATTACCGGTGATTGGTTAGGATCATGCTGGGTAATGGTGATCGATTCAATCTCGCTGTTCTGGGAATAAGTACCGAGTGCCTTCTGCAATTCCAGGAAAGCGTCGTCCATATCCTTATTCCATGCATATTCAACCGTAATCTGGGCAGTTCCGACTCTGGTAACGGATGTCACCCCGGTAACCTGGCTCTGACGAATACACACCGATTCGATTGGATCCACAAACTGCTTCTCAACCTCCTCAGGCGGTCGCTGGCCAGCCTTGATCTCGACATATATCCGCGGATTGTTAAGCTTCGGAAACAGATCCGTGCCCAGCTTGCCAAATGAAATATATCCCAGGAGAATTACCCCCAGAATAAACATGGTAACTGTGACCGGGTATCTGACTGAAAACTCGGTTATCTTTCTCATGATAATAGAAATATGTCCGGCTATCGGACGATTTTAACTTTGGAACGGTTACCCAGGGTTTCAAAACCTTCGATAACAATCCGGTCATTCTTCTGCAACCCTTTTACGACTTCAACTGAATCAGGATTCTCCAAACCAGTCGATATAACTCTTTCCATTGCGGTATTCTGGTCTACAACAAAAACAGTTTTACCACGCTGACGCGAAACAATGATGTTTTTCGGAATGACTATAGTGCTGTCCTTTTTCTCAGTTATGATCTCTGCCTTAATATAACTTCCCGGACGAAGTTTCAGGTCATCGTTCAGGATGGTGAGGGAGCCCTTGAAATTACGTGTATCCGGACTGATAGCCGGTGATAACTGGCTGATTACACCGTAAAGGGTATCATCCGGAAGTGCATAATTCAGTACCCGAACTTTCTGGTCAACCAGGATATGCCTCAGATCCTTCTCAGGCAACTGGAATTCCATGAACAACTTCTTGTAATCCATTATCTTAACAAGCGATTGCCCGGTAGTCAGTTTGTTTCCAGAGGTGTAAAAAGGAAGATCAACGATAACCCCGTCGAAAGGAGCCTTCACAACCATTTTAGCCAGCTGCAGTTCAGCGGCAGCAAAAGTATACCGGGTATTGATCAGCGACACTTCCGATGCTTTCAGTTCCCTGAGTGTGGCGCCGCCTTTATCATAAAGTGACTTTTGCTTCTCATATTCGTTCTCGGAGACCTCGAGGTTCAGCTTTTTCGATTCAATCTGTATGCCGTTGACGTATTCGGCATCTTCAAACTTAACGATCAAATCACCGGCATTAACCCGGTCGCCCAAAGCCCATGGTCTTTTCGTGCGGGGATTGTTCTGCAGGACATATTTTCCCGACATCTCCGATTTCAGTTCAACTTCACGAGTTGGATATACGGTTCCATTAGTTTCGATGAATTCCTCTATGGATGATAATTTAATGTCGAGTACGGATACTGGTACGGCAACTTCAGTGGTTGCATCAGCTTGCTGGTTCTTGCAACCGCTGGCAGCAAGAATGGCCATACCGGAGAACAAGAAAATAATCAGGGAGTTTCGATAAGATTTCATATCAGTTTACTTTTTTTTGATTTCGGTTGGTACTATGGATGTTTTGGTTTCCCAGTCATAGAGTGTCTGGATCTTCATGTTGAGAATTTCCAGTTTATAATTGATCTGGGCATTGATCAGGTCGAGTTTTTTGGAGGACAGCTGGTTCTGGAACAGGTTAAGGTCCATACCGGTCAAGTCACCGTTGATATATCTCTCTTTGTTGATTTCGTATGTGAGCTGGGCGTTACGAACGTTCTGCTCTGCTATCTTAATCTGGTTAAGGAGGTTCTGCAGGTTACGATAAGTCTGGCGAATGGTTTGAATGATGGTATTTTTCTGGTCATCGTAATTCACCTGCTGGCTCTCGATACTGGTTTGTGAAGCCTTGATCCTGGCCTTGCGCTCACCCCAGTCAAAAATCGGGATCTGCAAAGTCAGTGCAACCTGCTCATTATCTGCAGGAGCTGAATAGATCTTGGCAAAATTCTGGTTGTCACCGAGTAGCCCTACCGATAAGGAAAGGTTTCCCTGGAATGAATTGAAGGCCATCGTCTGTGTAAGGCTCTGTTTGGCATTTTCTATACTTATCTGCCTCTGCCTCAATTCCATACGATTCTCGAGAGCATATTTAATTGCCTGGTCGATATCCACCGGTACCGAATCAACTACTGGATCCGCAAGAACGCTTACCTCATTGTAGATATCCATCCCGATCAGCATCTTGAAATTATCTTTGGCATTTTCGAGAGTTACTTTTCCGTTTTCCCAGGATGATTTACTGGAAGCCAGGTTAAGCTCTGCCTGATAGAGTTCCTCAAGCCTCGACAAGCCGCCTTCTACTTTATTCTTGATGATCTCAAAGTTTGTTTTCTGATTATTGTATTCCTCCTCAGAGATCTGGAGACGCATCTGCTGGTTGTAAACCGTATAGAATTGCTGGGTCACCGACCGCTCAAGCTGAAGCATCTGTATATTGTAATTCAACTGGGAGTTCTCGAACGACAATTGCAGGGTGTTCAGCTCAAGCTTCATCCTGTTGTAGGTAAACAGCGGCTGATCGTACTGCAGCCGAACGTTGTTGTTGAATTTCTTGGTTATGTTATCGTATTTCTCGATACTGCTCTGCTGCCAGAATAATTGGTTGGACAGAGTAACCGTTCCATCCGTCCACGGCAGCCTCTGACTGATATTAAAACTACCCTGGCTTTTCAGGTTTTTGGTTGTATAAAACTCATTGTCAAGAGCATAAAAAACCCGGTCGTTACTGTAGCTCAAAGGGGTTGTATTGATCTTGAAATTGGCCTTGTAAGATGCTTCAGTAGCCTTCAACAACTGCTGTTGCTGTATAAGATTCAACTCGACTATTTTGATGTCCGGACTGTTTTTTGCTGCAATCAGCAAAGCATCCTGAAGTTTAACGAGTTGCTGCGCCCACGAAGTGCCTGTAAAAGCCAGACCTAAAACAAGGGCGATTAATAACGTTTTCTTGTTCATAATTTATTAAGGTTTGTCTATTTGTCTTCTGTCTTCCGTCTAAGGTCTTCTGTCTAAAGTCTTCCGTCTAAGGTCTTCTGTCTAAAGTCTTCCGTCTTCCGTCTTCCGTCTACCGCTGCTTAACCCATTTAACGGCGTCCGCAATAACAGTTTTGCCCGGATTCTTGTCATTCATCTTGATCTTGGCGGTATCGGCTCCATAATAGAAGGATCCCAGCTTGTTCCATCCTGTTTCGGCAGCCTTCAGTTCAATGGTCATATCTTCTTTACCCTCGGAGTGAAAGACCGTAAAATGATATTCATCTGAAATATCGGGCATATCGCCCATACCGCCACCACCTTGCGGGCGCTGGCCCCCTCCGCCTCCGCCACCGCCCATTCTCATACTCATGCGGGCGAGGTTCGGATTAAGATATGCGTAAACGTCATAAAAGCCGGGTTTCTGAATCAGGGTGCGCCATTCCACCGAAATGTCGCCGTCGCCTGATTTCATGTACACAGCCGATCTGACAAAGTCGCCGTAAAATCCCGACTGGATAATAGGGGTCCAGAATACCGGTGGCCTCCAGGTCCTCATCGGTTCATAGGGGACGTTCGGATTTTTTGCATTTATCTTTAACCACTTAACCATCCTGCTCACGGTTGCGGCTCCCGCGGTAGAGAATCCGGGATCCTCGTTATCCACTACTATCTCACCCGGCTCGCTCATGGTCAGGATCAATGGAATAGCCTTCATCCCTTCAATGGGCTCAAAACCCTTTATCTGTTCGAGCTTGGGAAACGGATAGCCAATATTGTTTGGGAGATTCGTCGACAGCATGGTATTTACCGACATTGCCCTGGGCTGATCATCCAGCACATATCCAATCTGCATGGCCGTTCCTGCAGGGACAACCAGGAACTTGTCCGTGGCTGCATTTCTGCCAGCCAATGCGAAACTGGCGCCTCCACGGCCACCACCCATGCCGCCGCGGCCCCCCATACCTCCACGACCACCAGCACGAAGGGTAATCTGAAGCAGGCCGCTCTCCCTGGAAGGATTTGAAACATCGTACAACAACTGGTAACGGGTCCGATCGTCCTGCTGAACCTCAATCACGCGGACATGTCCGATCAGATATCCCGGCAGCCTGTCGGCATTGTACCAGCTTTGGGCAAGGGAATCCGCGTTAAATTTGAATTTTTCTTTAAAGTCTGCAGTAAACTGCTCAAATTCAATAGTCTGATATTTTGATTTCTGGATCTCCTCCAGGATAAAAGGCATGAAATCCGCCGATCC
>CAYHCO010000025.1:33766-35546 GCA_964355105.1 uncultured Porphyromonadaceae bacterium
AACCCGAGCCGGCGCTCCAGGTCCTGCTTCATATCACCGATAAATTTGGGAAGGGTATCCTTTATAGAATCCAGCACGGCAGTGAAATAGTCGTGCCCCTTGATAATATTCAATTCAAAATCAACTCCTCCGGCATTAATCGAAGAAGGCTGGTAGGCACCGATTATCAGGGTCATGCCCGGCAGCGGGTTTTCAGGACTGAACACCCAGCCTGAACCGGATTGTTCAACTTTACCCTGCATGATCGGCTGAAGTCCGGCTTTCGTTTCAACCGTTGCCTTGAACTGGGTAAAATTCCAGGTCGGCAGCACGGATATGGTAGATCCGTGAAGCACCCCCGGCAGAGGATACCATGCGCATTCAGGTGTCAGGAGAACATATTCGGGTTCAAGTATCGCAAATCTTTTCCGGATGGACAGGAGGAACTTCGGGCCCCACTTTTCGATCGCCTGCTCTTCCTTAATATCAAGGTTGCATACCCGTTCATCAATTCCACCCTTATAAACGAATTCAGTGGAAATGGTTTGTCCGGGAGCAACTGCCTCAGGCAGGTTAACCAAAACCAAATGTTCTTTCCTTTCGAAGGTAGTCTTGGTGCCGTTAATGGTGAGGTCCTCGAGTTTCAGACCCGGATTCAGCGAGAATACCGTTTTGGAAATCGATTCACCCGACCGGTTGCTGAAGGTCATTTTAGCATTCACAGTGAGGTTCCGGCCATGATGACTGATGTTCAGCTCGCAGGCTTCGGAATTTAAAACCGGTATTTTAAAGTTCTGGTCATCGAGCTGGATCATTTTACTCCTCACCGATGCATTGTGCGAGGTAGTTCCGGCATAGGTTACAATACCGGCAACCGATCCCACGCCCAGAGCGATAGTCAGGAACCAGGAGAGTGAAGTGTGGAATTTCGACTGAGGCAATCTTTTCATCAAAAGAATACTGGCTGAAATAAAGGCCAGACCCATCAGAAGATAGATCCCCCTCTGCAGTAACAGCCTCATTTCAAATCCGAAGCCAATCATGTCGGAATGGGTCATTGGAAGCCTGAACCCCATGAAATCAAAAATAAAATCGAACTTATCCTTACCGTAGAACATCACCATGCCGGTATAGCCAAGCAAAATGACCAACGCAATGGCTTGATTTTTAAGCAGTGACATGACTATGAATGAAAATCCCAGGATAAAGATCAGGGAAGGCAGGCTGATGATCAGCGGATAATAAATATAGGAAGCCCAGTTTACTGACAGATCGCCCATAATCAGGTTAATGATCAGAGCCAGAATAAGAACCAGGACATTCAGGAATCCGAACAGGGTAAGGATACCGAGTGTTTTGCCCCACACGTAATCCCAGTTGCTCATGGAGCGTGTAAAGATTACCTCGGAGGTATCCAGTTTTTTATCCCTTTTTAAAAAATCCAACGCCAGGAACATGGCTATAAAAGCCTGTGTAAGGCTAAGGATCAGGATATTGAAATATGGGATATTGGCGGCGATTGCCTTGATGGCCCAATTTCCGCTATTGTCATTGAGAATGTTGATATTCATGACCAGAAGCACCAGCAAGATCAGGCCCGTGAAAATCCTGAAAAACCAGCTTCTGAAAAGTATCAGCAGCTCAAACCAGGCAATAGTTCCGATTATTCTGAGAGTTTTCATGATCAATACAATTCTTGCGGTTGATTTAGTACCAGTTCCATAAAATAGACATAAGCATGCTCGAGGTTGGGCTCAATGGGAACTGATGGATAATTACCCGTATTCTCGGCTACTACCTG
>CAYHCO010000025.1:35646-40858 GCA_964355105.1 uncultured Porphyromonadaceae bacterium
TTGCCGGCACTGCGATCGCGTGCCTCAAAGAGTCCGACCTGTTCAAGCATCCGCTCGACTTCCCTATTGCGAACCGACCTTTGTTTCAATCCGGCCAGCCTTGCCGAGTAATCGAGGAATTCCCAGGTACGATATTTGGCGAAGAAGCGAAAATCCTGCGGCAGGTAGCCAAGCAAAGTCCTTACCTGTTTCCGGTTCTTTTGTAAATCCATTCCGTTAACCAGCACTTTCCCGGAGCTTGGTTTCATTAAGGTGACGAGTATCCTCATCAGCGTTGATTTACCAGCTCCATTGGGTCCTAAAAGTCCAAACATACCATCTTCAATGACGAGATTAATGTCGGACAGGGCCTTGTTGCCTCCCTTGTAAATCTTGTTCAGGTTTTCGATTCTGATTTCCACGGTTTATATAGTGATTTAGCTTTTGGATAAAGATATACCCTTTAGGTTTAAAACAGAGGGTTGTTAAAAGATGTTAAATGAAAAGCCGCAACAGGCGGACCATTGCGGCTTTCAAAGCAGGAGAATCCGGATCACCTATTCTTTCATGTCTTTCTTCTCCAGATTGCGTCCCATATAATAGCCGGCGATCAGGCCAGCCCCACCGCTGATGAAAATAATTCCGAAGACCAGTAACGGGTAGATTTGGTGGTCAACCATGCCATCAAAGAATATCGATACCACCATGCCGATGCCAACACCGATAAAGAGCATTCCCGCCTTCAGGGTAAACTTGAATCCTGAACTGGCTCCTCCCCTGGCAGTTTTCGGTAAACGAACCGATGAGAAGAGAGCCGGATCAACCCCTTTCTCAATCATGGCCATTCTTTCACGGTTCCTGGTAGTGATGTACAAATAGAATATCCCGAAAATCGAGGCAAAAAACGCGATAAAAACAAATGCTGGTGCCATAATATTTAGTTATTAATTTCTCTTTTGACGCACCATGCAAAAAACGGTTACACCTTTGTAACTGAATAAAATTCTCTGCGTCTAAATAACGAATGCACGCATTAAACGATATAGAATGTATCCGGATGGTTCTCCGGGGAGAGAAAGGACACTTTGCCTTCCTGGTCGACAAGTACGGGGATAAGGCATTCAATCTCTGTTACAAGATCTTGCGCGACAGGGAAGAAGCCAGGGATTCGGCCCAGGATGCATTCATCAAGGCTTATGAAGCCTTGCCTGGGTTTCGTCTGGACTCAGCCTTTTCGACCTGGTTTTACCGGATCGTTTACAACACCTGCATGAGCAAGATCCGCAAGGACCGCATGGATACCGGGTTTGAGCCGGATGATGCCGTTTGGCACAGTCAGGGCAGCGACAACGAGGCTATTAACAACCTGAACCAGAAAGATATGCAGGAGATGTTGACTGAAGCCTATAAGGTACTTAACGCCGAGGAGATCTTCCTGGTTGAGCAGTATTATCGTGAGGAGTGCTCGGTTGAAGAGCTCACGGCCATGACAGGAATGAGCCAGAGTAATGTAAAAGTCAAGCTTTTCCGGGCCAGGCAAAAAATGCATGCCCAGATCACATCCGTATTAAAAGAGGAGATCCATATATGGCAAACAAGATGATTTCGGAAAACGACCTGAAGGATGATTTCCTGTCAGCGATGATCAGGTCGGATGTACCGCGGAAAGCACCTGAAGGGTTTCTCGACGGTATCATGAACCGTTTGGAACCGCTTAAGGCCCCGATTGCGATCAAACCTTACCGTCCGCCGGTTTGGCTTAAATGGGGTATTCCGGGACTAATTGCATCATTACTGATGGTCACCCTGATATGGAGTCCAGAAAAGGGTTCATCTGGTGACGGAAAGGGATTATCCCTGGCTACCAATGCATTCAATGGACTGAACACTTGGTTTTCTGGATTTAAATTCAACATTCTGCTTCCAGAACTAAACGTTTCTACCACGATAATCTGGATTATAATGGGGGGAATGGCTTTGAGCTGGAGCTTTCTTTTGCTTGCCCGATACCTCGATAAAAAATATCGGTAGAGAGGCATAGATGCGTCTCTACTTTGGAGCGAGTTTATATAGTACAATGGCTATAACCGCATACACAAAATTCGGCAGCCAGACAGCTACCCAGGTTGTGAGCTCCCCGGCTCTGGCAAATTCCTTTGAAACCTGCATGAACAGGATATAGGAAAAACTCAGGGCAATGCCGAATCCAATATGCATACCGATTCCTCCTCGGACTTTCCGGCTGGATAATGATACGCCGATAATGGTGAGAATAAATACGGCAAATGGCCCTGCATACCGCTTGTGCATTTCAATATCGTAAAGCGGATCACCATGCCCCCTCGATAATTCCCTTTTGATGAATTTCTTGAGCTGGGGTGTGGTCATGGATTCCACCAGGTTGGCATTCCGGTTGAATTCTTCTGGTAAAAGGTTCAGTGCTGAATCCAGCGATGCACCGCTGGTAATGGTTTCTCTCACTCCGTCGATATCCCGGATCCAATAATCCTTCAGCTTCCATGTTTTGCCAATGGAATCGTACCGGATAGAGGCAGCCATGAGTTTCGATTTTAAAATCCCGTTTTCAAATTTTTCCATGGAAAACTTACCACCCCAGTTATTGCGCCTTGAAAAGCTCTCTACATAAATAAATACCCCCTCATCAATCTGCTTGTGGATATCGCGCTCGGGCGTCCCATAGGCCTTGTCGAAATATTTCGCCTCAAAATCGAGCCTGCTGATACTGGAATAGGGGATAATGTAATTCGACAGGAAAAAGCTTAAAACACCTATCAGAAAAGCAGATACCATATAGGGGACCATCAGGCGGCGGTAGCTGACCCCTGTCGACAGGATAGCAGTGATTTCGCTGTGGACCGACATCTTGGAAGTGAAAAAGATCACCGAGATGAATACGAAAAGGTAACTGAACAGATTGCTGAAGAAAGGAATGAAATTCAGGTAATACTGACCCAGAATATCGCGCAACGGTGCCTTGTGACTGATAAAATCATCAACCTTCTCGGAGAAGTCAAACACAACGGCAACCAGAATAATCAGGCCGATCGCCAGGAAGAATGTTCCCAGGAACTTTCGGATGATATAGATATCGAGGCGCTTGAGCATACCTTATAAACGATTAGTCAGCTTCGGTATTATGCTGGTCTTCCAGGAAGTAAAATCGCCCGCGAGCAGATGGCTCCTTGCCTCTCTTACCAGCCACAGGTAAAAAGCCAGGTTATGAATGCTGGCAATCTGTGAAGCGAGCCTTTCCCCAGATATGACCAGGTGCCTCATGTATGCCCTGGAATAGAAACTGTCGACGTAGGATGTCCCGTCCGGATCGAGTGGTGAGAAATCCGCTTTCCATTTCTCATTCTTCATGTTCATCACCCCGTTGCGTGTGAAAAGCATGCCGTTTCGGCCGTTTCGCGTTGGCATCACGCAATCAAACATATCCACGCCGCGGCTGATTGCTTCCAGAATATTCACGGGTGTTCCGACTCCCATAAGATAGCGGGGTTTGTCAGAAGGCAATATGTCGTTTACCACTTCAATCATTTCGTACATCATATCCTCGGGTTCCCCCACCGACAGTCCGCCAATGGCGTTGGCCGGCATTCCCTGCTCAGCAATAAATGCAGCCGACCGCTTGCGGAGATCGCGATTTACCGAGCCCTGAACTATTGGGAGAAAGAATTGCTCATGACCGTATAACGGCTCGGTTTTGCGAAAATGCTCAATCCCTCGCAAGAGCCAGTTATGGGTTAGTTCCATGGATTCCCTGGCGTATTTTTCTTCGCAAGGATAGGGAGTGCATTCATCAAAGGCCATAGTCAGGTCGCTGCCGATAGTACGCTGAATCTCCACCACCTTTTCAGGACTGAACAGGTGCCTTGATCCATCGAGATGAGAAGAAAACCAGGCGCCTTCGGGGGTCAGTTTCCGGTTGGCCGCCATGCTGAAAACCTGGTATCCGCCGCTGTCGGTAAGGATCGTACGGTTCCAGTTCATGAATTTGTGGACCCCGCCTGCTTCCCTGAGAATATCCAGACCGGGCCGCAGGTATAGGTGGTAGGTATTTGCCAGGATGACCGGAGCGTTTATGTCGTCGGTCAGTTCGCGCTGGTGAACGGCCTTTACGGTAGCCCCCGTACCCACCGGCATGAAGATGGGAGTTGGCACCTCTCCGTGTGCGGTAGAAAAGAGTCCGGCCCTGCCTTTGCTGTGGGGATCTGTACTTTCGATGCGGAAATTCATGGTGCGCAAAATCGCAAAGATATGGTATTTTAAAACTATCTTTGGGGGCCCTTCCGGCACTGTCCCTACGTTTTAGAATTTATTTTTTTATGATTCAGGTACTTACAGACTTATTTCGTATCCCTTTAACCCATTGGACCGATTTCCTGTTTTTAAGTCTGGCAAGTCTGACTGTCATCACCTTCGGCGTCCAGGTTTTCTACTATCTC
Organism: uncultured Porphyromonadaceae bacterium; assembly: GCA_964355105.1. Classification (GTDB taxonomy): domain Bacteria; phylum Bacteroidota; class Bacteroidia; order Bacteroidales; family UBA12481; genus UBA12481. Next base: position 40,095 of record CAYHCO010000025.1, read on the forward strand.
TACTTTTTCCTGAGGGTTCACCGATATCGCAAGCCAGAAAGCAAGGAGGCCCAGGAGCCTGTTTCAGTGATTATTTGTGCCAAAAACGAAGCCGAAAATCTCAGGAATTTCCTTCCCCTGATTCTCGAACAGAATTATCCCGATTTTCAGGTGGTGGTCGTCAATGACGGCTCAAGCGATGATTCATCTGCCGTACTTGCTGAAATGCAGCGAAGATACAAGCATCTTTACGTAACAAAGATAGTACACACTCATCCCTATCCCCACGCCAAGAAACTTGCCCAGACCATTGGTATCAAGGCTGCCACTTTTGACCAGCTTCTCTTTATCGATGCCGACTGCAGGCCCGCAAGTCCGAACTGGATCGCATGTATGCAGTCCAATTTTCTTCCGAAAAAAGAGATTATCCTGGGATACGGGGCCTACGAAAAGAAAAAGGGCCTGGTTAACCGGTTCATCAGGATGGATACCCTTTGGATAGCCCAGCAATATCTGGGTTTTGCCGAACGCGGAATTCCATTCATGGGTGCCGGCAGGAACCTGGCTTACCGCAGATCACTGTTCTTCAACAACAAGGGATTCGCCAACCAACTGCACCTGCAATCAGGTGACGATGACCTGTTTGTTAATCATAATGCCAATAAAACCAACACTGCAATAGAAATCGATCCGGACAGCTTTACCGTTTCCGAACCGATGACCTCCATGAACAACTGGCTCCGTCAGAAAAGGCGCCACCTTACCGCTGGGATGCACTACAGGCC
>CAYHCO010000025.1:40958-48755 GCA_964355105.1 uncultured Porphyromonadaceae bacterium
TCAGGGTTCCTCGTCATGAAAAGCAAATTGAAGAAAAACAAAAAGTTCGCCTGGTAATGGTGTCTGATTTATCCGATAAAGCCAAACAGGATTATGCCCTGGTTCAGAAAGCCCAGAATGGCGACCAGCATGCCTTTGCGCAATTGCTGAGCCGCTATTGGGATTCTGTCTATTTCATGATTCTCAAGATGGCTCATAACAAGGATGATGCCGAGGACCTGACGATCGAGGCATTCGGAAAAGCTTTCAAGTTCATCCATAATTACGAACCGGAATTTGCATTCAGCACCTGGCTCTTCAAGATCGCCAATAATAATGCCATCGATTTTCTCCGGAAGCAGCATACTAAAACGATCTCCATCGATAGCCAGGGCCGCGATGCCGATGAAGACAACCCGGTGCAGCTTCAGTCCGACACACCGGATCCTGAAGAAGTGCTTATCAGCAAGCAGAAAACCGAATTCCTGAAAACCATTGTGAAAGAGCTGAAACCCAGATATTCGCGACTGGTTCATCTTCGGTATTTCGATGAATACTCCTACGAAGAGATCGCTGAAACCCTCAACCTGCCAATAGGTACGGTTAAAGCCCAGCTCTTCAGGGCGAAAGAACTGCTCTATCACATCATCGTTTCAAAGGAAGTCTGAGTTGAACCCGATCGTATCCCATTTCCCAAACCTGAGCCAGGAACAGCTCGACCGGTTCGAAAGACTGGGCCCGATTTATCGTTCATGGAACGAGAAAATCAACCTGATTTCCAGAAAGGATATAGATCAGCTATACCTCCATCATGTGCTGCATTCACTCGCCATTGCCCGCTTCATCCAGTTCAAGCCGGGAACCCGTATTCTTGACGCCGGCACGGGAGGAGGATTTCCGGGTATACCTCTGGCTATATTCTTCCCGGAGGTCGAATTCCTGCTTGCCGATTCCATCGCGAAAAAAATAAAGGTTGTTCAAGCAGTTGCGGAGGAACTCGGACTTAAAAATGTGGAGGCAAGATGGTGCCGCGTGGAAACCATTCCGGAAAAATTTGATTTTGTCGTTTCCAGGGCTGTAACCTCCCTTCCTGAATTTTCACGCTGGGTGCGCAAACTCATCAAGGCCGACGGGTTTAATTATATCAGGAACGGTATCATCTATCTCAAAGGCGGCGACCTGGAAACCGAACTCAGGCCATTTAAGGGCAAGGCAAGGATTCAGGAGATTTCAGCCTATTTTGAAGAAGAATGTTTCGAATCGAAAAAAATAATTTTCATTCCCGCAGGATGAAACTGATATCGCTTTTTGTTTTTATCAAATAATCTTTATCTTTGCAATCCAATTTTTAGGGAAACATACGTTTAAAGCGACACGATCATGAAAAGGACATTTCAACCTCACAACCGCAAAAGGAAGAACAAACACGGTTTTCGCGAAAGAATGGCAACTGTTGGCGGACGTGCCGTATTGAATAACCGTCGTGCGCAAGGACGCAAGAAACTGACCGTTTCTGACGAACCAAAGCATAAAGCATAAGGGAAAACCTTATTACGATATTACCTGATCCCCGCCGAAAGCGGGGATTTTTTATTTGGTGCGGTACACCCTGAAAAATCTGCTTTCCACATCCACCGCAACAGCCAGAGAATCCAGCAGTGAAAGGTAAGGGTAATCTGCCAACCGGCTATCAACAGGCACCTCATTAGCAGCAATCCATTTAACGTTCATCTTTTCAACCAATACAACAAGCTCACTGGTCTTCAACGCTTTGGCGATTGATTCGTTGATCCGGTCCTCACTTCCCACAAATTCGGCAGCCTGCATCCAATCCAGCGGAAAAGGATTTTTCGTTCCCAGGAGGGGATAAATCAAGGCGTTGTTGGGCCACACGGCAAATCGGCCCGCCGGTGAACCGAAATCCAGGTAAAGTTTCTTAATTTCTGTCAGATAGGCCGACAGGTCGGGAGAGATTTTGATGCCCGCCAAACCGGGGAATACCGCACCGCCATCATGAGTAAGCCGGTTAGCTGGCAAATCACGGTAGTTTACGCTCCGCTGTGCACCCAGGGAAAGAACCACCAGCAGCGGAACGATGATCACCGTTGCAATCCATTGATAGGGTTTTGCATGCCGGTAAATCCTGTTCCTGAAATCCTTGATCTGCATGAGCATGGCGGTGCCCGCAAGCCAGCCGGTAGCAAAAACGGGAGCATTGTCGCCCAAAGAAATGGCGCTCGTCCAGGATGCAAGCAAAATCCAGAAAACGGGCCAGGTCCATCGGGGTAATGCCGTTTCGTTCAGGTAGATCAGAAAAACATCCAGAACCAGAATCCAAAAGAACAGAAAGGATAGGGCAAACAGTTGGTCAGGTTTGAGGAATACCAGGAAGACCAACGCCACCTTGACCAGGAAACTGATGAGCTTCTGTATCATGATAGCCAGGTCGATCCAGTAAGTGATCCTGCCCGACTCGGCGATCCACATCTTGATTAACCCTGAGACCAGGGCGAGACCATACAATACCAGCAGAGGCGAATGCCAGAAAGTGTGGTAAAACCTCGCAAAGCCGGTTTCCCACAGTTCATTGCGACCTCCGAGCTGCTGAAGAAAATCAGGCCATGAACCCGTAAAGGTCAATACCGCCAGATAAATCCATCCGGGTATAAGACCAATCAGAGCGGACGGAAGAAGCCGCAAAAAATTCCTTTTCCTGAGTGCCTTCTCCTTGCCTGTCTCCCAAATGATCATTCTCAAAATCAGGAGAAGGGAAGGCAGGGCGAAAGTCTGTCTGCAGAGCAGCGCCATGGCGGCAGCGAAAAAAACCAGGACCTGCCACCGCTGGTGCCTGCCGGCAGGATTATTTTTTAATTTGTACCACCCGTAAAGCGCCAGGCTAAACCAAAACAACGCGTCGATGGTGGTCCAGGGGAAAAGATTGTAATGGTTCTGGTTCAGGATGAACATTACCACCACGGAGGATCCGATAACCAGCAGGAAGAGCGGTTTCCGCAATACCTTGAACCAGGATCCGGCCAGGCAGGAGGTTAACAGGATGGAAGTAATAAGAAATTCAAACCATACCAGCCAGCGCGCTGACAGCTCAAGCGGCAAGGGTGAAAGGTAATTTACCATGTGCATTATCGCTGATCCGGCCGGTCGAATGGATATAAAATCGCGATGAGGAATCTCTCCGTTCAGGATGCGGTAAGATTGGGCAAGGATCACCCCGTCGTCGCTGGGATTGAACCCTTCAGTGGAAGGGATCCTCAAAGCCGCGTAAAGGATCGTGAGAGAAACCACGATCAAAACCAGCAGGATGGTTACCGGCCTATTTTGAAGAATTCTCATGATAGTCCTCCTCCGTATTTACTGCCCAGATAGCACTTTTTTCCAAACTGCCCCCGATGATCAGATCGACCGCAGTCATGGCTGTTAACATACTGTGATCCTGATTATTATATCGATGCATTCCGTTTCTTCCCACCAAAAAGAGGTTGCCGATCGTATCGGTAAAGTTGCTGATCGTGTCGAACCGGTCATACGTACCAAAATAGGCCGGATAGGTTTTTGGCATCCTGACCACCGTACCGTCAAGATAATCTCCTGGCATGCAAAATCCGATTTTTGCCAGTTCCGCGATACCTTTCTCCAGCAGCAGCTCATCCGGCAAAGCCCACAGGTTATCGCCCTCGCGGCAGAAATACTCCAGTCCAAGCCAAACGGTTTGCGGATCATGAACGAGGTAAGGACTCCAATTGTTAAAGACCTGAATCCGCCCCACCTGAACATCACCCTCCTGTATATAGATCCAGTTGTCCGGCACCATCTTCTCCCGGATATTGTCGCGACCCGTAACATCCATCCTCCTGTACAGCATGCCGAGAGCGATAAAATCGCGATACTGCAAGCCTTCCGCGACTACCTGGACCTGAGCTGGCACCTCTTGCCCAAGACCCCTTATCAGGTCTTTTACCGGCATGCTTGAAAAGAAATAATCAGCCTCCACAAATTCCTCTGAGCCGGTCAGACCGTCGCGAAACCAAACCCCGCTGATATGACCCTCCCCGCTTTCGAACCGCTCAACCCGACAGTTCTGCAGAATCGCTCCACCCATGCTCCTGACTTTGACCGCCACCTCCTCCCAGAGCTGTCCTGGCCCGAATTTGGGATACAGAAATCTCTCGATCAGGCTGGTTTCCGTCGTTTTCTGATCAATACCTGCCTCCCTGGGAAAGATCGATTTCAGTGAGTGCCAGAGCGCTTTCGAAACCGAAAGGCCCTTTACCCGCTGCGAACCCCACTCAGGCCGTATTTCATTGCACGGCACCCCCCAAACTTTCTCGGTATAGTCCTTGAAAAAGGTCAGGTACAATTCCCTTCCAAACCGGTTTATAAAGAAATCCTCCAGGCTGGTTTCCGGCTTTATCGGTTTCAAAATGGCAAACAGGTAAGACCACCCAATCCGAATAATCCTCATGAGCCCGAGATTACGCATGGTGGTCAAATCCAATCTTATCGGATAGGAATAAAACTTCCTGCCGTAATAGATCCTTGATAAACGGTCCCTGACCAGCATTACTTTGTCGGGATCCGCTACCTGTTCAACGGTCTCCCCGGCCTTAATAGTGCTGGTCTTAGACTGGTAAGTGATAGTCAGGTCTTTTCCGGCTACCGCCCCTTGCTCGACTGGCAATAGTTTTAGCCACCAATCCATGACCCTTGCCGATTTTGAAAAGAACCGGTGACCACCAATATCCATCCGATTGCCTTTATATTCAACGGTTTGAGATATGCCGCCGATCTGATTGGTCGATTCCAGTACCACCACCTCAATATCGGTTCGGCTGAGCAACTCAAAGGCTGCGGTCAGTCCTGCCGGACCGGCACCGATTATTATGGCTTTCTTTTTTAGGCTCATGGTTGTTGGTGAACAAATATCGAAAAAGATACCCGGTCGCCCAAATGGCAATTTGTAGTACCTTTGTGGGCCATAAATTCTAACAAATTCGGGGATGACAGACATTCAGGACATACGTCTGAAAAATATAGAACAAGCTGTTTCAGAAGGAAATCGACTGAGTCCGGACGACGGCCTATATCTTTATGAACATGCGGAGCTCGGATTTCTCTCCCGGCTTGCCTGTTCGGTAAAGGAGCGCAAAAGCGGCAAGGCTGTCTATTTCAACCGTAATTTTCATATCGAGCCCACCAATATCTGCATTCACAATTGCCGTTTTTGTTCCTATTCGCGTAAGGTGAACCAGTCCGGTGCCTGGGAAATGAGCCTTGAAGATATCCTGGAGGAGATCAACCAGTTCAGGGACAAGTCGGCCACAGAGGTTCATATCGTCGGAGGTGTTCATCCGCAGCGGACGCTGGATTATTACGAGAACATGATCAGTGAGGTCAGGAAATTGAATCCTTCGCTGTTTATCAAGGCTTTTACCGCTGTCGAGCTGGACTTCATGTTCCGCAAGAGCCAGGTTTCCGCTGAGGAAGGATTGAGGAGGCTTAAGCTGGCCGGATTGGATGCCATCCCTGGTGGCGGGGCCGAGATATTTGACGAAGATCTGAGGAAAACCATCTGCCCCGACAAGACCGGCTCGGCAAACTGGCTTGCCATCCATGAAGCAGCTCACCAGGCAGGCATACCCACCAATGCGACCATGCTTTACGGGCATCTCGAGAAATATGTTCACCGGATTGACCACATGACCAGATTGAGGGATCTGCAGGACCGCACCTCCGGATTTCAGGTTTTCATTCCGCTGAAATACCGCATGGCCAATAATCCCCTCGGAATGATCGGGGAGGTAAGTACGCTCGAAGACCTGCGTAATTATGCCGTCAGCCGTATTTATCTCGATAATTTCCCGCACCTGAAGGCTTACTGGCCGATGATCGGAAAGGAAATTGCAGGAATGTCGCTGTCTTTCGGGGTCGACGATCTCGACGGGACCATTGAGGACACCACCCGGATATACTCAATGGCCGGAGCTGAAGACCAGAATCCGGCGATGTCCACCGATGGACTGGTAGCCCTGATCCGCAGCAGCGGACTCGAGCCTGTGGAGCGCGATACTCTTTATAACACATTGAAATCCTATTAAGTCATTCCGTCATATAATTTTATCTTTGCCCATACGTTGTTATCACAGCTTTAATCAATTATGAAGTCACCCCTGATTCAGTTCCTCCTGAGCCGCATATTCTGGAAAAATGTGCTGATAGCAGTATTGGTAACTGTAGGCCTGGTCATACTGGTCAATATCAGCCTTTATTTTTACACCGGTCATGGCAAGAAGATCCGCGTGCCCGATTTTACCGGCATGTCCCTCCAGCAGGTCGACCGTTTATGTGCACAGAACGATATCAAATGGGTGATACAGGATTCAACGTATTTTGAGGAATCACCCAAAGGCTCGGTTGTCGACCAATACCCGGAGCCCGGATCCGGAATCAAGAAAAACCGTAAAGTATTTATTATCATCAACCGCTGGTTCCCTCAGATTATCAAGATGCCAAAGGCGTACGACATGCCCTACCGCCAGGCCGACAGGGTGCTGTCGAGTGCAGGGCTGCGCATCGCCAAGATCGAGTACATCCCTCATTTTGCCCCGACATACGTGCTTGAGCAAAAGTATGAAGGCCGGCTCATCTCGGAGGGCAGCGACATCGCCAAGGGGTCGGGGATTACGTTGGTTGTCGGACAGGGCCTCAGCGACGAGAGGGCAGCCGTTCCCAGCCTCCTCGGTGTGAGCAAGGAAACCGCCCGCGTTCTGGCTATGAGCAGCTATTTCAACCTCGGTGCCATGAAATACGACTCCACCGTCACCAACAGGCTCGACAGTGCACAGGCTAAGGTTTTCAGGCAATTTCCGGATGTGAACAGCAATGCGCGACTCGGAACCTCGATTGATATCTGGCTTACTGTTGATTCCCTTATTATCAACAGGATGGATTCCTTGAATATGTCGAACGATACGCTTATTAACAATTCCAATCTTCAATAACGATTTCATGAAGTTCAGATATATAGTCATTGCGATTTGCCTTCTTTTATCGAGCACCGGACTTGCTGAAGCCCAGGAAAGGCTGGTATCGGTTGGCTCCTATTCCGCGCTCTCAAAAGGGATAAGCGCCATTCCAACCAAATCTGTAAACCTGGACACCCTGAAGCTTCCGGTAATCGACGATTTCAGCAGTTCCTCGCCTTTCCCGGGCGGGGCTCTGTGGACAGACAATCGTGTTTATGTGAACAACTCTTTTGGACTGAATGCGCCAACTTACGGAGTGGCAACTTTTGATGCCATGGATTCGACCGGTATGGTCTACTCCACTGCCACCACCGAATCGTTTCCGTCAGATGCACTCACCTCACAACCGGTAAACCTGTTTCTTCCATTGGACACTACCATCTACCTGAGCTTTTATTATCAGCCCCAGGGATTGGGCGATGCCCCGGAACCGGGGGATTCGCTTGTGGTTGAATTCTGGGCTCCCGATTCGAAGCGATGGCTGAGGGTTTGGAGTACTCCTGGTAGTGCGGTACAGGATTTCCGGATTGCCATGATCAACATCACCGATTCACGATTCCTGCAGAATGGATTCAGGTTCCGCTTCAGAAACTACGCATCCCTCGCGCCTTCTTACGAACCCAGCCTTAAGGTAAATGCGGATCATTGGAACATCGATTATGTTTACCTGAACAACGGACGCCATTTCAATGATACGATCATGCCCGATGCTTCTATAACCCAGTCAGTCGGGTCTCTGCTTCTGAATTACACTGCCATGCCCTGGGAACATTTCAAG
>CAYHCO010000026.1:0-48057 GCA_964355105.1 uncultured Porphyromonadaceae bacterium
AGATTCGGATAAAAACGCCTCTTTACTCTCCGGTTAGAGTGGGACACATGGTTGCCCACCATCATTTTCTTACCGGTTATCTGACACATCTTCGACATGCTCTTTGAATTTTGGATCGCAAATTACGGCAATTTTATTCAAATATTCAAGCGATTTCGTAAAAAAAAGGTCGCGTATTATTAACCATCCCATGTTTACAGAAGATTCAGCCGTATATTGTTTCTTTCAATATCTCAATCCGAAGCATGTTAAGCGCTGCCTGTGAGGCCTTAAGTACATTGCGCTCACGATGTTCCCCAAACAGGAATTGCTGCGAAACGACTCCCCTTTTATTGGCAACCGCTATCCAGGTGGTGCCAACAGGCTTGGCTTCGGTGCCCCCGTCGGGTCCTGCAATACCCGAGGTGGCCACCGCAAAATCCGTATCAAGGTGTTTTAAACAGCCCGTTGCCATCTGTTCGACGACCTCCCGGCTTACTGCGCCATGGTTTTTAAGCATCGTTTCGGTCACATCGAGGTATTTTATCTTGATCTCATTAGCATATGACACGATGCCGCCCTTAAAGTAAATTGAACTTCCTGGTATCCTGGTGATTAGTTTTGCAATACTACCACCAGTGCAGCTTTCTGCGGTTGACAAGCTCAGATTGTTCTTTAACAAAAGCTGTCCGACCAATTCTTCAAGTGAAACCTCATCGAACCCGAAAAAGAATTCTCCCGCAATGGAAACAAGTGAATCAGTCAGTTCATTCATAGTATGTTCAATCGAGGCCCTGTCCTGACCGGTTCCCGTGATCCGAACCTTAACCATTCCCGGGGATGGCAGGTAGGCTAATGAAAATCCCGCTGGCAGCGCTTTCTCCCAATCCTCAAGGTTAGACGCCAGTCTGGATTCGCCAATACCGATAGTCATGATCGTTTTATGCAGAATGAACGGCGTTTTAAATTTTTGTGAAAGCCATGGCAACACAGAATTTTCCATGATGGACTTCATTTCAAAGGGAACGCCCGGCATGGAAACCACCACCGTGCCTTTCCTCTCCCACCACATCCCGGGAGCCGTACCCTCGGGATTGTGCACTACGCGGCAATTATCAGGAACCAGTGCCTGAGCACGGTTAAGTGCGGTTAAAGGATAGTTTCTCACCTTCAGAAGCGCCATGATATCCTCCAACACAGCAGGATCCTCAACGAGATTGGAATTAAAGAAACCGGCAAGGGTTTGTTTTGTCCGGTCATCATTGGTCGGTCCAAGTCCTCCTGTTATCAATACCACCGAAGCTCTTTTCATCGAGTCCGACAAAGCGGCCCTGATCTCATTGGGGCTGTCTGAAATGGATATAATTCTTTTTACCGGCAACCCGATCATCGACATCCTTGCACCAATCCAGGCTGAATTGGTATCAACAGTCTGGCCGATTAGTATTTCATCACCGATTGTGATTATTTCTGCGACTGGGTTCATCAGACAAGTTTTTCAATCCGCTGCATGAGCGGTGGGTGTGAATAATGTACAAAAACATAGGCCGGATGCGGCGTGAGGTTGCCAAGATTTTTTTCCGACAAACCGATCAGGGCATCGGCCAGCTCTTTTCCGTACCCCATGTCGGCAGCAAAGCCATCAGCCTGGTATTCAAATCTCCTCGACAGATAGTTGAAAAACAGGCCTGTTACCATGGATATCGGACTATATAGGACCGCAAACACTAGTATGCTGATCTGGAAATTCGGTTCCGGGATATTGAGCGCTCCGGAGAGAGCGGGATTTCCGGCAAAAAGAGAAAAAAGAAAAAGCAGTATCCCGGTTTGAAGCATGGACAGGATCATGGTCCCGATGATGTGTTTTTTCTTGTAGTGGCCAATTTCATGGCATAGCACTGCGATAATTTCCGGAACCGACATCTCATTGATCAGCGTATCATAAAGGACGATCCTCTTCTTGCTTCCAAAACCCGTAAAATAAGCATTTGCCTTGGTGGACCTTTTCGAACCGTTGATCACAAAAATTTTCGACAGCTGAAAGCCGGCTTTTTCACTCATGGCTTCTATGGCCGTGCGGAGCTCCCCTTCCTCCAGAGGAACCTGTTTATTAAATAAGGGCACGATCAGCGTTGAATAGAAGAAACTGAAGAACAGGGAAAAAGTGGATATTACGATCCAGGCCAGGAGCCAGAACCATTTTCCGGTAATGGTATAAAGCCAGGTAATCAAAGCCAGAAGGGGTATTCCGATTAATACGGCCAACAGCCATGATTTCAGTTTATCGGTCACAAATGTCCGGGGTGTTGTTTTGTTGAATCCGTATTTCTCTTCGATAACAAAAACAGAATGCACCTCAAAGGGAATTCCGGCAATATCGGACAGGAAACCTAAAAAACCGAAAAACAGGATAGCCGACCACACCGGACTCTGTGTAATGGTATAAACGAAGGTGTTAACCCACGCAAATCCCCCAAAAACGAACATCGCGAAGACGGCAGCAAATCCCAATATTGAGACCAGCAAGCCAAACCGGCCTTTTTCTTTCAGGTAAGATTGCGATTTTGCATAGGCATCTGAATCATACCGTCCCTTGAGCTTATCAGGCAATTCGCGACTGATATGGTTCAGATTGAGAATATCCAGAAACAGGTCGGAAACGAATCCTGCAACCAGCAGGATCAGGATAATGAGTAAAATTGTATTCATCCGGAGTTTAAAAACTGTGCCGTTTATTTCATTTGCTGGTCGAGCTTTTCCACTTCAGCTTTTCGCAGGATCAATATAGCACGGTATTCATTTATATACAGCGGGTGGACACCCAGTTTTTCTGCTTTAGCAAGCCATTCCAGGGCAGCAGGAATATTATCTGCAATCTCGCAGGTAAGTGCCATGTTAAAGGTTGCATTCCTGACAATATTTTTATTCTGTGATTCCGTGTAAGGTCTGAGCAAATCAGCCGCCTTCCGCCAGTTTCCTTGAGTCAGACTGGCTGCCGCATCCTGAAAAGCCATGGGGCCAAATCCGAAGTAATACCGGCGAAGTGTAGTCCAATAGGGTGCCAGTCGCCTGGCTGTCAGTCCACCCGCTTCATAAAGGGCTGATTTTCGATAATCCTGCCCCATGCTCAGTGATGCGAGAAACTCTGTGGGTGAATCTATGTCATAGGCTACCGTATCGGTATAGGAAAAGTCGGCAACCTGGAAATCGCTCAATCTATACAGGCGCCATAGCGACTTAACCACAACCACATACTGGTATCCACTCAGCCAGCCTTCATTGGGATTGAACTTTACGGTATCCTGTACAGATCCGGATTCCAGGGACAGAACAGCATCATGAGGCTTATTTCCAGCAATTTCACGAACCTTATACCAGGGAATCCTCGCATTTGGATCGGTATAAACACCGGTAAGTGTTCTTGTGACAACAGGATTATAGATGGTGAACCTCGGACTCTCCACCAAAGCATCGGCACAACCGGTAACAGCCTGTTTCATCATCATACTGTCGCGGTTAAAATCCTTGAGTTTGCCGTCCTGGATTGCCGAAAATTTATAGGCAGTATCCAAGTCACACTTTGACACGACCACCAATGATTTTATCGACCTGGACACCACCAGTTCAGCTGGTTTCAGTGCATCATATTCAATAAAACTCGCAGCGTAACAACCGGACAAAACGGTGAGCAGGCCGATAACCGGTATTCTCAAGTACGCTTTCATGTGTTACCACTTTTTGATAATCGTTCCTTTATTTACCTGAATTTCAATATCCTGTATTTTCTTTTCCAGAATTCCGATATATTCAAGGGTAGGTTTCGATGGGTTTAATCGTTGCGACCGCCGGGCAAATCCTATCGCCTGGTTGAGTCGGCCATCACGTTCGCAGGACAAGGCCATATTAAAGGAAGCTTTTGCCTGGATAACGGTATCCGGGTCATTGTACGCCAACCACTTCCATTTTGATTCAGCCCTCCCCCATTTTCCCTCTTTAATTGCCTGATCTGCTTTGATGAAAGAGGTATCCCCTTTAGAGTAATAATACCTTGTTTGTACCTCGCTGCCTGGTTTAATGATTGAATAATAACCGTCAGCCGCTTGGGAGCAAGCCGCAAACAACGCTTTCTTTTCATCGGGAAGATTAGCCCCGGCTTCCGATGCGGTTTTGCCTATTCCCTCAAATTCACTTTTAAAAGTATAAACAGAATCATCGATAAATCTTCTCTTGTCCGGCTCGTAAAGCCGCATAGCCAGTGTAACCGCGGCTGAATACCTGGCGGTAAATTTTCCATCCGTTTCCTGCACAGACACCGGTGATTTAGAAATATCGAACCCTTCAATCACAAGTGCCGACTGAACATATTCCTTTTTTGTCAATGCCGATATTCCATCCCAGGGGAGCGGATCAGGAAGGGTGGCATCATTATTCCTCAGCATGCGGGGTAAATGCCGTGCTTTCACCAGGAAAGCATTACCTATTGCCATTCTTTTTACCAGGGTATCCACGACGGACTCCGAAAGCGACCATTTCAGGCTGTCGACCGATTCATAGGCACCCCACTGCACATCCTCATACGGACCGGTCGCGGCCACATACCTCGATGTTACCAGGACTGAGCGAACTTCAGGGGGAAAAATGAGTTTCGCAGGCTTGTAAACCGCAACGGTTACCTTCTGCATCTGACAGGCGCTCGTTAAAGCAATTAAAACAATCAATACAGGGGTCAATCTTCTCATAGGTTACTTATTACCGGATTCCGTACCATCGCCGCAAAAACCATTCCAAGGTCAGCAGAACAACCAGCAATGGCAGGAGCCATTTAAAATTAATCAGATCGTACCATTTAAACTCCTTTTTCACCTTGATTTCCGAAGGACTGAGGTCCTTCAGGTAATTCCGGCTATCCATTTCCATGAATGGCCCGAAAAACTTTCCTCCGGTGGAAGAAGCAATAAACCTCAGTGATTCAAAATCAGCAACCGGTGAATTTTGTTCAATAGGCCTGACCATCATGGTCATTGATCCCTCCCGGCGAAAGGTTTCATTCCCAAGTTTCGATTCTGCAGCATATTGATAGATCCCGGGGGTGACTCCGTTCAGGTACAATTCATAATAATCATTAGTTCTGCCCATCCCGTATTCGGTTTTGCGACCGGATGAATCCGTCAGCGTGAACATCACATCCGGTTCATTGACAGCCTCCAGCGAACTGTTCAGCAGGTGTGCGTTTACCCTCACGGGCGAATAGGCAAAAAGCTCTTCCGGCAGGGTAACTGTAAAACGATCTTTCTTCTCATCGGTTAAAAGATATTGAACTGACCGGGAGAACCATTCATCGAAATAATCATGGTTTTTCTGTTCGAGAAACTCATGTAAACGCCAGAGCCAGATGCCTTCACCGCAGATAAACCCATATTTTATTCCCCGGGTGTTGGTAAAAACAACCAGGGGATCAGCCAGTTCAATGCTGAGGATTTTCTGGTTGAGCATGATTACTGAACCCGGATCCGGCTTGTACACTTCGAAGGCCAGTTGCAGGGGTGGCCAGGAGACCGTATGGCTGGCAAAGTCCTGCGGAAGCGTGAACAGGGTAAATGCAGGATTCAGGATTCCGCGGGCTGACTCCGCCACCCGGCGCGGATTATCGAGAAGCATTCCATGGTTGATCCGGTTGAACAAAACTGGGTCGGTACCTTTGCCGATCACAAATAATATCGGAGTCTGATCATCCGTGAATTTCCTGACGACCTCGCTCAAAGGATGTTTTACCGAAGGCAGTCCATGTAAAATAACCAGATCAACAGCCCGGTTGCCGCCCTCATATGTACTTGCCGAGACTACGCTTACATTGAGGGAATTTGTTCCCCTGAGAGTTTGCACCATCGCGTCGATATCGGGGTGTGGGGCATCATACAGCAGCAGGATTTCTCCTTCCCTTTCAATAATTTTTACAACGAATCGTTTCGTATTGTTATCCTGATTTTTATCCGGAACATCCGGAACAATTCTGGCTTCAAACTGCATTACACCTTTATCGGCCGATTGGATAAAAAATTCGGCATACGGCAATGACCGGTTGTCGCCGGCTATGACTTTTTCATCTATAACTCCCACTGGACCAGTTATCTGCACCTTAAAACCTGATCCTGAATATTCGCCCGTATTGAAATATACCCGCACAGGAAAATGACTGTTCTTACGCACCCAATCATTCGTTACCACCTCCTGAATTCGTATGTCAGGCGCTCTTACGGAATCACCTGAAGCCAGAACAGAAACCGGCCAGGGAAAATTTGCCGCTGCCTCGGCAAAAGCAAGGCCCCGGGTCGAAACGCCGTCCGTTGCCACCAAAACCCCGCCAAGATCATGAGTTTGGGCAAACAATCTCAGATAATCAAACAATTCACCCGGATCGGTTACGGGATCGGAATAAGTATCCTGGAATCCTTCTGAAACCTGCGAACCGAATTGAATTTCCTTCACCTGAAAACGGTTATTCAGACTCTCCGAGAGGTCTTTTAACAGGCTGGCTCTGTTGCTGATGAATTTTTGGCTATCGGATGCCGGAGGTATGGAAACACTATTATCCTTAGCAATAACATACCATGGTTTTATCTGCTTGTCGATCTCGGTTCGTATCCAGGGGGAAATTACCAGAAGGCCAATAATCAGAATAACCAGCAATCTGGAGATTGCCAGCGCGATCCGAACAGGTTTAAGTAAAACAGAATTCTCCTGCTTTCGGAAATAGAGCATCCACACCACAAAAACAGCAAGTGCCACCAGAGGCAGCACCAACCAAAGCGGATAAGCAGATTCGATATGCACTTTTATGTCAGCATGGCGCCACAGACCTGGATCACCTGACCGCTAACATAAGAGGACAGGTCGGATGCCAGGAAAAGGGCAACTTTTGCCACCTCATCAGGAGTTCCGCCGCGTTTAAGAGGAATCTTTTCAGCCCACTCCTTACGTACTTCTTCCGGAAGTTTATCGGTCATTTCCGTCAGAATAAATCCAGGTGCGATTGCATTGCAGCGAATATTTCTTGAACCGAGCTCACGGGCAACCGATTTGGTAAATCCGACGATACCGGCTTTGGAAGCACTGTAGTTGGCCTGACCGGCATTACCGCTTACACCGACAACGGACGACATGTTGATGATCGAACCGCTTCTCTGCTTGAGCATGTAGGTCTGGACAGCTTTTGTCAGGTTGAAAACCGATTTCAGGTTCACATTGATGACCAGATCCCATTGATCTTCAGTCATTCTCATCAGTAAGGTATCCCGGGTGATCCCTGCATTGTTAACCAGGATATGGATCTGGCCGAATTCTTTGGCAGCCTCATCAACGACAGCCTGAGCCTGATCGAACTTGCTGGCATCGGAAGCATACATCTTCACTTTAACACCCATCGCACGAAGCTCTTCCTCCAGCGCTTTCGCGTTATCGTCGTAAAACAGGTCGGTCAGAATAAGATTAGCACCTTCCGAAGCAAATTTTTCGGCAATAGCTTTTCCGATTCCCCGTGAAGCCCCGGTTATCAGGGCGGTTTTTCCTTCCAATAGTTTCATTGTCGATTTTTTTTGTCGTTCAATTGATTAAAGGATAGCTTTCATGGTGGAGCCGATATTTGCCGGTGATTCAACCACGTGAATACCGCATTCCCTCATGATGGCCATTTTTGCGGCGGCAGTGTCATCCGCGCCACCGATAATAGCTCCGGCATGTCCCATCCTGCGGCCTTTTGGAGCAGTTTGTCCAGCGATAAAACCAACTACCGGCTTATTGCTGTGTTCCTTGTACCAGCGTGCAGCATCGGGCTCCATGGAACCTCCGATTTCACCGATCAGCACGATACCGGCGGTATCCGGATCAGCCATAAAAAGTTTCAGGGCATCCAGCGTGGTGGTTCCGATAATCGGGTCACCGCCGATCCCTATGCAGGTCGACTGACCGATTCCCAGACGGGTAAGCTGATCTACAGCTTCATAGGTAAGGGTTCCGGAGCGTGACACCACTCCAACATTACCCTGTAAATGGATAAATCCCGGCATGATACCCACCTTGCATTCACCGGGAGTTATGATTCCCGGGCAGTTGGGACCAATCAGCCTGGTAGGCCGGTTCGACAGGTACGATTTAACTTTTACCATATCCGCAGTGGGTATTCCTTCAGAAATACAAACCACGAGCCTGATACCGGCATCGGCAGCCTCCATGATTGCGTCAGCAGCAACTGCCGGTGGCACAAATATCAATGAAACATCCGCTCCGGTATCTTTTACGCATTGAGCAACTGTGTTAAATACAGGGCGATCCAGATGTTTGGTACCCCCTTTTCCCGGGGTTATACCTCCAACGACCTGAGTTCCGTATTCAATCATCTGTGTAGCATGGAAAGAGCCTTCCTTGCCTGTAAAACCTTGCACCAGGACGCGGGATTGCTTGTTTACAAGAATTGACATGGATTATAATTTATTATTGTGCGAATATAGAAAACTATAAACAAAAATGGCCCCCTGAAAGGAAGGCCATTTTGTCACTATTACAATAACCACATTTATTTTCTGTAATGGCAGCATCCGGGCAGCTTATTGTACACTGCATCGTCGGCCTTGTATTTGTCGGTATCGTGACCAACACCTGCCATAGCCTTTTCGATAGCGTCAACGCTGGTTTTTTTCTCATCGAAAGTAACTGACAAGGTCTTGGCTTTCAGATCGTAGTCGGCCTTCTTAACACCGTCAATGGCGGTGGCGGTTTTTTCGATCCGGGACTCACACATTCCACATTTTCCACCAACATTAAGTTTCTCAGTTTTCTTTCCAGCTGCAAATGCAGTGGTACCCATGAGTAAAACACCGGCCATAAGGATCAGGATTCTTGCTTTCATTTTTGTTGTATGCTAAATTGTTAATTTCTGATTTCTACAAAGATTACCATTATTGAATTCAGTGATTGTCAAATAATTGTTAATTTTCAAAACTTTTTAATTCTACTGAAATTCAGTGACAACCGATACAATATCCGCTATTTCAACCCCTTCCGGTCAGGGCGCCATTGCCATTCTTCGCTTATCAGGACCCGATGCGTTTAAAATCACTCGTTCTATCTTTTTTCTATCTCCGAATGGCAAACCTGTGCTCCTTTCCGGGGATCGCGGGATTCGTCACGGCTGGATCCGGGACGGCGAAAGGGTGATCGATGATGTCATGGTCAGCCATTTTAAAGCACCGAAAACTTACACCGGTGAGGATCTGGTTGAGATCAGCTGTCACGGCTCAACCTATATTCAGTCTGAAATATTGAAATTATTGATCCGCTCCGGAGCCCGGATGGCCAGGCCCGGCGAATTCACCGAGCGGGCATTCCTAAACGGCAAGATGGACCTGACCCAGGCAGAGGCAGTAGCAGACCTTATAGCTTCATCCGGGGCTGCCGCACACCGTCTGGCTATTGACCAGATACGCGGTGGCTTTTCTGACGAACTGGCTGTTATACGGGGTCATCTGCTGAATTTTGTAACCCTGATCGAACTCGAGCTTGATTTCTCGGAAGAGGATGTGGAATTTGCCGACAGGACCCGGCTGAAGGATTTGGTTAATCTCATCCTTAACAAGATAAATGCGCTGGTTTCTTCGTTCGACCTGGGCAATGCCATTAAATCGGGTGTGCCGGTTGCCATTGCCGGGGAAACGAATGTTGGCAAGTCTACCCTGCTGAACGCTTTGTTAAAAGAGGAAAAAGCCATAGTATCCGAAATCGCCGGAACCACCCGCGACAGTATCGAGGACTGCATTCATCTCGGCGGGATCGAATTCCGGTTTATCGACACGGCCGGCATCCGGGAGACCAGCGATACCATTGAATCCATCGGAATCGACCGGTCTTTCAAACAAATTGAGAAGGCGCGTATCATCCTGCTGGTCACTGATGCCACGGCAGAATATGAAACCAGCATAAGGTGGATTCGTGAGATTAAATCCAGGATCCGTGAGGATCAGCAACTGGTTGTCCTCATCAATAAATCAGACATAGATAAAGATCAATCCGCGGTGTTTCATAAGAAGGTTGAAGAGGGTTTCGGGTATCGGGTCTCAGGTGTCGGGTATGAGGTGCCTTGTATAAGCATTAGTGCAAAGAATGGAGACGGGTTGAAGGAGCTGGAAGAAAAACTTCTCGAACTGGTTAATTACCGACCACTGGAAGAATCCGGTGTTGTGGTAACCAATGCCCGTCATTACGAAGCACTGACCAAAGCCAGGACCGCATTGTACCGCACCCTGTCAGGGCTAAACATGGGCACATCCGGGGATTTCCTTTCGCAGGACATCAGGGAGGCTATGCATTACCTGGGTGAAATAACGGGCCAGATATCTACAGATGAGATACTTGGCAATATCTTTCAGCATTTCTGCATCGGAAAATAACCGGGTGTGAACGTGCAATCAATCATGGACGATACCTACAAAACGTTAAAAGCTCCGGCAGAGGGGTTGTTCAGGGATAAGGGCAGCCGGTTCATTGCGAAGGCTTATCCGGTGGAATCCGTGGACCAGGTTAAGGAAATTCTGGCGGCTCTGCGAAAGGAGTACCATGATGCCAGGCATCATTGTTACGCATACAGGCTGGGGCCCGGCGGATCGGAGTACCGGGTAAACGATGACGGCGAGCCGGCAAACAGCGCCGGGAAGCCCATTCTCGGACAGCTCCAGGCGAACGATCTTACCAACGTTCTGGTTGTGGTGATACGGTATTTCGGTGGCATTCTGCTGGGCGTGGGAGGGCTGATCAACGCCTACAGGTGTGCGACGAAAGATAGCCTGGAAAACGCGTCGGTCATCAGCAGAACCTTTAATTGCAGCATCCGCATCAGGTTTCCCTATCTGGCCATGAACGACGTGATGCGATTAATCCGCGATTCAGGAGCTGCAATTGTCAACCAGAATTTTGGGAATGACTGCGAAATGATCATCGAAATCCGAAACGGTGCGGCGGAAAGCCTGATTAATCAACTTAAACACGTTGATCAGACTGATCCTCTGATCATTACATTGTGAATAAAATGCTGATAATATCCGGCAGCAAGTGAGCGCCATCTGTCGGGGTTAAGGTAATTTTACAAAAAGACGCACCTAAAGAGTTACTACCCTATGAAAAACAGAAGCCTGGTATCGATCACTGATTACAGTCAGGACGAAATGCTGCAGATACTTGATCTGGCAGCAGAGTTTGAAATAAAGCCCAATCAGGATATCCTTAGAGGACATGTGGTAGCCACCCTGTTTTTTGAGCCTTCCACACGCACACGGCTCAGCTTTGAATCGGCCGTTAACCGCCTGGGTGGCAGGATTATCGGCTTTTCCGATTCCTCTTCGTCGAGTGTTTCCAAAGGGGAAACCCTGAAGGACACCATCCTGACTGTTTCAAACTACAGCGACCTCATCGTGATGCGTCATCCGCTTGAGGGCAGCGCCAAATATGCCAGTGAGGTGGCGCCCGTGCCGATTATAAATGCGGGCGACGGTGCGCACCAGCATCCTACTCAAACGCTGCTCGACATGTATTCGATACGCAAAACACAGGGGCGGCTTAACAATATCAAGATTTGCATGATCGGCGACCTGAAATACGGACGTACCGTGCACTCGCTGCTCATAGCTTTGTCGAATTTCAATCCCATATTCACTTTCATTGCTCCGGAAGAGCTGAAAATGCCGGAGGAATACAAGATTCTTCTCGACAGCAAGGGTATCGAATATTATGAGTACAAGGATCTGGCCGACAATATGGATGAGGCGGATATCGTGTACATGACCCGCGTTCAAAAGGAAAGATTCTCCGATCCGCTTGAATATGAAAAGGTTAAAAACGTGTATATCCTGCGGAATTCGATGCTGTCTAATACCAAGCCTACCATGAAAATACTGCATCCGCTGCCGCGTGTGAACGAGATAAATTACGATGTTGACCCCAATCCCAAAGCCTATTATTTTCAGCAGGCCCAGAACGGCGTTTATACCAGAATGGCGATTATTTCGAAAATCTTAGGCGTTAAGTAAAATTCTTATCAAAATGGAAACCAAGAAAGAATTAAAGGTAAATGCCATCAAAAACGGCACCGTAATTGACCATATCCCGTCATCCAGCCTGTTCAGTGTCATTAATATATTAGGTCTGAACAAAATCGGACACCAGGTAACCTTCGGCTTCAACCTTGAAAGCAAGAAACTGGGCAAGAAGGCTATCATCAAGGTGGCTGATATCTTTTTCAAGGACGAGGAAATCAATAAGATCTCACTGGTGGCACCGGATGCCAAACTGAATATCATCCGCGATTACGAAGTTATTGAAAAAAGGGTTGTTGTGATTCCCGACGAAATAACCGGCATTGCAAAATGCATGAATCCCAAATGCATCAGCAATCACGAGCAGATGACCGCACGTTTCGATGTGGTGGAGAAGAAACCAGTTGCCCTCAAATGCAGGTATTGTGAAAAAATAACCGACCAGGAGCATCTGGAGATACATTGATTAACTTTTTTTAACTACCCGCTTAATCATCCTGACCCATCGGATTTGTACATTCGCCGGCAAATTGCCAAGTCATGAAATCGTCCTTGCCGGCTGCGTTTACGCTGTTTGTTTCACTCTTTCTTTTAGAACTGAATGTCAATGCTCAGGATTCATTCAGTAATCCTCGGGAAAAAGCTCTGAAAGTATATATCGATTGCAGTAAATGCGATATTGATTTTATTCACAGGGAAATCCCGTACGTTAATTACGTGAGGGATCGCGTTGAGGCCCAGGTACATATCTTAATGACAAAACAGCTCACCGGATCAGGTGGAACTGAACACAAGATCACATTCATCGGTCTTAAGGATTTTGCCGGCGTCGACGATGAAACCGTTTACATTTCCACCCCGGATGAAACCAGCGACAAAATACGCCGCGGTTACACCCGGATGATCTCTTTCGGCTTAATGAAATACGTTGCCAAAACCCCTTTAATCGATGGTCTCACGCTTCAGTACAGTGACAGCCTGGGAAAAATTTCAGAGGAACAGATTGTTGAGGACGAATGGAAGAGCTGGGTTTTCGATATACGTGTCATTGGTCAGCTCGATGAGCAGGAATCCTACTCAAGCCTTAGTTCAGAATCAGATTTAGGGGCCCGGAAGATAACGCCTGACTGGAAAGTTGAATTCGGCGCCAGTTATGATCAGAGCAATAACAAGTACCGATATGACGATGAAGAATACGTATCAACAAAAACCAGCTTTTCTGTCCGCAACCTGACTGTTAAAAGCCTTAACGACCACTGGTCGCTGGGCGGGCGTACCGGCATCTATTCCAGTTCATACGGAAATACCCGGTTCAGTGGTTCGTTTGCACCAGCCATTGAATACAATGTGTTTCCCTATTTTGAATCAAACCGGAAGCAAATCCGTTTTCAGTACCGGGTTGGCTACGGTTATGTATTTTATCAGGATACGACGATTTATGATAAAACGGAGGAAGGGCTCTTCAGTCATCAACTTTCCGTTGCGGCCGATTTTCGTCAGCCCTGGGGCAGCATAAACCTTTCTGTTCAGGGATCCAATTACCTCCATGATTTTTCTAAAAACAGTCTGAAAATGTGGGCCGGTTTCTATTTCCGGGTATTTAAGGGGCTTTCTCTCAGCATATCAGGAGATGCAGCCGTTATTCACGACCAACTGTCGCTGACAAAAGGAGGCGCTACTGAGGAGGAAATTCTCCTCCGGCAGAAACAGATTGCCACCCAATACGATTATTCCCTGAAAATAGGGTTCTCCTACACCTTCGGATCTATCTACAACAATGTGGTAAACCCCAGGTTCAGTGAACGTTATTAGCGTATCCTGTCCTGAGCCCTGAGCATGGAAATATCGCTGCGTATTCCGCGGAGGGCAAGATAGGAGAACACCGCTGATGCTATGGGAAAGATTGTCCAGATGGTCAACTCGGGCTTCGCATTCACCAAACCTTTTGCTTCGATTAGATAATATATAATGACAGCATAGCTGAGAACCTGCAAAATTGCGGCAAGCAGGGTAATTCTGCTTTGAAACTCACGTTTGGAAAAAAGGAATATCGATACCAGCAGAAGTAATTCGACGACCATAAACCAAACCATCAATGGAACGGTTTCCATAACAACTTTCCCGCCCTGCACTTCTTTCAAACCATTCCAGAGCAGATCCCATGAAGTACCGGTGGCATCCTGAAAACCGAAAAGCGGATTGAGAAACAGCAAACTCCATAAGATTAGGCTTATAAGCAGATAGACAGTTTGAATTCTTTGAATCATGGTATACAATTGTTTATTATTGAGCTGATAAAAATATAAAAAAGGTTCTTCCCGAAGGGGTTTGATCAATTTGCATTGCGTATTTTAGTTCGGTAGATTAATGAGAACCATGGGCAGTTACAGTGAATCAGAATTGATCCTTAACGCTGACGGAACGGTATTCCATTTGAAACTGCATCCCGGTCAGATCTCCGATACCGTCATATTGGTGGGTGATCCGGCGCGGGTTGCCTGGGTGGGGCAATTTCTGGAAAACACCGAAACGCTCGCCAGCAACCGCGAATTCATTTCCCTATCAGGCTATCACAGGAACCATAAGGTTACCGTCCTCAGCACCGGAATAGGTCCGGATAATATAGATATTGTAGTTAATGAACTCGACGCACTGGCCAATATCGATTTTACCACAAGATCTGAAAAGCCGGATAAAAAAGCACTTAACCTGATCCGCATCGGCACTTCCGGTTCCCTGCAGCCTGACATTAAGGTAGGCACGGCTGTTGCCGCTGCCTGGTCAATAGGACTCGATGGGGTGATGAATTATTATGCAAGGAAACCTGATCCTGAGAGGAATTTATTCGACCAAGCCCTGATTTCGACTGTCGGCTGGCCGGAAAACCTTCCTCTGCCCTACTCTGCCCAGGCATCCTCCAAACTACTGAAACTGGTAGAACCGTTTTGCCTACCCGGAATAACCATTGCCGCGCACGGATTTTACGGTCCGCAGGGGCGTCAGATCAGGGCAAAGCTTGCCCACCCCGGATTAAATTCCCGTTTGCAGGCCTTCAGGTATGGCAATTTACGGACAACAAATTTCGAGATGGAATCTTCTGCACTGCAAGGCCTGGCGCAGGAATTGAATCACGAAGCCTTGACGGTCTGCCTGATTATTGCCAACCGCATGACCGGTGAATTTTTGGGTGAATACAGTGGACATATAAAGAAATTGATTTCCGAAACGTTGGATTCCATAATCAAATAGAAAAATCATGGAATTAAGCAAAGGCGAAGCATTGATTAAGTTATTGGACGATCCGGATCAACTGGTATACGAAGCGGTCAGCACTAAAATTGAGCAGATGGGCACCGAGATGCTTCCCGATCTGGAGACGGCAGCCTTGCAGGCGATGTCACCCCTGCTGCATCAGCGCATCGAGAAAATTATCAAGGTGGTTCAATTTAACCAGCTCCGCACCGAACTGAATGAATGGTTTTTCAGCAAGAGCCCCAGACTAATCGATGGGGCCTGGCTCATGTCGAGATACCAGTTTCCGGACCTTACCCGTGACCAGTTTGTAAAAATCCTGAAGCCCCTTCGCGAAGTTATCTGGCTCGAATTATCCGATACGCTCACAGCCCTCGAAAAAATCCGGGTCATGAATACTTTCTTTTTTGGAAAAACCGGTATCGCGCTCAATGAGGCACACCCGGAATCCCCCGGAAACAATTTCATCAACCGGGTCTTGGAAACCGGCAAAGCAAATGAACATTCGATGTGCCTGTTATACGCGATTATCGGTCAGGAACTCCAGTTGCCTCTGTTTGTCGCGGATATGCCCGACTTTCCCATACTCACTTACCTCGACATGACCCTGGAGCCGGATGAAAAAATGTTTCCGGAAATTTTTGACGTTTTGTTCTTTCTCAATCCCGCCGATCACGGAACCGTGCATTCGCGCCGGGATGTCACGAATTACCTGATAAAGCAATCCTTACCCCTTAAGGCTGAATTCTATAAACCGAGGCCTAATAACGATTTCCTTCGAATCTGCTTTAAAAAACTTGCACTGGATTATGAACTGACCGGGAGCGAAAAAAGATCTTTGCAGGTTCAAGATTTGATTAGTCTTTGGTAATTTGAAAAAATATATATCTTTGCGGTCCCCAAGCCCAGGTGGCGGAAATGGTAGACGCGCATGGTTGAGGGCCATGTAATCGTAAGGTTGTGCAAGTTCGATTCTTGTCCTGGGCACCAGGCGTTCTTTTAAGGAAAACGCCCAGATGGCGGAAGTGGTAGACGCGCTAGTTTCAGGGACTAGTATTCGCAAGGATGTGCAGGTTCGAGTCCTGTTCTGGGCACTTCAAAAACCCCCAGGCTAAAGCCTGGGGTTAATCAGGCAAGCTTCTGGTTAACCCCAGATTTCAGTCTGGGGGTTTTAACAACATACCCATATGATAAACATTACCTTCCCCGACGGCCGAGTCAAGGAATATCCGGCCGGAACTACCGGCTTCGAGATTGCTCAAAGCCTGAGCCCACAATTGGCAAAAGAAGTTCTGGCAATTACCGTCAATGGTGAGATCCGCGACGCTAACCGGCCGATCAATGCAGATTCATCGATCAGGCTTCACAAATGGGATGATGCCGAAGGAAAGCATGCATTCTGGCATTCTTCCGCCCACCTGATGGCTGAAGCGATCGAAAACCTGTATCCGGGAACAAAATTCGGTATCGGCCCTGCCATTGAAAACGGCTTTTATTATGATGTTGATCTTGGGGAGAAGGTTCTGTCGGAAACTGAACTGATTGATATCGAATCCAAGATGATCGAGTTGGCTGCCAAGAAATCCATTTTCAACCGGGAGGAAATCTCCAAGCCTGAAGCCCTGAACCTTTTCAACAAAAGAGGTGACGAATACAAGGTTGAATTGATATCGGACCTTGAGGACGGAACGATTACCTTATACAAGCACGGATCATTCACCGACCTTTGCCGCGGCCCTCACCTGCCCGACACTTCGCTGATCAAGGCCATCAAGGTTGTCAGTCTCGCCGGAGCATACTGGCGCGGAGATGAGAAGCGCAAGCAGCTGACCCGGATTTACGGGATAACCTTTCCGAAGAAAAGTATGCTCGATGAATATCTTATTCTGCTGGAGGAAGCCAAGAAAAGGGACCACAGAAAGCTTGGAAAAGACCTCGAACTCTTTACTTTCAGTCAGCGGGTGGGCAGTGGCCTGCCGCTCTGGCTTCCAAAAGGAGCTGCACTTCGGGAGCGACTGGAGAATTTCCTGAAAAAGATTCAGAAAGAATACGGATATGAGGGCGTTATCACCCCACACATTGGCCAGAAAGAGTTGTACGTTACCTCCGGGCACTACGCAAAATACGGGAAGGACTCATTCCAGCCGATCCATACACCGGTGGAGGGGGAAGAATTTCTTCTTAAACCGATGAACTGTCCGCACCATTGCGAAATATACAGGCATAAGCCGAGGTCCTATAAAGATCTTCCGGTGAGGCTGGCCGAGTTCGGCACTGTTTACCGTTATGAACAGAGCGGCGAATTGCATGGGCTGACCCGCGTCAGGGGATTTACCCAGGATGATGCACATATTTTCTGCCGGCCCGATCAGATCAAGGAAGAATTCGCCAAGGTTATCGATATTGTGCTGTACATCTTTAAAACACTTGATTTTAAAGACTTTACCACACAGATTTCTCTGAGGGATCCCAATAATCCGGATAAGTATATCGGATCAGATGAAAACTGGGACAAAGCCGAGCAGGCCATTATTGAGGTTACCCAGGAGAAAGGTCTGACTGGGGTGGTTGTTCCCGGCGAAGCGGCATTCTATGGACCGAAACTCGATTTCATGGTTAAGGATGCTATCGGACGCAAGTGGCAGCTCGGTACTATTCAGGTCGACTACAACCTTCCGGAACGCTTTGAACTTGAATACATTGGACAGGACAACCTGAAGCATCGTCCGGTGATGATTCACCGTGCACCGTTCGGTTCTATGGAACGGTTTGTTGCTGTTTTGATTGAGCATACCGCAGGGAAGTTTCCGATCTGGCTGACACCCGATCAGGCTATTGTTCTGCCAATCAGTGAAAAGTATCAGAATTACGCAGAAGGTGTTTTGAAATTGTTAAATAATTCCGATATTCGCACCCTGATTGACGACCGGAACGAAAAGATCGGTAAGAAAATAAGGGATAACGAGTTAAAGCGAATTCCATACCTTCTTATCGTGGGTGAAAAAGAAGAAACTGAGGGGACAATATCGGTTCGGAAGCAAGGTCACGGAGATTTGGGGAGTATGAAACCGGAAGAATTTATTAACCTGATCCGGCAGGAAGTTGACGAAACATTACGCAGGAACGAATAAAAAGTAACTGCGGACACTGGTAAAAGTTAGAAACGAAAAAGGAGGATTGCGCTATTAATCAGACCAAACCTAAGTGGGCACCCCGCAAGAAAGATGAATTGCGGGAAAAGTTCAGAATCAATGAAGAGATTCGTGCCCGTGTTGTTCGTGTTGTCGGGGAAAATGTTGAGAATGCAGGAATCGTCAGCCTGCAGGAAGCCCTGAAAATAGCTGAAGACCTTGAACTGGATCTGGTGGAGATCTCCCCCAACGCCGATCCGCCGGTTTGCAAAGTTACCGATTACAGCAAGTTCCTTTATCAGCAGAGGAAAAAGCAGAAGGAACTGAAAGCGAAACAGACAAAAATCGTTGTCAAGGAAATTCGCTTCGGTCCCCAGACCGATGACCATGATTTCAATTTCAAATTGAATCATGCCAAGAAGTTCCTCGAAGAAGGCGCCAAGGTTAAAGCCTATGTGTTCTTCAAAGGGCGGTCGATTTTGTTTAAGGAGTATGGTGAGGAATTGTTGCAGAGATTTGCTCAGGAGCTTGACGAATACGGGAAGATGGACCAGAATCCTACGCTGGAAGGCAAAAGGATGACGATCATTCTTTCCTCAAAGAAGAAAAAGTAGTTTTAAAGGAGAAATAATACAATGCCTAAAATGAAGACGAAAGCCGGCGCGAAAAAACGTTTTACGCTGACCGGTACAGGAAAAATCAAGAGAAAGCACGCTTACAAAAGCCACATTCTCACAAAAAAGTCAACTAAGCGAAAACGCAATCTTGGCTATTTTGGTTTGATCGACAAAACCGATTCAAACAATGTGAAGCTGATGTTGGCGATGAAGTGATCATCAGGATTTTCCAAATGGTTTTTAAAAAGTGTTTAACCCGAATGCAGAGCCCAAAAAGTGTTGATTAAGTTCACCGCCTGCCTTCAAAAAAAGAAAAATTATGCCAAGAAGTGTTAATGTCGTCGCCGCAAGAAGAAGAAGAAAAAAAATTCTTTCGCAGACGAGAGGTAATTTCGGCCCGAGGGGCAATGTCTGGACAGTAGCGTTGAATACCTACGAAAAAGGTTTAGGTTACGCTTACCGCGACAGAAGGACAAAAAAGAGGCATTTCCGTGCCCTCTGGATTGTCAGGATCAATGCAGCATGCCGCGAAGCCGGTATTTCTTATTCTGCATTTATGGGTCATGTAAACAAGGGTGGTTATCAGCTGAACCGCAAGGTTCTTGCCGACCTCGCCATGAATGAGCCCCAGGCTTTTGCTGCTATTGCAAAAGAGGTTATGGGAGCAAAATAACTGAATCACAGCAATTAAGATAAAGGGAAGTTCCTATGCGAACTTCCCTTTTTTTATGTATGTTTATGGGTATGAAAATCGGATTGATAGGATACGGACAGATGGGCAAAGAAGTGGAAAGTGTTGCCCTGACCAGGAATCACGTGATCGAATTTATCATAGATGAAAACAATCAGCAGGATCTTACTCCGGCTGTTCTCTCAAGGGCTGATGTAGTGGTAGAATTCACCCGTCCCGATTCAGCCTTCAACAATATCAAAGCGTGCTTTGCAGCCGGTGTTCCGGTTGTTTCAGGCACCACCGGCTGGCTCCAGCGGCTGGAGGAAATCAAGGCGCTGTGCTCCGAGTTGAACGGAGGCCTTTTCTACGCTTCCAACTTTTCCATCGGAGTCAACCTATTCTTTGAACTGAATGCCTCTCTGGCCAGGCTGATGGGTTCC
Source organism: uncultured Porphyromonadaceae bacterium (assembly GCA_964355105.1). GTDB lineage: Bacteria > Bacteroidota > Bacteroidia > Bacteroidales > UBA12481 > UBA12481. The sequence continues at coordinate 20,170 of CAYHCO010000026.1, forward strand.
TATCCCGACTATTCGGTCAGGCTTGAAGAAATACATCACATCCGTAAAAAAGATGCCCCGAGCGGCACGGCCTTAACGCTTGCCGGCCAGATCATCTCAGATAATGAAAACATTGCCGGATGGACTCCCGACCTGATTGCTCCTAAAGATCAAATTCAGGTAACGAGCATTCGCGAGGGTAATGTAACAGGAACACATTCTGTGTTTTACGTTTCCGATGAGGATCGGATCTCTATCACTCATGAAGCCTTCACCCGGCGCAGTTTCGCTAAAGGTGCGGTGGCAGCAGCTGAATACATGGCTGGGCGGAAAGGTATCCATACCATGAAGGATCTGATAAATCAATAAATTCCGAGAAGAAGATGAGGTGGTTCTGGTTTGCGACATTCACACTTATCTGCAGTTTACTTTCCGTATTTTTCAGGCAGCCGCTGATTCTTATTGCTGAATTATTTCTCATTGACATCTTCCTGACCCGCAGGGTAAAATGGTTTTTCTGGGTGCCTGCAAAGGCAGAAAAAATCCCCGCATGGTTAAACCTTACGATCTGGCTGGTTTTTACGATCTGGATCATCCGGTTGCTCGCAATCGACAGCATTACCATCGTTCATTCAGGCGTCAAGCCTGTCCTGCAGCCAGGTGATAACGTGCTGATTTCCAAAATTCATTACGGGCCCCGGCTGCCTCTTTTGCCTGTCGGATCCTTTAAAGCCTACCACAGGCTGACCGGCATTAACGTATTTGCCAATATCAGCCGCGGTGATCTTCTGGCATACAATTTCCCGGAAGGGGATTCGGTGCTGGTTGACATGCCATCGATCAGCTATTACTCCTGGAAACGGAAAAACCAGACGGAGAAAAGCAGCTCCGGATCAGGGTCTGCAGTTCATTATCGGCCGATTGACAGGCGAAGCCCTGAAATCAGCAGGTGCACCGGCCTTCCTGGTGATACTGTAGTAATTCCATCGCCGGGATTTAATTCACTTCTTGTTTCCTTTGACTACCTGGTGGAAGTCAGGAATCAGCAACTGCCAAGAGATATTTTGACCAGGCTGGGCCTCGACATGAACGAAACGCAGGTTCTTCCCGGCCTGGGATATTTAATTCCGCTGAGGGCTTATCAGTTACCGGAGGTACGCCTCAGGCCTGAAGTAACGGCGATTACCGCTAATCTTCAGGAGCCCGGACACGGCGATTACAATATTTTTCCTCATGATGCCAGGTATCCATGGAACCGTGATAACTTTGGCCCGGTAATTGTCCCGCGGAAAGGTGACTCAGTACGGCTGACTTTGGCGAATCTCTGTTTCTTTCAGCGGATTATTGAAGTTTATGAGAAGAATCGATTGGAAATTATTCAGGATAAGATATTTATTAACGGATTGCCTGCCGAAACCTACACATTTAAACAGGATTATTATTTCGTTACCGGCGATAACCGCCATCATTCAAGAGATTCCAGGCATTGGGGTTTCCTGCCTGAGGATCATATCATTGGAAAACCCCTGCTTATCTGGTTCTCTGCCAAGAAGAACCCGGATCAGCCGTTCAGGATTTATTGGACCCGTTTATTTAACAGATTATGAAAACAGATTTTAAAAGCATCCCGCGTAAACAGTACATCAAATTTGGAATCGTAGCCTTTATTTACCTGCTTTGGGTTATCTGGCTCGGGGGATACCTTTGGTTACTGGGATTGCCGGTCATTTTCGATATGTATCTGACCAAAAAGGTTAACTGGACCTTCTGGAAAAAACGCGACAAGAAAAATTCCTCATTGGTGGAATGGATTGATGCGCTGATCTTTGCACTGATTGCCGTTTCCTTCATCAATTTGTTTCTTTTCCAGAACTTCAACATCCCAACCGCATCGATGGAAAAATCGCTGCTGATCGGAGATTACCTTTTTGTAAGCAAGGTGAGTTACGGTCCGCGGGTACCAACCACTCCCCTATCCTTTCCGCTAGTTCAGCATACCTTGCCGTTAACCAAGGATAAGAATTCTTTCCTTACCTGGATACAGAATCCTTATCGCCGCATGGCTGGATTTACCGAGATAAAACATAATGACCCGATTGTTTTTAATTATCCCGAGGGTGATACCGTTTGTACCAAAATCCAAAGTAATGAAAGCTATTACAGCTTATGCAGGAGGTTTGGAAAACAAACCGTTCTCAACAATCCGGGTGATTTTGGAAAGCTTGTAGTCCGTCCGGTTGATCGCAGGGAGAATTTCATCAAGCGTTGTATCGGCTTACCGGGGGATACCATTGAAGTACGCCACAATTGGGTGTATGTGAACGGGATAGCTCAGGATTCTCTTGAGAACATGCAGTTTGAATACAATGTGATCACCGACGGCACACCGATAAACCAGAAAAAGCTTGAAAATCTGGATATTTCCAAGGTCGACATACAGTTTTCCAGTAATGGCTACATCCTTCCCCTTTCAGCAAAGAAAGCCCGTGACATTAAGTCCCTCAGCAATGTCAAGTTTATGCAGGTCATGGAGAAACCTGCAGGGGAATGGGACAGTTCCACTTTCCCATTTACTGAGCAGTTCAAATGGAACCGAGATAATTACGGACCGATATGGATCCCCAAACAGGGTACTACAGTCCCTCTCACGCTCGAAAACCTTCCGCTTTATGAGCGGATAATCCATACCTACGAAGGCAACGACTTAAAAGTATCGGCAGGAACCATCCTGATCAATGGAAAACCTGCCACTTCCTACACTTTCAAGATGAATTATTACTGGATGATGGGCGATAACCGTCACAATTCAGCCGACTCGAGATTCTGGGGTTTCGTACCTGAAGACCATATTGTTGGGAAACCGAAATTTGTTTATCTGTCCTTTAACAAGGATAAAAAATTCCCGGCCAACATCAGGTGGAACCGGGTATTCATGAAAATCAGGTAGAATCCAACCCTCAGAATCCATTATGAAGAAATACCGGTCTGCTATGAGGTGGTCACTTTTGGCCCTCCTTATCCTTTTGTTGGTTCGCATTTTCTTTTACCAGTCGGTCAGGGTTAGTGATTTCCATATGTCGTCGACCATTTTACCCGGCGAAAGGGTGTTGGTCAACAAATTCAGGGCTGGTATCCGTTTTCCGATATCAATTGTCGGACTGCCCGGTACGAATGCCCCTTATGTTGATGGCATACGGCTGCCGTATTTCAGGTTGCCGGCCTTGAAAAAGCTTGGCTATCAGGACATCATTGCATTCAATACTCCGGCAGGATCCGACAAGCCAATCGACCGGAAGAGGGTCATGATCAGCCGGATCATAGGCTTGCCAACGGATACGGTACTCATTCAGGACAAGATTGTTACGGTTAATCACCGGGAAATTCCGGTACCGCTGACGGCCAGGGCTGAATACCGTGTGATCACTGAGGGAAGTACCATCTCTGCTGACTTCCTTAAAAAGCACGATCTTGAGAAACCCCGGATTGCCGCTGATATCGGGATTTTCGACATCGACATGCCGAAGAGCGTCGTTCCTCTCCTCGAGAAGGAGCCCGGGATTAAAACGGTCAGGGAAACCAAAATGTACCTGGGTGATGTGGCTACAGATTATTATCCCGTTTCCAACTTCTTCATGTGGAACCGCGACCAGTTCGGCACTTTCAGAGTTCCGGCGAAAGGCATGACCGTGAACATTGACCTGAGAACGATAGATTTTTACCGGGATCTTATTGAAATACATGAGAAGCATGAAGTTATAATCGACTTCTCGGGGGTCCGCATCGATGGCAGGCTGGTTACCAGCTATACCTTTGAAAAGGATTACCTGTTCGTGATGAGCGATAACCGGGATAATCCCGACGACAGTCGTAAAATAGGCTTTGTGCCCAAATCCCATGTTATAGGAATTGCCACCCGCATTCTCTGGTCACACCAGAACCAGTACGATTATCTGAAAAAATTCCATTTCGGCAGGCTGTTCAAAAGAATCCGCTAGTTTTATGATGAAGGAAGTCTGGCTGACCACATCATTTCTGGGTACAGTTGAATATTTTAACGTACTGGTGTCGGCGGATGTCGCCTACCTTGAGATTTTCGAGAATTACGAAAAGCAATCCTGGCGCAACCGTTTTCGTATACTTTCCGCAAATGGGCCCATTGATCTGAGCATACCCGTGGTAAAGGGCAATTCCCTGAAAATGCCGATCAGTGAAGTTAAGATCGACTATCGGGAGAACTGGCAGAAAATTCATTTCCGCTCGGTTGAATCGGCCTACCGCCGATCACCCTATTACGAATTTCTGATCGACAATTTCAGGTTCCTCTGGGAAGTCAGGCCTGAAAACCTCCTTGATTACAACAGGATGGCCACGGATGCGGTTTTAAAGCTTCTTAAAGCCAAAGTTGCAGTCAGGTATACAGACGAGTACCAAGTGCCCGGATTTTACGGTCCTGGGGATTACAGGTACCGGATTCACCCCAAGGGAAAAAAACAAGGCACAGGTTACGTGCCTGTGCCTTATCACCAGGTCTTTTCAGACCGGTTTGGTTTTGTTCAGGATCTCAGCATCCTGGATTGGTTATTCAACGATTTCAGAATCTGAATCCGACAGTTGCCTGGAGCCTGACCTGAGAGTTGGAAATATCAGCCGAATTAGTGCCGTAAAGGAAATAGGCCTGATCCCAGCCTGAATAAGCAAAACCAAGATCAAGATAATACTGCTTGTCGCGATACCCTACCCCTGCAGAATAGATATTAAGGTTATTCCCGGCATTGGGTTCATCTGATACATATGGGTTTCCGTAAAGGGCAAATCCACCGCGCACATAATAATTACTCATTAACACCAATTCACCACCAATCCGAAGGTTGGAAGTTGGCTTAAAGCGTGTAGTGACCGCTTCATTCTCGTAAAAGAAATTATAGTCGAATGAGCTAAGCTTGCCTTTTGAATAATCGATGAATTCATAGTCGACTGAAATCAGTCCGTATTGTTTAAAGATGACAGCCAGGCTGCCGGTAGCCTTAAAAGGCGTAGTCACGGTATAATCATAATCACCGCTTGCATCATACTTATGAACCGGTTGTCCGTCATCGAGGTCGGTAGACATGGAGCTGGTATAATTATCCTGCAATTTCAGGGCGGTAGGAGTCTGGATGGATACCCCGACCCTCAGGTATTCCAGCGGTTTAGCCAATAAGCCGAGTTTAAGATTGGCTCCCGATCCGGAAGTATTGAGCGAGTTCTTGTAGGTAAATGCATTAAAGAAATTAATATCATTATTGGGATCCTCCTCGGAGTGTTCCCACACCTCTGAATAATTCACTTTCTGAAGGCCGAGCGTCGCTCCGAAGAATAACTTGTCTGAAAAATTAATCCCCATGCTGAAATCATATTCGCCAAGAGATCCCCTGGTGTTTATTGTTCTGCGCTGCAGCTGTCCGTAATGAGAGTTGTCGAAGTCCGAAAAGTAACTTCCCGTTATGGAGTCATAATCTATCAGGTAAGTCTCCCAGGCAAGTCCGTCGCCAAAAGCGTCCCACTGCCCGTCTGTTTCGTTGGCTGACCTAACAAAGCCGTCGACCAGAGAATTGGTGTAGTTGAAAGCTTTGATCGTCACATTTTGGCCGTAGTCCTTGAGTTTATTATAACCTACGCCAAAGGTTATTCCCTTTACGGGAGAATCTTCCCTCGTAAAACGCAGGGGCATAGCCAGTCCAAAGTGACTCATACCCATCTTAAATCCATTATCCGACATCACTTCACCGAGGTACCATGATTTGGAGGAGAAGGTGTTGTAATCGCCTGTAAAAGCAAATTCACCAGTCCGGTAAATGCCCAATCCGGCTGGGTTTACGTTGGCTGCGGCATAATCACCGCCAACAGCACCGATAGCTCCGCCCATACTTAGTGACCTAGTGGTTCCTCCGGTTTGAATAAAAGAATATCGGAGCACATCCTGTTCGTTCTGGGCGTAAAGTCCGGCAGCAAATAGTGCTAACAGACTGATTGTTAGAATATTTCTTTTCATGGTGTTGATTAAAATCGATTTATTGAAATGGTATAGCGAGAGTGTCTATCGAATTCTGACGAATCCATTATACTATTTTAAAAGGCTTTTTAACGTCTGCCAGATCCACCACCGCTGCTTGAGCGTGATGAGCTGCCGCCGCCACTGGATGAGCTACCCGAAGAATAGCTTGAGGATCCGCTGGACCGGCTGGAAGAGGAACCACTGCTGTAGCTGGAAGAGCTGCGCACTCCAGAGGAGCTGCCACTGCTGTAGCTGCTGCTTCTGGGTACGGAGCTGCCCGAATAGCTGCTGCCTGAGGAACTCCTGACTGCACCCGATTGGGAACTTCTGTAGGCACCGGACGAAGAATTGATCCCTGAAGATGAACCACCCGATGAGGAGGTTTTAGGCCTCACATAGGAAGAACGGTATTCCGAGCCACTGTTTCCGGAGGAACGCAGGGATGAAGAGCCCTGGGTGGATGGCTGAACATACGATGAGCCGGTACGCGAACGGATATAGCTGCTTGAGTTGGTTCGGTCGGACAAACCTGAGTTTGAACCCGACTGTCCTGCAGATATGCTGCTGCGGTAACCGGATGGTTTTGATTCCGACTTGAGATCAGAAGAAGAGCGCGGAGCTGCCACAACACCAGTACTTCCGGTTTTCAAAGCTGATCCTGACGATCCTGTTCCACCACCGGCAGATCCGCCGCTGGCAAGAACCCGGTCACTTCCTGATGAACCGCCTGAGCGACCGCCGCCTGAAATACCGTCGGTACGGTCAGACCGGCGTGGTCCGTAATGATAGTTGTCCTTGTTGCCGTCATGGTTGTTTCCCCAGTCGTTCCAGTAATAATCGTTCCAGTACATCGATCCGTATCCCATACCGTAATATCCGCCATACCATGAACTGTACCATGGATTGTACCATCCGCCCATACCGTAAGGCGAGTAAAAATCGTAGTAGAAAGGATCATAATAGCCGAAGCCGCCGTAGCCAAATCCACCGTAACCGAATCCACCGTAGCCGAATCCAGTATACCATGGATCATAAAAGTCCAGCGCTATACCTGGGCGATAGAACCTGTTTATGCGGTTAGTGTAGTAATAGTCCTCATCGTTGTACTGACCGTTGTCCTGGGCATATTCGCCTTCGTTAACGTACTCCTGACCAGCAGAATCAACCAGGCGGTAATTCTCCTGGGCAAGCTTTAAGGAATCCTCCGCCACGCGCAAATTATCCTGCCTGGGCGGTGCAACCTGGCCGGCTGGGGCAGCAATCCTTTTGCTTACCACGACTGGCTGATTACCAGGATTGTAATAAACATCATCCGCATTGCCGGATGTAAGAAAAACCCCGGTGCTGCAAGAGCTTGCGAGCAGCAGGATGGGCAGTAGTTTTGCAATTGTTGCTTTCATGGCGTTCCCTTCTATGAGGTTTTAAATATAGGAGATTATTTCCTTAATTTGTATTCTCATTTTTCCATTCTAAACAAATATTGTACCAAACACATAAAAATGGCTAAGGTATTAACACCCCGGAGTGAAAATTATTCTCAATGGTATAACGATTTGGTTATCAAGGCCGATCTCGCTGAAAACTCAGCAGTCAGAGGTTGCATGGTGATCAAGCCGTACGGTTATGCCATCTGGGAGAAGATGCAGCAAGAGTTAGATCACATGTTTAAGGAAACGGGTCACGTTAATGCCTATTTCCCGTTGTTTATTCCGAAATCATTTTTCAGCCGTGAAGCTCAGCATGTTGAAGGATTTGCAAAAGAATGTGCTGTTGTAACGCATTATCGCCTCATGAAAGATGAGGTTAACGGTGGACTGAAAGTGGATCCATCGGCAAAGCTTGAGGAAGAACTTGTTGTTCGCCCGACCTCGGAAACCATCATCTGGAATACTTACAAGAACTGGATACAATCCTACCGCGACCTTCCCATACTGATTAACCAGTGGGCCAACGTTGTGCGATGGGAGATGAGGACCAGGCTTTTTCTGAGAACCGCGGAATTTCTATGGCAGGAAGGGCATACCGCCCATGAAACCAGCGAGGAAGCTGTAGAAGAAACGCTCAAAATCCTGGAAGTCTACTCAACCTTTGCAGAAGGGTTCCTCGCCATTCCGGTGATTAAGGGTATCAAAACAGAATCGGAAAAGTTTGGCGGGGCACTGGATACCTATTGTATCGAAGCCCTGATGCAGGATGGCAAGGCATTGCAGGCCGGAACCTCCCATTTCCTGGGACAGAATTTTGCCAAAGCATTCGACGTTAAATACGCTTCGCGTGAAGGCAAAGAAGAATATGTATGGGCCACATCCTGGGGAGTATCTACCCGTCTGATGGGTGCTCTGGTCATGGCACATTCCGACGACAATGGTCTGGTCCTGCCGCCGAAACTTGCACCGCAGCAGGTAGTTATCGTACCCATTTATAAAACTCCGGAGGAATACGCAGCTACCGTTGAACGCTCGCATGCCATAAAGGATTCCTTGAAAAAACTGGGCATTACCGTCAAGGTGGATGACCGCGACACCCACAAGCCCGGCTGGAAATTCGCTGAATACGAGCTTAAGGGAGTACCGCTCCGCATTGCTATTGGCCCGCGCGATTTGCAGAACGGCACGGTCGAACTGGCCCGTCGCGATACGCTGACCAAAGAGTTTGTTTCGCAGGATGAGCTTACGACGATCATACCGGCTCTGCTCGACCAGATGCAGATAGATATATATAACAAGGCTCTCAACTACAGGGCTCAGAACACTTTTAAAGTTGATACCTGGGAGCAATTTCTGGAGCAGGTGGAGATCGGCGGATTCATATCCGCTCACTGGGATGGTGATGCGGCAACCGAAAAAATGATACAGGAAGAAACCAAGGCAACCATACGTTGCATACCTTTGGATTCCGTTGAAGAACCCGGCTTATGCGTGCGCACCGGCCGTCCCTCTTCACGCAGGGTAATCTTCGCACGTTCCTATTAATCATTGAATTATGAGAAATGGCGCTTCGGATGACAAAATCATCGCAACACTGAACAGCAAGTCTGCACTCAAACAGCAGATTTTCGACAACACCTGTGCCGCCTTCAGATTGCTCAAGCAGGAGCTTGCCCGGATTTCAGAGGAATACAATGCCAGGCTGGCGGGCGGTGATCCGCGCGTAAAGGTGGTATTTACCGATCATGGTGAATTTACAGCTGAGCTGAAAGTTGCAGGTGACCTGCTCATATTCAGCATGCATTCCAATATCTTTCAGTTCGATCGGGATCACGAGATCTGGAAAACCGAATATATCAGGGAGGATGCCTCAGCAGGCTATTCCGGTGTGATCAACCTGTACAATTTCCTGGCAGATTCTTTCAAGTATAATCGCGCGGAGGACCTTGGCTATCTGGTTGCCCGCATTTTCATAAACAAGAACAACCACTTTTTCGTCCAGGGCAAGCGTCAGTCGGGATTTAACTATACCACTATGGGCGCCAATGTATTAAATCAGCATTACATGCGTGAGATCGTAAAAGCTTCCGTGCAGTACTGTCTGGATTTCGACCTGCTGGTACCCCCTTACGATGCCGTGAAACTGATTTCTGTGGGGCAGATCAATCAGAATATCTCCGAAGCCAGGCAGAAGACCGGCAAACGTCTTGGATTCCAGTTCAAGAGCGATGATGTAGACAAATAATTTAATATTCAGATTATGAAAACCAAAGGGTATTTATTGATTGTTACCTTGTTATCTATCCTGATAAATATGTCCTGCCAAACAAAAAAAGCACCTGTATCAGCAGATCCGATAGCTGAAAAACTTAAAGGCTACGCGTCCTTTCCGCTGACCACCGATCTCAGTTCATTATCTGCGAAGGAAAAGCAAATCCTGCCCTTACTCATTGAAGCTGCCGGCATCATTGATGATATTTTCTGGCAGGAAACCTATGGTAACCGTAATGAATTGTTTGCAAAATACACCGATCCCAATGTTCAGGAATTCCTCAGGATCAATTACGGCCCGTGGGAGAGGTTAAATGAGGATAAACCGTTTCTTAGCGGATTCGACGCAAAGCCGGCGGGTGCTCAGTTCTACCCTGACGACATGACCAAGGAAGAATTTAACGCACTGGACCTTAAGGACAAGAATAGTCTTTACACCCTGTTGCGTCGGGAAAAAGAAGGTAAGCTGACGACTATTCCCTACCACGTATTTTTTGCCGGCCAGACAAAAAAGATATCCGATCTTCTTCTTCAGGCGGCAGCACTGGCTGAAAACGAAGGCCTTAAGAAATATCTGGAAGCCAGGTCGACAGCTCTACTTACAGATGATTACTATGCCAGCGACATTGCGTGGATGGATATGAAATCGAGCAATATTGACTGTGTAATCGGGCCGATCGAAAATTATGAAGACGCCCTGATGGGTTTAAAAGCGGCACACGAAGCATTTGTTCTGATTAAGGATCAGGATTGGAGTAAAAAGCTTGAAAGGTTTGCCGCCCTCCTCCCGCAACTTCAGAAATCTCTGCCTGTACCCGATAATTACAAGCAGGAAGTTCCCGGCAGTGATTCCGACCTCGGGGTTTATGATGCCATTTTCTATGCAGGTGATTGCAACTCGGGAAGCAAGACCATCGCTATCAACCTTCCTAACGACGAGCGCGTTCAGCTCGAGAAGGGAAGCCGAAAACTTCAGCTGAAGAATTCCATGCAGGCCAAATTTGACAAGATCCTGGTGCCGATAGCTGATGTGCTCATGAATCCTGAACAGAAGAAACATATCGTTTTCGATGCGTTTTTCGAGAATATCATGTTTCATGAGGTTGCTCACGGCCTTGGGATCAAGAATACACTGAATGGCAAAGGTGCGGTAAGGCAATCGCTCAGCGACCAATACAGTGCAATTGAAGAGGCGAAAGCCGATGTGCTGGGTTTGTACCTGGTTTCGCAACTCGCAGCAATGGGAGAGCTTGGCAACAAGGACCTTATGGATAATTATGTAACCTATATTGCCGGTCTTTTCAGATCAGTGAGGTTCGGAGCTTCCAACGCCCACGGGAAAGCCAATATGCTACAGTTCAATTTCTTTAAAGAGGCTGGAGCCTTCACCCGCGATCAGGCATCGGGAACCTACACCGTTAATTTTGAAGCGATGAAATCGGCGATTAACGGGCTGGCCGGGAAAATAATAACCTTGCAGGGTGATGGCAATTATGATGGAGTGAAAGCCTTGCTTGCAGAAAAAGGAGTTATTATACCGGAACTGCAGGGAGATCTCGACCGGGTAAATAACAAAGGAATTCCCAAGGATATCTATTTCGAACAGGGATTAAAGGTTCTGGGATTATAAAATGAAGCAGGATCTGATTGACCGTTTCATCGGTTTCTCAAAATCGAACCGCATATATCTTCCCGGCGAAACCGTCATTGTAGCTTTGAGCGGTGGCGGGGATTCCATGGCTATGGTCGACCTGTTTTCCAGGATCAACCAGAAAGTCATACTGGCCCACTGCAACTTCAAGCTGCGCGGATCAGAATCCGACGAGGACGAAACCTTTGTGAGGAAAATTGCCGTGGTTTATGATTACCGTCTGTATCTCACTGAATTCCAGACCCGGGAATACGCGATGGCCAATGGAATTTCAATTGAAATGGCTGCACGCGAATTACGGTACGCCTGGTTTGAAGAAATCAGGCAGGAAACCGAAAGCTCGGCCATTGCTGTGGCCCATCATTCCGACGACTCAATTGAAACGATGTTCATCAATCTGATCCGGGGAACCGGTCTGAGGGGGATTACAGGCATTCAGCCCCGGCAGGGACACCTGATAAGGCCTATGCTGTTCACGAACAGGGAAGGAATCACCAATTACCTCAGGTTCAGGGACCTTGAATACCGTCATGATTCAAGTAACCAGGACACACGCTATATCAGGAACCGGATACGGAAAATCATCCTTCCCGAAATCGAAAAGATCAACCCGTCGTTCAAGCAAACCCTTTTGGAGGAGCAATTGCTTTTTACCGGGGCACAGGGCGTTGTCGATGCATACAACAAACTCATTTCCTATGTTCTGGTCAAGCACCAAAATGGCGAAACAAGGATCAATATCAACCGGTTAAAAGAGGAGGAATATCCCGGAACCATTCTATTCGAGCTCTTACGGCCGTTCGGCTTTAACGGAAGGCAGATCAAGCAGATACTCACTTCGGCAGGAGTATTTTCGGGCAAGGTATTCCATAGCAGGACTCATTCCCTACTGGTTGATCGGAACGATATCATCATCGCAAAAGGTTTTACCCCGGATACCGATCGCTATTATCTCGATCCCGAGCAACCGGCAGACAATCTGCCCATGTCGATGGCCTGGCAAATCACCGGCGATGCAAAATATGAGCCGGTAAGAAGCCGCTACACCGCCTGCCTCGACTATGAGAAGCTTGATTGCCCCCTGATTATTCGCAGATGGGAGAAAGGCGATTTCTTTTATCCCCTCGGAATGGATCACACTAAGAAAGTGAGTGATTTCTTTATCGACCAAAAAGTTAACCGGCTGGAAAAGAGCCAGGCGTGGATTCTTACCAGTGGGGAGAAAATAGTCTGGATAATTGGCCATCGCATTGACAACAGGTTCAGAATCACGGAAGAAACCAAAAAGATACTCGAAATCACGGTTCAGCCTGACAGGAGCTGAAAGTTGCTACTGTTAATTTTCCTTAATGAGTATTAATTACCATTAACCAACTGTATCAAATACAGCTGCGATTTACTTCATTTGTACCCGATCTAAAAAACCTTTAAAACTTATACACCATGGACATCATTGTCGAGAATCTGACAAAGATATATGGAACACAGCGAGCTGTGGACAATATCTCTTTCAAGGTTCACACCGGCGAGGTACTCGGCTTTCTTGGTCCCAACGGGGCTGGAAAAACGACCACGATGAAGGCAATAACTTCTTATCTGGTTCCGAACCAGGGAGACATCCACATTGGAGAATTCAGTGTTGTTGACCAGGCTCAAGAAGTTAAAAAGCACATCGGTTACCTGCCTGAGAACAATCCTTTGTACAACGATATGCCGGTCCTTGATTACCTGCGTTTCGTGGCCCAGATCCAGGGAATCGACAAATCCCGGATTCCCGGCAGAATACGCGAAATGGTCAAGATGTGTGGTCTTGAAGGCGAAAAGCACAAGAAGATCGGCGAACTTTCCAAAGGCTACCGTCAGCGTGTTGGCCTGGCCCAGGCGCTGATACATGATCCTGAAGTATTGATTCTTGACGAGCCTACTGCCGGTCTTGACCCTAACCAGATCATCGAAATCCGTGACCTGATCAAGGCCATCGGCCGTGAGAAAACGGTGATCCTGAGTTCACACATCCTCGCCGAGGTGGAAGCCACCTGCGACCGTATCCTGATTATCAACAAAGGACGGATCGTTGCGGACGGCACCCCTGAAAACCTTCGCAAAAAAGCACAGGGTCAGGAGATGCTTAAACTGACCATTGAAGACGGTGCCAAAAACGAAATTATTTCAGCACTGCAGAAGATCCCAACGGTTGATTGGGTAAACCCGGTCAGCGGTTCAGATAACCGTTTCGAAATCCAAAGCCGGCCAAACGTGAGCTCCAGGAGAGCCACCTTTGATTTGTGTGTGAAGAATAAGTGGGCTTTAACCGAAATGGTGGTTGTTGAAACCAAGCTCGAAGATATTTTCCACGAATTGACCATGAATTGATAACTATTAAATATCCGGTAAGATGAAAGAAATCTGGATTATTGCGCGCCGAGAATTGAATGCATTCTTCAATTCACTAATGGCCTATATTCTGCTGATCGCATTTTTAGGCTTCAGCGGCTTCTTCACCTGGATTTCCGGGGCTGATGTATTCCTGATCAACCAGGCCAGCATGCAGTCGTTTTTCGGAATCGCCTACTGGTCGCTGTTCTTTTTTATCCCGGCCATGACCATGGGGCTTCTTTCAGAAGAAACCCGTTCAGGCACCATTGAACTTCTTTTAACCAAGCCCATAACGGACTGGCAGGTCATACTCGGCAAATTCCTTTCTACGCTCGTGCTGGTGGGAATCGCCCTGGCGTTCACCCTGCCCTATTATATTACCATCGCTACCCTGGGTCCCCTGGATCACGGAACTGTTTGGACCGGATACCTGGGTTTGGTTTTGATGTCTGCCACTTATATCGGCATCGGGTTATTTGCCAGCAGCCTGTCGAAAAATCAGATCGTTTCCTTCCTGATAGCCCTGCTGATCGGCATCTTCTTTCATATCATTTTTGGTGTTCTTGCCGGCAATTTCAGTGGATTTATCGGGAGTATTTTTTCATACCTCGATCTGAACACGCATTTTGAGTCGATCAGCCGCGGCGTGATTGATACCAAAGACTTGATTTATTTTCTCAGCTTGATTGCCTTATCGCTGATTTTAGCTGAAACTAATCTGACCAGAAGGCGGTTCTAACAATTAATCAGGAAAATGATGAAAAAGACTGCAACCTATTTACTGATCGCACTGGGCATTCTGGTGCTGGTTAATGTACTCTCGGATAATTTCTTCCTTCGTATGGACCTAACCTCGGACAATCGTTTTACCCTGAGCCGGGCAACGAAGAATATTCTTAAAAACATTAAAGAACCGGTAACCGTAACCGGATATTTCAGCAGCAATGTTCCTTCAGAACTGGCGAAAACAAAGAGGGATTTCAAGGAAATGCTGGTAGAATTCAATAATATATCCAAAGGTCAGGTGGTTTATGAATTTATCGACCCCAGCGTGGATCCTGAGGCCGAGCAAAAGGCTACTTCTGCCGGTATTCAGCCCGTGATAGCCAATACCAGGGAAAAGGACCAGGTAAAACAGCAGAAAGTATATCTGGGAGCGGTTATTTCCATGGGTGAGGAGTCGGAGCGAATTCCTTTCATGCAACCCGGTTCAGCCATGGAATACGCACTTGCCTCAGCAATCAAGAAGATATCCGTCATCAACAAACCCGCCATAGGTATCATCCAGGGCCATGGAGAGCCTGGCCTGGCATCAATGCCACAGGTCCTTACTGCACTGAACATTTTATATGAGGTAGAACCGGTATTCATTACGGATACGGCCAAAAACCTTCTGAAATTTAAAACGATAGCTCTGATTGCACCCACTGACAGCCTACCGGCATCTCATTTCGCCCAACTTGATGAGTTCCTGGCCCAGGGAGGGAATATCTTTATCGGTATCAATCGTGTAGAGGGCAAACTGGAAGTCCAGAGGGGACTGGCAGTTAGTACAGGTCTGGAAACCTGGCTGTCAGGAAAGGGCCTTGTGGTGGAGCCGAACTTTGTGGTCGACAGCCGGTGCGGTAATATCAATGTAAGACAGCAGCAAGGAATGTTTACCTACAATACAGCGGTAAAATTCCCCTACCTGCCACTGATTTCGAAATTCGCCGATCACCCGATCACCAAAGGACTGGAGTCCGTAGTCATGTATTTTCCAAGTACAGTAATCTATACGGGTGATGCCTCCAAGACCTGGACACCGGTTGCACAAACCTCGGATCTCTCAGGGACCCAGGCTGCGCCAGCGTATTTCGACATCAGCAAGCAATGGGGACAGGCTGATTTCCCGATGAAAGGATTAACCGTTGGTGGTGTCTTAACCGGGAAGCTTGCCGGCGAGACCCAATCATCCATGGTAGTTTTCGGCGATGGAGATTTCGCTGTTGCCGGAGAAGGTCAGAACACAAGAAAAACTGATCCCGACAATGTCAGCCTCCTGGTTAACTCGATTGATTACCTATCAGATGATACCGGGCTTATTGAATTGAGAACAAAAGGTGTAACTAACCGTCCGCTCGATCAGATCGAAGATGGTAAAAGAGCCTTCCTGAAGTATTTCAACTTCCTGCTGCCATTGCTTCTGGTGATATTCTACGGAATTTTCAGATCACAGTTCAACCGTAATCTGAGGAACAAAAGAATGGAGGAAGGCCATGTCTAAGAAAAAGAACAACAAGGTTTTAATCGTTGTATTTGTATTACTGCTCGCCGCTGTAGGCGCAAATCAACTTATACGTTCATCCAAAGGGGAGCGCTCTTTCCGCAAGGATATCATCGAAATGCAGGCGGATGAGATCAGCAAAATCTCCATTTTTCCAAAGAATGCCGGCAACAGGTATGTCGAGATTGCCCTCAAAGATTCAGTTTGGCAGTTGAAATTCGACGACAAACTTTTCGCTGCGGATCAGGAACTGATCAAAGGAATTGTCGACGAGCTCGCCACGATGACACCGGAACGGCTGGTCGCCAACAAAAGTGAGCTATGGAAAGATTATGACATTACAGATTCCCTGGGTGTTAAAGTGGTTGTTTATTCCAGCAAAGGGGAAAAATCGGAGCTCACGCTTGGCCGCTTCACCTACAACCAGGATACACGCAAGCCTATCACCTATTTGAGGGTTGATTCCGATAAAGGAGTGTATGCCGTTGAGGGATATCTGGCCATGACATTCAACCGGGAGATCAACAGCCTCAGGGATAGAAATCTCTTCAGGGGTAATCAGAATGATATTACCCTAATCGGTTTTACCTATCCGGCCGACAGCTCTTTTACGCTTATCAAGGAAGGGACCCGATGGCTTATGAACGGTGCTCCGGTTGATTCCGCACGAATGGCAGCTTACCTCAACACCGTGTCATACCTGGTTGGATCAGAATTCCGCGACGATTTTAATCCGGCATCCTCTCCGCAGGAATTGTACAAACTTCAGATCACCCGTCCGAACATGAATCCCGTGGAGATCAGGGCTTACCAGGATGCTACCGGTATTGTACTCAACTCGAGCGAAAACAAGCTGAGCTATTTTTCAGGGGGCAAACCCGATATTTTCAGGATGGCTTTCCAGGGTAAAAGTTACTTTTTCGGAGTGAGCAAGCCTAAATGACAACAGAAGAGCGGTACGGCAAAGTCATTGAATGGTTTAAAGTGAACATGCCGGTTGCGGAAACCGAGCTGAAATACAGGGATCCCTACCAATTGATGGTGGCGGTGATATTGTCGGCGCAGTGCACTGACAAGCGCGTCAACATGATCACCCCCGCTTTTTATGACAAGTTTCCGACCGTTGGTAGCCTGGCTGCTGCTTCTCCTGAAGATGTTTTTGCAATGGTCAGAACCTGCTCATATCCAAACAGCAAAGCCCAGCATCTCATTCAGGCCTCACAAAAAATTGTCGATGATTTTGGCGGACGCCTGCCCGAGGAAATCGATCAGCTGATGACGATACCGGGGATAGGCAGGAAAACGGCGAACGTGATTGCCGCTGTGGCTTTCGATAAACAGGCACTTGCTGTTGACACCCATGTTTTCAGGGTCTCGGCACGGATCGGACTGACCACCGGAGCAAGAAATCCTTTGGAAACGGAACACCAGCTGACCAGTCAGATCCCACTGGAATTACATTCCATTGCTCACCACTGGCTTATCCTTCACGGGCGCTATGTTTGCCAGGCAAGAAAACCTAAATGCCAGGAGTGCGGATTAAATGAATTCTGCCGCTATTACAGCGAATCGGAAGCGGGGTTGTCGGGCTTGTAGAGTTGTGAGATCTGCCTGTAAGCATCGCGGAAAGGTATTCCCGAATTAACCAGTTCCATTACTTTTTGAACCGACAGCAATTCAGGGGTCATGGCAGCGGTCAGAGTATCCTTATTGGCCGACAATCCTTTGAGAACCACAATACTGGCTTCCAACACATCGTGACAGATCCTCAACCCCTTCATTAATGGTTCCTTAGTAAATTGCAGATCCCGGTGGTAACCGGAGATCAGGTTGGCTGGAATCGTTTTAAGCTGGTACTCGTATCCTGCAACTTGATGATAGGAAGCCCGGATCAATTCAAGAACATCGGGATTCTGTTTATGAGGCATAATTGAAGACCCGGTGACCATGGAAGGGTCGAGGGAGAAATATCCGATATCCGGTATCGTGTAAAAAATCAAATCGGCAGCCCATTTGTTCAGGTCGTAAAGGACCATGAGGCAATCGTTCAGAATCCGCGATTCGAACTTTCCGCGGCTGTTCTGGGCGTACATGGGATTTTCAAGAATTTTGGCAAACCCGAGAAGATCGGTTGTTGTCTGCCTGTTTAGGGGCAGCGGAACACCGTAACCTGCGCCGGTACCCAACGGGTTCTGGTCGATGAGCTGATAGGTGCATTGCAATAATTTCAGGTCATCCTGGAGGGCATCATGGAAAGCCATTGCCCACTCGCTCACGCTGAAGGGCATGGCTTTCCGGGTATGGGTATATCCGGGCAGTGGTAAACCCTGGCAGTCTTTGGCAAATTGTTTCAATGCTGCAGCCATATTCGTTGCCAGTTGAATGATCTCTTCAACGGCAAATTTCTCAAAAAGCCTGACCGCAGTAAGCACCTGATCGTTTCTTGACCGACCGGTATGGACCTTTTTTCCGATATCGCCCAACCGGCCTGTCAGAAATTCCTCAATTGCAGTATGACCATCCTCCTGGTTCGGCTGTACACGGAACAATCCACGGCTGTGAAGGTCCATCAATTCATTGAGAGCCTCATTCAGCTTCTCAGCTTCATCAGTCTCAAGAATTCCGATCTCCTTTAGCATCGTCACATGTGCGATGGTGGCCAGGCAGTCGAACGGAATCAATTCCTGATCGAGTACCGGATCATTGCCGATAGTAAAAGCTTCTATCCTGGCGTCCAGTGAATCAGCGGTTTGCCAAAGTTTCATAATCCTCTTTATTTAAGAATCCCGGGACGCCACTGATACGGTTGTTTCTTGCGTAGCACCAAATAATGGGCTTTCAGACGGATTGCGTTGATATTAATAAAGCCCCTGCTGTCAGTTGCATCAAAGCCACCTTCGATATCCATCGACGACAGATCCTGATCATACAGGCTGACCGGAGACTCGCGGTAAACAGGCATCGCGTTACCCTTGTACAGGGCAACAACAACGGTTCCGGTGATCTGCTCCTGGCTTTTATTGAAGGCAGCCATCAGAAAATCCATCTCCGGAGAGAACCATAATCCATTATATATCAATTCTGAAAATTTAGGAATCAGCATGTCACGGAGATGCATAACCTCCTTATCCATGGCCACGCCTTCCAGGTCGCGGTGAGCGGCCCATAAAAGGTGCCCACCCGGGGTTTCATAAACACCCCTCGACTTGATTCCGATGAAACGGTTTTCAACGAGGTCGATACGGCCAATGCCGTTGACTCCTGCTATATGGTTGGCATAATTAAAGATATCCAGTGCATCATGTTTTTCGATTCCGTCGTCGAGATTCTTGATTCTCACCGGCGTACCGTTATGAAATTCTATCTCGACAAGTGTTTCCTTGTCCTGCGCCATCATGGGCGACAGTGATTTTGAATACACGTGCTCCGGACATCTCTCGGAAGGATCTTCAAGGATTCCTGCCTCGTGGCTGATGTGCATGAGGTTTTCGTCCTCACTGTAACTTTTGGCAACAGTTTGCTTGATGGGTATGTTATAGAGTTCGGCATATTTTATCATATCCGTGCGGCCCTTGAATTCGCTCAGGAATTCAGGATCCTTCCAGGGTGCAATAATTTTGGCCTCAGGGAAAAGCGCGTAGTAGGCAAACTCGAAACGCACCTGATCGTTGCCTTTTCCGGTTGCTCCGTGCGCCAGGTAGGTGCAGCCTTCCTTTTTCGCAATCTCCACCTGTCGTTTTGCGATAAGCGGACGTGCGATAGCCGTTCCCAACAGATATCTTCCTTCATAGAGTGCATTTCCCCGGAGAGCAGGAAATATATAATCAACTACCAGTTCCCCTTTCAGATCTTCAACGAACACTTTGTGAGCACCCAGTGCCAATGCTTTCGCTTCAACCTCCTTGTAATTTTCGTCCTGGCCTACGTCTCCCACATAACAGATTACCTGATAACCTTTATTTATCAGCCATTTCAGGATAACCGAAGTGTCCAATCCGCCGCTGTAGGCCAAAACCACCTTCTTCTTCATCGTATTCATAACAATATTGTATAATTATTCACCTATCAAAACATGATTTTCTGAGAAATACCGGGAAACCGGCTGCTCAAAATACCGGCCATGAGATTTTTGGAAACGCCCTCCTTCATGATCAAAAGAATGGTGTCATCCCCTGCGATTGTGCCCATCAGCTCAGGTATCTGCTGATAATCCAGAGTAAATGCGATGCCATTGGCAAATCCCGGAAGTGTTCGAATAATACCGAACTGACCGGAAAACTCTATTGTAAGAACCCCATCGAGATGATCAGGAAGCCTGGTAATGGCTTCACGCATATCCTTGTCTTCCGGCAACACGTATCGGGCTCCCCTAACAGGATCAAGGATTTTCATGACATGAATTTGTCTGAGATCTCTTGAAAGAGTTGCCTGGGTAACATCGAAACCCTTGGTTTCCAAAGCTTTCTGAAGCTCATCCTGGTTCCTGATCCACTGATCGCGGAGTATCAGCATAATCGTTTCTTGTCTTGTTAGTCGGTCCATTTGTATAATATTACTAATTCGATGCAAATCTATGCATATTTATACAAATTACAAGAGAATATGAATAAAAAAAGCTGCCCTATTCGGACAGCTTGCTTTGAACCCAGGATATTTTATTTCTTTTCCTTAACGATTTCTGTCTCGAAACCCAGTTTTTGAAGAGCTTTTTCAATCTTTTCAGGTGTGGTTTTCCCTGATTTAAAGGTTACGCTGACCATTTTAGTGGGAAGGTCGACCTGTAACCCCGTGACACCTTTTTCAAAAGGCAGGTTCTTTTCGATCTTTTCCTGGCAACCGGCACAATCCATAGAAACCCAGCACTTCATGGTTTCGGTTTTGACCGTTGCGGGCTTCTTTTCCTGAGACTGGACAGGAGAAAAGGAGGCGAATGCAAATTGCATCAGAATCAAAGCAATGAGAGTTTTAGGCAGGTTTTTCATCTTGTGCATTTTTTATGATATTAATTTTATGATTCTGTTTTTGCGATCCGATATCTGAATCCCACGTAAATAGTTCGTCCGTGCAAGGGTCCCCATATTAAGGAGGAATCGAAATAGGGTCCGAAAGGCGAATCACCTCCCAGAACGGCATGCATTTGCCTGAAATCAGTCAGATTCTCCACACCCGCATAAATATCAAAGGTTCTGAAATACTTCGTGATCTGAAGATTGACTATATGATAAGCTTTAAAGCTTTCTCCCATCCTGAAACCCTCCGGATTAGAGGCAGTTGAAGGAATGCGCCCCGGTCCGTTTAGTTGCCAGGTAAGGTCGAACTGCCACTTTTTCAAGGGAGTTTGATAGGAAGCAACAAAAAGGCCTTTGTAACGGCTGACAAGAGGCTTCACTACCAGTTTCTCATTGAGATCATACCTCACATCCGTGATTCTTAAGGCCAGCTTAGTTTCCAGACCCTTAATAAACTGCGAGTTAATCTCTATCTGCAGGTTATTGGAAAAAGATCTTCCGTTAAGGTTGGTAAACCGGACCTCATCGGTATTGGTATCGAGATCTACTATAATCTGCTCCAAAAAATCGGTTCGGTAAGCTTCAAGAGAAACGGACATCGGCTGCACACCTAAAGGGATATAGTGTGTGATATTCATTCCGAAGTTCCAGGCTTCTTCCTGCTTGAGTCCGGATTCTATGTAAATATTTCTTGAATTGGCGAGAAAATGGTTGTTTTCAGCCAGTATCATTGGCGAACGGTAACCCTTACCAGCTGAAAGCCTGAAATGTGTGTGCGCATCAATATCAAACCGTGCATGCATCCGGGGAGTTACCATAAACCCGTACAGATTATGGTAATCCATTCGCAGACCTGCCAGCAGGCTGAAATGCGCAGAGGGTTTGAAACTGTATTCCGTATAAATCCCGGGCACTCGCTCAAAGCGTTCTGATTTTATTGAATCAAGATACTCGGCATAATTATCCAGATTAAAGCTGAATCCCGATACCAGCGTATGCTTTTCATTGATCAGGTTAGTTTCATACATCAGGTTGAGATAGTAATTCAATTGATTACCCTGATAGTTACGAACTCCGTAAAATGAATTCTGGTCATGGTAGGTTATCGAATTTATGCTTCCAAAGCTGGCGTTCAACTTGTTATTCAAAACATAACCCACTTTTACGAATCCTTCGGCTCTTTTCGTGAGTATGCCTATCCCGTATGGATGACTCAGGTCGCGAACGCTGTCCCGGCTAAAATCCATCTGCCCGGAATACCGGTCTTCCTTTAACAGTTTGAGTCCGCCATGGATGTGCAGGTTATCACGCGAATAATACCATCTGTTGAACACATTGAACGCCCGGTACAGCGGCTCATCCAGAAAAAAGTCGCTGTTATGGTCCTCCTTTCGCTGATCATCACTGAAATGCCCAAGAATAAGGGTACTGAGGTATTTGTTGATTTTTACGGCAGCACCTGCATTAAGCTCCTTTCGTCCGTTATTCCCGGCGAATAAATTAATAAACAGTTTATCGGAGGAAAGTGGTTTCAAGTACTCGACATTTATCTGGCCGGCAATCGATTCGTATCCGTTCTTAACCGAGGCAGTACCCTTTGATATGCTGACACCTTCCATCCAGGGCCCGGGAATATATGACAGACCATTTGAACTTGCAATTCCGCGCATGTTCGGAATATTTTCCGTAAGAAGCTGGACGTATATACCATCCAGACCCAGCAAACGAATTTGTTTCGCTCCAGTCACGGCATTTCCATAATAGGCGTCGACCGAGGCATTGGTAGTAAAGCTCTCGGCAAGATTACAGCAGGCAGCCTTACACAGCTCAGCATAAGTGATTTTCTCCGTTTGGATGACCGCCAGACGATCGATATGTGAGCCCCGGCTTCTTTGGCTTATGGTAACTTCATCAATCGCTTTCCCCTGTTCCAGAAATATTTCAATTCCATTTTGTGGTTTATCGACATCAACCGTATCATTCGCGTAGCCAACCATGCTAAATACCAAACGAGAAAAGTATTCGGGCTTAAAAAGTTCAAACTTGCCGTTACTATCGGTTGCCGTGCCGATTTTCGAACCAGACCAGTGAACATTTACTGCAGGGAGCGGAACCTTCTGATTGCTGTTCTTTTCAAATACCGTTCCTGAAACCGTCTGTGCCAGCATAGGTATCGGTGCAACCATCAACAAGGCCAGGAAAAGCCGGATTCTCTTAATCAGGTTTTTAAACATGAATACAAAGAAATCATCTTTAGAGCATCAACTCAGGTAATAAAATATATTTAACAATTATTTGACAACCACTGTTTTCATTAAATATACCTTTGTGAATAATGGCTATGATTCTGATGATCAGAAAAATTACAAATATCATCCTGGCATTGGTCCTTCTGGTTCCAACAACCGGTATTACCTATCATTACCATTATTGCTGCAATACCCTGATCAAGTTTTCTATTCTCCATACCCCACAGGCATGTTGCGAGCATCCCGAGGATTGCTGCAGGGATGAAGCTGTTACCCTCCAGATGAAGAACGATTTCGTTTCTTCCCCTGACCTTCCAGAGCTGTCGCAAACCTGCCTTGAATTCCCGGTATTCTTTGCCTTACCGGAAGAAATCCAGTATGTTGAGATGGTCCTTCCGGCCGAACCTGAGGAGTCCCCTCCCCCGGATGTCGGATCGCGGCTCTCTCAAATCCAGCAATACCTTATCTGACGCAAAAACAGGCTTCCTTAGCCTGTTAGTCGCTTTTATTACCTGTCCGGGTAATTGATTTCGCATTGCGCATTCCATTTACAATATCGTTTTTATGCTTAACAGAATACTTAAATACTTTCTGGAGCACCGGCTGGTCTCGGTTCTCCTGTTAGCCGTTTTTGTGGCATGGGGCCTGGTCACGGCACCCTTCAACTGGAACCTTGGCTCCCTGCCGCGCGATCCGGTACCGGTAGATGCAATCCCTGATATCGGCGAAAACCAGCAGATAGTGGCCACTGAATGGATGGGACGCTCCCCCCGCGATATCGAGAATCAGGTATCTTACCCTTTATCATCGGCTCTTTTAGGGATACCCGGCGTTCAAACCATTCGTACCACTTCGATGTTCGGCATGTCATTCATCTATATCATTTTCAAGGATGATATCGAATTTTATTGGAGCCGCTCGCGGATACTGGAAAAACTGAATTCCTTGCCAGCCGGCACTTTGCCTGACGGCGTGCAACCCACCCTGGGACCCGATGCAACCGCGCTGGGTCAGATCTTCTGGTACACGCTGGAGGGCCGCGACCCGAAAACCGGCAAACCTGCCGGAGGATGGGATCCCCAGGAACTCAGAACCATTCAGGATTATTACGTCAGATACTCACTCGCCTCAGCTGAAGGGGTTTCGGAGGTGGCACCGGTAGGAGGATTTGTCAAGGAATACCAGGTGGATATTGATCCTGAAGCTATGAAAGCCTTTGGTGTCAACGTAATGGATATCATGAATGCAGTACGCCAGAGCAATCTGGATATTGGCGCTGAAACCATTGAGCTGAACCAGGTGGAATACGTTATTCGTGGCTTGGGTTACATCAAAAACCTGGATGACCTGAAAAACGCGGTCGTGACGGTGCGCGACAATATTCCCGTACGCCTGAAAGATGTTGCCCGGATCAATTTCGGTCCGGCCACCCGAAGGGGCGGACTCGACAAGGGAGGTGCCGAAGCCACCGGTGCCGTGGTTGTTGCACGGTATGGATCGAACCCGATGCAGGTGATCAATAACGTTAAAGCGAAAATCAAGGAGCTGGAACCCGGTCTCCCGTCCAAGACCCTCGCTGATGGTACCGTTTCCAAGGTTACGGTAGTGCCATTCTACGACCGGACAGGCCTGATTCAGGAAACTATCGGGACACTCGAATCCGCGCTTTCACATGAAGTACTGATAAGCATAATTGTGATTATCCTCCTTCTCATGAACCTGCAGGCTTCTTTTATCGTGTCCTTCCTGCTTCCTGTAGGCGTTTTAATGACATTTATCCTGATGCGATTGTTCGGTGTGGAAGCCAACATTGTCGCCCTGTCGGGCATAGCCATCGCTATCGGCATCATGGTCGATATCGGAATCGTTGATATAGAGAACATCAACAGGTACCTGGAGATGCCCGGAAACAGGCAGCTCAAAGGCAAAGACCTGCTCAACCTCATCTATACGGGCACTACCGAAGTAAGAGCTGCGGTAACGGTGGCCCTGGCCACCACTATCGTCAGCTTCCTTCCTGTTTTTGCCATGGAAGCCTCGGAAGGCAAGCTTTTCAGACCGCTGGCTTTCACCAAAACATTCGCGATAACCTCATCCTATGTACTTGGCATGGTGGTTCTTCCGATGCTGGCTTATTACGTTTATTCTATCCGCTTCGACAAGGAAAAGTTCAGGAAAATCTGGAACCTGGTTTTGCTTGCCGCAGGTCCGGCAGGTTTGATATTCCTCGGTGCCTGGCCGGCAATGGCTCTTTCCCTGATTGCTATCAGCAACTTATTTAAGGGCAGATGGCCGGAAGCCCGCAAGGAAATGCCGAAGTATATAAATATTGCACTGACCCTATTGGTTGCTTTGTATTACCTGGCCATTGAATGGCTTCCACTGGGCACGCACAAGGGCGCAGCAGTCAATTTCTCCTTTGTAGCCGGACTCATCGGTTCCATCCTGGCGATCCTGATCGTCATGATACATTATTATGAACAGATTCTCAGATGGTGTCTGGCGAATAAGGCAAAATTTCTGTTGATACCCATATTCACCGTACTTTTTGGAATGGTGATCTGGCAGGGATTCGACCGGTCCTTCCGGTTTGCCGGCACAGGACTGGATAAAATCGGATGGCATATCAGGGAAGGACGGTTCTGGACCTCAGCATCAAAGGCATTCCCCGGAATCGGCAAGGAATTCATGCCAGCCCTTGATGAAGGATCGTTCCTTCTGATGCCTACCAGCATGCCTCACGCAGGTATTGAACGCAATATTGAATATGTTCAGCAACTGGATAAGCGGCTGACTACCATCCCGGAAGTTGATGTTGCAGTAGGTAAATGGGGGCGCGTAAATTCCGCTCTCGACCCGGCACCGGTGCAAATGTTTGAAAACACGATCAACTACCGTCCCGAATACATGCTGAATGAAAATGGCCACAGAATGCGGTTCAAAGTTGACAAAGAGGATAGATTTGTTCTCACCGACGGAACAACCTTTGACTGGCAGAAGGAAGAATTCCGGCTTATTCCGCGCGAAATGCTTATTCCTGATGAAAAAGGTGAGCATTTCAGGCAATGGAGACCACAGATCAAAAGTCCTGACGATATCTGGAATGAAATCGTCAAGGTTACCAACCTGCCTGGCTTGACATCGGCTCCGAAACTTCAGCCCATTCAAACAAGGCTTGTCATGCTGTCTACCGGAATGCGTGCACCCATGGGTATGAAAGTTTACGGCCCCGACCTGGAGACAATTGAAAAAACCGGTCTGGAGTTTGAGCGACTGTTGAAAGAAGTTCCTTCCATCAAGGCCTCCTCGGTGTTTTACGACCGGTCAGTGGCTGCTCCCTATATCGAGATAAAACTGAATCGGGAAGCCATTGCGCGATACGGATTAACGGTGAACAGTGTTCAGGAGGTTTTGCAGACTGCGGTTGGTGGAATGGCACTTTCGACAACCGTGGAAGGTCGCGAAAGGTTTCCGATTCGTGTGAGGTATGCACGTGAGCTCAGGTCCTCACCAGAAGACCTGAAAAATATTCTGGTACCTGCCATGACAGGTGTTCAGGTGCCGCTGGGAGAGCTCGCCGACGTCATTTACACCAAAGGTCCGCAAATGATCCGAAGCGAAAACACGTTCCTGAACGGATACGTGATTTTCGACAAAGTTGCTGAGATGGCCGAGGTGGATGTGGTGGAACAGGCTCAAGAGTTCATTGACCAGAAAATTCAATCAGGTGAACTCAAGCTGGCCCCTGGAGTAAGCTTCAAGTTTGCCGGCAATTATGAACAACAGATCCGGGCAACCAAGCGCCTGTCCATCGTTATTCCGATTTGTCTCCTGATAATCTTTCTGCTGCTGTTCTTCCAGTTCAAAACCATTACAGCTTCTACCATTCACTTTTCCGGCGTTTTCGTTGCATTCTCAGGCGGATTCATTTTCCTGTGGCTATACGGACAGCCATGGTTCATGGACTTCTCTGTGGCCGGAACTAACATGAGGCACCTGTTTCAGATGCACGATATCAACCTCAGCGTGGCTGTATGGGTCGGTTTCATTGCCCTGTTCGGAATTGCCACCAACGACGGAGTAATCATGGGAACCTATATCCATGATGTATTCGAGCGAAGAAATCCCGGCTCCGTTGAAGGAGTTCGGGAGGCCGTGATCGAGGCCGGGAAAAAACGGGTGCGACCAGCCATGATGACCGCCGCAACTGCGATCATTGCGCTGCTACCTGTTTTAACTTCAACCGGGAAAGGCGCCGACATCATGGTTCCGATGGCCATCCCGACATTCGGAGGCATGACCATTCAGATCATGACCATTTTCGTAGTCCCGATCCTGCAGAGTATCTGGAGAGAGCGGGCAGTAAAAAAGGAAATCAGGAAATCAGCTTTAATACAAATCCAATAGCATGATAACCAATTATATAAGATCTGTATTCAGATTAATGTCAACCAGGATTGCGTTATTCCTTGCGCTTTCGGGCTTCTCGCTGGCTTACGGTCAGCAGCCGGATTCACTCCGCGGATACCTGAAGGAGGCGGCCATGAACAATCCGGCCTTAAAAGCCAAGTACCTGTTATACCAGGCAGCACTGGAAAAGGTTCCGCAGGCGGGTTCCCTGCCCGA
>CAYHCO010000027.1:0-31990 GCA_964355105.1 uncultured Porphyromonadaceae bacterium
TGTTATTCGTAATGGGGCCATAGACTTTTCTTACTGAGGGACTAATTAGCACATTAGCACATTATCTTGTGCTGTGGAGCATATTGTCGGGTGATTGGATTTCGTAACTTTCCTCAAAATACGAACCCATGAAACCTTACATCCACTCAACCAGACTGTTCCTGAAGTTCACGTGCACAATTTCCCTTATTTTAATAACGGCTTCGGCAGTAATTGCCCAGTCGGATCCGTATCAGGCACGAAGGGCGAAGCTCATCGAAAAAACAAACAAGGGCCTGATCATCCTGAAAAACGGGAATGGGGAGGGTGACCTTATTCGAGGAGGACAAAACTTGAACTTCTATTACCTCACCGGCTTAAATACTCCTGATGCTTACCTGGTAATTGAAGGGAAAACAGGAAAATCAACGATATACCGGGAAGTTTCCCCCTACAGACAACCGGATTCCCTGCCAGCCGGATTAGAAGGCAAGACCCTGACTGACTTCGACAAGGAACTGTTCATGTTGGTCATTTCAAACCGGAACATATGGGTAGAATTTGACCAACTAAGCATTTTCGGCAAACCGGGAATCTATACTTACGGGATTGAAGCTATAAAAAACCCGAGCCTTTTGATCAACGGGATGCGTGAATTCAAGGATGAGACCGAAATCGGACTGATTAAGAAGTCAGCAGAAATTAATGCCTTAGGTCTGGTTGAAATGATGAAGGCAGCTGAGCCCGGCATGAATGAGAAGGATCTTGAACTGATCCTGGATTATTCCTTTAAGAAACTCGGTTCAACAGGTTACAGTTTTGGTATTCAGGCTGCTTCAGGTCCGAATTCCACCTCGGTACACTATTATGGCAATAACAGGACCACCCAGCCGGGAGACATGATGGTTTTTGATGTCGGTGCTGAGTATCAAAACTATACTGCAGATATCAGCCGAACGATACCGGTATCCGGAAAATTCACCAAGGAGCAAAAGGAAATCTATTCCATTGTACTGAACGCCCAGAAGGCAGGTATTGCGAAAATGCTTCCGGGAAAGGGGATGGATGAAGCCGATATTGCGGTCACCAATGAGCTTAACAAGGGATTATTTGCACTTGGCCTGATAACGGACACCCTCCAGAACTGGCAGCGCAATATCTGGATACAACATGGATGGGATCATTCAATCGGCCTCGTGGTGCATGATGTAGCCGGGCCCTTCGTTCGCGGACAAAAAAGGCTCCTCGAACCGGGCATGATTTACACCATGGAACCCGGACTCTATTTCCCGGCAAATTATTTTGATAAATCTAATTACAAGATACAAAGGATCCCCGAAGCCGAGTGGAAAGCCTTTATTGAGAAAGTGGAACCAATCTTTAAGAAATATGTCAATATCGGAGTGAGGATTGAAGATGACGTGCTCATCACTCCATCGGGCAATGAGGTGATCACCAGTGCAGTACCGAAGGAGATTGCCGATATTGAGGCAACCATGAAGCTTAAGAGCAAGTTTAACTGAGTTAAAAACTGTCTAACAGGAATTAAATGATTAAAAGATATTTCATCCTCCTGCTCGCGCTGACTGCGCTTGCAGGTTATCAATCTATTATCGGTCAGAGTAAGGGATTGAAAACGATAACTGAAGATGAGCTCCGTTACCATCTCGGGTTTTTAGGTGCACCAGAGTTCCGGGGAAGGATCATGCCCTCGCCGGAGTTGGAAATTGCCACCCTCTATCTGGGTAATTGGGCAAAGAGCGCCGGATTGACACCCGTTCTGCCTGACGGTTCCTTTTATCAGGTCCTGCCTTTGCGGGTAACTGCTGTGTCGGAGCCGAATACACGTCTGCGGGTAATAAATGAAAAAGGAGACCAGATTTTCTATTATGGGAAATCGTTTGGTGGGAATTTTTCAAATTCCGGAAGTTACAGCGGAGAGGCTGTATTCGTGGGACTTGGAATAGTAAATACCGAGAAAGGCTGGGATGACCTGAAAGACATCGATTTATCCAATAAAATGGTGATCATTCTTGATGAACCGATGCCAGGACAAAAGTCGGACCTCGGATCTACCTACGCTTACCGGTTAAGTTCGCGCATTACACTGATACGCGATAAAGGTGCAGCCGGAGTATTGGCTATCATTCCGCCCGAACTGGAAGCCAGACGCAGCGAGGGTTCGAATGTTTTTGAAAGGATTCCCGCCGGTCGGATGACTGTTACCTATGATACGCAACGCCGCGGCAACACTGCCCCATCTGCGCCAGGCCAGGCAGCACAGCCTGCTCGCCGGCCATCACTCCCGTTCGGACAGGCTGCGATCGGTCATGAGGTGGCGGCGTCAATTCTTGGTATCCCTGAGGAGGAGATCGGCAAAATGTTTACGACCATCCGACAGGGAGGTACAATTTCTAAAAAGACATTAAGCGAAACCCGCATTCAAATGACTGTTGAGGTCGGGAGCCAGTCGCGATCATCCAGAAACGTGATCGCGATGATACCCGGTTCAGATCCGAAACTAAAAGATGAATATATTGTGATCAGCGCGCACCATGATCATCTCGGAATCAGCGACGGGCAAATCATTGCCGGAGCCGATGATGATGGGACCGGAACAGTTGCTCTCCTTGAAATTGCGCAGGCTTTGATGACCGAACGGCCCAAAAGGTCGGTGATTATTGCCTGGTTTACCGGCGAGGAACAAGGTCTTTACGGTTCCCATTTTTTCGTTAACAATTGCCCGGTGCCGGTCGAGAAGATCAGCACCTGTCTGAACCTGGACATGCTTGGCAGGAATAGCCCCGATAGTTTATTCCTGGTTGGATCAAACCTTCTCAGTTCGGAGCTTGATGCGTCGATCCGCAAGGTTAATACCGGGTTCAGTATCAATCTGGGGTTTGATTACCTGTATTCCAACCTTACGCATCCTCAAAGAGTTTATTTCCGGAGCGATCATTATCCCTTCATCCGCTTCGGCATACCCTCCGTATGGTTTTTCTGCGGATTTACGCAGGATTACCACACCCCCAAAGATGTGCTGGAATATATCAACTACGATAAATTCCTTAAGATCACCAAACTGACCTACCTCACCGCTTTTGATACCGGTAACCGAACAACCCTGCTCAAACTTGATGCAAACCCTGAAGTCACCTCCCGAGGAAAGCACAACATGCCGACCCGGAGTCTTTTCGAAAACAGCAGGCAGTAGGCAGCCGGCAGTCGGCAGTAGGCAGTTGGCCGGGGGCAGGAGGCGGGGGTGATCGGCGATTTTGCTAAGTTTAGCTCTAAATAAAAGTAAAATGATTGTTGGATATGTACAAAATGCGCCGCAGTTCGGCGAGAAGGAGGCTAATTTCAAGCAGGTATCCCCTATGGCTCTGAACCTAAAAGCCGACCTGCTGGTTCTGCCGGAACTTTTTGCCACCGGTTACGCGTTTACCTCCGAAGAAGAAGCCCGGTCGATGGCTGAATCCGTGGAAGGCCCTACGGCAAGCTTCCTGATGGAATTATCGGACCTGACTGATGCAGTGATTGTTGCCGGTTTAATCGAAGAAGAACACGGAAGAATATACAATTCCTCCATCATGGTTTACGGGCACAGAGTCATCGGCACTTATCGCAAGATACATCTGTTCAATAAGGAGAAACTCTGGTTCTCACCCGGTGACAAACCGCTTAACGTTTATCAGGTTAAAGGGATTTCGATCGGCATGATGATCTGTTTTGACTGGTTTTTTCCCGAAACGGCAAGAACGCTGGCGATCAGGGGTGCCCAGATAATAGCACACCCATCGAACCTGGTGATGCCTTACTGTCAGAACTCCATGGTGACCAGATGTTTGGAAAACAGAATCTTTGCGATTACGGCAAACCGGATTGGCAGGGAAGCCAGGGGTGAAGATGATTTCACCTTCACCGGAAGGAGTCAGATTACCGGTTTCGACGGGAGTATCCTTGCGACTGCCCCGCTGGATGAAATCAGTCTCAGAACCGTAGAAATTGATATACACGATGCCGACAATAAATTGATTAACCCTTACAACGACCTCATTGGGGACCGAAGAACAGACTTTTACCTATAGACGATACAATAGATGAAAAAAACGAATTTACTTCTTACGGCAGCTCTGACAGCGCTTTCATTTATCAGCGGTTTTGGGCAGGGTACTCAGGCAGATTACGATCGGGCCAAGAACCTGGGAAAGCTGGTTTCCGACAAGGTATTCCACACCGGAGTCAGGCCTGAATGGATTGGGAAAAGCAATACATTCTGGTATTCCACTCAAACTGAAAAGGGAACTGAATATTACCTGGTGGATGCTGCTGCAGCTAAAAAGACAGCCGCCTTTGATGCTGAAAAACTGGCGACCCAACTTTCAACACTTAGCGGAAAGCCCGCGAAACCATACGAACTGGCTTTCCGGGGCACTAAATTCAGCGACGATCTGAAAACACTGACTTTTACCTCCGAAGGATTCGAGTGGAGTTTCGATCTGAAAAAGAACAAACTCACCCAGGGCAAGGCAACTGCATCGGACCGCCAGGGTTTCCAACGGCCACAGCGTAACTGGAGCGAAAGCCAGGATGAACTCGGGAACAAGCCGGTGGTGTCGCCCGACAGCCTGTGGGATGCTTTTCTCAGGGACTACAATCTCTGGATAAAGCCCCATAAAGGAGGCAATCCCATTCAGTACACACGTGACGGTGTGCCGGGATTCTACTATTCATCTTACAAAATTTACTGGTCGCCGGATTCAAGGAAACTGCTTGCGGTTAAATTCCGACCGGCATGGAAAAGAATCATTCATTACGTTGAATCGTCGCCGGCTGATCAGGTGCAGCCGAAATATTCCGATGTTGAATACGCGAAGCCCGGTGACGAGCTGCCTTATCTGCAGCCGGTACTTATCCTGCGCGAAGAAAGGAAGCAGTTCATCACCAACGACGAACTTTTTTCGCAACAATATGACATTGAACGTTTTGAATGGAGAAAAGACAACCAGACCCTGACGTTTGAATACAACCAGCGCGGACATCAGGTTTACCGGGTATTGGAAATCGACGGCAACACGGGCGTTGTCAGAACACTGATCGAAGAAACGAGCCCGACCTTCATCAACTACAGCGGATACCGCTACCGTTTCGATACCGGCGACGGGTCGGAGATCCTCTGGGCCTCGGAACGCGACGGCTGGAACCACCTGTACCGGTTCAACGGAAAATCCGGCAAGCTGATTAACCAGATTACCAAAGGAGAATGGATGGTCCGCAAGGTTGTATCGGTTAATGAGGAAAAGAAACAGATCACCTTCGAAGCCAGCGGCAGGGAGCCCGGTCAGGATCCCTACTTCATTCATGTTTACCGGGTAAATTTCGATGGGACCGGGCTGACGCGGTTGACCGAAGGAAACGGCAATCATAGCGTCATCTTCTCCCCCGACCAGTCGGTTCTGGTTGATACCTGGTCGCGGGTCGACCAGCCTGCGGTCACGATGTTGAGAAAATCGGCAGACGGCTCGGTGATTATGGAACTGGAGCAATCCGACATTTCGAAACTTCTGGCTACAGGATGGAAGCCGCCGGTGGTTTTTACCGCCAAAGCCCGTGATGGTAAGACTGATATCTGGGGAGTTATCATCCGCCCCATCAATTTTGATCCGAATAAAAAATACCCGGTTATTGAAAATATTTATGCCGGGCCTCAGGGTTCATTTGTCCCTAAAACCTTTTCGGCTCAAACCGGTATGCAAACCTATGCCGAGCTCGGTTTTGTGGTCGTTCAGATCGATGGAATGGGAACGGCGAACCGCTCGAAAGCCTTCCATGATGTATGCTGGAGAAACCTCGGCGATGCAGGGTTCCCCGACAGGATACTTTGGATGCAGGCGGCAGCGAAGGAACATCCGTATATGGATATCTCCCGGGTGGGGATTTACGGAACTTCAGCCGGCGGTCAGAATTCGACAGGTGCGGTACTCTTCCATCCGGAATTTTACAAAGTGGCCGTTTCCTCCTGCGGCTGCCAGGATAACCGCATGGACAAGATGTGGTGGAACGAGCAGTGGATGGGCTATCCGGTCGGCGAATGGTATGAGTCCAGCTCCAATGTGGTCAATGCCCCGAAGCTCAAGGGCAAGCTGTTACTGATTGTTGGCGAAATGGACCATAACGTTGATCCGTCATCAACCATGCAGGTGGTCAATGCACTTATCAAGGCAAACAAGGATTTCGATCTGCTGGTGGTCCCGGGAATGGATCATTCAGGCGGAGGACCATACGGTGATCATAAAAGGATGGATTTCTTCGTGAGGCATTTGCTTGGTGTTGAGCCACCGGTCTGGCAATAAGAGGGTGGCTAACGGTCACGGCTCATTTCCCTGGCGGTTGTGGTGAGCCAGTATTTTGCCAGCATATTGGGCACTTCCCAGTTCGGAAGGTTGCCGTTATTGAGATATTTAAGGAAATTCTGCGTCACCTGGGCAAAATGAGCCTCATGGCCGGGCCGCAGGGCATCCGGAATTACGATATGGTAGCCTTCATCGGCATTTTCAACTGAGATCCCCGGGTACTTTGCTGACAGTAGGGTAACGGCACTGCTTAATCCATCGAGGTAAACCTGGTCCACAGCCGACGGGATGACATACAGCTCGGGTTTGAACTTCTGCTCCGGTCCCTGTCGGATCTCAAGACGGGCCTCCGAACCTTTCATCACAGAAAAATGTGTATCGCCCCCACCCTCCGGCGCCCGGTAATTCCAGGTTACCGATACCCTGACGTTAATCCCCTTAACAGCATAATTTATCTCTCCGTTTGAATAGATACTCAACACGCTATCGGGCGACACCCGTGACCGCAGATATTCTGGATAGGCAGACAGGCCAGTGACTTCAGAGAACTCTTCAGGCCTTATCCGTGTTTTCCAATGCCAGGCGGAAGTAATCCTGATATCCTTACGGTAATCAATGATCTGTTCAGGAAAGCAGGCCCATTGAACCAGGTCAGCCAGGTGGGTGGTCACATCGGTGATCCCCTCCCCCTCCTGGTCCGTATCGAAAAACCAAGGTGGCCTGACCAGCCTTGTGCCCGATACATATTTGAAAAAATGATGAACGCTCTCCTTGGTAACACCGGGATCATCCGGGGTGCCGGCCCACTGGTTCCCGAAAACATCCGGTATCTGCGCTAATTCCTTTTGCAACAGGGAAGTGATCTCAAACCTTTCGGTCATAATATCGTAAAGAAGCACACCTCTCTTTCGTGCCTCTTCAAAAGCCTTCTCCAGTTGTTTGAAGTTGGCGGTATTTATTGCCATTGGCTTATCGGAAAACACACTCACCCCGTGCTTAATGGCTTTGAGGATAAAATCGGTCTTTTTTTGATTGTTGCCGGCCAGTATGAGGACGTTGCCAGGTTTTTCGCTGATCATGCGGTCGAAAAAATCCGGTCCGTAATATTCCTTGATTTTCCACGCTGCCGGATTATCCGCACGGGTCAGGTAACCGCTCACGCGCGACCTGAAATCCTTTACCTCGGGCCCCTCAGGTGCGTAAACATACACATCGGGATTCACACCGGCATACATGGATTTCAGCACCAGTGAAGCGTGGAAATGACCGGGATCCGCCACCATGAAGGTCACCCCGGATTTTTTTTCAGGTTGATTACAGGCGGACAAAACAATGATTATCAGCAAGATAACAATCTGCAACAATCTATATCCCCCAGGTTGAAACCTGTGGCTATTAATAAGATTACCTGATCCTTGACCTTTCATCCTTGTGTCCTTTGCCTTAATCCTTTACTTCCTGCCTTCCTGCCCTTTTGCCCTTTGCCTTAGATATATTGCGTCCCATACGGCTTCCGCTGCGGCCTCGACAGCATCTTGTTAGCCTCCTCGCTGTTCGTAAAACGTTCATGAACCGGATCCCACTTCAGTTTCTTCGGCACCTTCATGGCGATATGGCTCAGCAGGCATGCCGAACAGGAGCGATGGGCCACTTCAACCGGGGCGATTGGCTGTGTGTTCGATTTTATGCTCTCGATCCAGTTGCCATAATGGTTCTTGCTCTCAACCAGATGAATCTCATCCGGACCGATTACGCTGGTCATGATTTTCGGATCGCTGGCATCCAGCGACTTGCGGTTGGCATCGAAGGTTACCGGATCGCTTTTCGTTGTCTGGTAATTTCCGCGGGTGACAAAAATCCAGCCTTCGGAACCTTCAAACCGGACTCCGTTTGGCCGGTCGCCACTCACCAACATGTTCACACCGTTGGCATAGGTTGCCTTCACCTCGAAATTGCCATGCACATTCCAGAGGCCTTTTTTCGGAAATTCAGCCTTGGCCTCGATCTCCACCGGTCCGGAATATTCCGTTCCCATGCCCCAATGGGCGATATCCAGGTGATGAGCTCCCCAGCCTGTGATCATCCCGGCTCCGAACTGTTCGCAGCGAAGCCATCCGGGCCGCGAGTAATCGGCTTGCGGATGCACCCTCTTCTCAGTATAATAAACCATGGGTGTTGAGCCCAGCCACATCTCATAATTCAGGTTTTTCGGAACCTGCATCTCCAGCTCTTCCTCACCGGCAGGATCACCGGGCAGGCCGATCTGAATGGTATGCAGCTTGCCGATACGTCCGTTTCTCACCAGTTCGCAGGCATAGCGGAACTGTTCCGACGAGCGCTGCTGACTGCCGATCTGGAAGATCACACCGCTGCGGTGCACCATGTCGCTGAGTTTGCGCCCTTCAGCGATCGTCAGGGATGTCGGTTTTTGCAGGTAGATATGCTTACCGGCAAGCGCGGCCTCAATAGCGGGTTGCGAATGCCAGTGATCAGGAGTGCTGATCACCACGGCATCGATCGCCGGATTCATGAGCATCTCGCGATAATCTTCGTAAAGTTTGAGGTCAACCTCTTTACGTCCGTATTTTTTCAGATAATACTCCTCGATGAACGGCTTGGTTTCATTGAGCCTCTTCGAATCGAGATCACAGGCGGCTATGTACCTCACTGAATCAAAAGGCAATACGCCAACCATATCTGCCTCGTGGGCTATACGGCCGCACCCGATCTGGCCGATCTGAAGGCGATTGCTCGGAGCATTTTTACCAAATACGGATGAAGGAACGATGGATGGAACCACGATGGCTCCTGCCGCAGCCAGGGAACTGATTTTTAAAAAATCCCTGCGTTTCAGATTCGAGGGTGACATATTTCTTAGGATTGATTGATGCTCCTAAGTTAACAAATCACCTGATTCGCGATGCGTAAAGCGGCAAACCATTGATATCTGTAGCCCATTTCCCCCGGACCTATACGAGGTATCGCAGCCGGTCGAGCAGTATGGGTATTTCTTCGGGGTCGATTCCCTGTTTCAAAAGCTGATCGCGGTCCTGATCAAATATGGAGAGGAACTCGTCGAAATCGATCTTTTTGGTGGCGATGCTTTTCCGGTAACACTCGATGGCGGCATCCCTTTTCCCTTCGCACCACTCGAGGTGTCCCAGGCTGATCAGGTCGTGATGGGTGGGCTCCCGTTCGATGAGTTTATCGTAATACTTCCGGGCCTGATCGAAGCGACCCAGCACTAAGGAACACCAGGCGATAGGCCTCCAAACCTTATAGTTGGCCGGCATCAGGTATTCAACCTTGTAATAGGATTTCAACGCCCCCTCATAGTCCTGCAGATCAAGTAGGCAGTGGCCTATTGATATTTCGGTCTTCAGGTCGTCGGGATCCTGCAGTTCAGCCTGCCGGTAATACGGCAGTGCCAGTTCCGGCTGCTTCAGGTAACGGTAGCAAAGCCCTATCTTCTTGAGGTTCCAGAGATTATCCGAAAGGAGAATATCTGCTTTCAGATAATAATCGAGTGCTTTCTGGTAGTTTCCCGTTTTTTGCCAGGCATATCCCAGTTTCTGCAACACCTCGGCACTCATGTCGCCCGACTGTTCCAGAATGCCGTACGCCTCGGCAGCCTCGCGGTAATTCTTTTTCTGCAGGTAAAATCCGGCGAGCGAATGGAGGGCACCGGGCTCGCCCAGGAACAGCTCGCGGTAAAAATCCTTGCGGTAAAAATCAAGCTTCCAGCTGAACAGATCATCAAACCCCTGCTTATCAGGGTAAAACCGGTAAAACCGGTAAAGATCCTGTATGTATTGCCTGATCACGCGACGCGATTGCTGCAGCGGATCGAGAATTTCATCTCCGTCGAGCACCTCTTTCATCTGTTCGGCCTCGGCATGCAGACCATCGGACAGGAATTTCTGCATGTCGGCAGGCATGGACCGTATTCCGAAGCAGATGCTGTACTTATCTGAATTGCACAAATAAAAGCTCTTGTCCACGGAATCCAGAAAACCCTTCATCCAGGCAAGATCGCCGGTTTCCTGCAACGCCAGGATCTCGGGATGGTTGGGGGTGAAAGGGAAAAACCAGTTGATGAGATGTCGGAAGAAGGGGAATCCCTTAAGCATCTGAAAGGTTCCGATAAACACATCATCACCCTCCATCTGCATTTCCGACAGCTCCTGCATTTTATCCTTGAGCCCCGGTGCATCCTCGAAAATCTCTTTCCATTCGGGGTTCTCCTCATCACTCAGGCTCTCACCCAACAGCAGGTCGAGGTCGAGCTTGTTGCGGATCTGGGGCGACAGCTTCAGCATTTCCGGCAGGATCTCCTCCTGCATCCGGCGGCTCAGCTGATCGGTATTCCGACCCCTGATAAGCTGCATGATCACTTCCTGCACCAGTTTCTTGAAATTCTGATATTCATCCATTACGAGGAAACGGCCACGGATGGCTGGATAATAGACCAGACGTGCATCGTAGCGGTAGAATGCCAGCATCAGGCCAATTAATGCACGCTGGCGCAATTCCTCTTCTGATGAATCGAAGAAGCCGAACAGAAGCTCGAATTTTCGCTTGTCGAAATATCTTAATATGCTAAAATTCAATGCCGTGATCAACATAGCCTTTTCGGGCACTGTCAGGGTTGCAGAGTCACGGATGGTTTCCACCAGCTGCACCTCACGGTCATGAAACTCATCGGTAAGCCAGATCATGTGGAACAGTCGCGACAGATCGCGGAGGTATTCCGGATCGGATGGCGATATGTGATCGGGCCGGCTGAGAAAACTCTGGATAAATGATTCAAGACCAGGATCATCACGGAAAATACGCTTCCTGACATGAACGTATTGAGTGGACAGTTTAGTCAGAAGATATTCCGATGTGCGGTCGTTCAGTTCATATAGATCGGAAACGATTTTGCGATATACTTTCTGGCGCTCCGGGTCCCTGATCCCTTTCACGGTGTACTCCAGCATCACCCGGTAGGTAGCGTCGATCTGCTCCAGCTGCTCTATCCACGCATTCACCCCGGAGCCGGCAAGCATGGGCCGCAGGTCGGTCATGGCCTCCTTCAGCCGCTTCACTGACAAAAGGTCATGAATGCGGCGCGACGTGCTCAAAATTTCTTTTTCATTCATATTTGGCACCTGATGCAAAAATCATTCCGCACAAGTAAAGGTATCGGGGATCGGGTGTCAGGGATCGGGTATCGGGTGTCGGGTATCGGGTTTCAGGTATCAGTTAAGATATAGGTAACGGATGCGGCAGGCGTGGCCGGTGCTTTTAGCGTTTTTACCGGCAGACATCCTGATTTGGAGGTCATGTTTGCCGCGGGCCAGCGCGGTGCCCAGGGTATAGAACCAGGGCAGATGCAGGCCGGCACTCCAGTTGGTGAACAGGTCGCGCTGCTGCCACGGACCCCCATCGATACTGTATTCGATGATACCGGCATCCGGACCGGCGGCAACAGCGATTCCCACTGCGTTACCTGTGAAAGAAAACTTCAGTGTACCGGGATTTCCTTCGTTGATTAGCATGGGAACATCGGTATAATTATCCCGCGTTCCCTTACCGTCCTTGGGCTGCCATTTTTCATTGACCATCCACCCTTTTGCCGCTTTAACCTGATGAATGTCGATAAGGGTTCCCCCTTCGTAATTGGCCGCATCAAGCGGTGCCGGCACATAATGAACCTCCATCGATTCGCCGTTGCCGGCTGGTGATTTCCATGCCTGCTCAAGAAAAGCTTTCATCGAACGGGAATAAACGCTTTGACCGAAAGGTGACGGGTGAAGGTCGCGGAAATCTTTTTCCCAGGTAAACTCTCCGGCATCAATGCGCTCCGTCACTTCCCTTGCCAGGTTGATGGTTGGCACCAGGTAATGAGCGGCTACACGATCGTGGTTCAGGATGACCTGTGGCGTCTGGCCTTTCCGGTATTGCTCCATTTTTCCGGGATCGACAAAATGCATAAAAACGATATCTGCCTTGGGGTTCGATGCCAGCGTATGCCTCACGATTCCCTCCATGGCACGTACCTGCTCAGGGGTAGAAAATTCATTGGTATCATCATTCACTGCAGCCTCCTCAAAAAGCAGGTCGATCGGACCGTGCGAAAGGACATCCTGCTCCAGACGGAAAGCTGCCGGAGTGCTTCCCATGGAAGGGATTCCTGCATTGATAAATTCGAATTGCGTTTCCGGAAACCTGATTTTTAAATAATTGCATATACTGTCGCGCCAGCCTCCACCCCAGGTAATCGATCCACCGAGGAATGCCACGCGGCCTTTCTTTTCCCGCTCAAATCGGACCAGACTGTTCCGAAGTCCACCCCGCATCTCATGGTAATTGGCCGGATCAAGAATCTTTTTGTGTTGTACCGTGCTGCTTATGATAAAATTGGCTGCCATCCGGGGAGTCTCAATCGGGAAATGATGTCCCCACAAATCCTGCTCACCCAGCGTACAGGGCACCAGCATGGCAGGTCCGCCCAGCTTCCGGTACCGCTCAAAAAGGATATACGTATTTTCTTCGGGAGGAACCACCTTGTCGCTCAGGCCGATCATGTGGATCAGCGGAACCTTGGCCGCTGCCAGATTTTCCAGGTTGTCATAAGCCATATCCGTCCATGCTTTCGCCTCCGCATCTGTAATAAATCCGAACTCCTTCTTCAGCAGCTCCCAATCGGCTTTGCTACCCTTGCCGGTGCCGAAACCGCCCGGCCAGCTTTTGAAATCGCAGACGGGTGCCTCACCGTAAATGGCGTTAACTTTATCCGGGTGCCGCTTGGCCCAGGAATACACGTACAGGCCACCGCGACTCACCCCTTCCAGCGAGACCTTTTCATTCAAACTGTAATTCTTCCGCAGATAATCGTAGAACCGGTCCCAAATGCCGGTGGCACCGGGGCTTCCGAACCTGTCAACCGCATCGATGTAAGCAACATAAAAACCTTCCGACAACAGGATGCTGTCCATTTCAGCATGCCAATCGAAGAACATGGCTTTCCAGAGCCAAGGATTTCCAGGGAGCGGTTTTGCCGGCTTAACCAGAAAAGCGGTCATGCCCTCAAACTTGAATTCCTCACGTTCGAAGCCTTTCCATTTAGATTTTTTTGCCGGCAGACGGCCCTCGTCCTCAACCAGAAACAGCGACCTGACCGGATCAAGCTTCAGATTTATCCGCGTATATTTTATTCCCGAGATGCTTTCAATGGTCGTCTCACAGGCAGTCATCGACCCGGTATGCGGATCCCAGACCTGCAGTCTGTTGTCGCCTTTTAAAAGCACCGAAACCTCAATTTTGTTATCCGAAGAATTGGCAAAAAACCATATATTCCTATCATTCAAAACTTTATGGATATAGGAAAGATTGCCGCCTGCAACTGCAACATCTTTTGTGAACCTGACATCCCACTCAATGCCGGTATCGTCGAGGACAGTCTTCAAAATTGTCGGGTTGGGTGCCGGTATAAAATAGGCCTTGCCGCCACTGGTGTTGGAGTGCCGTGTGAAAGTGTTCAGCAAGGATAAAATATTCTTGTTCTCCGGATTAAGGATTTCCACTTCGGCAATCGAGAAATTCTTAAGCGAGGCAGTATCAGCATAGATCCATATTGATGTTGCGAAAAGATTTCCGGCAGCCACGCTGATTTCAGTGGGCGAGCCTTTCACCGCATTGACTGCTATTCCTTTCTTTTCCGCAACCACCCTACCACCGGCATCTTTATATACGATTCCGCAGGTGAACGGTTTCTCGCTGCGGGTCAGGATTTTCACAGTGCCGATACGTTGGCGGCTTCCCAGCTGAATTTGGATTCCCGCATCATGGTCATCCTGCGACGGTTTCCAGGAAGTCTCCGGTCTGCCGTCGACCGCATAAGCCGGTATGAAGCCACCCGTATTCCAACTGCTGGATGCGATTACCCCGATCAGTCCCGGGGTATCATAGGCGTCACTACCGAACATCTCTTTAATGATCCTTCTGACCTCTTCGCCATTATCCTTACCATTTATATTCCGCTCGGCTGCACGATCGGGCAGCATGGAAGTTGCCACAACCTTCCCACCCTGATCATAAAACTTCTTGATCTTCTGA
The DNA here is from genome assembly GCA_964355105.1 of uncultured Porphyromonadaceae bacterium. Taxonomy (GTDB): domain Bacteria; phylum Bacteroidota; class Bacteroidia; order Bacteroidales; family UBA12481; genus UBA12481. The sequence goes on from CAYHCO010000027.1 coordinate 14,436, forward strand.
AGGTTGCTGAGCTGGATTGTCCGCGAGCCCGGGATGATGAAAACGCTGAACTCCTCATTATTGATTTTGTTTTTCAGCTGCAGCCTGCCGCCGTTTGTGGCACATTTTTCATCCAGTATTTCAGGATGGATAAAAGTAAAATCGCGGTGTACATTCAGACTTAACATCTCACCAATATCCTGATAATCTGCTTCTCCCGGGATAATGCCACCCATGCCGGGATCACCCGGACCAAAATGGTAGCTGCCCTGCAATGAGGCGATTGGATAAAGAATCCCGATATCGGCAACATGACGACCTCCCTGAAGCAGGGTCTGCAGTCGGCCTATATATTCATTGTATGCCGGGAGCAGCGGTCCGAATTTCTTCCCTTCCGGCGAAAGTTCAGGAGCAATGTCGACCGCATCGGTATACCACACCGCATGCGGCTCCATCAGATTGATTCCTTTGGCAAACTGGTCCATGGCTTCCTGGTACAGGATTTTCTCCGACATTCTGCCCATCGCCCCATAGCATTCCGTTGCGATAAGGGGGCGATCCCAATTATTTGCCGATGAGCTTATTACCTTATAGATGGCCGACGAGCGCCCGTAATAAAATATCTCGTCCACGGCAGGTATATCCTGATATTTGAATGCCTTCATCAGATCACCACAGATGGCCACCGGATTGACGATTTCCTCCTGATCGACATGCCCGGTTAGCTGAATTTTGTGTGCCCGGCACCAGTCATTAACGATTTTCGGGAAGCCCTCCGCGTACAAGTCAGCCCTGAAACCCAGCAAAGCATTGCGGGCCGCCTCAGTTTCCGGACCAATATCGAACCAAAGGGAAGGATAATACAACACCGGACTGTAACCGTATTTCGCCTTGAACTTGTTGTTGAATTCACCGGTCCAGGTCCGGGCGCCATCCACCCAACGCAAACAGGGCTCATCATAAAAAGCGATGTCGATGGTCGTTCCAAAATGCTCCGGAAAAGCCATGTAATATTTCTCGTAGGTCAGATCGATAAACTTCCCAACAGCTTCGGGGCAGAGATAATCGCAATGCTTACGATCCGAAGAGCTGTCCGGAACCAGTGTAAAAATCATGACATCCCAGTCGCCTGCCGGCAGATCGGCAGTCAGCCTGCCATTGCCTGAAGCGGCAGAAAGATCGATTCTCTTTTTTGAGACTTTCTCCATTCCCACAGCACCCATGAAAACTCCACCCGGCAAGTTGCACGAATAGGATTTCGGTCCTCTGACTTCCGTCTTTTCCATATCCAGTCGCTTGCTGAGTGCCTCCGGATACTGCTTCACCAGGTTGCCACCCGCCATGCCACTGGGAAAATAGAACTCATCGTAAAGGCACATCTTCATACCCAGACTATCCGCAATCTCAATCGCAGCTTTGTACTGGTCCAAAAATTCAGGCGACATGTATTCGGGCGTCATCCCGTACGAGGGGAGGATACCCAGACCAAAATACCCGGCTTCCTTCGATGCTTTCATCACACGGAGAGTCTGCTCGCGGGATAATGGCTTGTTCCAGAACCACAGCGGCCTGGATTTCATACTCAGCGGCGGGTTTGCAAAGTCGCGGCTTAACTTGTTTTGAGGGTAGCTCGTTGCAGCCAAGAGGAGCATCGTTGTTAAAAGGAAGGCCTGCTTAAAGTTCATTCTTGACATGGGTGATTTATCTTAATTCAATATTAACAACATTTTCTGCCTCAAGCTTAAGCCAAACGATCACAGAGGGCGTTCCTTCTACATCGTAATCCACCGCATAGCGGAAATCTTTCCCCCGGGGCACCTGTTTCCCGTTGATTGAAAGCCTGATATCCTTTTTATCCCAATTTTTGATGATGAACGCCGGATTAACTATCGGCGAATTCGTGCTTCCATTCAATGCAAACGTGATGTTTCCGACATTCGACCCTGCTGTCAGGAGGTACGCACGCTGGGTGTAATCATAGCCTCCTGAGGTACATCCCCGGGATGCCAGTTTCAGCTCAGCGGGGAAATTCCACGACCGGGCAAGCGCCACCAATGATTTGGGATCTTTATCGGTCATCCCGTATAAAGCAGCCTCACCGTTCGGATCACCCCAGCTGAGCGAGGAATGCGCAGCCATATCAGGGGCATTGGCACTGCGCCCATCGGAACTGATCTGTGCCACCGGCCAGTGGTTCCACCAGGGGAAATGGGAATATTCCGGTCTGACCTCACCGTTAAATACCGAAAAGCTCCCGCCGGCTCTGAAGATCAGGTAGGGTTTGAATTTTGATTTAAAGTTTACCACCTGGATATTAGCCTCCGGCAAATCAAATTTCGGGTATCCTTTTTCCCATGTGTATGTGCGGGTTTCGCCTTGCATGTTCACCAGGGTAGCCGCTGCAAGGTCCACATTATCCTCGGGCCGTGTGCCCGGCTCGCTTAGAAAAATCGTTTCCTGCCATCCTCCGCTTCCCGGGAGAACCTTCCTGACTGCAACCCCATCGGGATAGATATAATAGAGCTCATTTCCCCATTCTCCGAATCCCGTATTATCGGGGGAATCGTTCTGTCGGAATTTCACATCCATCTGCAAATAACGCCAGTTTACCACTACCCGGGCCTCATTGCTCTCAATAATGGCAACCCGGGAACTTCGGGTTTGCACATCCGACATGTGTTCCATGCATCCGGTGGGCATATCGTCGGCCGATCCCTGCGAAAGGAACCAGTTATTTCCCGTTTCCCGGCTCTGATCGGCCATCCACTTACCGTTTTCCGAGACCAGGCAAGGCGAATAGCGCGTGCCCCGCCAGAACATGATTTTCGTGGGGAGCTCATCGAACTGTACCACAACATCATTGAACTCACCAACCGGCCATAACGCATCCCACTCCGGATAAAATTTCAGCCGCGTATAACTGGCGGCAAACCGGCCCGAAGGTTTCACGGTCGGGAATTTTCGGGGCTCAAACTGTGGCTTGTTGTCCGGTTTTACCTTGACATAGCCCGCAGCAACCTCATCTGCAGTAAGACATTTGCCGTAAATTCGGATTTCATCCACAATACCATCGAGGGAATATCTGGATGGATAAGTGGCCCAATTCCTTATTGCATCAGTAGGAGCCAGCATTTCACGGTTCATGCCCATGCGGAATCCCTTTTCAGTTTCGCTGTAGGTGATCCTGCGGTGATCAATAAAATCAGTGTAAGTATTCTCCGGTTTGCCGTTGATGTAGATCGCGATTCCCTTCTCCGGATCGTACGTTCCAACGAGATGATACCATTTGTGTAATTCCAGTCCGAGTTTGGTATCAGGATTCAGTTTCGATAGGCATTCATGCCAGGTTGATGTACCGTCCGACAGCTGCATTCCCACCCTGCCGCGGGAATCGATGCCGAAGTAGAATCCGGTGATCCCATATTTGCCCATGGTTATTATGGGAGCCCAGTTCCACGGATACGCGCCTAAGGAAACCCATGCTTCAATACTGATTTTCCCGGGCAGCCGAAAAAGCTTTAGTTCCTCACTACCCTCTTTAGTATTAATCGGAGCCACATCGATAAAGGAAGAAAATCCATCGAACTTGACAGCCAGGCCCTTAACGCCCGGAACGTAACGGGTGAGTCCTCCAACCTGATAATTTGTTTTCACGGAATCGTCGAAATTCCAGGAGAACAGTACCGAATTTGACTGCGATTTAACCTGATGAATACCACACAGGCTCACCAGGATCAGAAAAACTGCTTTTCTCATGTCCGGATATTTCCATAAAACTAAGGGATACAGCGGAAAAGAACCGCATAATTTTACCGGGAATTAGAATTATTTTGCAAAACCCGTAAGTCAGGGACATCTCTGGTTAATTATCCTTAACGCATCGAGCCGGCATATAGAATTGCCGCGATGAAAAGCCTGTCCAGGTGGTTAGTGTTGCTTTGTCGGTATTCCACATCCACATATCGGTCCGCGCTTCGTTCTTGGGCTCGGTGGTGGAAAGGAACCAGGATTTCTGGAAAGTATCCTTCGGAACAAAAACAGTATCAACAATCATAAACCCTTGATATACAAAATACCAGTCGAGGTACCCCAGATCAACGGCATTGAAATCGGCCTTTCCGCCATACCTCAATTCCTTGCCGTTCTGCTCTCCGCCGATAGCTCCAAACAGGGTTTCCCAATCCTCCCGCGAAGGCAGGTGCCAGCCGGTGGGACAAACATTAACATATTCTGCATCCAAGCGATCCCGCACCACTGCAGCGATGCGGTACATTTTGCCTGCCCTGTCGCACCATACCGGAGTCTCATACAGGCAAAGCCACTGATAAACTCCACCGACCAGTTTCTGTGGGATAGTGAAATTCAGGTTCTGAGAAAGCCACCACTGATTTCCCAGCTTTACCGTTCCATAAAAACTACCGTCGCGCTGATCGAGGATATATCCCGTTTCATTGGTATAAGGGGAAACATATATCTGCTTCCGGGCAACCGAACTTAGTCCTTCTGCATCTTTCACCTGCAGAATCAGGGTAAAGGTACCGGGTGCATCATACTGGTGAAAAATCACCTTGTCTGTCGTTGATTCCGTATCCCAGTTACCATCCCCGTCGAAATCCCAAAGCACCTGCAGTTCGCTGGGTGCCTCCGTATCATCAGATGACATCCAGGCATCGAAATAAAACTGTGTGGTAATATTTCCGTTCGGCGATCCGGCTCTGATTCTTGCCGTGGGCGGCAGGTTCTTGTCTGCAGCAAAAAATAGTTTGGAAGCCACATTGAACAATCCCGTTGCCTTATCAATAACTCTCAGCGCAACTGAGAACTGGCCAACCTGCCTGATTATGGAGATGCGTTGTTTTTCGGTACCGGGAATGGTCCACTCCACCTGATCAGGCAGCATCCAGGAGTACAACAGCAGCCTTCTCGGATCCTTGGAATGATAGGATTCCGATGCATCAAAGATCAGTGTGTCGCCCACCCTGACCAGTGTATCAGCCAATGTAAAACGGGGGATTATCATCGAATCTTCCATATTGATGATAATCTCGCCCGTAAATGTGGCAAACCGTCCGGAGGGATCGCGAACTTCAAGTTTAGGCAGGTAGGTGCCCGGATTTTTATATTGATAGCTAGCCACCTGACTGGAGGAATATTCGGAGTACCAATGCCCTTCACCAAGAAAATCCCATCTGAATTTCAATTGATTAATAGAATCCTCATCATCGCTGGTCAGGGAAGCATCAAAAGAAAAAACTGTCAGAATATTTCCTTTCCCCGGCAATACGCTAAAATGGGGATGCGGGGCAGAATATCCCTGGGCGATTGGGATTGTGATGTCGACCGATTTAACCTGCTTCTTGCCATCAGCATAATCCACCCTGACCAACTGATTGCCGGGACTGAAAAACCGGTGCCGGATCTGGTTGGCGCTGCTGAATTTCGTATCCCAGACGCCATCATTGTTCCAGTCCCAACGGTAATAAATTTCCTGCCCCGACTTTCCGGTTGTCGCCGGGGTCAGGGTAATCTCAAAAACATCAGTTGTCAGTCCCTGGGTCGGATTAAGGGTGATCAGCAGGTCGGGCAGTTTGGTTGAATCGTTATCTTTTACGCAACCTGCCAGAATAATAATAAAGATTGGAAGGACAAGAGATCCGGTGACGAAATCCCTTTTCATGATTATTGATTGAAGGTTATGGTCTTCTTCAGTTTAACGCCTTTGATTATGGTTATCCGGTCCATGGTCCATTTTGTGCCGAATCGGCCACCCGGAAAGCCATCCCACAGGCAGGTATCCCCCAGGCATGAGCAGGTGATGCCGGCCTGATAATAATAATCGCCGGGTTCCAGCTTGAATTTGTAGATCCGCTCCTGATCTGAGACGTTGGCGCTGATCAGGAAATCCCCCCTGTAAATATCATAAGCCGTACGGGCCAGGCTGAGGTCGATACGGTGTATTCCGCTTGAACGGGTACTTCGGTCGGGAATGGGGAAATCAAACTCCACAGTCCCGGTAGTCGGATCGTTGGGTGTTATGTTCGGATCCACGGTTGGTGGCTCGCAACCGCTCATAATCAGGATTAAACCCGCTAACAGGCATATGTGTTTTCTACTCATTTTTCTCTTGTGTTTTAGGATCGGGACCGCCACCGTGAATGTCTTTAAATCCCAGGTTACGGGTAAGCTCACTGTTTGCCAGCTCATTCAGGGTAGTATTGGACAGTTGCAGGTTATTCACAGAGACGAGCTGAATGGAACTGAACACACCCATTCCATTTACGAGATTTGTGTATTGGCTCAGATTGTTCGATATGGTAGTCTGTTGAAGATCAGGCGAAACCATGAGTGCGAGCTCCTCTCCGCCCTTGAACAATCTGAACTGCATGCCAGTAACTGTCCTTACGATGCCTTCAGCCACGGGTATTTTCCGAACCATTTCTTCCAGAAACCGGTTGCCGCTGAGGATATCAGTCATCTCTACTGCGCTCCCCAGTCCGAGGATCGGGAGCATGGTAAACTCAATCCTTTTGGATTCCATGCTCGAGTTTATCTCCTCCTGAAAATGAAAAATAAAAGAACCCTGAAAAATCCCCTGACCGGCACCGGGAGCCCATCGGGTAGTCAACTGGACACCTGTCTGAAGGTTGATTTTGCGTCCGGGAATATCAAGGGGATCAAACACAATCGGCCTGTCAGGAACGTTGGTCTCTCCTGAAACGATCCGGTTATCATCGGGAAAATGCACGTACAGATGGTAGGTCGTCATCCGCAACGGCTTAAAATCAGCCTTGAACAGCCGGAGGTTATCACTGGGAAAGTATCCGGTATCCTTGACCGGCGACGTGGCAGGCTCAAAGGTTATGATTTTCGAGGGAGATCCGTTTTGCCACTCCTCCAGATAAACCGTTACAGCCATATTCCAGACCGTTGAATCTGTCACCGGTGGTTTTTTCGGATCATTCGGATCGGTCAGGAAAGTGCGCCCCAGCCTAATATATTGCGCATCCGCATCAGGATTCAGCAGGCAATAGACCACTGCGACCGGATCACCCGAAGCGTTTAGCTTGAAATCATTGGAACAGGAAGATACTGCCAGCGCGAAAACCGCAATCCCCAATAAGCAGCGCAATGAATATCTGAAAACTGTTTTCATTCAATCTGTATATAAGACGCCAAAATGATCGGGGGATTATCAAAGTTACATATTATACTCCGGTTCGCATAATCCATGGAAAAAAATTGAAAGTGCAGGTGACAGTCGGCAGTCGGCAGTTGGCCAGGACAGTTTTGAGAATAATCGGTATATTTGAGTTCATTATCACAGCTATGCGGTTAACGGACGGACAAATTGAACAAATCGGTTAAGGTTATGTCAGGCCTGGCGAATTGGGTGGTCATGAAAAAATCGCTGATCTCTCCCCTCTTCTTTTTCTTTCTTCTGTTTCAACCTGCAGCCTCATTTTGCCAGGTTTCTGACCTGACCACAACTCATAAAGGAACCATCGCGGCACCATCAACCCTTTTGGATGGTAAAAAAGCGTTGGCTCAGTGGATCTGGAGTCCGGGCGAGGAGAATCCACGGAACCAGTATCTGCTTATCCGGAAAAAAATCAGTTTTACTGCGAAACCGGACAGCCTGATTGCTTATTTATCCGCTTACGCCGTGGCTGACGTTTTTATTAACGGCAGGCTCGTGGACCGTTGTCCGATGAATTGCGATCCTGAATATCAGGTTTATGAAAAATACGACCTGGCGCCACTTTTCCAGAAAGGTGACAATATCATTTCGGCAGTTGTTTACAATTTCGGCATCGGCATGCACCACCGCATCAATGCACGCGGAGGATTCTTTTTCCAGGCAGAGGCCTTGATGCCAGATCGCACACGCATTTCAATAAATACTGATGGTTCCTGGCTGGTTTCAACCCAAACCGGCTGGGATCCGAATTCTGAACTCAGGACCGGGGCGGGTGCCGGAGCACCTAACCTGATAGGATTCATAGAAAAGTTCGATGCCCGAAAGATGCCGCTCAACTGGCAGAAAAACGGATTCGATGACTCGCGGTGGCAAAAGGCCGTGGAGCTGGGCACTCCGCCAACGGCACCGTGGAATAACATTGTACTTGTGGAAAGACCTCCACTTTTCTGGGAGAAAGTCTATCCCGTTGATCACTGGACCGTGAACGGATGGGTGGTTTATGATTTCGGCAGGGAGGTCACGGGCGTGCCGGTAATTAAGATCAATTCAAAAAAAGAGGGAGCCAATATCACTCTCGGCACCGCGGAACGGTTGTTCGCCGACCGGTGGCCGGATTTTATCAGGCGGGTGAAATATGAAGACGACTACCTTACGAAAAAAGGCGATCAGGAGTGGAGTCCGTTTACCTGGAGAGGATTCCGTTACCTTACCTTCCGGGCTGATACCAATTTTATTATCAAGGAGATATCTGCCATAAACCGCCATTATGCCTTAGCTGATGAGGGAAGTTTTGAATGTTCCGACGAACTCCTGAACCGGATATGGAATGTTGGCAGGTTCACCCTCAAATTATGCAGTCAGGATACCTACATGGATACTCCCTGGCGTGAGCAAACGCAATACATTGCCGGGGATTCGAGGTATCTGCTTAAATATGCCTTTTACGCATCGGGGATGAGCAGCGAATTTCTTACCCGGTACAATATCCTTTCGGGAGCCTGGTCGCAGCGCTGGGAAAAAGACGGATCTATACGGTCGCGGTACCCCACCGACTGGCTCATCGGGGAAGGCACATCGGGATATCTTGTTGATTATGAGCTTGAATGGGTGATCATGCTCGGAGAATATTACCAGTATTTCGGTAACCACGATCTGATCAAACAGGTATACCCAAACCTGGTCAGGCTGATGGGTAAATTCGAAACGCTGGTCGGGAAGGAGCACGGGGTACTGTCGGATGTTCCGGGTTGGATCGTTCTGGATCATCCCGATACTTACCCGATGGATCAGACAAAAGAGATCACTGCACTGAACTGCCTCTATTATGCCGCACTGAATCAGGCCGCCAATCTGGCAAAATCCGTTGCCGATGATCAGGAACAGGGATCCAGATGGAATGATCAGGCTGTTCAGCTGAAAGAGAACATTAAGAAATGGTTCTGGTCGCCGAAGCAGAAACTCTATGCCGACAGTTATGGCAGTCAGCAGTACAGTCAGCAAACCCAGGTATATGCTTTGCTTTACGGGCTGGTTGATGATTCCGACAAGAACTTCATTATCAATTATATAAAAAGCCAGGGAAGACACAGCGAAATGTCCTTTGCCTATTATGTCGCCTACAGCCTTTTCGAACAGGAAGACCGGTACACGCTGGATTACATCCGGAAATACTGGGGCGATCAGATTAAGCTCAAGTCGTTCAACGGCGGCTGGCAGGAAGGGTGGAATGTTGAAGAGTGGACCGGCGATATCGGCTCCACCTCACATGCCTGGTGCTCAGGTCCCACGGCACTGCTTCCACAAAAAGTTCTGGGAGCCGAGCCGCTGGCCCCCGGCTGGAAAGAATTCATGATCAGCCCGAATCCGGGCGACCTGAAATGGGCAAAAGGCTTAATCCCCAGCCCTGCAGGCAATATCCCGGTCAGCTGGACTATTGATGGCCAGAAGTTACAGCTTAACGTTGAAGTGCCAGCCGGGTGTCGGGCACTGATCAGTTTACCTGCGAAGAACCTGCGCGTTAATGGTCAGGCTGTCGAAGGAAAATCTGATGACCAGGGGATCTGGGTTTCGGAAGGGAAATATGTTGTCACCGCAGAACGATGATAGGGCAAGAGGGCAGAAGGCAGAGGCCTGCCCCGGACTTGATCCGGGGCAGGCCTCTGCCTTCTGCCTTAAAATTTCAGCACCACCCCAACGCTGGGCATGAAAGGCAACTGGTTTACCCGGGTTTGGGTTACGCGATCGAAATAGAAAACGTTGTTCCGGTTGTAAACGTTCAATATGCTCGCGGCAAGCTCCAACTGCCGGTCGCGACTGAATTTCCAGGTGCGGCTTAATGAAATATCCAGACGGTTATAGGCCGGCAACCTTCCTTCATTTATCGGACCGTAAAGGATGGCCAGCTTTCCGTTTCCAAAGGGATCAAGCCAGAAAGTGCCGTCCTGGTTTTTAAATTCTTCGTAAAAACCTGCATTTTGCGTGAACGGAAAACCGGATCCGTACTGAAACCGGCCTTTAACCAGCCAGTTGCGGTCTTTGCCAAAACGGTAGTTGCCCAGGAGGTTAAGATTATGCCGGCGATCGAAATGCGGGACATACTTTACAAACTCATCTTCGCGGGTAACGTAAGCGAAAGAATAGGCGAGCCAGACCGAATAATTGGTCTCTGAATAATCCAGAAGGAAATCAACTCCGTAGGACCATCCTGATTCATATATGTATGGGCTCGACAGGTATTCCGGATAATCCGGGTCATATCCCAGATAGGAATAGATCTGATGATAGTTGTAATTGATCAGCCGGTAAAAATCCTTGACATAGGTTTCCACCGACAACTTCAGATTATGCTTATCAAACCAGCTCAATCCGGCCACCGCATGCCAGGCTTGCTGCGTGGGTTTGTAAATCCTGCTGCCCCTGAAATAATCCTGAACAGTTTCCACCCCGGTGTTATAACCCTGGAAGACTGATACCACATCCTGTTCCGAGGTGGTTGCGGTGAGGTTTTGCGAGAACAGTCCGGCTGCCAGGTTCAGGCTCAGGTTATCGTTTATGTTATATCGCGCCTTGATCCGGGGTTCAGGCAGCAGGTTGAAGATTGCAGAATAAACCCTGAGATGTATTCCGGGTTCGAGTATCCATTTCGGCCAGAGGATCTTCGACTGAAAAAGGATAATGGCATCGCTGGTATACAAATCATTGGAAAGGTGCATGCCGTCATACCGGATATAAGAATAACGGGTATGAATGGCGGAAAACTCAGCTGCCCAGGTCACTTCAAACCGGTCATGCATGTGAACTCCTTTGATGCTCATATCGAGATTGTCATACATCGTACTTTTCGGCGTAGTAGAAGGATCCTCAAAATCAGCAGCATAACGACTCATGGCCAGTCGGTTTATGAACAACGCATTACTCTGGGTGGGTGAAATAACAAAGCCGAAGCCTCCACCGGTTGTACTCCAGTTCGATTTTACAGCCGTTTTATAGTTGACGTCATCGGAATAATGAAGGCCGAAAACATCGAAGAGGTTACCGTTTTTCTCCATGAACGACACTTTACCGTAAAAGTCGTTGTACCGGTAGGGCAATCCGAGCGAGTCCAGCCAGGGATACAGGATCGGCGCGGTTGTCTTGAGAACGGATCCTTTTGTCGACAGGATATAGGAAATCGATCCCATGGTACTGTCGGTCATCTTTTTCAAGGGTCCTTCCAGGAGAAGTCCATATCCGACATTCGACTGGCTGGCAGTACCTTTCATGGTTGACCGGTTACCCGGCCGGGTGCGGATATCCATGACCGATGATACCCGGCCTCCGTATTGAGCACCGTATGCCGCCGAATAAACATCTACGCTCTGGAGTACTTCGGTATCGAAAACCGACATGAACCCGATGGAATGAAAAGGGTTGATAACGGTCATCCCATCCAGCAAAACCTTATTATGAATAGGTGCCCCACCCCTCACGTACAGCTGCCCGCCGCGGTCGCCGGAAAAAACTACGCCCGGAAGGGTTTGCAGTACTTGTGCCAGATCGCTCTGCACTCCCAGTGATGGAGTCCGGCTCATGGATTCAGCTGTCATTCTCTGGGTCCCGACTGGCGTCATCCGTTCCCACCTCCTTCGCTCGCCGCTCACAATCGCCTCTTTCAGCTCAACAGTCTTTTTTCTCAGCCTGATGACCACATTTTCCATCTGGCCTACCGATATGGAAATATTTTGCCTGTATTCCTCATATCCGATGCATCGCACAACCAAGACGTGCCCTCCTACCGGCAACCTCCGGATGACAAAAAACCCGTATTCGTTGGTCATCGCACCTTTGTTCGTCCCAGCAATTCCAATGCCGGCAAGAGGCACTACATAACCTGTTTCATCTTCATAGATATAGCCCTTAACCTCACCCCAGGTTTCAACTTCCTGAGCCTGCGACAAGGCCATTCTGAAGCTAAATCCAATCAGCAGCAGCAGGAGATAATATTTATTTCTACTGACCCGCATCCGACACATGAGGTATAAGTGAAAAAAAATCGTTCTTATTCGCGGGCGCCGGTTGGGTCCCCTGCTTGTACAAATCAGTCCTGAATTTCAGATGTGACGTTCTGGAATACAGGGGTAACGAATCCATAAATTCCTTGTCCGGCAGGATCCCGGTACAATCGGAATGGCTGCATGCCCCAAAAAATCCAATCCCGTTAATAATATTGGTAAAGCCCTGCTTGCGGTTATCAGTGAATTTAAGCTCCAGTTCCGTGTAGTTTCTTAAATTCTGGTCACCAGCCCAAACAGCTATCTCAAAGCATATCAGTTGCCTCCAGACCACCTCGGGATTATCGGGAATAATCTGGTTGAAAATATTGTATGTTCCCTTCATGGTCATGGGTTGTGTATGCTCGTTACCCAGATTCAGATGTTTCGGACTGTATTCGGGAGGGTCATCGACAAATCGCGGCTTGTGAACATATGTTTTCACAAGCTGAACGGTATCCCCAGCAAGATTGACCTCAATGTACCGGATGGCAAACTGGATCAGGTAAACATTAGCTCTTGGAACCTCATTAAAACGGATCCGGAATGGATCGCCCTCGTTACTGAAATTATAGCGGATCCAAGGCCAGGTAGGGGCTCCCAATTTCGGAGCCTGCACCGGATAAATCTTTGAAGTTATCAGGGTCCCGTCGGCCGGATTAACAATCATCAGCTTGTAGAACATATCAGGATAGGGCGAAATCATGGCCTGATATACATCATTCCGGGCATTGAAAAATATTCCCGGGTCTTTGGGATAGGTTACTTTTTGCAGTGGAAACACTGCATAGTAATCGTTCTGCCACTCCTGAATCGATACATCAAGCCCCGGTGGTGCCGAAAATTCAGCCGTATCGGCCATGAGCTCGCTGATGGGTGCATCGGTCACTGAGGTCATCCGGATTTTTACCTGTTGCAGAGGATCGGTCGAATTGAGCAGTCCGAAAACGACATAAGTCCGCTGTTGATCAGGATTGAACAGGTCGATATCGTTTTGGCAACCCTGAACCAGGAGTGTTATCATCAGGAAGCCGCCGATAATCTTCTTAATTCTCATTTGACCTTATAATGATTCCTTCACACATCTCACCGAAAACGCGAATTGCGGGTTGTCGGGAAATCTGAAAATATCCCCTTCCCCTGTACCTGAGTCATACATGCGGATTCGAACCTGATAAATACCATATGTAGATGAGGTCCAAAAACTTGCCGTATTGCCTGGAAAATAGTAATCACGATTGTCAAATTCGCCGTCGGGATTTCTGTACCCTACCATTACCGCATCAAATCCGGTACTTCCCTTATCCCTCAACAATCTCCAGATGGCTCCGGCCTGCTGGTAATTATCGTGGGTAACCAGCTGGTCGGGAACAAACCGGACATTGGAGATCCGGTAGGTAAAGGAACGTTCCGACGATTCACTGCGAAAAACTGAAAGCATATTGTTCCAATCGCTGCTTGAGGGAACATGCCAACCCGGAGGACAGATCCCGGTTGCCCCCTCTGCAGTCCCACCGACCATTACTTCGGCCCAGGTATACAGACCTCCGTTGAGGCTGTCAGGATCAGGTCCGGGGAAAATGTATTTTTCTATAATTCCATTATTGCTTTGCTGCTGATGCGGATTTAAGGTTTTACCGATATTTAGGTTTCGGGCGAACCACCAGTAACTACCTATCTTAACAACTGGATAAACCTGTCGGTCGCGGGGATCGGTGATAGATCGGAGGCCTTCGACCCTGACTGTACAGGAAATGGATGTGATCCCATCAAAAGAATCCTTCACTTCCAGTCTGACGGTATACGTTCCGGGTTGACTGAAGCTGCACTGATAAATTTTCCAGGGGCCAAAATCCATATCCCACTCCCCGTCGTCATTGGCATCCCAGCGATAAGTCAGGAGCGTTTTCAGGCCGTCGGGATCCTCAGATGCGGTAGCATCGAGGTCGAATATCGTTTTTACGTTTCCTTCAGGAGGAGTGCACGTGAATTTGGCATCCGGTGCGACATTCTCACGGGCACAGGAAAAGCTCATCCCGATAAGTAAAAATAAGGGAAACCGGATTTTCATTCAGGCTGGTATTAATATCCGGGGACAGTTTAAAGATACAAAAAAGAATATGGCAAAGGGCAGAGGGCAAAGGGCAGAAATTAGGAAGAAGAAATAGGTAATAGGAGTCAGAAATGCAATCATTAGATTGACAGCAACTTAATTCATATTTCTTAATACTTTTAACTAATTTCTGCCCTTTGCCCTCTGCCATTTGCCATATTTTTACTGAGCGTGGCTGACGGCAACATACCGCATTTCGTCGATCGGCAATATCTTTATCCAGGCTTCGCCGGTGAGGCTGGGATCTGCCTTCAGCTTCAGGTGTTTGGCAAGAAAAGCATAGGCTGCCTGCCTTTTGTTGAAGCCGTAATCGTGCTTTTCATTTGCGAAATGGGCGTTTTCCACCAGGCTCTCCTGTCCGTATAGCTTGTAAATCGATTGGATAAAAGGGAATTCCACTTTCGGGGTATTCTTGGTCCAGTCGGCCCCGTCTGAAATCAGCAGCATAGGCCTTGGAGCCGCAAGTGCAGCGATCTCCACATTGCCCGACTGGAACGAGCCGTTCCGGTGAATGGGCATGCCGCTCTCGCAAATGCATCCACCGAAAAAGTGGGCTGAGACCTGCACACATGGCACCGAAACCGCGATTCTTTGATCCAGGGCAGCCAGAATGAACGACTGGGTTCCCCCACCCGATGCGCCGGTCACTGCCAGTCGCTTCGGATCGATATCCTTCCTGCTTACCAGGTAATCCACTATCCTGATGCTGTTGCGGGTCTGAATCTGAACAGCAAGCGGATCGCCATGACTGGCTGCCTGCCTGTTATCTCCGTAACCCACCATGTCATAGGCGAAAACCACGGCACCCATCCGACAGAGCACGGCACAGCGTTTCTGCATATCCGGACGGTAACGGCCGTAATCGGCCCAGTCCGACCAGTGTCCGTGCGGACAAAGAATTCCGGCGAGTTTACCTTTAAACCCGATCGGTTCATACAGGTTTCCCGTAATCCAGGATCCTGGTGAACTCTCGATAGCCATATTGGTTACCCGATAGCCATCCATCTCATGGACGGCACCCTTTTGGACCTTCGGTACCGGCCTCTTACTCTCTAATTTGTCCAACCCCGAACCTTTTAAAATCTGATTCCGGATCTGACCGGCACGGATCTCCCAATCAACCTTCGTTGTAACCACATTCAGAACACTGTCGAGATGAGCCTTACCCTGCGCTTCGGTCCAGAAATTTCCCACACAGAGCTCCTGGGCGTTGATCATTCCTGCAAACAGGATCGTGACAACCAGAGTCGCAACCAGCTTTTTCATAAGGATTTAATTAAGGTGATGAAATTAAACTTTTTAAAAGAATAACTAACTTTGATAAGCCGGTTGTTGAATAGATCCCCCGCATTTTTCACCGAATATCAAAGCCTCTGGATTATGGCTCCTTTTTCCGGACGATTGATCATTGGATTTTTGGTTTTGGCTGCCTTGGTGGGTGGTTGTGCTCCGCCTGACCGATTGCCACCTGAACTGGTTATAAGCGTTTCTCCTCCGATAGGCGATACAACAACCGTATTTCTGCTGGACGCATCGGTTGTTTCCGATAATTCCACTCCCCCCTGGCAAATCGAGGTCCGATGGGACTTTAACAATGACAATCAATGGGATACGGATTATTCCATCAAAAAAGAACAATCGCACCGGTTTTCCGGAAACGGCAGACACACGGTCATCTGCGAGGCATTGGACGAAGCCGGCAATGCAATCACAGCAACAGCAGAAATCCTGGTAAACGTAACCCTTCGCGACACGCAGTTCATTGATTCCCGTGATGGGAAAACCTATAATGCAGCCCTGCTCTTCGACAGGTGGTGGATGGCTGAAAACCTGATGTACGGAACCGCTCTCGGGTTAGATCAAAATACGCATGATGATCTGATCACAGAATATTATTATCTGCCTGACACGCTTATTTACGGTGGATATTATACCTGGCAGGAGGCCACACTCGATGACACCGATACCGCACACGGCATCTGCCCTAAAGGATGGCGGCTTCCCACCCCTGATGATATTGATGCGTTAAATGAAACAGCATCAATCGGCGACCAGGTTGAAAATTATCTGTTTCGCGACGGATCGCTTGGGACCAGTTTTCAATGTTCCGGACGATTTATCACCTCCGCCAGAATTTGGGAAGGCCAGAGTGAGAAATTATTTTTCTGGCTGAACAACAATATAACACCGGATGCCAACAAGAACCTGGCTTTCTGGCATACAAACAAAAAAAATGAAGGATTCAGAAATCTGTATATGGGTAATCCGGATCGTGCCGGTGTAATCGGCTGGATTAATGACTGGGGCGGCTTTCATTACAAGAAACTGGCAGTACCCGTGAGATGTATTAAAGACTCGCAAAGATGAACAGACTCTTATTCATGCTGCTGATCTTGCTTTGCTCCTGCGCCAACGAGGTGGTGGTCCTCAATCCCGCAGCAACCGCCCCGGTGGTTTTCGGCCTGCTATCCCCGCAGGATTCCGTTCACCGGGTTAGGTTGACGAGGACATTCCTGGCTGACGGAAATCTGGATTCTGTGGCACAGTTGCCAGATTCCCTATATTTCAAGAATGCAGAAGTTTACCTGGAACTAAGAACGCCAAAAGGATATGTGATTGACCGGTCCAGGATGGAGCCCGTTGAGCTTGGTCCCAGGGGGGCCGGCCTGTTCTTTACCAAGCCCAACAGGGTATATGAGTGCAAACCTTTTCCAGCCCTTTCTGCCACCACTTCAACTGATATTACTTATGCGCTCACAGTGACTGTCCCCGACCTGAGCCTCACCGCCCTTGCAACATCACATATTCCCTCGGTCCCTGGTCTGGGCTTGCCCCCATCTTTGAACAACCGAAAGCAGATCAATTTATATGAACCACAGAGAAATATAATTAGAATAGGACATAAAAGGGTAGAATACACCGAGTTTCAGTTGATTTTCCGTTATTCAGAATATCGCTGGGATGAATGGGTGGACGCTGATTTTGTATATAAAATAAGGCTTGCTGCAGGCGTTGGACCCGAATCCGACCCCAGGCTTATTTCCAGTGGAGGTGGTAATACCGTTGACATTGCCCTGGATGCACCTTTCCTGTTTACCCAGATCGCCAACAGGATTAAAGAAGATCCGCAAGTATCGTTGCGCAAATTCTACAATATTGAATTAAAGATCATCAATGCTGATCATGATTTCTGGGATTATACCTGGTCATTCGAGTACCTGACCGATTTCAATGA
>CAYHCO010000027.1:32090-35226 GCA_964355105.1 uncultured Porphyromonadaceae bacterium
GGGTTCATCGGATAGAAACCCATGGCACTGAAAACGTACCAAGCCGACATCTGTCCGCAGTCCTCATTGCCGCACAGACCATCGGGCTGGTTGGTATACAGGGTGGTACAGATACGGTGTATGATCTCCTGTGTTTTAGCCGGTTCGCCCGCTATATTGTACAGGTAAGCAACATGATGACTGGGCTCGTTCCCCTGGGCATACTGGCCAACCATACCTGAAATATCCGGGGAAGCGTCGGCTCCCTGAACTTTCTCAGAGGTATTGAACAGGGAATCCAGTCGGGATATGAATTTTGCCTTGCCGCCCATCAGGCTGATCAGGTCGTCGGGATCCTGAGGCACAAACCAGGAATATTGCCAGGAGTTGCCCTCGGTAAAATCGTGTACGTTATGGCTGCTGTAAAGCGGATTGAAGTCCTGTCGCCACGATCCGTCCGACATACGGCCGCGCATGAACCGGGTGACCGGATCGAATACATTGCGGTAATTCTTCGATCGGCCCATGAAATACTGATAATCCTCCTCCTTGCCCAGCTTTTTGGCCATCTGTGCGATACACCAGTCATCGTAGGCGTATTCCAGCGTTTGGGATACCGACTGGTTCTCCAAATCGGCTGGCAAGTAACCGTACTTCTGATAATTCCTGAGCCCTCTGATGGTGTCCATTGCGCTTTTCTTCATCGCGGCAAAAGCTTTTTCATAATCAAACTCCACCCCTTTGAATGCAGCATCCACGATAACGGGGATGGCATGGTAACCGATCATACAATTCGTTTCGCAACCTTCGAGAGTCCACACCGGTAACAAACCGTATTCATCGTAATGGGCAAGCATCGCCTTGATGAAGTCGGGCATGCGATTGGGCTGCGTAAGGGTGAACAATGGATTTCCAGCCCTGAAAGTATCCCAGAGGGAATACACGGTATAGTTTTTCCATCCTTCGGCTGTTTTAACAGCACGGGTACTGTCGCTGGCGCGATAGCGGCCGTCGGTATCTGAAAACAGCGAAGGTGCTATCATGGTATGGTAGAGCGCGGTATAGAAAGTCTCCTTCAGGTCGGAATTCGATGATTCAACCTGGATCTTTGACAGTTCCGCATTCCACGCCAGGCGTGCAGCTTTTTTTACCTTGTCAAATTTCCATTCCGGATTCTCTTTCATCAGATTTCGGACGGCTCCGTTTTCATCAACGGGCGAAAGCGCCACTTTAACCATCAGTTCACCGCCATTGTTGCCAAAAGAAAACAATGCCTCGGTGTATTTTCCTTCAACAGTGCGTACTCCCGGGATCTCCAATCCTGTTTCAAACAGGTTGTATTTGGTCATCGGCTTTGAAAAGACTGCAGCGAAATATACCTGTTGTTTGTTTGCCCATCCTTTAGAAAAGCGATATCCTGTTACGAGTGTGTCATTGATTACCCTGATGATAGTCTCGGTGGGCTGATCCCAGTTAATGGCAAAACCCAGGTCGAACATGAGATTCATCCTGGTTCCGGGGGGATAGCTGTACCGGTGAAATCCGGTCCGCTCTGTAGCGGTAAGCTCCACTTCCACAGGATTTTGAAGAGTTTTGGGATCCCTCAGTATAACACGGTAATATCCCGGGGTAGCCGATTCTTCGGCATGCGAGAAAATGGACCGGAAACGCTGGTGAAATTCTTTACCACCATGATATTCACTCTTTTCGAGACTCTCGGTGGTTGGCTGCAATAAAATATCAGCCAGGTCGCCGATGCCTGTTCCGCTGAGGTGCTTATGCGAGAATCCGACTATTATCGAATCGGAATAATTGTATCCTGAGCACCAGTCCCAACCGTTCCGTCCGTTATCGGGGCTCAGCTGAACCATACCGAAAGGCACCACGGCGCCCGGGAACGTATGGCCATGGGCGGCAGTTCCTATAAAAGGATCGACGAAACGTGCGTTGTCATCCGCAGTGCCTTTTGAACATGCTGAAAGCAGCACTACCAGGGAAATTATTGATAATGAGCGAAACATAAGGAAAGAATTTTAGGATTTAAGGTATTATTTCTTGGCTCCAAACTGATCCCACGCCAGTGCGCTGGCTCCCAGGACCGCTGAATTCTTGCTGTTCAGCCCTGATGCAAGCAGCTTCACCTTACCGCGGTAAATCGACAGAAGGTTTTCATGAAAAGCGCGTTCAGTTGGTTCCATGATCAGCCCTTTGGCTAGAGTCAGCCCGCCGAAAAGGAATATTGCCTCAGGATTGGTATGCGCAACCAGGTCAGCCAGTTTTAATCCTAGCATCTCGCCAGTATGCTCAAATGCCCGTTTGGCAAGCACATCGCCACGTTCAGCCGCATCGGCAATATCGAGGGAAGTCATTTTGTTAAAGCTCATTTCTCGCAATTCGGAATCCTCTATCGAGTCTGACATAATCTTGAAGAGGGTACGCTTGAGGCCGGTGGCTGAGACATAGGTCTCCAAGCAGCCGTAGCGCCCGCACCCACATTCGCGGTTGGTATGACCCGGACGTACTATGGTGTGACCCACCTCGCCGGCAAATCCATCTTGTCCGTATAAGAGCTTGCCATCTACCACTATTCCGCTGCCCAAACCGGTCCCAAGGGTAATTACCGCAAAATTTTTCATCCCCTTCGCACCACCGTAAATCATTTCACCGACAGCTGCAGCATTGGCATCATTAGTAACCAGGATTGGCAGGTCGATATGCTCCCGGATTAATTCTGCCAGCGGAGTTATGCCCTTCCAGGGCAAATCGGCAGGTTCCTCAATGGTTCCCTTATTTATATTGCCCATCGGTGCGCCAATTCCAATTCCGATAATCTCCACCTCTTCCTGGAGGGTTTTCCTCAGCAACTTGGCTTTTTCGGCGAGCGCAGCGACAAAAACTTCCGGCTGCGGGAAGCTGGATGTGGATAAACGATCCTCGGCAAGCACCACCCCTTCGCGGTCGACAAAAGCTAAATCTGTATTAGTTCCGCCGATATCAATTCCAAGAGCAACTTTTTTCATATATTTATCAATGTAAGGTTTTCGATTCCGGTTTAAGACGGGCGTTAAAGTTAATACAAGTGCCCGATAGTTGTTTTGGTTTTTTTTTTTACTTTTCACACCTAATCTATGAAAAAGGCCGTGCGGAAACAAATTTT
>CAYHCO010000027.1:35326-43939 GCA_964355105.1 uncultured Porphyromonadaceae bacterium
GTTGAGGACAAGGATCTCACCTACAATGTTGAACTGAATGTGCCGCAGCAAAAGGGTACAATCTCCAAATGCCTTTTCAGTGCTGACCGCTTGCGCGAAGGAAAGCTACCTTACTGCGTATCTGCTTGTCCTAACGGTGTTTACTATTTCGGAGACGAAAATGAGGATGCCGTAACCAACGGAACAACCAAGGAAACGGTAAGTTTCAAGGAGCTTTTGCGTAAGAACGCAGGTTATCGCCTGATGCCTGAACTGGGCACAGAACCCCGCGTGTATTACCTGCCACCGAAAAACCGGCTATTCGAATTTCCCGAGACAAGCCTTTTTGAAGATAAACACGATAATCACGTATAATCCAGGACCCTATGGAATCGGTAAACCATTATAAACATGCGGATCCCGGCAAGATAGACCGAATCGCCAACGACCTGCTCCGAACCGTTCGCCTGAACAAGTCATTTCTTATCTGGATGGCGGTTCTCTTTGGTGTTTTGGCAGTCTGCCTTTACGGCTATACCATCCAGCTGCGCGAAGGCCTGGGCGTCACCGGATTAAGGGACATAACCAGTTGGGGTATGTACATCGCCAACTTTGTTTTCTTCGTTGCATCGTCTCTGATAGGAATGCTGATCAGCTCGGTTCTGGGCCTTATCGGCATTAAATGGATCAAGCCTATCGTCAGGATATCGGAGATAATAGCCGTTGCATTTGCTGCGGTGGCCGGATTGGTGATCATTTCCGATATGGGTCGCCCCGACAGGCTTCCCAATGTATTTCTCCATGGCCGGTTGCAGTCGCCGATTCTCTGGGACGTGACCGTGGTAACCGTTTACTTTCTCGTCAGCCTCCTCCTGTGGTTCCTGCCGATGATTCCCGATCTGGCTATCGCAAAGGGAAGAATGCAGCATGCTCCAAAATGGCTGCAGCAAGTTTATGAGATCCTCTCTTTCAATTGGATACACTCCGATGAACAATACAAAATTCTCTTTAAAATGGTCAGGACCCTCCTGATTCTGATCGTACCCCTGGCTTTTGCCATCCATACCGTCACCTCCTGGCTATTTGCGGTCACGCTGAGGCCGGGCTGGGACAGCACCATTTTCGGACCCTATTTTATTAGCGGCGCTTTCGTAGCCGGATCGGCGGCAGTTATTCTGGCAATGTTTTTCTATCGCAACAACTTCAAGTTGAAAGATTACCTGACTGAAGAGCATTTTAACAAGATGGGCCAGCTGCTCGGATTGGTCGCGATTGTTTATTTCTATTTCAACCTGAACGAATTCCTGATCCCAGGATATAAGCTCAAGAAATTCGACGCCGTTCATATCCACAATCTTTTCTCAGGCTCGCATGCCGTACTTTTCTGGTGTACCCAGATGTTCGGATTGGTGATCCCGATCTTCCTGGTCTTCTGGAAAAAGATGAGAAAACCCCTGCCGTTGACTATTATCGCCGGTTTCGTACTGGCAGGTGCTTGGCTGAAACGCTATATTATTGTTGTTCCCACCCAGGAACACCCGTTTCTTCCGGCACAGAATTACCCTGGTGAATGGATTGTTTACAAACCAACACTCATTGAGACTGGCGTGACCATTGCCGCTTTCCTGCTGGTTATCATCATAATAACTACACTTTCGAAACTTTTCCCGGTAATCCCTATCGCGGAACATCTCGAGGAAGAGGAGAAGAAAGCTGAGGAGGGCATGGAGCCTGATAGCCCAAAAAGAAAGGTGATAAAGGTGAACAGGGTTGGAATAATTGCTATTCTGATGTTGGCTCCTGCCGTTGGATTTGCGCAAGAGTGGACTGTGCCGGCGGAGAAGAAAGCCAGGCTTGCCGACACCAAGTTTACCGATGAAACGCTGAAGGCTGGTAACCAGATCTATCAGGTAAATTGCAAATCATGCCACGGCGATGCCGGTAAAAATAACGTGACCAATCTGGTACCTCCACCGCCTGATCCGGTATCCACAAAGATGCAGCAGAATACGGACGGCGAATTGTATTACAAGATTCAGGAAGGCCGCGGTCCTATGCCTTCATTCAGGAATTCCCTGACCTCCATCGAGATATGGGAAGTAATCTGCTATATCAGAAGCTTTAACAAAGGCTACGAACAGCAGATTGCTCCAAAAACCTCGGGTACCAATACCCGATACAGCCAGCTCCAGATGAACCTGTCGATCCCCGGAGACTCTACCGTGACCGTTTCGGCCACAGGTCTGGAGAATGGGGTAAGGGTTCCCGTGCCGGCTGTCGAAATCCAGATGTTTGCCATTCGCTATTTCGGGCATCTTTCACTCGATGAATCAAAAAG
Organism: uncultured Porphyromonadaceae bacterium; assembly: GCA_964355105.1. Classification (GTDB taxonomy): domain Bacteria; phylum Bacteroidota; class Bacteroidia; order Bacteroidales; family UBA12481; genus UBA12481. The sequence goes on from CAYHCO010000027.1 coordinate 37,644, forward strand.
CACCGATACAAGAGGTATTGCACGGTTTAAAATTCCTAAAGGATTGCCGGGTGATTCTCTTGGCAACGTGAGGCTTCATGCACGTTTCGCTGACGAGGATCAGTTTGGTGCGGTGGAGGAAGACACTGTTCTGGCAGCCGGAGTTCCAGTTTATCCGGTCAGCCTGACTGAAAAACGCGCCATGTGGAATGTAGTCGAGAAAGCACCCTGGTGGATCCTCATCGCCTATCCGGTTGGTCTGCTGACTGTATTGGGCGTTATCGGATTTATCATGCTGGAGCTGAGGAAAATCTTTTATATCGGCAAAAAAAACGAGACACATAACACGTAACCCGATACACGTAACACGAGACACGAGACACGTAACACGAAACCCGATACCCAATACCCTATACCCTATACCCCATCGCTAACTATTTAACCATGAATGCACTTTCTACTGTCGGCCGTATTCTCTACGCATTGCCCTTCGCCGTATTTGGCATCAACCACTTCATAATGAAGGATTTCTATATGGGTGAACTCACTTCGTTTATTCCTTTCGGGGGTTACATGATTTTACTCACCGGTGTTATCCTGATCCTCACGAGTGTTTCGATCATTACCAAGAAATACGTTAAGATCAGCACGCTCACCCTGGCAGCCATGTTACTGCTCTTTATCGCCACTATTCATATCCCGCAACTTTTTGATGCCGATAAAAAGATGATTGCGATGATTGCACTTTTAAAAGATATCTCACTCATGGGCGGCAGCATTATGATTGCCGGCATGACCAAAGAAAAATAACCGTTAATATGAAAAGGCTTTTAACTGTATTATTGATGCTCACCAGTCTGACTGTCTTTGGCCAGTCGGATGTCCCAAAATTGCCCAGGGTGGAGATCGGGATTGAGGAGCAATTGGGAAAGACTATCCCTCTCGACCTGAAATTCCTCAATGAGAACGGCGATACTGTAACTCTGGGGCAGCTGATCGACAAACCGACCGCTTTGTCATTTATTTATTTCGATTGTCCGAGCATCTGTGGTCCCTTTCAGGAAGGGATTGCCGAAGTGATATCGAAAACCGACATGAAGCTGGGAACTGATTATCAGGTGATACTGATCAGCTTCAACCCTCTCGATGATCCGGTAAAGGCTGTTATCAAGAAGAAGAATTTCGTTCAGGGTATACCTGTAGAGCAGCAATCAGCCTGGTATTACCTGACCGGTGCGCCTGAGAATATTAAGGCCATTACTGATGCCGTGGGTTATCGTTTCAAACCAACCGGTCTAGATTTCGCCCATCCCTCCGCTCTCGTTATCCTGAGTCCGACAGGCAAGATAACCCGCTACCTGTTTGGTATCAGGTTCCTGCCTTTTGATCTGAAGATGGCGGTCATTGAAGCGCAGAAAGGGTTAGCCCGGCCAACCATCAATAAAGTGCTGGAATATTGCTTCTCATACAACGACACAAGCCACTCCTATACCTTGCAGATCACCAGAATTGTTGCAACCCTGACTATCATGATTGCGCTGGTGGTTTTCCTGGTTTTGATCCTTAAGAAAAAAAAGAAAACCGCTAATTGAATATCTGATGAGTAACAGCGCAACAAATCACGAGGTAAGTTATCTGGAATATCAGGGAAAATACAAGGGACTCCTGGGTTGGCTCACCTCCACCGACCATAAGCGGATCGCCCTTCTTTACCTCTATTGCATCATAGTATTCTTTTTCATCGCCGCACTTCTCGGGCTTACCATGTCGATTGAAAAGATGAGGCCTGGCCAGGACATTATGAATGCCCAGACCTATAATGGGTTATTCACCGTACATGGGGTCATCATGATTTTCATGATTGTGATTCCAGGGCTTGCTGCGGTATTTGGCAACTTTGCCTTACCGCTGCTTATCGGAGCGAGAGATGTTGCTTTTCCCAAGCTGAATCTCTTCTCCTGGTACCTATACCTGTTCGGCGCTATCCTGGCAGTTTTGTCACAGCTGCTGAAAGGTGGTGCTCCGGATACGGGCTGGACATTCTACGTGCCCTACAGTGCGGAGTCGGGGACAAACGTGATTATTGCACTAACCGCGGCATTCATTCTGGGTTTTTCCAGCATTCTAACCGGGTTAAATTTTATTGTCACGATACATCGGATGCGTGCTCCGGGAATGACTTGGTTCAAGATGCCTCTCTTCCCGTGGGCATTGTATGCGACAGCCTGGATCCAGGTTCTTGCCACACCGATTGTCGGTATCACGCTGATCATGGTGATTGCAGAGCGAGTGCTGCATATCGGGTTTTTCGATCCCGCCCTTGGGGGTGACCCGGTACTCTTCCAGCACCTTTTCTGGATCTATTCCCACCCCGCAGTTTACATCATGATCCTGCCTGCAATGGGCGTTATCACGGAGATATTCCCGACTTTCAGCCAGAAACCGGTCTTCGGTTACGGAGCGATCGCAATATCCAGTCTGGCCATTGCCTTTGTCGGTTATTTTGTTTGGGGACACCATATGTTCACCTCAGGCATCAGCTACTGGTCGAAATGGTTCTTCTCATTCCTGACATTTATTGTAGCCGTTCCCAGTGCCATCAAGGTTTTCAACTGGATCAGCACTATGTACGGAGGATCGATCCAGATGAGGCCGCCTTTGCTCTACGCCATCTCCTTTGTGTTCCTTTTCATGATCGGCGGATTCACCGGGTTGTTCCTCGGAGCACTCGCCACCAACGTACAGCTGCATGACACCACTTTCGTGGTGGCTCATTTTCATTATATCATTTTCGGCGGCATGGGCTTTGCGTTTTTTGCAGGCATGCATTACTGGTACCCAAAAATGTTCGGCCGGATGTACAGCGACCGGTGGGCCTATATAGCATGGGGATTCACTTTTGTTGGATTCAACCTGCTCTATTTCCCGCAGTTCATCATCGGGGTTCAGGGTATGCCTCGCCGATATTTCGATTATCTGCCGCAATTCCAATGGGGACACTTCCTTTCAGGGATTGGTGCATTCGTGCTGGTTACCGGTCTGATCATTATGGCTTGGAACCTTATCTATCATAAAAAGCGCGGTGCCATTGCTCCGGCAAATCCCTACAAAGGGGTCACCCTCGAGTGGCAGATCGCCTCGCCGCCACCACTTGAGAATTTCGATGAGATTCCGGTAATAAAGCACAATCCTTATTGGTTTGGTACGGAGGAGGAAATCCAACGGGAACGAAAATCCGAAACACGTAACACGTAACACGGAGGATCATTAAGAGTATCGATTTGATAAAAAAAACAAATTAATATATGGCTGGAATTAAAAACATTGCGCCTTCCGAGCATCACGATTATGAAGGATCGAAAATGGGTATGTGGATATTCATTTTCACCGAGCTGTTCCTGTTTGGGGGGCTGTTTCTGGTGTATGCAGTGTTCAGAACACAGTATACTGCCGATTTCCATAAAGCTGCAGAAGAGACCAACACATTCATCGGCACGCTTAATACTATTGTGCTTCTAATCAGTTCGATGACTGTGGCCATGTCGATCACTGCGATCCAGAACAACCAGAAAGGCAGGGCAATCCGGCTCTTGCTGCTTACGATTGTACTGGCGCTAGTATTCATGGTCAACAAGTATTTTGAGTGGGGACACAAATTTGAGCTCCATCTCTATCCCGGATCCGAAGTACTGGCCAACCTGCCAAAAGGCGAGCTCCTGTTTTTTGGTCTCTATTTCATGATGACCGGGCTACATGCCCTTCATGTGCTGGTCGGGATGATTCTTTTGACCGTTACCATGTTCAGGATCAAGAGCGGGCATATCCATGCAGGGAACTTTTCTCTGATTGAGAACAGCGGCCTGTACTGGCATCTTGTCGACCTGATCTGGATCTTCCTCTTCCCCATGATGTACCTCATAACCTGAGAGACGAAACGCGAAACACGAGACGCGAAAGACGAAACACGAAACCTGATACCTGATACCCGAAACCCGACACCTAATACCCGTAATTATGTCAACAGAAAAACACCATATATCGAGTTACTACTCCCACGGGACCATCCTTGTGATACTCCTGATCCTGACCGCATTATCCGTTCTGATGGCCGAATTGCACCTCGGTGCCTTTTCGGTAGCGGTAGCCCTGCTGGTTGCCTCAGTCAAAGGCACAACCGTTCTCACGTACTTCATGCATCTGAAATACGAGAGCCTGTTCACTAAGATCATGGTAGCTGGCGTATTCGTTATTTACGTCCTGGTTATCGTTTTCCTCTTTTTCGATTATTTATTCCGCTAATACGAAATTATAGCCATGTTTGAAGGTGCATCCAATTTAGCCGCCGGTGTCGACAGGTCATTCATGCTGATCCTGTGGATAGCCATTTTCTTTATCGTGGGCATATCGGCATTCATGATATGGACAGTTTTCAAATACAACCGCAGGAAAAACCTGCCCGCAAAGCAATTTACCGGAAGCGTTACGCTGGAGGTCATCTGGACAGTCATCCCTCTGATCCTGGTCCTGGTAATCTTCTTTTATGGATGGAAAGGTTATGCGCCGATGAGGAAAGTCCCAGCCGATGCCATGAATGTAACCGCCATTGGCCGCATGTGGGAATGGTCGTTTGATTACGGAAGCGGGAAAATTTCAAAAATACTCGTACTTCCTGTTGACAAGGCGGTTAAGCTCAATCTTCATTCTGTGGATGTTAACCATGGCATGTTCATCCCTGCGTTCCGGGTTAAAGAAGATGTAATCCCGGGCTATAAAAACTGGCTATGGTTCATTCCAAAATTCAAGGGCGAATATGACATATTCTGCTCCAGCTACTGCGGACTGCAGCATTCGGGCATGAATACAAAAGCCCTGGTGTTGGAGGTCGGTGAATTCAATCATTGGCTCGACTCACTTCCGGCTACCGGAAATATCCCTGATGCTGAGGGACTTGTTCTTTTGAAAAATACCGGATGCATTGCCTGTCATTCCCTCGACGGTGCCAAGCTGGTGGGTCCGACTTTCAAAGGCCTTTATGGCAAAAAAAACACTGTAATCACGGATGGCAAGGAAGTGCAGATGGATGTTGATGATGCTTACCTGATAGCCTCAATCTACGATCCGGGTAAAGATGTCGTAAAAGGATTCAATAAAGGGCTCATGCAGTCGTACCGCGACAAGCTCACCGATGCACAGGTTACTCTGATTATTGATTATCTCAAAACACTGGCTGACAAATAATTCCGATGGGAATTAAGTTACCTGTATTTAAGCTGATCAAATACAAATTATCCCTGGCTGTCACCCTTTCCGCCGCAGCCGGATATTACCTTTTCCCGGAGCACAACCCCCGGAACATTCTGATCCTTGCCGGAGGGGTTTTCTGTTTGGCCGGCGGTTCTGCTGCTCTTAACCAGGTTCAGGAATGGAAGCGTGATTCGCTCATGAGCCGGACACAAGGTCGCCCGATCCCAGCTGGAAAAATTACCCCGGCCGCAGGGCTGATCATTTCCATCGCATTCATTCTCGGAGGATCGCTGATTTTATCGGAAACGGGGATATTACCGGTTTTGCTGGGATTATTGACGGTGCTGCTGTATAATGGAATCTACACATCTCTGAAACCGCACAGTTCCTTCGCCGTGCTTCCCGGGGGCCTGGTGGGCGCCATCCCGCCCATGATTGGCTGGACAGCGGCAGGCGGAGCTGTAACGCATCCGAATATCATTTTCGTTGCTACCCTGATGTTCCTATGGCAGATGCCGCATTTCTGGCTGCTCATTATTCGGTACGGCAAGGAATATGAGGCGGCGGGTTTCTCAACGCTCAAAAGGAAACTCGATGACAGTCAGATCAAGAGGCTGGTGTTTTGGTGGATGGCTATCTCGCTTGTTTTTCTGCTCATGGCGCCTTTGTTTGGTATCGACCTACAAGCCTGGCTATTCATCACCCTTGCGGTCATGAATATCGTCTTTATCGGTTTCTTCTACCTGATCCTCTTTCGCACCACCTCGGAAAAAATGTTGCGGTTGGTGTTTATCCTGACCAACGTATTCCTAACCCTGGTGCTGCTGGGGTTAATCCTGAACTCCTTTTTTTAATAGAAAGGGACGGCCGGATGGTCGTCCCCTATCATTTTCTTAAACTGCAGATTGCCAGCTGCCTACTGCCAACTACAAAATAAATTCGTTTCCGATCTTACGGGCGCGAACGGGCTTGTCGAGGTCAATACCCAAAGCCAGACCGATATCAACCAACAGGTTCCATCCGGCTGCCAGCTCAACGTACGACGACATTCTGCCGCCATCCGGGATGATGAT
>CAYHCO010000027.1:44039-47364 GCA_964355105.1 uncultured Porphyromonadaceae bacterium
GCCAGGCTGGCAAGCTTGGTTCCGTTGTTCGCTGTCAGTCCGAAAAGTGCATCGTGCTTCTCTTCCTGCAGTTTCATGAAGAGGCGGATAACTTCTTTGGTCTGGCCGGAGTTGGAAGCTCCAAAAACAGCCAGATCCGCCAACTTGTATTCGATCGCCTGGGTTGACCCTTCCGTAAAGATGGGTATGGAGCCACCCCATTTCAGGTTATCGTACATGGCCCTCTTAGCGGGAAAGATGCGGCTGCTACCTTCGCCCGTTAAAAAAAGGCCTTTTTTTGCTTTTGCTTTTTCTGCGAACGGAGTTGCGCAGGAAGGATCAAACTTTTTAACCACCTGGGTCGTTTCCAGCATCTCGCGTACCAGGGCGTATTTGGCGTACTTTGGGTTGGTTAAGTTCATGACAATCTTGGGTTTCGGGTGTCAGGTATCAGGAGTCGGATGCCGGGCTGTTTTCTTAAACCCGATACCCGATACCCGATACCTGAAACCGGTTATAGGTATTTTACAAATTGTTTCAATTCTTCCTGGAGTAACGGATCTTTTTGGAATCCACCACCAAGGTGTTGCCAGAAAACTTCGGCATAATCCACACCAACCATGGTGCCATAATCTTTATTGCCCTGATAAACAACCCCGAAGAAGTCATCCATCTTGTGCATCACTTTCATCAGATCTTTCTGTGATTCGTGATACTGGAGCATTTCCTGCTTGGTATCCATCACCGAGGTAACATCCACCATGAAATGCGGCTTGGCGATTGGGGCCCCGATAGGATCAGTCAGGGTAAGCGGAGCGGTATGGTAAAGCAGCGGAGTGATCTCCAGGGGAGCCTCAGCCACCGGAACGTTCGGAAGTGTTGCAACCATGGCAGCTGCCTCAACTATATTGCAGGTTGTGCGGTGATCGGTATGGTAATCCATCGGAAGATGGGTCATCACGATACCAGCCTTGTATTCCCGGATGATCCGGGTAACATCCAGCCGGTATTCCACGGTATCGAAAAGATAGCCGTCGCGGCCACCCAAACAGATATAATCAGCCTCCAGAACGGCTGCAGCCTTGCGGGCTTCCTCACGCCGGATAGCGATGGTTTTGTCTTCAGTTGAGCCGATTCCACCCATACCACCGGCGGTAAGGGTAACTATAACAATCTGGTAACCGTGATTCTTGAGAAGCTTTAAAGTACCTGCACACCAGGCTTCCGTATCGTCAGGATGCGCATGCACCGAAACAACGACATTGTTGAATTTTCGCATTATTTGAATTTTACAAAATCAGGCAAATCGCCAATAAGCGGGCGAATATAATCCAAAAAGGCGGGGCTGACAAAATTCCCAGCTTCATTAAAATACTCGCGGGGCATTGGTTTTGCCTTGACAGCTACCTCATGCAGCGGGATTTTCCCGAAGGTGCTTTCATACGGATCATTCGACACTCTTTCGATCGTCACCATGTTGCCCGACTCACCCTCCAGGGCCAGTCGAACTGCCTCCTGACCGGCTGCATAAGCCTCCAGCTGGTCGATTTCCACTGACCGCACAAAGTCCGACATGATCAGCGATTCGGTTATCTGGAACTCTCCGCGGAATCCAAATTCTTTGGAGATCATCTGATGCAGGTTGAGTCCAACGCTGGCACCACCCATGGCACCGAATTCGGTATTGTTGAATTTATCCTTGGTCTGGGAGGCACTCACCGGGGTACCGTCGGCATATTTCAGCCCTTCGCCGCATACCACGGAAACATAGCCGTATTTTTTATAGGCTCCATCCACATCGGCAAGGAATTTCTCGCGATCGAACGTGAATTCCGGACAATAGATCAGGTGCGGGGCGTCATCTTCGTTAATCTTTCCCGCTGCGGTAGCTGCGCCCAACCAACCAGCATCACGTCCGATAGTCTGATATACAACAAATTGATCAACTTTTTTCATGTCCCTGGCTAACACCCCTGCCTGCATGACATTCAGGATATTGCTGCGGGCTGCCGATGGAAAACCGGGGGTATGATCGGTTCCGAACAGGTCATTGTCAACCGTCTTTGGTATACCCACACCGGTCAGCTCGTAGCCTGACTGACGGCAATGAGCTTCCACCCGGTTAATGGTATCCATGGTATCGTTACCGCCGATGAGGAAAAAGTACCGGATATCATATTTCTTCAGCACCTCCATGATTCTCGGAAAATCCTCATCCTTAAGCTTATGTCTGGATGAACCCAGTGCAGATCCGGGGGTGTAGCGCAATCCTTTGATAAGATCCTTGGGTTGCTCGGTCAAGTTGATGAGCCACTCGTTCATGAATCCCTCGATTCCATAGCGCATACCGTAAAGTGTCCCGAACTGCTCCGATTTCCGGATTGCCTTAGCCACTCCGGCCAGGCTTGAATTGATCACCGACGTGGGTCCGCCGGATTGCCCGATCACACAATTTGCCTTCATTCGATCAGCGTATTTCGTTTTAACTTGATTCTTAATAGGTTCGCTTCGCTCACTAATTATGCTCCCTGCGGTCGCTAATAGGCCTCGCTGCGCTCGGCTAATTGGCGCTACGCGCTAATAGGTTCGCTTCGCTCACAAATAGGCTTCGCTTCGCTCAGCTGAGAGGCTCGCTAGCGCTCGCTAAATAGCTTTGCCAAAGATAGGGATTGTGAATTAATTAGCGACCGCAACCCTCATAATTAGTGAGCCGCAGCCGAACCAATTAGCGACCGCAGGGAGCCCATTAGCGAGGCGCAGCCGAGCCTCTTAGTGAGCGAAGCGAACCTCTTAGCGAGCGCCAGCGAGCCTATTTGTGAGCGTCAGCGAACTTAAGCGTGCCGAAATACTCCGGGCGATGATAATCGGGTTTTTCTGTGCCAACCGGGTTCCAGGTCAGGTAATGAGGCCTGGTGAGTTTGTCGCCACACTTGTAGAAATTGGCGCGAAAAGTTTTACCTGGCAGCGAACTTAAATCTTTCCCGGCAAAGGCTTCAAGCGGAATGGCCACGGTGAGTTCCCAATACTGGTCACCTGTTTTTTCATCAAAAGGAACGGTCCCCATAGTTCCCAGGCGCCTGATCTTGCCAATATACTCCGGATCAACGGCCCGGCTGTCGTGCCGGCCGGTTCCCTTGCCTTCCAGACAGGTGCCGATCGGATTGAACTCAAAATTATAGTAGATGCCGTCGGAATCAGGGGATACAAAAAACTCAACACAGGAATCTTCACAAACCGATTGGTTAGGTTTGCTTTTCTGAGCCATAACATATTGCTCGTGAACGTAATACTTGATATAGATCTCCTTTTCGCCGTAGCCGATATTAAACCTGACCTTGGGTTGATA
>CAYHCO010000028.1:0-20758 GCA_964355105.1 uncultured Porphyromonadaceae bacterium
AGGTAAGGATAACGCTGTCCCTCGAAAGAGTCAGGGTTGTTCTGGTCGTATTTCAGGAAGTTGTTGTAGGCGTAAGCCACAGCAACGTAATAGTATTTCTTGTAGTTCACCAGGGTGCGGATCCCTTCGGCAAAAATATCCTCGGTCAGTACGAAAGTATGTTCGATACCTTCATCCCGTCCAATTACTTCAACCACGGGAACGTTGGCTTCCAGGTCGGTATTCCATACGAAGTTGATCAACCTGCCGATACCGTTCCGAACGTCGCACTGGAAAATTACCCTTGCGAGGTTGGTGTTATGTTCGGTAGCTTCAGTAATCGAGGTGGAAGAAGTTTTGAGCTGCCAGATCTGGTATCCTTCAAAATTGTAGTATACATCACAATCAGGAGCAGAGGTCGGACATACGATGAACGGGTCACGCTCACGGTAAGCTTCCATGAAGTTGTTTGAGGAAGGTTTGTTCCAGATATGGAAGATCAGTTTCTGATCCTGTTCCACGATGGTCAGTTCCGGTGCATCCGGACCGTCGACCACCTGGAAGCAGTTTTCAAACAGACGCTGAGCTTTTTCGTCGCTCTGCAGCATCTTGTCGATCGAAGCCAGTAAATAACCTTCGTAGGAACGACCCCAAACGGCACCGATAGTGATATCATTAACAGCACCCGGCTCCAGAACGAATGGTCCGGATGACTGCAGAAGCCTGCGGTCACCAACCTCGTTACCGGCTGTTTCTTCAGTCCATGTAGGCATCGGAATACCGCCCTGGCCCCAACCGCAAGGGTCGGTTTCACGCGGGAACATGAAGTCGCTGATCGGACCGGTACCCCCAGTGTTCGGGTGACCGTTTCCGCCATAGCGCATACGTTCTTTATCTTTCCAGAAACCACGCAGGAACAGGTAGTGCTCCTCAGCCGAACCCGGGTCGCCCTGAGGACCGCTGGCATTATTATAATATACAAAGCGGCGCATTCCCCAGCGCTCGTTATCCACGATACCGTCGCCGAAGTTCAGACCGTTAATGTTACCGTTGAGAATACAATCGTTACAAACCAGGTTACGCTGTGCATCGTAGCTCTTGCAATCGTCTTTACCGTTGGGATCCTGGTAAGGCCCTTCGAAGAAGTCAAGACCAATAGCCGGTGCGTTGGCGCCGTAGGCATAAGCTTCACCGGTACCGTCGACCTGGTCGCCGTTGTAAATGTAACCGATACCTTTTGTGACATGGCAACCGGTATAATCGTCGAATGCATATCCAAGGTCAGCATCGGCATAAACACCAAAATAGGTCTCGATCAGGGTATAGGTCGATCTGTTGATCAGTGCATAGTTGTAAAAGCTCATGTCGTTCATGGCGTCGTTCGTTGAGAACTGGAATGCCTGTGAACGGATTTCCATACCGATTGCTTCGCCGTTAGGACCGGAGTGGATATTACCACGGTCGTTGTACACCCACCAGGCAGTTCCGTCGCCATACAGACGCGGGCGCCTCAGTTCACGGGTAGTACCGCAGGGAAGGATACCGTCGAGATCGTAGAACGGATAATCACCGTCTGCAGGGTTGTAGAAACCGTCGTCGTTATTATCCCAGAAAGGAGCCAGGTAAAAATCGTAACCTGCAGCTGCATCGGCGTGAGCCGGCCAATCGAGAATAATTTGCGGGATGGAATAGCCTTTGAATTCGAAATCACGCTTATCAACAGGTGTATTGTACCATTCACGGAAAGCTTCAACCTGGTAACGTGTGATCTCATAGTGACGGTCATACTGGTAGCAAACTTCCACATCAGTAGTACCGCGAAGTTCGCCCGACATGATCAAAGGGCCAGGCCAGTAGTTCTGAGCACCTTTGAATTTTACGGCAGTCAGTTTCAATTGCCCGTTAACGTCGGTTCCCCCGATCCAGATACCTCCTGCATAAATAGAGGTCTTACCTGATCCTTTAGGAACTTCATATCCCGATGAACCACCACTGATGTCAGTCCAGAGGATACCGTCCATGTGAATGTAAGTCCTGATATTGTTAAGGGATATTTCGGTGATGGTTTTACCCGGCTGACAGGCAGCTGCAAAACCTTTCACATTCTTTGACGGTTCAGTTCCCTGAGTACCGCGGTATTTTTCGGCAAATGCGCTGCTTGCCAAAAAAACGCCAAGAATTGTAATCAGAAAATATTTTAACGCTTTTGTCATGGTTTTGATCTGTTAAGGTTAAACCGGTTAAAAGTTCAGCGAACAACCAATGCGCATGTTCCGTGGAGCCATATAACCAGCACCGTTCAGCAGCGACATATTGTAATACATTCTGTAAGCTTCCGGATCTAACTGAGTTCTGATCGACTGCTGCGTTTTTGGTGAGGCAAGATATCCATCATCCATCGGGTCGCCAGTAGCTGAATAGACTCCAGATACGTTCATGGTATTCAGAAGGTTGTCAACATCGAAATAAACATTCATCACGATATTTTTGCGGCTCTGAGTACCCTTTTTCTTGAATGACAGGTTAAAATCCTTGTCCATACGCATCTTGATGTTAGTTGTCCAGGGAAGGCGTGAACCGTTCTTTGAACCTTTCAGACCGTTCTCAAGTACGCCGAGCGTGCGGGAGAAAGGATAACCTGACCCGGAAACAACCGTAAAGTTGGCACCGGCATTGGCGAGGATGTCCTTACCAAACAGTTTCGGGCCGTTATAATCTTTACCGTCGAAATAACGGAAGTCCATACTCAGGTTAAACTTGTGACGCTGATCCCAATCGGTCGGAGCAAGAATCCTAAGGTTAGGCTGCTTGGTGCGGAGCAGTGCAAGCATTTCACCCTGGCTTGAACCGGTAGCTGAAGAGAATCCAAGAGTATAGTTAGCGCGAACGGTGATGTTACCTGTTCTCCTGAGGTCATAGGAAATCGACAAACCTTTGGAGGTTCCGAAGTCGATATTACCTTGTGTAAAGTAGTCAACCGGATAAGCACCCAGAATCCTTACGGCCTGAGCCATATCGCGTTGTTCACGATAGTAGGCGGCAAGTTTCAGTGAAGATGAGTTGGTCAGCCTCTGCTGGAATCCCAATTCATAGTCAATGGTTTTCTGCGGCTTCATGTTCGGGTTGCTGATATTTGCTCCCGGGTTGTTAGCCAGGTAATACCAGCTGGTCGGATCAAATGTACCACCCGGACGACTGGTTAGAATGTCGTAATGTGCAAAGAACAAGGCTTCATCGGAAATCGGGAAGGAGAAAGCAATACGAGGCATAACGGACACCTGCGGGGTGTAATCCTGGAATGCATCTGGTGTGATTTCACGATACTGGGCCTGTGAAGGGTTAACCAGATAAGGAGCAACCCCGGTTGAAGAAGATATTACTGCCGGGTCCTGAACCTCAACACCGTATGCGTTGTACCAGGTACTTCCGCTACGGTAACCGTTGATGGTGGATGGATCGTTGATATCATCAACATAAACAACATAATTTTCGCCCATGTTCGACGGGTGCGAACCTGATGGGTTCATGCTGCCCGGAACGTCGCTAACCTTCTTGGTTGCATACAGACTGTAAGGATCTGACAGAACGTACTGGTTCAGGTCATAACGGTCGAGACGCAGACCAACGTTGAAGATCAGGTCGTTGAAAGCGAATTTATCCTGTATGTAACCGGCTGCGTAGATTGGCTGGTTTGGTCCGATCAGGCGCTTATAGGTTCCATCTTCATTCTTGGCAGTGAAAAAATCTTCGAAGGTCGGTTTTTCAGTCAGACGGTTTCCGTACTGGTCGTAACCGCGGTATCCAACAAGTGAGCTACCGTTATTCAACAGTTCGTCGGGACTGAAATAGTTAATGCTCAGTTCACTCGGATCCAGTGCGTACAGATCGATGAAATCGGTTCCATCCACTGCGAGGCCAAGGTGCTTGCGAAGATTGGCGTCGAAAGATGCCTGGTAAGTTTTACTGTACAACCGGTTATAGTTGATAGTATCCTGGAATACACCCGTAGCGTCGTAAACCGGGATTGGGTTTGAAGTCTCCAATTCTGAGATATGCTTGTTGGTCAACTGGCGGGCAATACCCCACAGACCCATGGCATTCACGCTCCATCCCCTGGAATCGTTCTGTTCGAATTCGAATCCGAAAGAAATCTCATGGTTCTTGATGTCGGCAGATCCCTGAGCGGTTACACGGAAAACGGTATTGTCGCCGATTCCGTAACCGCCAACCTGTGCACCAGGAAGACTGAACATTCCATAAACGCTACCAAGGTTCATTCCGTTGATCAGACCGCCACCGCCGGTTACCTGGCTGTAGTTTTCGTAATGGCTGACCGGGTTGTCGTAAGAATTATAATATTGTGAGGTTACGGCAGCCAGTTCCGGATTTTTATCGCTTGGGGTAAATTTATAGAGAACATCTTTCCATGCGTTCATTCTCCATACTCCGTTGGGATAACCTGAAACGGTATCGGTAAACTCATAAGTCCTGACTTTTGAAGTTTCAAACTTGCCTATGTAGCCGTAATCCCACATATTGAATCCGTGGCGTTGCGACATTCCGCCCCAGCTCTTGCTCCGTTCAACCTGAGCCTGGATCTGGTAATAAGCATTTTTGATAACAGATGATGACTTTTCCTCTTTGGAAGCCAGCTTGTCGGTGAACCGCTGGGTAAAACGAGCCCAGGCCCTCCAGCTGTATCCATAACTGATAGAGTTGTTCTGCCAGTTAAACAGGGAGTTCCCGAAACCTGCACCAACACCGTTGTTGTAATCGAAGGATCCGCCAAGGGTAAGGTCGGTATTCTGTGAAAAGTTGAATGTGATCTTAGGTACTACGGTTGCACCGTAATTATAATATCCCTCCTGATACTTTACTTTTTCGAAAGCCGAAGTATCCAGGTAGTTTGCGGCATACTGCACAACACCGTTAACATTAGGAATAATTGGCTCATTTACCAGTTTTTCCCGGACATCCAGTTTAACGCGGTTGAAATCATACCACCAGTTGTCAAAATGGCCAGGGTTCCGGTCATAGTTGACGTCACCCGAGAGGAAGAATCCAATCAGGGTGCGTTTTCTGCCGTCAGCCTGTTTTACTTTGAGCAGTGGTCCCGACAGGGTAAAGTTGCCCAGGGTGTGACGGTTGCTGTCGATTACCTCGGAAGTTTCGAAGTCGACTGATCCGTACATTTGAGCGGCAGCATTCTTTGTAGTAATACTGACCACACCCCCGGTTACGTCACCATACTTGGCTGACATACCCCCGGTGATTACCTGCACCTGTTCCTGTGCTGATTTCGGGATGTTCAGGCTGGAACCCGTAACGCGGATACCATCGACAAACATGACGTTACCGCCGCGGGCACCCCTGATGTTACCCACCCCGTTACCATCGCGGGAAGAAACCCCTGCTACGGTTGAAGCTACCTGCATGACCGATCGTCCAGGCATCTTCTCGATGTCCTCGGCAGTCACCGTTTCTCCCGTTTGCGTATTGTCCTTGTCGATCAGAGGGACTTTGTACGCAACTACCTGAACCTCTGCTATTTGCTGAGTTTTAGGCATCAAGGAGAAGTTCTGCATATCAATTTTATCAGCCTTAACGACCACATTGTCAATCTGGAGGGTATTATAACCAACCACCTGAACCATGAGACACCACTTACTACCAGCCGGAATCGGCTTCAGAGTGTAGTTCCCATCAATGTCTGAGGCTGTACCTACAATCGCAGGTTCACCTGGTTTGGAAACTATAACTACTGCTGCAAATGGAATAGCCTCTCCTGTGACCTTGTCAACCACTTTACCCTTGAGGGTACCTGATTGGCCGAAAACGCCGTTAGCTAACACAACGGCTAAAACTACAAGGAGTATTCTTCGAAACATAATCAGAATTTTGATATTAGTTACTGCAATATCGTTCTACCTCTCGATAGAAGTGCGTAAATGTAATTATTCTCATAATAAATCGCCAACACTTTCGTTTAAAAAAAACAGATTTACCTGTCATTAAACATACTTCCGTTACCTTTTCATCGAATAAACTGCTCCTTTTCGAAGGCCTGAGTATTGATTATCAGCATCTTCGGAGGGCAGTCTGGCCGGCAATTTTAAGCCGGCGTCGACGCTGTCGCCAGGGTCATTGAAAGAACTTTAAGGGTAGAGTTACTCTTTTGGGACCAACTCAAACCTTTGGAAATCAGCGGGTTCGATAAAATTAGGGGGACTTGAAGGATTCGGACCGGATGGGAGACCTGATTGGCTGTCAGATTTTTGCCCAACTCTTCGGCAAGCAAGGGAGTCGATTCCTGAATCCATCATGACAAATTTAAATCTTTCTTGAATATCCTGCAAAAAAAATAATTTTGGGTAAAAATCAGGCGATAAAATTGATAGATAAACGGTTATGAGCTACAAATCAGCAATATACCTTTCAGGGATCATCATTCTACTTGGCATTATTCCTTCATGCGAGCGTGAAAAGCAGATTCCTGTACCCTATGTATATGTAAATTATACAGTTTATCTGAATAATCCCTCGAACAATAACCTGAGGGTACCGGGGGGACACCTGTTGCTTCCCGATGAGGGGAATCTGGGTATAATATTATATAGGCGGACGCTTGGAGAGGATAATGACTTCGTCGCACTGGATCTCACGTGCACGAATGAGCCGCTCGAAAAATGCAAGGTTGCCATCGATGAAACCGGCTTTTATCTGGTATGTCCCTGCTGCGGATCGAAGTTCTCGATCTGGGATGGGCTGGTGGCAGCCGGACCGGCGAAATGGCCATTGAAGGAATATGCTACTTCAATGACCATCAGCACAGTCAGGATTTACAATTAGTACCGGTAGTGCTCCGGCTTGTAGGGGCCTTCTTTTGGAACGGCAATATAAGCTGCCTGCTCCTCAGTCAGAATAGTGAGCTTAACCCCCACGTGCTCAAGGTGCAAGCGGGCAACTTCTTCGTCGAGATGCTTGGGCAGACGGTAAACTCCCAATTCAAAATCTTTCTGCCACAACTCCAGCTGGGCAAGGGTCTGGTTGGTGAATGAGTTACTCATGACAAAGCTGGGATGTCCGGTAGCACAACCCAGGTTGACCAGCCGGCCCTCAGCCAGAAGAATGATTGAATGACCGTCGGGGAAAATATACTGATCCACTTGCGGTTTAATGTTGATCCTCTGCATTCCGGGGGTTGTATCGAGTTTCGACACCTGGATCTCATTATCGAAATGGCCGATATTGCAAACGATCGCCTTGTCCTTCATTTTCAGCATATGATCGTAGGTAATAATATCGAGGTTACCGGTCGTGGTAACATAGATATCTCCTTCATAGAGTGAATCCTCGACGGTTTTCACTTCAAATCCTTCCATTGCAGCCTGAAGGGCGCAGATCGGGTCAATCTCGGTAACAATAACTCTTGATCCGTAGCTTTTCATGGAACGTGCGCAACCTTTACCCACATCACCGTATCCACAAACCACAACAACCTTGCCGGCAAGCATGATATCGGTGGCCCGCTTGATCCCGTCGGCCAGCGATTCCCTGCAGCCGTAAAGGTTGTCGAACTTCGACTTGGTCACTGAATCGTTCACGTTGATAGCCGGGAAGAGGAGTTTCCCTTCCTGCAGCATCTGGTACAGTCGATGAACGCCGGTTGTGGTTTCTTCGGAAACTCCGCGAATCTCCTTAACCATGCTTGACCATTTGCCCGGTTCGGCAGCCAGTGTGTCTTTCAGGCAGCTCATGAGGGTTTTGAAATCTTCCTGCTGATCGGGATTTTCGCTTTTTGGCATACCGTTGGCCTCAATTTCCACTCCCGTATGCACCATGATAGTTGCATCCCCTCCATCGTCAACGATAAGGTTTGGACCTTTGCCCCCCGGGAACGACAATGCTTTCAGCGTACACCACCAATATTCATCCAGGGTTTCACCCTTCCAGGCGAACACGGGGATTCCGGCAGCGGCAATCGCAGCGGCAGCATGATCCTGTGTCGAGAAAATATTACACGAAGCCCATCTGACCTCAGCACCAAGCTCAACCAGAGTCTCTATCAGTACTGCGGTTTGAATGGTCATGTGCAGCGATCCGGTAATTCGGGCTCCGGAAAGCGGTTTGGAAGGCCCGTATTTTTTCCTCAGGGACATTAATCCGGGCATTTCGGCCTCGGCCAGGAGGATTTCTTTTCTTCCCCAACCGGCAAGCGCCATGTCGGAAACCTTGTAATCAGAGAATGCAGTGCTTTGTGCTATCATGACTTAAATTTAAATTGATCATCAAAAGTATTTAAAACAGTTTCAGAATTTACCTTATCGAGGGCTAATTGTGACTTGAGCTCCTCCAATCCGCTAAATTTCATTTCGTTGCGCAAACGGGCGATAAAATGCACCTTCAGGGTTTCCCCGTACAGATCTTCTGACAGGTTAAACAAGTGAACCTCAAAGGTTTTACCAGCATTGGCTTCCAATGTTGGTCTTACCCCGATGTTCAGCATCCCTTTATAGGCAGTTCCTTTCCATTCCGCAATCACAGCATAAACCCCGTCGGAAGGAATTTGTTTAAAACAGGTTGTACATTCTATATTAGCTGTGGGAAAACCGATGGTATTACCAATCCGGTTCCCCTTGACCACTTCGCCCGAAATGAAGTAAGGATAGCCGAGAAGCTGGTTGGCGGTATCCAGATCACCTGACATCAGGGTTGAACGGATGAGGGTGGAGCTTATTCGGGCTTTGTTCTCGGTATGGGTTTCCAGCTGAACCACATCGAAACCGTTTAACTTTCCCGAATCTGCCAGCAGCTTGAGGTTTCCCGATCCACCGGAGCCAAAACGCAGGTCGTCGCCCACCACAATTACAGAAGGTTTGATATACAAATTCAGAAATTCGTCTAAAAATTGCCGGGCTGTCAGGGCTGCGAATTCATGAGTAAAGGGGACCACCAGCAAATGATCGATACCTTGTTTTTCTATCATTTCCGTTTTCTCCTCCAGGCAGGTCAGCAATTTGAAATCCGGGCCCGCCTTACCCAGCACCACCCGTGGATGAGGCCAGAAAGTGATGACCATGGTTGGAGAACCGGATCGCGCCGCCAGCTCCTTAACCCGTTGCAGCAGATTCTGATGTCCCCTGTGAACGCCATCGAAAATTCCGATGGAGACAGCGGGTCGGATCAGTTGCAGTAATCGTGGGTTTGAGTGGACTTGCACGGTGGTGAAATTTCAGCAAAAGTAAAAATTTTCAATACATTTGGGCGTTTAATAACCAATAGAGATGGAACTGAAAACACTTAAGATAGTCGCAGCGGGGCTTCTGGTAATAACAGGATGTTCAAAACAACCGGAATTCACGGTCACCGGCCAATTTACCGGAGCCTTCAAAGATACCCTCATTGTGGAAGAGATGACCGAAAGGGCACTTGAGCCCAGGGATAAGATCGTCACCGGAACCGACGGGTCCTTTACCTATGCGGATACCGCTTCGAACCCCAGACTTTTGTTCATCAGGACGAATCAGAAAGAATATGTAATGCTTATGGTCATGGCCGGTGAAAAGATCAGTGTTTCCGCTGAAAAGGGTAAGATCAGCCAGACGGTTAAAATATCTGGATCGCCGCAATCCGAGCTGGTTCTGGAGCTTAACCAGCAGCTGATCCGCACCACGGACCATCTCGACTCGCTTGGTGCGCAGTACGAAAGCATGAAAGGACGGGGTAACGACCCCGACGCCGACATGTGGATACAAACCCAGTACGGCAAGGTGATGGATCAACAGCGTAAATACATCATGGATTTCATTGAAAAGCATGCCGGTGAGCCGGCCAGTCTGCTGGCACTTTCGAACCAGCTGGGTCAGCAGCCCGTTTTGAATCCCAGAACCGATTTCGACCTTTTCGCCAAGGTTGACATGCAGTTAAACAAGAAGTACGCAAATTCGAGGTTGGTAGCCAACCTGCACAAATACGTTGCAGCGATGCGTCCGCAGATTGAAGCGGCAAAATCACAGGCCAGGCTGACAGGCAGCGGGGCCATTGCGCCTGAGATCTCCCTGCCTGATCCTGACGGCAATACGAAAAAATTATCATCCTTACGCGGCAAGATCGTCCTGCTGGATTTCTGGGCCGGGTGGTGCGGACCCTGCAGACGGGAGAATCCAAATTTGGTTAAGGCATATAATAAATATCACGGCAAAGGGTTTGAGATCTATCAGGTATCCCTTGACAAGACCAAGCCTGAGTGGGTTACGGCAATCAAACAGGACGGCCTGAACTGGATCCATGTCAGCGACCTCAAATATTGGAGCTCACCAGTGGCCAGACAGTTTGGTATCGAGTCGATACCAGCCAACTTCCTGCTTGACCAGGATGGCAAGATCATTGCCACCAACCTGCGTGGAGCTGCTCTGGAGGAGGAACTCGCTAAAATTCTAAGATAAATTGGAAACCGGCAAGCGGATATATTTCCTGTCAGATGCGCACCTGGGAACTCCCGACCGCCAGAGTAGTTTGGTTAGGGAGAAAAAACTGATAGCGTTTTTCGACCAAATAATAGAGGACGCGTGTGACATCTTCCTGATGGGTGATCTTTTTGATTTCTGGTTTGAATATAAAGCGGTAGTACCCAGGGGATTTTCAAGAATTCTTGGAAAATTATCCGAACTGTCCGATCGTGGTATCCGGATGCACTATTTTACCGGCAACCACGATATCTGGATGTTCGATTACCTGGCGGAGGAAACCGGAATGTTGATTTACCGCCACCCTACTGCCATGACGCTTAACGGAAAACACTTTTTTCTTGCCCACGGCGACGGTCTGGATGAGTACGACCGCACCTTCAAGGTGTTGAAATGGATCTTTACCAACCGGTTTCTGCAATGGTCATTTGCAAGATTGCATCCCAACTTTGCTTTCAGTATTGCGAACCGATGGTCGAGGCACAGCAGGATGATGCACGGTGACATGCCTTTCAGGGGAGAACAGGAGCCGCTGGTGGAATATTCAAGAAAATATCTGGTAAGTGAGGGTTACGATTACCTCATTTTCGGCCATCGCCACTGCCCGGTCGATTACCCACTGACTGACAGCACCCGCCTGGTTATTCTGGGCGACTGGCTGACCCATTTCAGCTATGCGGTGTTTGACGGCGAGACCCTGAAACTGAATGCCTTTCTATAAAAGGCAGAGGGCAAAAGGCAGAAGGCAAAAATTAGGAACAAGGGAAAATTTCAAGAAAAAAGGCTGCCATAATCTGACAGCCTTCTTCCTTTTTTCTGCATTATGCCCTTATTCGGTCTATTTCTGGCCGATACGCATATTGTAGAATGAGCGATAAACGAATACCAGTGCAATCACAAAGAACACGGCACCGATATAGGGAGCCAGGTTTGTTCCGCCGCTTTCTTTTGCCTTGATCGTCATCTCGATTGAGATTTCTGCTGCGAGCAATCCGAAAAGTGTGGAGAACTTAATGATCGGGTTCAATGCGACAGAAGAGGTATCCTTGTAAGGATCACCAACGGTATCACCAACAACGCAAGCTTCGTGCAACGGAGTGCCTTTTTCTTTGAGGTCGACTTCAACCACTTTTTTAGCATTATCCCAAGCGCCACCGGCGTTGGCCATGAACATAGCCTGGAACAAGCCGAATACCGCTATCGAGATCAGGTAAGCCACAAAGAAATTCGGGTTAAAAAAGGCGAAGGCCAGAGTGATGCAGAAAAGAACGAAGAAGATATTCCACATCCCTTTCTGGGCATAAACGGTACAGATCTTAACAACCGCAATGGAGTCATTGATATCCGCCTTGGCTTTATCGAGGTTGATGGAATTCTTGATAAACTCAACTGCACGATGGGCTCCTGTGGTAACTGCCTGAATGGAAGCCCCTGTGAACCAATAAATTACAGCTCCACCCGAGATGAATCCCAGGATGACAGGTGCATCCGTGAGGTTGATCTCCAGCATGCCAACTTTTTTCAGGATCAGGATAATACTGAAAATCATGGTGGTAGCACCGATAACCGCGGTACCGATCAAAACCGGTTTTGCCGTAGCCTTGAAGGTATTTCCTGCAGAGTCGTTAGCTTCCAGATAATGCTTTCCTTCTTCAAAGTTTGGATCAAAACCAAAATCCTTTTTCACCTCAGCATGAATATTGGGAATCTGCTCAATCTGGGAGAGTTCAAAAACAGACTGGGCGTTGTCGGTTACCGGTCCGTAACTGTCAACGGCGATCGTAACCGGTCCCATACCGAGGAACCCGAAGGCTACAAGGCCGAAAGCAAAGATGCTCGGATAGGTCATGATATCGGAAAGTCCGAGTTTGGAGATCTGGAAAGCGCCGAACATCAGGCCCATCATAACCATTCCTTTCCAGAAGGCAGAGAAGTTACCTGCAACGAGACCGGATAGGATATTTAGTGATGCACCCCCTTCGCGGGAAGCGCTGACAATTTCCTTCACGTGACGCGAGTTCGAGCTTGTGAATGCCTTGGTAAGTTCAGGAATAATGGCGGCAGCAGCTGTTCCGCAACTGATAATGGTAGCAAGTTTCCACCACAGGCCAACACCGAGTGTATCCCGGAGAAGAAGCCAGCTGGCGAGGTAGGTCATGACGATTGAAATCACGGAAGTGATCCAGATCAGCGAAGACAGCGGATTCTCAAAATTGAATTCTTTTGAATTGCCGTATTTACTGCGGTTGTATACCTGGTTGATACCGTAGGAAAGCATCGAGGTAACGACCATGAGAAGACGCATCGCGAAAATCCATACGATAAGAGATGCCTGAAAATCAACTTTCAGGATAGCGAGAACGATAAAAGAGATCAAAGCAACACCTGTAACACCGTAGGTTTCAAAACCATCGGCGGTAGGTCCGACGCTGTCGCCGGCGTTGTCACCTGTACAGTCGGCGATTACACCCGGGTTGCGAGGATCATCTTCCGGAAGGTTGAAGACGATTTTCATCAGGTCGGCACCGATATCTGCGATCTTGGTAAAGATACCGCCGGCAATACGCAAGGCACTTGCGCCCAACGACTCACCAATTGCAAATCCAAGGAAACATGCACCGGCTGAATCCCCCGGAACAAAGAGGAGGATGGCAAGCATCATGATAAGTTCAACGCAGATAAGCAAAAGACCGATGCTCATTCCTGACTGAAGGGGAATAGAAACCACTTCGAAAGGTTTGCCGCGCAGTGAAGCAAAGGAAGTACGGCTGTTTGCCAGAGTATTGATCCGGATACCGAACCAGGCCACACCGTAAGATCCGAGGATGCCTAAAATGGACCACATCAGGATCATGGCTGTCTTGCCAAGCGTCATTCCGCTGAGAGCAAGGAAATAGTAAGCCATGATAACTGCTATCAGTCCGAAAAGGATCAGGAGGAAGCGACCCTGCTGGAGCAGATAGGTTTTACAGGTCTGGTAAATTGTATTGGATACATCGAGCATGGACTTGTGAGCCGGCATGTTGCGGATGCTGCGGAACTGCATGTATCCGAAATAAAGGCCAACCAGCACGACAACCAAACCGTAAAAAAGTAGGTCCCATCCCGTTAGAGCACCGTTGAAAAAACTCACGGTTTTCAGGTCCGGGATTTTGAGATCTGCTTCACCGGCAAAAACCGAAGCCGGAATTAGCATCAACATTCCAAGGATTAATTTTAGCTGTTTCATTCGTTAATAATATTAATTACGTATCAGAAAAGTTTCGTTTAGTTTCAGTAAAGCAAATGTAATTATGTGGTTCGGAAAAGCAAGAGTATCTATTTTTTAAATAGCTCACTCTTAACCTCTCCATTGATTTCAATGGCATCAACCTTAATCTCGATCAATTGACCTGCAACCAGCTCCCTGACAGTGAAAGGAAACTTTATTCCGTTTACTTCACGAAAGTCAGAATAATCAAAAATATGTTCAATTGTCTGATCGGGCATCACAGTGACGCTGGTCTTCCTGATTTTGAGTCCGGTGCCGATGGAATAGTATTCATGCTCCTCGCTGCCTGACGGATAGATCACCTTGAGGTGATATGCGTTATTTCCCTCGATCGTCTCAATACCTTCCAGTGTAGTATTAAAGCCCGGCATAAAATATCTCAGTTCCGGAAAGAGCAATGCAAAATCTCTCATTTTTTCAAGGTCGGCTCCGGTCATTTCCTTTTGCACACCGTCCATCCCTTCGGTCCAGCCTTCGACTCCGTTATAAATCTGTTTACTGATAACCATATCGCCCATTTTCATCAAATGGTAACTGCTGCCGGCTGCCAGAACCATTTCCATCGACAGGATCATTTTTTGTCCGTCGTTATCGATTACGCCCGTTGATTTCGTGGTCAGATGTCGCACACCCCTGACGGCTGGCCTACCGCCGATAGCCTGCAGGTAGAGGTCGACAACGTTGGTTGCTGTCAAACCTTCAGGCAGGGCCAATGGTTGTCCTGCCTCAGGATTTCCGTAGCGGTCATAGATCTCCAATTTCCCGGTGGCCGCGAAAGGAGCGAGTCTGGAAGCCACTTCAGCCTTGTTCCCAACCACAAGGATAATACAGTTATCCGGCTTCAGGTATTTCTTTGCCATCGCCTGAACATCTGCGACGGTAATCTTTTCCAGACGTTCGAGATAGGTTGCATAATAATCGGATGGCAGATTGTACCTGACCGTGTTCATGGCAAAAGTGGCCAGTGTAGCCGGACTTTCCAGGGCACGGCCAAACTCACCGGCCATTACGTTCTTTGTCAACCTGAGATCTTCCTCGCTGACCGGTTCATCCTGCAGGCGCTTCATCTCATACAGGAACTGAGTGATGGCGCTGTCGGTAACCGAATTACGCACCTGGGCACCAGCATTGAACTCGCCCAGCAGCTTGTCGGACTTCAGGCTCGAGCCTGCCCCGTAAGTGTAAGCACGCTTTTCCCGGAGGTTCATCATCAGCCTGCCTGAAAATACACCTCCGCCCAGAATGCTATTCATAACTGCTGCCGGCAGAACATCGGCTTCACCGGGTTTCAGCCTGAAAATATTGCCGATTGAAATTACTGACTGAACGGCACCTGTTTTGTCCACCAAAGCCACGCGGTTACCGGAAAAAGTAGCGGGATCTTCAAACTTTCTAAATTCAACTGGCGCGGGTTTCCACGATGAAAAGTACTTTTCGGCCAGTACTGTAGCTTCCTTCAGATTCAGGTCGCCAACCATTATGAGGTAGCCGATACCCGGATTAAAATAGGTTTTGTAAAAGTTCTTTACGGCATCCAGAGTAATGTTTCCGATGGTTTCCTCCGTGGTGGGCTCACCATAGGGATGATTTTTTCCGAATTTCAATACACTGGAAACGGTTGAGGCAATGGAGTTGGGATCGGTGCTCGACATGGCGAGGGCAGCCAATGTCTGCTTTTTCAGTTTCTCAAACTCTTCTTGTGGGAATACCGGATTATAGAGGATATCCGTCATCAGCTCAAGCACTTTGTCCTTATGTTTTTTAAGAGAAGAACCCTGGATCGATGACTGGCCGGTGGAAATGCTTGCCCCGATAAAATCGATTTCCTTATCCAGCTGGGCTTTGGACCTGGTGGTGGTACCCGATCTGAGAAGGCTTCCGGCCAGTGATCCGGTACCTGTCATATTTCCTTCACGGATGGGCTCAAGAGCTAACTGAAGACTGAAAGTTACCGTTGGCAGTTCATGATTTTCAACCAGGATAACCGTTAATCCATTGGCCAGCTTGAATGTTTTGGATTCACCCAACTGGATTTTAACAGCTTTTGCTGCTTTCGGTGGCTGGGTACGATCGATCTGCGCCTGCGCCAGGTTAAGGCTCAGGACAAGGCAGGCGGCTAGAATGGTTATATGTTTCATCTTAAGGATATTCAAGGGTGACTAATTATTCTTTTTGGGCAAATAGTAGAGGACGACCCGGTTATTTTTGGTGAAATATTTCCTGGCCGCATCGCGGATATCCTCACGGGTAACTTTCATATAATTATCAATGTCTGTATTCACGGAGCCCGTATTCTTGTAATAAGTATATCCGGTAGCGAGCAATTCCGCCCGGCCCTCGATACTGCCAAGCCTGTTTACCATATCTGTTTCAACCTGGTTTTTGAGTTTCTGGAATTCCTCTTCGGGGACCAGATCCGTCTGGAGCTTAACAATTTCCTCATCCGCAGCGGCTTCGAGTTTCGTTAAATCGACCCCGATATTCGGCAGGAGAAAAGCCAGGGTGATGCCGGGATGCTCGAGTGGGAGGGAGATTGACATGGCCTGCATGGCAAGCTGCTTTTCGTCGACCAATGCTTTGTTAAAACGAGAGCTCTGGCCACCTGAAAGGATGGTGTTGAGCAAGCTGACCGCAAAATAATCCTTGGTACCCATTGCTGGCACATGGTATGCCTGAATGATGGCCGGCAGCTGAATGTTATCATATACCGTATCCCTGATCTCGGCAGTTTTCGCAGGTTCATTTTGCAAAGGCCTGACTATAGGTCTTTTGCCAGCCGGAATATCACCAAAATATGCCTTGGCCAATTTTTCTGCCTGCTTGGGATTGATGTCACCGGCAATGGTAAGTACTGCATTATCCGGAACATAATAAGTCTTGTAAAAATTGATCACATCCTGATCGGTCGATGCCCGCAGGTGATCCGCTGAGCCGATTATCGGCCAGTGATAGGGATGTACTGTGAATGCACGGCCGAAAGTTTCCCTGAGGATTGAGCCATAGGGTTGATTTTCTTCAGTCTCCTTGATCTCCTCAATAACGACGCCCTTTTGAGTGGCTATGCCGATAGAATCCACACGGCCGTGAAGCATTCGCTCCGACTCGAGCCACATTCCCAGCTCCAGCTGGTTGGCCGGCAGAACCTCATAATAATAGGTACGGTCGAAGGAGGTATTGGCATTCAGCGTACCTCCGGCTTTTTCAACAAAACGGGTGTACTCGCCGCGGGGAATATTATCGCTACCCTCAAACATCAGGTGTTCAAAAAGATGCGCGAAACCGGTGCGGTCCGGTTCCTCATTTTTAGAACCGACGTGATACATGACAGAGACGGTAACAATGGGCGTGGAATGATCCTCGTGAAGAATGACATGCAATCCGTTAGACAGATTAAACTCCTTATAATCAAGCTTAACAGTCTGGGAAAATAATCCCTGGGAGGCACCTGCCATAAGCAGGAATACCAGGCAGGGAAGTTTAATATTTCTCATAATATTGAATTTGTCGATATACGAATGAAGGCAAAAATAATTTAAAAACAACCTCAAGAACATGATAACAATCAAGCCCGGAAAAAATGTAAATATTCTATGCACCCCACATGTCGCGGTCGAGAGTGCGGTAATTTACGGCCTCGGCGAGGTGATGGGACCTGATGGTCGGGCTTCCATCCAGATCAGCAATAGTCAGGGAAACCTTGAGAATACGGTCATATGCCCGGGCTGAAAGTCCGAGCCGTTCCATTGCCTGCTTCAGAATCATTCGTCCGGGTTCATCGATATGGACAAATTTTCTCATTAATCGCGGAGTCATCTGTGCATTGCTATATACCCCCGGTATCCCTGAGAACCTATGAGTCTGCAGTTCACGTGCCCTGATGATGCGATCCCGGATGGAGCGGCTGGTCTCAGCGCCCGGCAGGTTCGTAAGTTTATCAAAACTGACAGGTACCACCTCAATGTGCAGGTCGATACGGTCGAGGAGTGGTCCGGAAACACGGCTTAAGTATTTCTGAACCATTCCGTTTCCGCATGTGCAGGGCTTGTCGGGATGATTAAAAAATCCGCACGGACAGGGGTTCATGGAAGCTACCATCATAAAACTTGCAGGATACTGGATCGCATATCTTGCCCTGGATATATTAATGATGCGGTCTTCCAGAGGCTGGCGCAGAACTTCCAGGACCGACCGTTTGAATTCAGGCAGTTCATCGAGAAATAGCACCCCGTTATGGGCGAGGGAGATTTCGCCGGGTTTGGGCACGGAACCGCCCCCGACCAAAGCGATATCTGAGATCGTATGATGGGGACTGCGGAACGGCCGGCGGGTGATCAGGGAGGCGTTGGCACCCAGCTTGCCGGCTACCGAGTGTATGCGTGTTGTTTCCAAAGCCTCCTGCATGGACAATGGCGGCATAATCCCGGGCAAACGCTGCGCCAGCATGGTTTTTCCGGCACCGGGGCAGCCTACCATCAGGGCATTGTGACCGCCTCCCACTGCCACTTCCAGGGCTCTTTTCACGTTTTCCTGACCGCGCACATCCTGGAAGTCGGGTTCAAAAATACCCGATTGCCGGCTGAACTCCGCTTGAATATCTATTTTAACGGGTGCTGGTCGCGGGCCGCCGGTAAAGAACAGTATCACTTCTGAGAGAGTGTTCATGCCATATACTTCAAGCCCCTCAACAACAGCTGCTTCGCGCGCATTCACCATCGGAATGATAATTCCACGGAATCCTTCCTTTTTGGCCTGCATGGCCATTGGCAATACCCCGGTAACTGGCTGGAGGCCACCGTCGAGCGATAGCTCGCCCATGAGAATATATCGGTCGAAATCCTCAGTTTTAAGTTTTTCGTTAGCACCGAGGATTCCAATGGCAAGGGGTAGATCATAGGCTGATCCCTCCTTTCTCACATCGGCCGGGGCCATGTTAATCACAACCCTTTTCCCGGGCCAGCGGTAATCGAGGGTGCTCAAGGCAGCAACGATCCGCTGCTGGCTTTCGCGGACCGCATTGTCTGGCAATCCGACTAAAAAATAACCCACTCCCTCCCCCACCTGCACTTCGACCCTGATGGTACTTGCAGAAATTCCGAAAACTGAACTGGCGAATGTACGTACTAACATCTGTGATAAGTTTAAAGTTATATAGATGCAGAAAAGCCGGTCCGTTGGAAAATCATTTTAGTATTTTTGCTGAATGACGGAATTGATCAAGGTATTACCCGATGCAGTTGCGAACCAGATTGCCGCAGGGGAAGTTATTCAGAGGCCTGCTTCGGCGGTGAAAGAGTTGATGGAGAATGCCGTGGATGCCGGGGCCGACCGGATCACGGTCATCGTCAAGGATGCGGGAAGGACACTTGTTCAGGTTATCGATAACGGTTCCGGAATGACCGACCGGGATGCCCGCTTGTGTTTTGAACGGCACGCAACCTCCAAAATTCGTCAGGCAGAAGACCTGTTTACCATCCGCACCATGGGTTTTCGTGGCGAAGCGTTGGCGGCCATTGCTGCCGTGGCACAAATTGAGATGAAGACTAAAACTGTCGATTCCGAGGCAGGAACAAGGGTAAAGATCAACGGTTCGGAATTTGAGCTGCAGGAACCGGTAGCCTGTTCCGACGGCACCAGTATCTCTGTAAAAAATCTGTTTTACAATATTCCGGCCCGACGAAAATTCCTCAAGGCCAACTCCACCGAACTGAAGCATATAATAACTGAATTTCAACGCATTGCGTTAGCTCACCACGACACCTCGTTTATCCTCCAGCATAACGATTCCGAAGTGTACAATCTTCCCGCCGCCCGGTTGCCGGAGCGTATCCAGCACCTTTTCGGCAAAACTATCGCCCAGCAGCTGGTTAACGTGAAAACCGGCACCAGCATCATGGAGGTGAGCGGATATATTGGCAAACCCGAGTTTGCCAGAAAAACTTACGGTGAACAATTCTTTTTCGTCAACGGGAGGTTCATGAAGCATCCCTACCTTCACCGGGCAGTCACGCAATGTTATGACGGGTTGATTCCGGGCGACGCCGTACCGGCCTATTTTATTTATGTGGATATTGATCCCGTTCATATCGATGTGAATATCCACCCTACCAAGACAGAGATCAAATTCGAGGACGAAAGAGCTGTATATCAAATCATTCAGGCCTCTGTGCGTGAAGCCCTCGGCAAATTCAACCTGACTCCGACACTGGATTTCGACCGTGAGGGAGCTATGGAAATACCCTATTTCCGTCCCGGAGATACGGTAAACCCGCCGACAATCAGGGTAAACACTGAATTCAACCCGTTTGAGAGCGAAGCACAGCCCTGGCGCCAGGATGCCTGGCCGGGCATTGACCACCGGCAGGACCGGGTAACCGGATGGGAACAGCTCTATCCTTCCGTCAGCCGTGATGAAGAGCAGGAACAGCCCGGACAGGAGCAGCAGCCGGGAATCCCCGGAATGGGACAGGGCGGACGCACTTTTCTGCAGCTAAAAAACAAGTATATTCTGATCCCGGTTAAATCGGGCATCATGATGGTTAATTACGCCCGGGCGTTCGAACGTATTTTATACGAGGATTTCCTCCGGAATATGAGTGAGCCTGGCAGCATCAGCCAGCAGGTTTTGTTTCCGGTGACTTTCGAGCTGAATCCGGTCGACCTGAACCTCCTGAATGATGTGAATGACGAACTGGCAGCCATAGGATTCGATATCCAGCCGTTCGGCGGCCAAAGTGTAATTATCCGGTCACTGCCTGCCACGGTTGATGCCAATGATCCTAAAGCGCTGATTGAAGGATTGTTGGAGCATCTGAAAAATGAAACGCCTGATCTGGCCGGTCAATTCCGCGAACAGGTTGCCAGATCGGCAGCTCGAGTATCTTCTCAATCATTGGCGCGCGCACTGCATGATTCAGAGGTGCAGGGACTGATCGACCGGCTTTTTGCCTGCCGGGAGCCCCAAACAACGCCGGGCGGCAAGCCGGTACTGACGATATTACAGATGGATGAGATTGAGAAGAGGTTTGCATAGACTTTGATTAAG
>CAYHCO010000028.1:20858-46869 GCA_964355105.1 uncultured Porphyromonadaceae bacterium
GATATGGAGGACGCGGGGGATCAATGCCGCCAGCGGTTTTGAACCTGATCATCATAAATGTGATCCTTTTTCTGGCGACCTATGTGCTGAATAACAGCGGGATCGACCTGGTCAAAATCCTGGGGTTGTATTATCCGGGTTCCGACCTGTTCAAGCCTTATCAGATCATCACTCACATGTTCATGCACGGGGGGTTTATGCATCTGTTCTTCAACATGTTTGCGCTCTGGATGTTCGGACGGGTTTTGGAATCAGTATGGGGCAGCGGGCGATTCCTGGCCTATTATTTTATTACCGGGTTCGGAGCGGTAGCCCTGCATCTGCTGGTTAACTCCCTGATGATCGGTATAGCGAACACCGAAGCACAGGCTGTACTAAACACACTCTCACCCGATACTTTCACCGAATTTATTCACAACCGCTTTCCGGAATATCAGGGACAGATATCTGATTTCATTTCAGGATGGGTTGCTGACCCGAACAACCCGCATTTCCTATCTCAGGCTCCCGAATATATCAGGCAATTGATGCAGATGCGCATGGATGTTCCGACGATCGGCGCTTCGGGGGCAGTATTCGGGGTACTTCTCGGGTTCGGGATGTTGTTCCCGAATACTCAGCTGATGCTCCTTTTTCCTCCTATTCCGATCAAAGCCAAGTGGTTTGTTCTCGGTTACGGTGCCATTGAATTCGTTTCGGCCATCTGGAATCAGCCGGGCGATCACGTAGCCCATTTCGCTCATCTTGGTGGCATGATTTTTGGGTTTATCCTGATCAAATTTTGGAACCGCACACAGAGACAGCAATTTTATTGAGATGGCTTCATTTGATGATTTCAGGCGCAATTTCCGCAGTCAGAGTTCGCTGACTCAGCTTATCATGATCAATGTCGGGGTCTTCCTCTTCCTGAAGATCCTCGGGGTATTCTTTTTCCTTTTCAGGCAGGAACAGATTGAACAGATGGTACTTGGCTACCTCGCTTTACCAGCCGATCCGGCGCTGATCATTAAAAGACCATGGACAATAGTCAGCTACATGTTCCTTCACTACGACTTCCTCCACATACTCTTTAACATGCTCTGGCTGTACTGGTTCGGGAAGATTTTTCTGGAATACCTTAATCCAAAAAAACTTATTTCCGTTTACCTGATCGGCGGATTGACCGGGGGTCTGGTTTACGTGCTGGCCTTCAACCTCTTCCCGGTTTTCCAGGAATCAGTGGCACAGTCGGTCGCGCTGGGCGCGTCTGCAGCCGTTCTTGCAGTGGTAATGGCCATCGCTTTTTACGTTCCGGATTACACCCTTAATCTGATGTTCTTCGGACCGGTAAAGCTTAAATACATTGCCATCGTAACAGTGGTTATCGA
This sequence comes from uncultured Porphyromonadaceae bacterium, assembly GCA_964355105.1. GTDB lineage: Bacteria > Bacteroidota > Bacteroidia > Bacteroidales > UBA12481 > UBA12481. The sequence goes on from CAYHCO010000028.1 coordinate 22,226, forward strand.
TATTCTGAGCATTAAATCGGGCAATGCCGGCGGGCATATTGCACACCTGGGCGGAGCATTTTTCGGATTCCTGTACGCTACCCAGTTACGCAGGGGAAATGACCTATCCAAAGGGTTCAACCGGCTCATGGACAGTCTGTTCAGTTTATTCAAGCGGAGGCCGGATTTAAAGGTTAAATATAAAAAGCCTGATCCGCGAAAGGAAACCGATCTGGAATATAATGCGAGAAAGGCAGCGGAGCAGAAAAGAATAGATCTCATTCTCGACAAAATATCCAGGACCGGATATGATGGCTTATCAAAAGAAGAGAAGGAGATCCTGTTCAAATCAAGTAAAAAATAGTGGGATGCTTAAGGCACTTCGACGGATCCTGTTCATAATCTACCTTTTTACGGTGATCCCGTTTGGAGCCTGCTACCTCAGTCAGTTCATCAGTCCAGCCAGTTTCTGGCCACTTGCCTTTTTCGGGCTGATGTTCCCTGCCCTGATTATCATCCAGGTTGTTTTCGCACTCATATTCATTGCGTTGCGGAGCAAAGCCGTAGTTTTACCTATCGTGCTGATCATCCTCGGGTGGAGCTCCATCACCCATACCTTTCAGATCCCCACAGGATCAGGTTCACGGTCAGAAAATCAGGAGGCCGTTAAGGTGATGACCTATAACGTTCGCTTGTTCGACATCGCCCATTACTGGTCGAAGGTGCAGGACCAAAGTCTGGGTGTGTTTTCCTATATCGACCAGATGAAACCGGATATTCTTTGTTTTCAGGAATTTGCGATTCAGGATCCGGGCAAATTCTCGTTGGATTTTGTAAAATCCAGGCTGTCTTCGCTTCCCTATTCTGCGGTGGAATACAACTTTACGAACCAGACCCGCAAACACGGCCTGGCCATTTTCAGCCGGTATCCGATCATCTCAACCGGCCACGAGCACTTTGCCGATACCAAGAACATGATGTTATTCTGCGATATCCGGATTGGTTCCGACACCGTAAGAGTTTACAACAACCATCTGGAATCCATTCATTTCGACCGCGATGAGTTTCAATGGATCGATACCACCACGAACGCTACGAGGATACCCCGGGACAAGATTACCGAGATTGTCGATCGCATGAAAGGTGCATATGTCAAGCGTGCCGGCCAGGCCGACCTGGTCAGGAAGAATATCGACAGTTCACCGTATGAGGTCATTGTTTGCGGGGATTTCAACGATACTCCGGTCAGCTATGCAGCACACCGTATCGGGAGCAACCTTTACGATAGTTTCCGGTCTGGGGGCAAATGGCTCGGCATTACCTTCCCGAATATCAGGGCACCGCTGCGGATTGATTACATCCTTCATTCAAAAAAGATGGCTTCAAGCGATTACCGCATCGGGAAAGTCAAGTTCTCGGATCACAGGCCGGTGAGCTGCGCAATCAATTTGAACTATAGGAAGTAGGCAGTCGGCAGTTGGCAGTCGGCAGTTGGCAGTCGGCAGTCGGCAGAAGGCAGTAGCGGGGGGGTTAGTGGGATAGCTGGAGCTGGCAGTTGCCGCCGCTGAGGATAATTCCGATTTTCTTTCCCTTCCAGCCGCCGTCGGGGTTAGCCATTAAGGCACCCAAGGGTACAGCAGAGCTGGGTTCCACAATAATTTTCATGCGTTCCCAGATCAGCCTCATGGCCTCCATGATGTGCGGTTCAGGGCAAAGAAGAATCCGATCAACATTTTTGCGAATGATTTCAAAAGTCAGTGGCCCCAGTGAAGTCAGGAGTCCATCGGCAATCGTGTTTGGCGGAAGGGCAGGCTGAATAGATCCGTGTTGTATGGACTGCCAGGCATCGTTGGCATTTTCCGGTTCACCGGCCCACACGGTGATGTCAGGATCAATAGATTTAACCGCGATGGCAGTGCCGCTGAGCAACCCTCCCCCACCAACCGGAGCCATCACAATATCCAGTCCGGGCCTGCTGTCGAGGAGTTCAAGAGCAGCTGTACCCTGTCCGGCAATGATCTGGAAACGGTTATACGGATGGATGAACGTGCAGCCGGTTTTTTCCTGCACTGCGGCCATGGTAGATTCCCGTGCCTGGAGTGTCGGCTCGCAATAGGTTATGATCCCGCCATATCCTGCAACAGCTGCTTTCTTTATCTCAGGAGCGTTACTCGGCATGACAATGTAAGCCGGAACACCTGCATTCCGGGCAGCCAGAGCCAGCGCGGCGGCATGGTTCCCCGATGAATGGGTCCCCACACCCTTGGCAAGTTCCTGCGGAGTGAGCGACAGGACAGCATTTGTTGCACCACGAAACTTGAAGGCGCCGACCTTCTGAAAATTCTCGCATTTAAAAAAGAATTCAGCACCCAATATTTCGTTAATGCTGGTGGAGGTAAAAATCGGGGTCCAGTGAATATAAGGCCTGATACGCGAATGGGCCTCCTGGATATCGGAAAGAATTGGAATAAAACCGGCAGACATGATTACTTCTTGTTTTTTACATATTTATTCATCCATGTATCCATTTCCCAAAGCATATGGAGCACGCTTTCCCGTGCCGCATAGCCATGGCTTTCGAGTGGCAGCAGGACCAGGCGGGCTGTTGCACCCAAGCCTTTTAATGCAGCATAGAGCCGCTCACTCTGGATGGGGAAAGTTCCCTGGTTATTGTCGGCGATGCCGTGGATCATCAGGATTGGTGTCTTGATCTTATCGGCATAATTGAACGGCGACATTTTGTTGTAAAGGTCGGTTGCCTCCCAGTACGTACGGGGTTCCGACTGGAATCCGAATGGGGTAAGCGACCGGTTATAGGCTCCGCTGCGGGCAATGCCGGCGGAAAACAGATCGCAATGGGCCAGCAGGTTAGCAGTCATGAAGGCTCCATAGGAGTGTCCGCCTACTGCCACCCTTTTGGGATCCACCACGCCCAATTCCACTCCTTTGTCGATGGCCGCCTTAGCATTGGCTACCAATTGTTCGATGAAGGTATCGTTTGGTTCGGCATCCCCTTCTCCGACAATGGGAAATGCAGCATTGTCGAGAATTGCATATCCCTGTGTGACAAAGGGCACCGCAGAGCCTGCGCTCAGGCGGGTGAACGCGTAAGGCGATCCGCTCACCTGTCCGGCGGCTGATTTCGACCTGTATTCAACGGGGTATGCCCACAGAAGGGTTGGAAGGGGACCATTTTCCTTTTTCCATCCGGCAGGGAGGTAAAGGGTGGCACTCAGCTGAACGCCATCGGCCCTCAGGTAAGTGATTTTTTCTTTCTTCACCCCCGCCATAAAAGGATAAGGATTTTCAAAATGAGTCAATTGAACCGGCAGTGCACCCTTTTTGGCCTTCAGGTTAACGATATAATAATTGGATGGTTCGGATACAGATTGCCTCGTGATCAGCAGGCTTAGTTTGGCTGGATCCAGTATTCTGCTGACTGACTCAAAATAAGGCGGTTCCGATCTCCACAACCGCTTTACAGCAAATGTGGCGATATCAAACTCATCCAGGAATGGCCGGTCACCTTCGGGAGAAGCCCCTGACCCCATCAGGAAGAGCGTATTACCTTTACCGGTGAACAGCAGAACCTGCCTGCCACGACTGTTTGTCATCACAAAACTGCCCGGATCACCGTATTTATCCTCGGATGAACGGTCCCAGATCACCCGGGGTTCCTTTGCCGGATCCGAGGGATTAAAGAATGATATGATTTCCTGCTTGGTTTTGGATGAGGACTGGCTCATGACAGCCAGATCCGCCCGTCCCCACGAAATACGGCCAAAACGCAATTTTGATTTCAGCTGGGCACCAGGAGATCCTGAAAATGGAGCATCAAGCCGATACAGCTGGTCGCGCCAGGGAACATCCTTTTTCGGATCTCCTCCATCAAGCGCTTCGATCCAGTAAATACTTGCGGGAACATCTGCCCGCCAACTGATATTCCGGGGTCCCGGCACAGTAGCATCGTAGCCGGTGGGCACATTTTCCATCAGGGGTATGCGAAACAGCTCACGTATTTTTTTCCCGTCGGCCCCGAATATTTCAAGAACCGAGGAAAATTCAGAATAAGGTACCAGGTATGAATAGGGTTTTGTCAACCGTTCGGTCAGGATATAATCTCCACCCGGAGCTACATCAATCCGGGTGTACATATCTTTTTTCAGCAAAGGCCTGGAAGAACCGTCAATATTGACCAGAACTACTTCTGACTGGCCAAAATAATCGAAGAGCTTCTCGTCTTCCGGTCCGGTAAGCATATCCTGATTAGTCCTCACCGCGGCCTTGCTTCCCGAGGTTTCCTGCACAACAGGCCCGGCAGGCACTTTTGATACCGCAGGTCGGGGACCCCGGTCAGCGGGGATCAGTTTTGTAATCATGGCTGTTGAATTCGGTAGCCATTCCAAGGCTGAACCGAGAAGTCCGTTGACTTTTCGGTCGCTGAGTTTTTTAGCGGTCAGAGATGCAATATCCACATACCAGAGGTTGAGCCCATCAGGGGTAAGCTGCAGGAAAGCGAATCCCCGGGAATCGGGAGCCCAGGAAACCTGGAGGATTTTCAGCGGAGCCGGTAAACCGGCAAAGCTTTTCCTGACCTGGGTATTCAGATCCATTAATTCGATGGCCACCGAATACGAAGGCCGGCTGGAGGAATTAATTGCCGGATCGATACGCAGTCCGGCCAGGCGCAACATCTCATGGGAAAAATCTTCGATAGACGGATTCTCCGAGCGGGTCAGAAACAGGGCCATCCGTCCGGAGGGGTCGGTCTGCATAGAGGGTATTGCGGGTGCATCAACCACTGCAGCAAGTTCTTTAGGCGGAACCTGGTACTTAAAATCGTTTTGTGCGCGCATCATTATTGGGGAAACTAAGAAGGCAACGATTGAAATAAGGAATAGTTTCATGTTGATTAGGTTTTACCGGTTTATGTGCCTTGGCACTGCAAATTATTAAAAACAATCGTATTCAGCTATCTTTGAGCCCCAAAGTAAATAATGATGGAATCGATAAAAGCTCTTATACAGCAGGTTTGGGAGGATAGAACACTGCTTAGCCTGCCGGTTTACCGCGAAGCTATCGAGATGGTGATTGAGGAACTTGACAAGGGTCATTTACGTGTTGCTGAGCCTGCCGGTGATGATTGGGTGGTTAATGAATGGATTAAGAAAGCGGTGATCCTGTATTTTCCGATCAGGAAAATGGAAACCATGGAAGCCGGCCCGCTCGAGTTTCACGACAAGATTCCTTTAAAGCATGATTATGCATCGCAGGGTGTGAGGGTGGTTCCCCAGGCTGTTGCTCGTTATGGGGCCTACCTGGCTCCGGGCGTGATCATGATGCCGTCCTACGTAAATATCGGAGCTTACGTTGATGAAGGTACTATGGTGGATACCTGGGCCACGGTAGGATCGTGCGCACAGATCGGGAAAAGTGTTCATCTGAGCGGCGGTGTGGGTATCGGCGGCGTGCTTGAGCCGGTTCAGGCGGCTCCTGTAATCATTGAAGATCATGCATTTATCGGCTCCAGGTGCATAATTGTTGAAGGCGCCAGGATTTGTCGCGAGGCAGTTCTGGGAGCTAATACCGTGATAACCGGATCAACACACGTGATGGATGTTTCGGGCCCGGAGGTGAAGGAATACAGGGGTTTTGTCCCGCCAAGATCGGTGGTTATTCCAGGAACCTACCCTAAAAAATTTCCCGCAGGAGAATTTCAGGTGCCTTGTGCACTGATCATTGGGCAGAGGAAAGCATCGACCGACCTTAAAACTGCTCTAAATGAGGCACTGAGGGAATACAATATATCATGATAAAGATTTCAGCGGTAATCATTTCCCTCAACGAAGAGCAGGATATCGAAAGATGCCTCGAATCGATATTGGATATTGCCGATGAGATTTTGGTGCTGGATTCTTTCAGCACAGACAAAACAGAAGAGATTTGCCGCAAGTTCGGTGTCCGCTTTGAGCAGCATGCGTTCGACGGGTATGTTTCGCAGAAAAACAGGGCCCTGGCAATGGCAACCTATGATCATGTTCTGGCTTTGGATGCTGATGAAGCACTTTCGGAAGAAGCCCGATTGGAGGTGAAGCAGCTAAAAACATCCTGGAGCCACGACGGGTACATTTTTGTCCGCAGGAACAATTATTGCGGCCGGTGGATGCGTTTCACCACCTGGTATCCCGACCGTAAACTCAGGCTTTTCGACCGTCGAAATGCCACCTGGACCGGTATGGATCCCCACGATATCATCAGTATGAAGCCCGGAAGCACAACCATGCGACTGAAGGGGGTTTTATTGCATTGGGCTATCCGGTCGACGGAGGAGCACCATTTGAAAACCGAGAATTTTGCCCGGGTAGCTGCAAAATATCATTTCGAGCAAGGCATCCGGCCTGGGTTTGGATCAGTTTACTATCATTGTGTATGGCGCTGGTTTAGAGAGTATTGCATACATCTTGGCATTCTTGACGGTAAAGCAGGGTGGCAAGTAGCAAGATTTTCAGCACTTTACGTTTGGAAAAAATATTATTATCTTCGTAAGTTGTATGCAAGTGAACCCAAATAGCACCTGGAGCGCCGAGGATCTGTTGAATGCCGTTGAAGTATTGAGACAGGGGGGTGTTATTTTATACCCGACTGATACCATCTGGGGTATCGGGTGTGACGCCACCAACCGGGAAGCCGTGGAAAAGGTTTACCGGATCAAGGACAGGCCTTCCGGAAAAAGCATGCTGATCCTGGTCTCGGACATTGCAATGGCTGAAAAGTACACACAGGACACTCCGGATCTGATCTGGCAGGTGATGAATGAGGCTCTCGAACCTTTAACTCTTATATTTCCGCATGCCCGCAACCTGGCACCAAATCTTCCTGCTGCGGACGGTTCCATCGGTATACGAATGCCAAGGGACCGTTTTTGCCAGGAGCTGATTCACAAGTTCGGCAAGCCCATCGTTTCATCCTCAGCCAACCCGAGCACTGAGGCGCCGCCTCAGCTATACATGGATATATCCGCCGAGATCATTGAATTGGTGGATTATGTGGTTCAGTGGAGGCAGGATGATTATCAGCCGGGGAAACCTTCGACGGTGGTGAAGCTGGGTGCAGACGGGGAGATGGAGATGATCAGGCCGTAGGACGGGGGACGAGAAAGAAGATCGGGGGACGGAACGCGAAACACGGGATGCGAAACGCGTGACGGAAAAATAATCAGAGATCCAGGAGGCCGTCGGGGATGCGCAGGTTTAGCCTGCGTTTTTTGTGATCGGTGGCTAAGATGAATTCCGCGTGCATGGGCAGAAGAGCGGATTTCCCGTCGATCAGAATACTTAGCAGCGGATTGCCCGGGATATCTTCGAATCCGCTTACCACACCTGATTTTCCGGAGGTCTCATCAAAAACCTCAAATCCCACGAGCGAGTCGGGATCAGCCTCGCCGGCATCAAACCAGTCCGACCACTGACCTTCTATATGACAACTTAATCCCACAAATTCAGCTGCTTTTTCGGGTCCTTCGATGGTTTCGAGACCGACGACCAGATGACCCGAATCTTTTTGAAAAACCGACTCTTCGACCACCCGGTAAGGCACCAATCCACCATCGATACGGATAAAAAGCCATTCCGGAAAATCCACCACCTCAGCAGCCTGGCGAAGCAGGCGAATGACCAGCCGGCCATTGACGCCATGAACTTTTACCACCTTTCCGGCTTCGAAAGTCTGAGATTCTATTTTATTGGTTATTACGGTCAAGCTGATGGAAAATTTAGCGGAAAGTTAAAAAAAAACTGCCCGGTGGACGGGCAGTTTTTAATAAGTTGGCGGATTATCCGATTACTAGGCTTCGGCCGGAGTTTCTTCTGCAGCTGCTTCTTCAGCGGGAGCTTCGGTGGCAGGTGCTTCTTCAACTTCCGCAACGGCAGGAGCTTCTTCAACTTCTGCAACGGCAGGAACTTCTTCAACCTGAGCTGCTTCAACCGGAGCTTCGACGGGAGCTTCTACTGCGGCAGCTGCAAGAGTAACCGTGATCGGTTCTTCTTCAGCATGTGCGGCGGCGGCTTCCTTGGCATTTTTCTTAGCCAGGGCAGCAGCACGTGCATCCTTAATCTTAGTTTCGGCGGCTAAACGGGCTTTTGCATCACTCCGTTTGTCAGCGTCTTTCTTACTTGCAACGCTTTTCAGTTTCTGTTCGTTCAATACGATCCATTCCTGGAACTTCTGTTCAACCTGTTCAGGGGTGAGAGCTCCTTTTCTGACACCTTTCAGCAGGTGGTTCTTGTAAAGAATACCGCGCTGAAGCAATAATGAACGAACGGTATCAGTCGGCAGCGCACCCTTTTGCAACCATGTCAATGCCTTGTCAAAGTCTATTTCTATGGTAGCAGGATTCGTGACAGGATTGTATGAACCAATCCTTTCGATGAATTTACCATCCCGTGGTGCCCTGCTATCCGCTACTACGATGAAGTAGAACGGACGGGATTTTTTCCCGTGTCTGGCTAATCTAATTTTTGCTGGCATGCTTACTGATAATTAATCTTTTAAATTTTGTGGCGCAAAGATACCATTAATATCCTCTTCTCCAAAAGTATTTAACTTTTAAAAGAGTTTTAAACATAGCCACTAAACGGGACAATCCTGTCTAATTTTGACCCCAATGAGTGCCTTTGTACATCTTCACCTGCACACCCAGTATTCGATCCTCGACGGTGCCACGCCAATCGAAGGATTGATGGATCGTGCCGTATCCCTTGGAATGCCGGCAGTTGCCATAACCGACCATGGGAACATGTACGGGGTAAAACACTTTTACGATGCCGCCCTGGCAAAGAATATCAAGCCTATTCTGGGTTGCGAGGTTTACCTGGCACCGAAGGGACGAAAAGACAAGTCTGATATTGAGGACCGGAGTCGCTTCCATCTTATCCTGCTGGCCAAGAACATCAACGGTTACCATAACCTGATCAAGATGGTATCCATGGCCTATCTCGAAGGATTTTACTACAAGCCAAGGATCGACTGGGAACTTCTTAATCTTTATCACGAGGACCTTATAGCCTGCACCTCCTGCCTCGCGGGTGAACTGCCACGTGCTGCACGGATCAGTGAAGCTGCGGCCGAGGATGTGTTGCTTAAATACAAAAACCTTTTTGGAGAAGATTTCTACATCGAGCTGCAGGACCACGGACATCCCGAGCAGAAGCAGGTAAATCCGTTGCTGGTAAAGCTTGCACGCAAGCATGGAGTTGACGTTATCGCCACCAACGATGTTCATTACCTGAACGAAAAGGATGCGGAGGCTCAGGACATCCTCCTCTGTCTGAGTACCGGCAAGGATATCAACGATACCGGAAGGATGAAATTCATCGGTCAGGAATTTTTCAAGTCGGGCGAAGAGATGAGCAGGATCTTTCCGGAATATCCTGAAGCGATATCGAACACCCTGAAGGTGGCCGAAAAGATAGAGCAATACGATCTCGACCGTGATGTTTTACTTCCCGAATTCGAGCTTCCGGCGAATTTCGCCAACCAGGATGAATATCTGAATTACCTGGCATTTGAGGGTTCAAAAAAGCGTTATCCCAACCTCACTGATGAGATTCGTGACCGTTTGAATTTTGAGCTTTGTGTGATAGCTGAAATGGGCTTTGCCGGTTATTTCCTTATTGTACAGGACTTTATCCGGGCTGCACGTGAACGAAAAGTATCGGTTGGGCCGGGCCGGGGATCCGCCGCCGGTTCTGCGGTAGCCTATTGCATCGGGATTACCGATATTGATCCGATAAAATACAAACTCCTCTTCGAGCGGTTCCTCAATCCCAAGCGAATATCGATGCCTGATATCGATATCGATTTTGATGATGACGGCCGTGAGGAAGTTATGAAATACGTACTGGAAAAGTACGGCAAAGAACGTGTGGCACAGGTAATTACTTTTGGATCGATGGGTGCCAAGATGGCCATCCGCGATGTGGCACGCGTGATCAACCTGCCTTTACCCGAAGCCAACCGCCTGGCCAAGCTGATACCTGACGGTCCTGATGTTTCATTGAAGTCGGCCTACCACGATGTTCCGGAATTACGCGCTGAACTGACGAGCAATGATCCGCTGATCAGGAAGACCCTGGAGATGGCAGAGATCCTTGAAGGGTCGATCCGTCAGACGGGTATTCATGCCTGCGGTGTCATTATCGGGCGGGACCCGCTGATTGATCATATCCCCGTTGCCATATCCAAGGAAACCGACCTGATGATCACGCAGTTCGACGGACATTACCTGGAGAAGGTTGGTATGCTGAAGATGGACTTCCTGGGGCTGAAAACTCTTTCCATCATCAGGGATGCATTGGAAAATATCAAGCTGTCGCATGGCATCGATCTGGATATGGATACGATATCCTATGAAGATCCCAAGACTTTTGAGCTATACCAGAAGGGTGAAACGGTGGGAACGTTTCAGTTTGAATCGCCCGGCATGCGGGCCTATCTGAAAGATTTAAAACCCACCGCACTGGAGGACCTTATTGCCATGAACGCCCTTTACAGGCCGGGTCCGATGGAGTTCATCAACGTATTCATCAAGCGCAAGTTCGGGCTCGAACCGGTCATCTATCCCCATCCATGGCTTGAGGAAATCCTGAAGGACACCTACGGCATCATGGTTTACCAGGAGCAAATCATGCAGACTGCCCAGCGGATTGGCAATTTCTCCCTTGCCCAGGCCGACAACCTGCGGCGTGCCATGGGTAAGAAAAAGATGGATGTGATGGAGAAGGAGAAGGCTGTCTTTGTTGAGGGAGCCCTGAAAAATGGCATTGAGAAAGCCAAGGCGGTAGAGATTTTCGACATCATGATGGAATTCGCCAAGTACGGCTTTAACCGGTCGCACTCTGCGGGTTATGCTGTTGTGGCCTTCCAGACCGCCTACATCAAGGCACACTACCCTGCCGAATACATGGCTGCGGTTCTCAGCCGTAACCTCAACGATATCAAGAAGATCACCTTTATCATGGACGAATGCCGGCGTATGGGAATGCAGGTATTGGGTCCGGATGTTAATGAGAGTTATCTGAAATTTACCGTTAACAAGCAGGGCAACATCCGTTTCGGACTTGCAGCGGTTAAAGGTATAGGGGCAGGCATCGTGGAAGCCCTGGTGATTGAGCGCGACAAGGTTGGTCCGTTTAAAGACATCTATGACCTGGTTGAGCGGATCAGCCTGAAAACCCTGAACAAGAAAGTTGTCGAAGCTATGGTTGTCAGCGGCGCTCTCGATAATTTGTCAAAATACCCGCGACACCAATTTTTCTCAGAAGATGAGAAAGGGCAGAATTTTATCGAACTGTTGCTTCGTTACGGAGCCAAGGTTCAGGATGAGAACGCGGGAAGCCAGATCAGCCTTTTCGGCGGAATTTCTGAGATCAAGCCCACCAGGCCTGAACCCAGGCCCACTGAGCCGTGGAGCACGCTGCAGCAGCTGAATCTGGAAAAGGAACACGTCGGAATCTACCTTTCAGCACATCCTCTGGACGAATACCGGATGGTGATCGATCACTTTACGAATGCCAATTTCGCCGATCTGGAGGAAATTGCGTCGCTCAAGGGAAAAGATCTGAAAGTGGCCGGAATAGTTACGGCTGTGGAACACAAGATTACCAAGACCGGAAAACCGTTCGGACGAATGTCGATGGAGGATTTTTCGGACACGCACACTTTCACCTTTTTCTCGCCGGATTATCTGACCTTCAAGAATTACATGCAGCCGGGATATGCTGTTTTGCTGACTGGCAAGGTTGATTCACATCGTTTCAATGAAGGAGAATTTGAGTTCAAGGTGAGGGAAATGAATCTTTTGGCCGATGTGGGCGAAAAAATGATCAAATCGGTCACGCTGACCATCCCGCTGGATATTATTACCCGGGAGCTGGTGACGGAGATCGTGGAGAAAGTGCAGAAAAACAAGGGTAAGACGACCTTGAAATTCAGGGTTTACGACTCAGTTCAGAAGATCAGTATCGACCTCTTCAGCCGGAATTTTCGCGTTGAACTGACCAAGGAGTTTTTACATTACCTGAATAATCATTCCGAGATCGATTTTAAGATAGAATAATTCTGAAGTCACGTGTGAAATCTATATTTTTGTCAGCTTAGATTCCTTATTTAATCCGAATCAAAATTTAAACATTATAGCCATGACCATTGAGATAACAGATTCTAATTTTCAGGAAGTTGTGATTGACGCCGGCAAGCCCGCAGTTATTGATTTTTGGGCTGAATGGTGTGGACCGTGCAGGATGCTCACCCCGGTAGTAAAGGAATTGTCGACCGAGTACGAAGGCCGCGTTATTGTTGGTAAAGTTGACGTCGACAGCAACCCTGGCATCTCCGCCAAATACGGCATCCGCAATATCCCGACCCTTCTTTTCTTCAAAGGCGGTCAGGTTGTTGACAAGCAGGTTGGCGTTGTTCCTAAAGGTGCCCTGGTTAACAAGATCGATGCACTGCTGAAATAGGGCAAAGATTTCCGGCTACGAAAAATCTTGCAGAGATAGAGGAGTGGGGAAACCTGTACCAGATTGACCTGATTGCCCGTCAGGTGGTCGAAGGGTTCATTACCGGCTTGCACCGCAGCCCCTATCACGGCTTCAGCGTTGAATTCGCCGAGCACCGGCACTACAATCCCGGCGAACCTACCCGGCATATTGATTGGAAACTTTACGGCCGCACCGATAAATTATTTGTCAAGCGATACGAAGAGGAGACCAACCTCCGGGCTCAGTTTATCGTTGACACTTCATCGTCGATGCTTTTTCCCAACCCGGAGCGCAAGGCCATCAGCAAGCTTTTTTTCTCCATCTACACGACGGCCGCCATGATGCGCCTCCTCAGAAGGCAGCGTGATGCGGTGGGCCTTACCCTTTTTTCATCCGACATTGAACTGACCACTCCCGCCAAGGTGAGTGAAGTGCACAGTCAGAACCTTTTTGCCGAGATGTCGCGTCTGCTTGAAAAAACAGGCCCTTCGCAAGTCAAGGAAAACCTGAACCGGCCGACAAATGCGGCAGCAACCATGCATCAGCTCGCCGAAATGTATCCGACCAGGAGTCTGGTAGTACTTTTTACCGATATGCTCGATTCTGCAGATCCTGACGAACTTTTCTCGGCACTGAGGCATTTCCGTTACAACAAGCATGAAGTGATCCTCTTTCATGTGAAGGACCACAAACTGGAAGAATCCTTCGAGTTTGCCAACCGGCCTCACCGGTTTGTTGATATGGAAACGGGCAGAAGCATTCTGGTCAATCCAGCGGAGATCCGCACCCAATACCGCGAAAAAATCACCCGGTATTTTTCCGATGTCAAGCTTCGTTGCGGCCAGTACGATATTGATTTTGTGGAAGCGGACATACGTGAGGATTTCAGGGAAGTGCTTCTTCCGCTGCTGATCAAGCGCCAGAAATTGTTTTGATTTTATAGCAGGGGGCTGAACATACGGGCAACCGACTCCTGTATCTTATCCATAATCGGCCGTTGCTCCCAGTATTCCAGTACTATCTCCTTGGAGTTTCCGATGTCATCTTCAAAGTCAAGCCGCAGTTCGCGGGCAATCCCTTCGTCATAGATAAGGGCATTTGCCTCAAAATCCTGGTTAAAACTTCTGATATCCATATTAGCTGTTCCCACCGAGGAAAACACATCATCCACAATCATCAGCTTGCTGTGCGTAAATCCCTTAAGGTAAAAATACACATGTACGCCGGCTTCCAGCAGCTCCTTGACATATGACCGGCTGCTGCGCCAAACCATCCAAGAATCATTCCGTTCGGGCAGGAGCAACCTGATCTCGATCCCGCTGAGGGCAGCTGTTTTGAGGGCTGTGAGAATACTCTGGTTTGGCAGAAAATACGGAGTGGAGATATATACGTAACGAGTTGCAGTGGCTATTGCGGCAAAGTAAGCCTGCATGATACTTTCCCAGTCGGAATCGGGTCCGCTGGCAACGATCTGAATCAGCAGTTCCTGTTTGATATTATGCTCCGGAAAATACTTCTGATCATAATCAGAAGTATTCAGCGCAAAGTTCCAGTCGAGCAGGAAGATGGCCTGCAAGCTGGTTACCGCGTCGCCCTCCAGCCTCAGGTGGGTATCGCGCCAGCGGGTATTATGGCCCAGGCCCCGGAGATAACGGTCGGCAATATTTATCCCGCCAACGAAAGCAACCTTTCCGTCAACCACGATAATCTTCCGGTGCAGCCTGTAATTGAGCTTGTTAGCAAAAGCGTAGGTTTTCACCGGCATGAAATTCATGACCTTAACACCGGAGGAGGTCAGCTCGCGAATATATCTCCTTGATAATGACCAACTACCAACATCATCATACAAAACTTTCACATCTACTCCGGCCTGAGCCTTTCTCATCAGGATCTCCTTGATCCGGTTGCCGATCTGGTCGTCATCGATAATATAGAACTCGAGGTGGATATGGTCGCGGGCATTTTCAAGCTCATAGATGATCGAGCCAAAGGTTTGCCTGCCATTATTCAGCACCCTGATGGCGTTGCGTTCCGTGATCAAAGCCTTGGAATTATTCAGGAGAAGCTTCATCAGGTGACGCTTGATGGTCAGTTTGGGATTGCGTATAAAAATCTTTTGGTTAAGCAGGATCATTTGCTCCCGGATGAGGCGGTCCAGCGACATCCGGTCCGACATCTCCTTCATAATGATCATTTTCCTCTTTTTAGGATTGACCCCGAAATAGATGTAAAGGATGATCCCGCCAATGGGAATGAGAAACAGGACAAGAATCCAGGAGAGGGTTTTAAATGGATCCTGGTTTTCCATAATGATCACCACCACCATCACGAGGATAGTAAGCAGCAGCACCCCATCGAGGATGAGCCAAAAAATCCCCTGGTGAGAAAAATTATTGAAAATACTGGCAATCATTATACTTAACCTGTATCGAAAAATACGAATCAATTTGCCAATGACCAAATGTGAAAATGTGCTAATTTGAAAATGTGACAATGTGACAATGAAGAGCTACCTTAGCGTATAAATAATCTTTGACTCGATGGAGACGATATTGCAGATTATCATTATAGTACTGCTTCTAGCCGGTATCGCGTTGCAATTTGCTTTCCGGGCTCCGAAAACGGAGGACCAGACCGCCAGAATCCTTGAAGATTTTGAGAAAAGCATTGGCAGGATAGAATTATCGGTAAGGGAGGAAGTGAAATCCAACCGCCAGGAATTGAATTCCACGCTGGCCACTTTTCAGCAATCTTTTCTTGGCACGCTGAGCGGAATTTCAAAAGACCAGGCCGAACACCTGAAGATGAGCCGGGAGGAACTTACAAAAACGCTGAAGGAATTTTCCGACCAGATGGTGTTGCAGCTCGACAAGATTACCGGCAAGGTGGAATCGAAGCTGGGTGAACTGAATGCCAGCACTGAGAAAAAACTGGAGCAGATGCGGGAGACGGTTGATGAGAAACTGCAGAAAACCCTCAATGAGCGGCTGGGGCAATCCTTTGAGGTGGTGAGCCGCCAACTTGAGAATGTACAGAAAGGCTTGGGCGAGATGCAGACCCTGGCGCAGGATGTCGGGGGCCTGAAAAAAGTTTTGAGTAACGTGAAGATGCGCGGCGGTCTCGGTGAAGTGAGGCTGGAAATGCTGCTTGAACAGATCCTGGCGCCGGAGCAATATGAAGCCAACGTAAAAACCAAGAAAGGCTCGTCGGACCTGGTGGAATTTGCCTTGAAACTGCCTGGAAAGGACGAAGACGGCAGTGTCGTTTACCTTCCCATTGATGCCAAATTCCCGCAGGAGGCGTATATTTTGCTTACGGAAGCCTATGAATCTGCCAATCCCGAAGGCATCGAAACGGCTGCCAAAAGTCTGGAATCCATCATCAAGAAAATGGCGAAGGATATCAGGGACAAGTATATCGATCCGCCCAACACCACTGAATTTGGTATCCTGTTCCTTCCGTTTGAAGGAATATACGCTGAGGTCATCCGGCGCTCGGCACTGATGGAGACCCTGCAGCGGGAATATCACATCATGGTAACCGGTCCGACCACGCTGGCGGCTATTCTCAACAGCCTCCAGATGGGATTCAAGACACTTGCCATTCAGAAACGGAGCAGTGAAGTTTGGCAAGTTCTCGGGGCTATAAAAACAGAATTCGACAAATTCGGTGGCCTTCTAGATAAGGCGCAGAAAAACCTGCATACGGCCACCTCGCAGCTCGATGAGCTGGTGGGCAAGCGTACCAAGGCCATCCAGCGCCGCCTGAGAAATGTTGAATCACTGCCGGCCAATGAGGCTGCGGCCTATCTGCCTGAAATCAACGATGGCGATGGGATTGACGATGAAACCACTGAAGATACGGTGTAACCTGACAACCAAGTATATGCCAGAAATTAAAGACATTGCAGAGCGATTTTTCCGATACGTCCGGGTTAATACGCAGTCCGACAGCGGATCGTCATCCTGCCCGAGCACAGCTGGACAAATCGACCTGGCACGCCTGATTCTCGAGGACCTGACCGATGTGGGCTGCACCGAGGTGTCGCTTGACCGGAACGGTTATATCATGGCAACGGTACCGTCGAACCTCGAAAAGGAGGTGCCGGTAATCGGATTTATTTCCCATCTTGATACCAGCCCCGACTTTTCAGGAAAGCATGTCAATCCCCGGATTGTAGAAAAATATGATGGACAGGACATTGACCTTACACCCGATGGGAGCATAAAACTAAGCCCGTCGGATTTTCCCGAACTCAGGGATTATACCGGCCAGGACCTTATCGTCACCGACGGGACCACACTGTTGGGAGCCGATGACAAGGCGGGGATCACCGAGATTCTTGAAGCCGTGAAGTTTCTGCAGGAACATCCGGAGATTCCGCACGGCAAAATCAGGATCGGATTAACGCCTGATGAGGAGATTGGCCGGGGAGCCGACCGGTTTGACGTTAAAAAATTCGGGGCTGATTTTGCCTATACGATGGATGGTGGCGCCATTGGTGAGCTGGAATACGAAAATTTCAATGCCGCCTCGGTCGTGATCAGTATACAGGGACGGAATGTTCATCCCGGAACCGCAAAAGGCAAAATGATCAATGCCCTTCAGATCGCCAATGATATGCATGCGCTGCTGCCGGCAAATGAAAGGCCTGAGAATACGGAAGGATACGAAGGTTTCTTTCACCTGTCGCGGTTGGAAGGCACGGTTGACAAGGCCCGCATGGATTATATCATCCGTGATCATGACTTTGAGAAGTTCACTCAGCGAAAGAACCTCCTCGCAGAAATTGCTGCACAATTCAATAAAATCTATCCCGATGGTACGGTTAAGGCAGCAGTCCGCGACCAGTATTACAATATGAGAGAGAAGATCATGCCGGTATACGAAATTGTCGATCTTGCGGCTGCGTCGATGCGTGCGGCCGGGATTGAACCCGTAATCATACCCATCAGGGGCGGCACCGACGGATCAAAGTTATCCTATCTGGGACTCCCTACCCCGAACCTGTTCACCGGTGGCCACAATTACCATGGCAGGTTTGAGTTTATTCCGGTCCAATCGATGGAAAAGGCGGTTGAAGTGATCGTTAACATTGTGCGGATTGCGGCTTCCTGATGACTAAACAAAAAGTCAGACATTTTGTTACAGAATGACAACAAACCAATTCTAGATGTTAAAGGAATTTGATGCTATAAAAAAGAAGATGTTCCGGATCATGGATGACGATGGCCGGATCATCTCAGACAAACACATGCCCGCGATCACCGACCAGGAACTGGTTAATGCCTATCATGATATGGTTTTCGCGCGTACAGCCGATCATATGACGGTAAGCTATCAGCGTCAGGGCAGGATTTACACGTATCCGCCAAATTACGGACAGGAAGCCATTCACGGTGCTACGGCCCGGGTGATTCGCCACGAGGACTGGCTGGTCCCGGCCTTCCGGGAAATGGGTGCCTGGCTGGCTAAAGGTGCTACGCTGAAAGACATTTTCATGTATTTCATGGGTCATGAGGCTGGAAACAGCTGGCCTGAAGCTCACCATCTGCTTCCGATTGCCGTACCCATAGCGTCGCAGTTGCCTCATGCCACGGGGATCGGCTATGCCATAAAATACAAAAAACTCGATGAGGTGGTTTTCACATTTGTCGGAGACGGGGGCACGTCTGAGGGCGATTTCCATGAAGCGCTGAATTTCGCAGGGGTCTGGAAGGTTCCTGTGATCTTTATCGTTCAGAACAACCAGTTCGCCATCTCGGTGCCGTTCAGGATGCAGACCGCTTCCGAGGGTATCGCCATAAAAGCTGTGGCCTACGGCATGCCTGGTGTTCAGGTTGACGGCAACGATTTTTTCGCCATGCTCAAAACCCTTCAGGAAGCTGTTGCTCACTGCCGCGAAGGCAAGGGGCCCGTCCTGATTGAAGCCGTGACTTATCGCAAGGGAGCCCATACCACTTCTGATGATCCGACTAAATACCGGTCGAAGGAAGAAGAGGAAAAATGGGATCAGAAAGATCCGCTAAAAAGACTGAAGAATTATCTGGTTGGGAAAGACCTGCTCAATGAGGCAGAAGAAGCCAAACTGGAAGAACAATACAGGCAGGAGATTGACAGGATCTTTATTGAGGCAGAAAATCAGCCTGCCACCCCACTTGAGGATGTGTTTAAATACATGTATGCAGACATGCCCGATGACTTGCGGAAGCAGCAGGTTGAGCATGAGAATTTTCTGCAGTGGAAGGAGTCATTATGAGGATAATGAATATGGTTAACGCGATCAATAACGCGTTGGATATCAAGCTGGCTGAAGATTCCAACATTGTTGTCTACGGCGAAGATGTCGGCGTGGAAGGAGGGGTTTTCAGGGTCACTGAAGGATTACAGTTAAAATACGGAGCCGATCGGGTTTTCGACTCACCTCTGGCTGAATCGGCGATTGCCGGAACTGCGATTGGTATGGCTGCCGCAGGCTTGAGGCCAGTAATTGAGATGCAGTTTTGCGGATTTGTATATCCGGCTTTCAACCAGATCATCTCGCACCTCGCACGCATGCGCAACCGTTCACGCGGCCGCTACCCGATGCCTGTGGTGGTAAGGATTCCCTACGGCGGGGGTATCAACGCGCTGGAACACCATTCCGAGAGCATGGAGGCTCTTTATGCGCAGATCCCCGGACTGAAAGTTGTGATTCCTTCGACCCCGGCAGATGCTAAGGGGTTGCTCATATCGGCGATCGAATCTGAAGATCCGATCCTGTTTATGGAGCCCAAACGAATTTACCGGGCTATCAAACAGGAAGTCGGAGAAGAGAAATTTTCCATTCCGATCGGAAAAGCCAAAATTATTACGCCAGGCAATGATGTTACCGTGGTAGCCTACGGAGCCATGGTTCGGGAAGTGCAGAAAGCACTCCCGAAGCTCAAGGAGGCCGGCATATCAGTTGAGTTGATCGACCTCCGGACGATCTACCCGCTGGATAAGGAAACGCTGGCTCACAGTATCCGCAAGACCGGACGCATGGTTTTTGTGGCTGAGGAGCCCACCTCTTTCGGTGTTGGAGCTGAAATCATGGCAGTCGCCAATGAGGAGGCATTCCTTTACCTGCAGGCACCGCCAAAGAGGGTCACCGCTTTTGATACCATTGTGCCCCTTCCAAAAGGCGAGCACCATTATATGATCTCACCTGAGAGGATTTTTTATGAGATTCAAAAAACCGTAAAATTCTGATCTCATGAGATACATTTTTAAATTTCCGGATATTGGTGAAGGTCTCGACGAAGGGATCGTAGCTGAGTGGTATGTCGATAAAGGTCAGTCGGTTGAAATGGGCCAGCCCCTGGTTAAGATGGAAACCGACAAGGTGGTTACCGATATTCCTTCCCCGAAGACAGGCATTATTGCGGCCATTTACGGACGAGTTGGAGAAACGGTTCATGTGGGCAGTCCGTTGGTTGAATTCGACCTCCCGGGCATTGAGGGAGCAGCCGCAGTTGAGGAAGCTTCTAAACCTGTTTTTGAAACGGTTAAGGAAGAGGGTGCCGGAGTAGTCGGAACCCTGGAAATTGCTGACAACTCAGCCTATCTTCCGGCCAGCAGCGAAGATCTGACCTACAAATCACCGCAGACGGCAGCAAAACTCCCGCAGCGTGCACTGGCCACACCTGTTGCCCGGGCTATGGCCAGGGAGCTGGGCGTGAATATCGATCTCGTTGCAGGAACCGGACCGGCCGGCAGGGTGACTAAGAGTGATATCGAGGAATTCGTGACGCGTGACACGAAACACGTGACGCGAGACGCGAGACACGAAACGCGGAAGAACGAAAGCGGGATTCCGGGTTACGCGTCACGGGTCACGAGTCACGAGAATGAGGTGGAAATCAAGCCGGTGAGCCAGATCCGCAGGGTCATTGCCCGAAACATGATCCAGTCGAAGCACAATGCCGCTCACATGACGGTATTTGATGAGATTGAAGTATCGGAGCTGATCAGGATTCGTTACAAATACAAGGAACAATTTGAGCGGGAAGGGATCAAGCTATCCTACCTTCCGTTCATTTTAAAGGCAACCGCACTGGCTCTGAAAAGCCATCCGGTATTGAATGCTGAGCTCGATCTGGACAACAACAGAATGATATACAAGAAATACTACAACATCGGCATCGCTGTGGATACCGAGGAAGGATTGGTTGTGCCGGTCATCCGTAATGTTGACCGACTCACAATCAAGGATATAGCTATTGCGGTCAACCAGATTTCGGAGAAAGCCCGAAAAAGGGCGCTGACCATGGAAGACATGAAAGACGGGACCTTTACCATCACGAATTACGGATCCATCGGCGGGCAGTTTGCAGTCCCGGTGATCAACTACCCGCAGGCAGGTATTCTTGGAATCGGCAGGCTGGTGGAAAAACCGGTTGTAAAAGATGGACAGGTTGTACCCGGCACGCTTTTACCTTTAAGCCTTTCCGTTGACCATCGGTTGGTTGACGGTGGTGAGGTAGCGAGGTTCCTGAACCGGGTGATGGAATACCTCAGCGATCCGGTATCAATAATAATCGGTTAACTTTGTTAAACTGAAAACCTATCTCTATGGAATATGATCTGATAATTATAGGGGCCGGGCCGGCCGGTTACGTTGCAGCCATTCGTGCCGGGCAGCTGGGCATGAAGACAGCCCTGATTGAGAAGAAAGAGGTCGGCGGCATGTGCCTCAACTGGGGATGCATACCGACTAAAGCATTGATTGAAAGTGCGAAATTCTACAATCGGATCAAATCGGCCGAGAACCTGGGGATCGACGGAATCGACCAATCGAAAGTTAAATTCAACTGGGGACAGGCAAAACTGCGTTCAGGAAAAATCGTGACCAAGCTAACCGGCGGGGTGAATTTCCTGCTTAAAAAGAACGGGGTTGAAGTGATCAAGGGTGAAGCGAAAATAGTTTCGGCTACCTCGGTCAGCGTTCAGAACCGGCTTCTGGAAACAAAAAATATATTCATTGCAACTGGGTCCTACCCTGCCTCACTGGATGTTGAGCTTCCACAAGGCAAACTCATTCAGGTTGAGCACCTGCTGGATATGGAAACGCTGCCCCAGAAGATCGTTCTGGTCGGACACGGGCCGGTAACCCTTGAGCTGGCGCAATTCTTCCAGCTGATCGATAAGGACATCACCGTGGTCAGTCCGGTCGAAAATGTCCTGCCGGGAATAGACGATTACCTGCGTCAATACATCCTCAAAAAGACAAAAAGCCAGGGGATCCGAATCATGGAGAACAGCCGGATCTCTTCGGCCACTGATAACAACCTGGTTGTTAACGGCATTGACGTAGCCTATGATGTGGTGATAAATTGTTCATGGCGGAACGGCATTGCACCGCCGTCGGATATTGATTTTAAGCCGGACAGCCATGGCTTCATTCCGGTTGACGAATGCCTTAATACCGTGATCCCGGGTGTATTTGCCATTGGGGACGTTAACGGATTGTCCTATCTGGCACATGCCGCATCTGCCCAGGGAATTTATGCAGTTAATCATGTTCAGGGGGTTAAGGGAATTATGAACATGAAGCAGTGTCCGATCAATATTTACACTCATCCCGAGGTTGCTCAGATCGGTTTAACCGAAAGGGAGATCAGGGAGCAGGGCATTGATTACCGGATAGGCGAGTTCCCGATGTCGGCAAACGGAAAAGCTCTGGCGGAAGACAGTGCCGAGGGCATGATCAGGATTCTGTCAGGCAAAAAATTAGGCGAAGTTCTTGGTGTTCAAATCATTGCAGCTAACGCGACGGACCTTATCGCCGAAGCGGCCGCTTTTATGTCTGTTGAAGCCACGGTATACGATGTAGCACGGACCATGCATGCCCACCCGACGGTTTCGGAGGTTTTTCTGGAGGCCGGAATGGACGCTGCCGATAAGCCAATTCACAAATAATGTATTCGCTGCCCGATCATGTGCTGATCGACCCCGATGCGTCGACCCATGCTTTCATGGTCTGGCAGCCGGAAGAAACGGTGATCGTGCTCGGGCAAAGCAATACGGAGGAAACAGCCGTACACACTGAGCTGGCCGGCCCTGACGGGGTGAAAATTTTCAAAAGACCTTCAGGCGGACAAACAGTTATACTTACACCAAGGACCATCGTTATATCTGTCAGGCTATTATCGGAGAAGCTCGACAATCCACAGGTATATTTCAAGCGCATCAATCATCTTATTATCAGCGCACTGTCGAACCTGGGCATATCGAACCTGAATGAGAAAGGGATTTCAGATATTGCCATCGGGGAGAAAAAGATTCTGGGTTCATCGATATACAGGAAACGTAACATGGTATTTTACCATGCGGTGCTTAATGTATCTGAAACACCCGAATTCATTGGACGTTATCTCAAGCATCCCTCCCGGGAACCCGATTATCGCAGCGGCCGTCGGCATGAAGATTTTGTCACCTCCGTTCATCAGGCCGGATTTCAGATACCCATAGAGGATATTCTGGTTGAGATCCGTCACATTCTGGATAAGAAACTCTGATCCCCTTTACCGAAAAACTTATATCTTTAAGGCCAAGCCAGTATTTGCCTTAAATGATTAACACACAATATTTAGCCTTTGACATTGGCGCCAGCAGCGGTCGCGCCATTCTCGGCACGCTCGACGGCTGCAAGGTTACCCTGATGGAAATCCATCGGTTTCCTAATGAAATGGTGCTTCGCGACGGCCATTATTACTGGGATGTTAACCGTTTGTTCGACGAACTGATGACCGGTCTGACCCTTTGTGTCAAGAAACACAATATTATTCCCCTATCGATAGGAATTGATACCTGGGGGGTTGATTTCGGACTTCTCGACGGAAATGAGCAGTTGACTGGCAATCCATTTGCTTATCGGGATTCACTCACCGAGGAAGCCATGGAACAGGTTTTCAAGGTTATGCGGCCCAAGGAACTTTATGCCAAAACCGGGATCCAGTTTATGCGTTTTAACACCCTTTTTCAACTCTGGGCGTTAAAAAAGAAATTCCCGATGCAGCTGCTGAATTCGAGCAAGATGCTGTTCATGCCCGACCTGCTTGGGTATATGTTTACCGGAATAGCTTTTTCAGAATATACCATTGCCTCCACCTCGCAGATGCTGAATCCGAAGACACGGAACTGGTATGCCGACCTGATGATCAGGCTTGGATTGCCAATTCACATTCTGGACGATATTGTGGAACCGGGGACGCAGATCGGCAGCCTGAGGCCTGAAATCCTGAGCAAGCTCGGGATTGATAAAATCTCACTGGTTGCAGTTGGGGCACACGACACAGCATCTGCCATTGCTGCCATTCCGGCGGAAGGAAACAACTGGGCCTATATCAGCTCAGGCACCTGGTCGCTGGTGGGCATTGAAACGGAGGCGCCGGTGATCAACGACGCCAGCTTCAAGTATCTGTTTACCAACGAAGGCGGGGTGGGTAAAAAAATCAGGTTTCTGAAAAATATCACCGGTCTGTGGCTGTTGCAGGAGTGCAAGAAGATCTGGGATAAAGAAAAAGAGATCTCTTATGCTGATTTGATCAGTCAGGCTAAAAAGGTTAAGGCCTTTCAATTCCTGATCGATCCCGATGATCCATCGTTTATGAATCCTGAGAACATGCCTGCTGCGATCTGCGAATACTGCCGTAAAACCGGGCAAGCCATACCATCTTCCATTCCTGAATTTGCGAGGTGCATTTTCGAGAGTCTGGCGATGAAATACCGCATCGTCCTTAATCAGCTCCGCGAAGTAAGCCCCCACCCGATCGAAAAGATTCACATGATTGGTGGCGGTTCGCTGAATGCCTTATTATGCCAGTTCACTGCCGATGCTACCGGGTTGTCGGTAGTGGCAGGACCTGCCGAGGCTACTGCGCTGGGTAATATTTTGGTACAGATTGCTTGTCATCAAGGGCTTACCGGTCTGGATACCCTTCGGGGATATTCCATGAATTCGGTTAAAACAGAGACTTACCTGCCGAAAAACACTTCCAGTTGGGAAAAGATGGCGGCTAAGGTGACTAGCTTTGGATGACGGCTATTAGGCAGTGGGCAGTTGGCAGTAGGCAGTGGGCAGTTGGCAGTAGGCAGTGGGCA
>CAYHCO010000029.1:0-46206 GCA_964355105.1 uncultured Porphyromonadaceae bacterium
CTTTTTTTCTGATACAACCACCCATAGATAAGATACCAATGACAATAACGACGAAAACCTCCTTTCATTCGCAAATCCGCGATGAGCTTGAGTCATTTGTGGCCATGAATTCACTTGTTTACCCTGACCATGAGGTCATAAAAATGGACCTCCATTGTCACGATCATAACAGCAATGTACCGGATGAATTGCTCGGACGTATCCTCAATGTTCCCGAAACCTGGCTGCCAACAAAAAGCCTCCTCCGTACGCTTGGCAGGCATGGCATGGATGCCTTTACCATAACCAATCATAATAATGCCAGGTCCTGTTTTGAATTGCTCGACAAGGGACATGACATACTGGTAGGGGCCGAGTTCAGCTGCATGGTACCTGATTTTCAGGTTGGAATCCATGTGCTTACCTATGGTTTTACCCCTTTACAGGAGGAAGAGCTAAACCGTCGGCGAAGGAACCTGTATGAATTTCTCGACTTCACAAGCGCCAATGATCTCCCTACAATATGGGCTCACCCGCTTTACCATTACAGTAGATCTGGCACCCCTTCGCACGATTTCTATCGGAAGCTTGTCTTGCTCTTCGAACGCTTCGAAGCCCTGAACGGCCAACGCGATACCTGGCAGAATATGCTTGTCAGGACCTGGATAGAAAATTTGACCGAGGAAAAGATTGATGATTACTCAAGACAATTCAGCATCGATCCGGGAAGATACTGCAGATTACCGTATCGAAAAACCCTCACAGGTGGATCCGACAGTCATATGGGAATTTTCAGCGGCCTCACCGGCAGCCGGTTGTTTGTTCCCGGGCTAGAGGAAAAGAGAAAGACGGCACCTCTATCGAAACTTGCTTTACATGCCATCCGTGAAGGGAGCATGACCGCATTCGGCATGCATAACAACAGCGAGAAAATGATGATTACCTTTCTCGACTATGCCTGCCAGATTGCCCTTTACAGCAAGGATCCAGGCTTGCTGAGAGTACTGCTTCACAAGGGTGAGCCCACCCAGAAAATTACAGCACTGCTGGTAGCTAACGCCTTTGCAGAACTTCGCCAGCATAAGGTGACAATGAATTTCATCAGTCTTTTCCATAACAGCCTGACTGGTAAGCAGCCCGATTTTACTAAGAGATGGCTTATCCCCCAGGCATATAAACCTATCTTCGACGAGACCCGGAAAATGGCACGGACATTCCGGAAAGATCCCGGATCGGCAGTGGAGACTTACACCACTTCTATTGGTCAGATCTACGACCATCTTGGTTTGATTCTCGACAAAAAGCTGACCTCTAAATTGAAAAGCAGCCAGAAGGAATCTGAGGGTGTGCCCGATCTGAATGCAATCCTGGCCGGTCTGGAAGTGCCGGGATTATTGCGAACATATCTGGATGCCGGAAATGGAAAAGGAAAGTCGGCAAAAGACCGAAATAGCCGGTTGGATTTTACCGGTTTCCTTGATGGCCTTTCGTTTCCCTTTTTGGCTTCAGGCGTTATCCTGGGTGCCCATTTTACCAGTGCAAGAGTGCTCTACAATAACCGTGAACAACTGGCCGCGTTTTCACGGGAACTGGGAATACTGGAACACCCGAAACGAATGCTTTGGTTAACCGACACCTGGGACGACCGGAACGGGGTTTCAATGGTCCTGCTGTCGGTCCTCAGGGAGATCCGCGAGCGAGATCTTCCGATAGATATCATGGTTTGCAGCAACACTCTGGAAAGTGCGGATCATCTCATTGTTGTCAGGCCGCAGTCGGAAATTGAAACGCCTTTCTATAAGAACCAGAAACTCAGAATCCCCAATTTTCTGGAAATACACCATAAATTCCTCGAGGGCGAATACGACAGGATCATGTGTTCCACCGAGGGGGCCATGGGCCTGGCGGCTCTTTACCTGAAACAGGCTTATACGGTGAAAGCTTATTTCTATCTGCATACTGACTGGAAGACTTTTGCCCGGAAAGTCCTGAACCTGGAAAAAGAGAACCTGTCAAGATTAATACGTTTGCTCAGGGCTTTTTATAAGGCTTTTGACGGCGTTCTTGTCCTAAATACCGATCATTATAAATGGTTGACCAATAAAAAGATGGGCCTGGATAAGGGAAAGGTTTTTCTCACGGCCCACTGGCCTGGAAAAGACTTCATCCGGCTTGCATCAGACAAAGAGCGGCTTTTCGGAATCGGCTCTAACACACCCGTCATGCTCTATGCAGGCAGGATCAGCGAGGAGAAGGGTGTTATGGAGCTGGCCGATACATATCTCGAAGTTAAGCGTAAAATCCCGGGTGTCCGCATGGTAATTGCCGGAACCGGTCCAGCAGAATCAAAATTGCTGGAGGAACTGCCTGACGCTATTTATCTGGGATGGGTTGACTCTGTCAATCTTCCGGCTATCTATTCCTCCGCCGACCTCCTGGTCTTTCCATCGAAATTTGATACGTTTAGCTGCGTGGTTCTTGAATCACTTGCCTGTGGATTGCCTGTCATTGCCTATAACACCAAAGGTCCAAAGGATATCCTGTGGCACGGGGTGAATGGCTATTTGGTATCGGACCAACGTGAAATGATTGAGCAAGCGATCGGTTATTTCAGGAATCCGGCGGCACATGAATCCATAAGGAAAGCGGCAGTCGATCGATCGGGTTATTACCGTCCGGATCAGATCATGGAAAGATTGTTGGCAGATACCGGATTGGAACCGAAACCATTCCTGAAAAACGTTCACTGACTGCATAATGGATACGAATTGGTGGAGAAATGGAATCATTTACCAGGTTCTCGTTCCAAGTTATTATGACGCAAACAGGGATGGGACCGGGAATATTCAGGGTATAATTCAGAAACTGGAATACCTTGATCATCTTGGAGTTGATGCGATCTGGCTTTCTCCAGTCTTTTCGTCCCCGATGTATGATTTGGGATACGATGTTTCAGATTACCGATTGATAAATCCAGTTTTTGGTAACCTGGCCGACCTCAAATGCCTGATCGCGGAATCACATCGAAGGGGGATCCGGATCATCATGGATATGGTGCTCAATCATACCGCCGAAAGCCATCCCTGGTTTGTCGAATCACGATCCTCCCTCACCAACCCTAAAAGGGACTGGTACATTTGGAAGGAGGGCCGGGGAAAGCAGCCGCCAAATAATTGGAAATCTGTCTACTCAGGGAGCGCCTGGGAGTTTGATCAGCATAGCGGCCAGTATTATTACCATACATTTTTCCGGCAACAGCCCGACCTGAACTGGAGAAATTCCGGTGTACAGGCCGAATTCATGGATATTCTCAAGTTTTGGCTGGATTTTGGCATTGATGGCTTCCGCCTCGATGCCATCAATATGATCATTAAGGAAGAAAATTTGCAGAAGTCCCTGTCATTGCTCAGGCAACTCCTTAACCGAGAGAACTATATTACGCGTAACCAGCCCGAATCTTATGAAATAGTCGGAAAAATCAGGGAATTGGTTGATGGTTACCAGGACAGGCTTCTTGTTGGTGAAATTTACACCCTGCCTCCGGGGCATCCGGGGACCATCGCCGGTTATCTTTCCGGCCAACAGGAAATGCTGCACATGGCTTTCGATTTTTCAATGATTTTCCAGAGATGGGCTGCCCGTCCCGTTTCAAAAGCCGTGGAAAGATGGATGTTGCACATTCCGACAGGTTCGTGGCCCTGCCATGTGTTGTCGAACCATGACCTGCACCGCTCGCTTCATAGCGGCTGGTGGAGGAAAAGGACCGATGAAAAGGCCAAAATTCAGGCAATGCTGCTTCTAACGCTTAAGGGTACGCCATTCCTCTATTATGGCGAGGAGATCGGAATGCGAAACACCGGTGTTCCCCGCAAATCGATCCGCGATCCGCTTGGGAAAAAGTTCTGGCCACTGTATGGTGGCCGGGACAGGTCAAGGACACCCATGCAATGGACAAACGGCAAATTTGCAGGCTTCTCAGAAGTTACCCCCTGGTTGCCGGTAAACAAGGATTTCATCTTCAGGAATGTTGAAATTTTTCTCGAAGACAATGACAGTGTCCTTCAATTTTACCGGCGTCTGATCAGGTTCAGAAGATCCTCCGAAGCACTTCTATCGGGCCAATGGAGCCCGCTGATCCCTTCAGACCGGAACGTGATGGCATATCTTCGTCTCAGCGAGAAAGAAAAACTATTGATCCTGCTGAATTTTTCCGGAAGGCTTGCCCGGCCCGGGATGTTGATTTCCGGTCCTTTGCATGTGATACTTTCAACCCATCGGGAGGCTTCAAAAAAAATCGATAATTTTAAACTGAAGCTTTTCCCTTACGAAGCGACTATTTTTAGAGTCGGTTCTGATCAAATAAGGGATGCCGAAATAGGTACCCCAAGGGCTATCCCCGATGGGCATTTCCGTTGAAATTAATATCAGGGCTTATTTGTGCCATTTTAGTATCAGTTACTGCCTGTCAATTCGATCTAATAACTGCAATTGAAAATTGTTTCCACCTGTTCCCGGATGATACGAAGGAGAACCCATGGAAGCTGGGGAGCTCTAATTTTTGATGCAGCGCACCGAGTAACCGGCCAATTTTGATTGGTTATAACGGTGTACGCCATCATAACTGTCATACAGGTACCGGTTCCAGGCGTTCAGTGAATCGGTCTCCGTGGCTGACCAGAAATAAGCCTGGTATAATAAGCCTCTTCCTCCTTGGTCCATCCTTTGCCGTTATAATCGAGGTATTTTGAGCAAGCCCCGGATACGATCAATACCGAAAGCAGAATCCATTTGGCAGGTTTCATAGTTTCTCTTTGACGAAAAGATACGGATATTAATTAAAAAGGTATTCGGTTATTAAAACCGTATCAACCATTCAAATTTTTAACTTCGTTTCGGGATCAGACTATCAGGATCGCGGTCTTAATATTTGGAAAATGAAGAATTTAATGCTCTTGTCATCAGCCTGTATGTGCGGCCTGATGAGTCCGGCACAACATAAATCCGATAAGCCTAACATCATCTTCTTCCTGGTCGACGACATGGGCTGGCAGGAAACGTCGGTTCCTTTCTGGACCGAGAGGACGATGTTGAACGATCGTTACCATACTCCCAACATGGAAGCTCTGGCCGCCTTGGGGATGAAATTCACGCAAGCCTATGCCTGCCCGCTCAGCTCCCCGACCCGGGTGAGCCTGATGACGGGGATGAACGCTGCACGGCACCAGGTAACGAACTGGACGCTCCGCAAGGACAAGTCACCCGACATCAACCACAAGGACCTGATCATCCCTAACTGGAACATGAACGGGATCAGCCCGGTGCCGGGGATCGACAAAACTATGCAGGTGAAAACCCTTCCTATGTTTTTGCGCGAAGCGGGATATACCACCATTCATGTCGGCAAGGCGCACTGGGGCGCCAAGGGAACCCCGGGCGAAGACCCGCTGAACCTGGGATTTGATGTGAATATTGCGGGACATGCCGCGGGCGGACCGGGTTCCTATTGGGGCAAATACAATTTCAGCGCGGCCTGGCGAAACGAAGACCGGATCTGGGATGTGCCCGGACTGGATAAGTACGCCGGTCAGGATATTTACCTCACCGAGGCTCTGACGCTCGAGGCGCTCGGCCAGGTGGAAAAAGCCTCACAGCAGAAGAAACCTTTTTACCTGTATATGTCGCATTACGCCATTCATGCCCCCTGGGAGAAGGATGACCGGTTTTACCAGAAGTACAAAGACCGGGGCCTGACCGATTTTGAGGCAACCTATGCCTCGATGATTGAGGGAATGGATAAGTCGCTGGGCGATATCCTGCAGAAAATCAAAGAACTGGGGATAGCGCAGAACACCATCATCATCTTCATGTCCGATAATGGCTCCCCATCCCAATGTCCCCGGAACCTCCCCCTGCGCGGTCACAAGATCACACCCTATGAGGGCGGTATCCGCGATCCGATGATCGTACACTGGCCGGGTGTAACAGCTCCCGGCACAGTATGCGGCAATCCGGTGATCATCGAGGATTTTTTCCCTTCGATCCTGGAAATGGCGGGCGTGAAAAAATCTTCTTTACCGGGTGGCGTCCCGGATGGGAAGAGTTTCCTTCCGCTGTTGAAAGGAAGGCGGGTCGACTCCCGCAACCGGCAGTTTATCTGGCATTTTCCGCATAATTACGACCAGGAACCGTACAGTGTAATCCGGCAGGGCGACTGGAAGCTGATCTATTGGTACAAGAATGGAAAGAAGGAACTGTACAATATCCGGGAAGATATTTCGGAAAAAAATGACCTGGCGGCGCAAAGCCCCGGACTGGTCAATGACCTGGCAGCCAAATTGGGCAATTACCTCCGTGAAGTGAAGGCGGGTCGTCCGTCGTTCAGGTCTACCGGCAACCTTTGCCCCTGGCCCGATTCCGTGCCCTTACCGAATGGGCTTTCAAAAGTCCAGCCTGTCGATGTAATCCTTTACGGGGGTCAGTCGAATGCCACCGGACAAGGATATATCAAAAATATTCCTTCGGATTTTCAAGTTGATACCACTGTTCAGATTTTTTATTCGCGCTGGTTACGGGGAAAAGGCCCTTCCGAAACATGGATACCCCTGGGTCAGGCATCGGAAACGCCCGATAAATTTGGGGCCGAACTGAGCCTGGGTACTGAACTGCATCGTTTAAACCCCAAAAGTAAGCTTGCGATCATCAAGCATGCACTTTCAGGTTCGAATTTGTACGCGCAGTGGTATCCGGGCAGCAATAATTCGGATTCAACAAATTGGGGACCCGAATATCGAAAGTTTGTGCAAACGGTGGAGGCAGGTTTGCAACAACTGCGCAAAGCAGGTTACAAGCCACGCATCCTTGCAATGTGCTGGCAGCAGGGCGAAGGCGATGCACGCGATATCGCCGGGATGGAGAATTCAAGAGCTTATGGCCTGAATTTCCGTCATTTCATAACCCGGATACGGGAGCAGTTTCAATGTCAGGACATGCTGTTTGTGTATGGCTACGTGATTCCTGTACCTCTGCCTCGTTTTACCGGTCGCGAAGAAGTCCGACAGGCACAGCACGACATTGATCAGCATTCAGGGCATTCGCTGGCATTGAAAGGCTCCATTGTGGTTGAAACCGATGATTTACCGCTTCGATGTGATGAACCCGATTCTCCGCTTCCCGATGACAAAGTGCATTTCAGCACGACAGGCATGTTGGAACTCGGACGACGTTATGCCCTGGCCATTGCTAAAAATAAAAAGTAAGGAATTGATTTTGGAACAAGCCGACAGTCTTTCAGTCTAAGACGCCTGATGTTGATAAACAAGCGCTGGATAAAGCCAGTGAGCTGCTCAATCTGAAGTAAGAATTGTTTTGTCCAATATCAGTAACTTTCGCATTTGACAATACGTGAATCATGGCTCTACCAATCAACATAAAGGAATTAGTACATGGCAAAGTGGTAGAATGGGAGCGGTTGGAATTTAAGACTGGCTGGAATCCTGAGCAAATACTGCATTCAATCTGTGCATTCGCCAACGACATCAACAATTGGGGTGGTGGCTACATTATTGTTGGGATTGAAGCGATCGAAGGGGTGCCTCGATTTCCGCCCAAAGGCCTGCTGCTAAATAAGCTTGATGAAATACAAGGTGAACTGATCAACATTTGCTACAGAATCCAACCCAACTACCTGCCTGTCGTTCAGCCTTGTATTATTGACGATAAGCATATCCTCGTTATATGGGCCCCGGCAGGCGATATGCGCCCCTACTCGGGTCCCTCAACACTGGGAGACGATGCCCGACGCCAATTTTATATTCGCGCAGGTTCCCGCAGTCTGGTAGCCCAGGGTGCGAATCTTATCCGGCTGATGGAACTAACAGCCAAAGTACCCTTCGATGATCGGATCAATCAGCAGGCTCAGCTCAATGATCTGGATCTGGGATTGATCCGTGAGTTTTTGCAGGAAGTCGGGAGCGACCTTTTCGATGAAAGTGTGAACATCCCCTTTCCGGAATTATGCCGGCAGATGCAAATTGCCCGTGGACCGGTCGAGTTTTTGCGGCCGGTAAATGTGGGCCTTATGTTTTTCAATCGCGAACCGCACAAATTCTTTAACCGGGCCTGGATCGAACTGGCCATTCATCCGGACGATGCCGGCCGGAATTTCATAACCGAAACATTTAAGGGACCTCTTCACCATCAGATCCGAAATTGCCTGGCGTATTTAAGAAACGAAGTGATCCGCACGGAGGTCCGGAAAATTACCGGACAGGCTGAAAGCAAAACGATCAGCAATTATCCTTTCAATGCATTGGAAGAAGCCATCAGTAATGCCGTTTATCACAAAGGCTATGATGAAGAATCCCCCATTGAGATCCAGGTTTTCCCGGATCAGATTACCATTCTGAGCTATCCTGGTCCGATGCCTCCGATCACCAATACCGATCTGCAGCAGCGACGGGTGGTATCGCGGGCCTATCGTAATCGCCGTATTGGGGATTTCCTGAAAGAGATTGATCTGACCGAAGGCAAATCAACTGGTTTTCCGATTATCAGGGATGCCATGGCAGCTAATGGCAATCCTGAACCCATCTTTCATACCGATAAAGATCAGGTTTTGTTTTTAGTCACTTTACCCTGCCATTCCGAGCTACAAGGGACTAAGTCCGTGCCGAAGTCAGTGACTAAGTCAGAGGTGCCCTTAACCATTGAAGAATTGAATCTGATGTTCGCTAATGGTATTGATTTTCTGACAATTAATGATTTGTTTGAAAAAGACTTTAGCCAGGTTCTTGCTCATGTAAGAAAGGTGATAGTAACTAAGTCACTAACTAAGTCACTAACTAAGTCGCTAACTAAGTTCCTTGATCTTGTCGACTTTCTTCAAGAAGAAAAAACAAGAAGGGAAATCCTCAGTTTTCTGGGACTGGCTAATCAAACCAACAACTTTACGTCCAATATCAAACCCTTAATAGATATGGGAATCATCGAACTTACCATACCCGACAAACCCAATAGCCGGCTTCAAAAATATCGGTTAACTCATAAGGGTGCAAAGCTATTATAGTAGATTGCCATGAATGACTTTGAAGCTATTCGAAAGTCCTGTGAAACAAGCAGTAGCATTTCAAAAACCGTCATTGACGACTTTCTGCTGTACTATGCAGCCGCAAAATACAGAC
This sequence comes from uncultured Porphyromonadaceae bacterium, assembly GCA_964355105.1. GTDB lineage: Bacteria > Bacteroidota > Bacteroidia > Bacteroidales > UBA12481 > UBA12481. The sequence continues at coordinate 9,159 of CAYHCO010000029.1, forward strand.
TTGACCTCACCATGGCTGAGGCATTTTCTGCTTACAGGCATGTAACAAATGAATTTGAAAAGGAGTGGATCAACCGGTTAAAGGCTCAGTATCTGGCCCATCAAATCTTCAGGTCAGGTGGTCTGATCAGGAAAATGCTCCCACATGCAGAATTGAAGAAGTTTAGCCCGGCAGAAATGGATTTTCTCGAACAGCATGCCAGGCAGCCCTGGCGCTTTTGCTTCAGCATTATAGTTGAAAATCCTGTCACTGATTTCTTCAGGATGGAAGATATCCTCACTGGAGATCAGTTCCTGCTATTCTCCCCGGGAACATCAGAAATAAACAAAAGCCAGGCGACGAGCGTCTGGTTCAACCTGATCGCCTTTAATGGCGCCTGCTGGCAAAGTTTTGGCCCCATCGGGTCATACAAGAGTTTCGAACCCGATGACATTTTCTTTTTTGCCACAGAGCTTGACCGGAGAATTAGCACCGAAGAAGACATAGTCCATAACCTCGAAAAGAATCCCCTACCCTATATGATGTTATTGTCAGGGGCAAATTATCCGATCACTGTCCATAAACAGGACCAAATAATACAAGCTGATGCGGAATACCCTGTCGATAAGTTTGATACTATGGCCTTAAAGAAGAGCTTCACATCGGAGTTCAGTCCTGGGGTTTATCGGTTGTCTCTGAAAAAATGGAGCGAGTACCCGCATTTCGCCCGGATCTACTTTGATGAAAATAAAAACACGGTTCTGCTTACGGCTTCCACCGATCGCGGATTTCTGGCACTTGTGAACGCCATAAACCCATTCGGTTATGAGTTTTCAGAAGAACCTGATATTCGCATAAACATGTCGATGCTGATCACAGCCGAAAAAATCCTCAGGAAAAAGATCAGGTTGAATCAATACGACAACCTGTTCGAGGTTGATACTCCACCGGAGCAAAAGGAAATGCTGGATAATCTGAATTACTTTTTGAGTCTGGTCCTTCCGGATATTAACGCCGGCCGGGTACCGGACATTGAAAAATACGCAGCCTTAGCCGGTATTGATATCGAGACGGCCAGAGAGCTTGTTAAAAACGTATCGAAAAAAATCGGTGGCAAAGAAGGGTAGCCAAAATGACCTCGCCGGATAGCCAAACACTCTTTCTCGACCAGATCGCGTGCGACCGCCTGATCCTGTTTGAATCGAATCCGGGATCGGAGGGGGCCAGTTATTTTTCCGCTGTGGGAGTATGGATTGGGGAGATAGGTTCTGCAGGATAAACAAAGACCGGCATTGATTGTTTATTGTAATACGGTAACAGAAAACACATTAGGAATAATAAATGTCCCAGTCGCGCCAACTTGCCGCCATCATGTTTACCGACATTGTCGGATACACTGCATTAATGGGCCGTGATGAACAAAAGGCCTTCGAAGTGCTCAGGATGAGCAGGGAAATGCAAAGTCCTGTTGTTGAACAGTTTAATGGGAGATGGATCAAAGAATTGGGCGATGGCGTAATGACGAGTTTCGGTACCGTATCCGATGCCGTTGGTGCGGCGGTGAAAATCCAGGAAAATTGCCGTGCTGCCGGGGAGTTCGAACTGCGGATCGGCATCCACCTGGGCGAGGTTGTTTTTGAGAATGACGATGTATTCGGTGACGGGGTCAATATCGCTTCCAGGATCCAATCCGTTGCCCGGCCTGGCACCATTTATGTTTCCGAATCCGTTCATCACAATATTTCCAACAAAAAAGGGATCCGGGCAAAATTCATCGGGCAGGAGCACCTTAAAAATGTAAAGGAACCAATCGGGATTTATGAAATCATGATTACTGACGACGCCCATCCGGCCATCGATCATGTAATGCACGCAAGCCATCGGAACAGCATTGCCATTCTGCCCTTTGCCAACATGAGCAGCGACCCCGAGCAGGAGTATTTCAGCGACGGACTGACGGAAGAGATCATTGCCGATCTGTCGAAGGTGGGCCAGCTGCTCGTGATTTCCAGGAGTTCGATCATGACACTCAAGGGCACACAAAAGAGGATGAAAGAAATTGCCGGGGAGTTGAATGTACGGTATGTGCTTGAAGGCAGCGTGCGGAAGGCCGCGAACAACCTCCGGATAACCGCCCAGCTGATTGATGCGGAAAACGATTCGCACGTTTGGGCGGAAAAGTACAGCGGATCATTGGAAGATGTTTTCGACATCCAGGAAAAGGTTTCCCGTTCAATTGTTGATGCCCTCAGGCTAAAGCTGACCCCGGAAGAAGACCACCTCATCGCTGAGCGGCCGATTGCCAATGTGCATGCTTACGAATGCTTTCTGAAAGCCCGGCAGGAGATGTTCCGCGGGAGCAGGGAGGCGATGGAGCATTCGCTGCAGCTCATACAAAACGGCCTCGACCTGGTGGGGCCGAACGACCTTCTTTATGCTTCGCTGGGTTATACATACTATTTCTATTTCAGGTTCATCGACAAGAGCGATGTATCCTACCTGTTGAAAGCCAAAGAGTTTGCAGCAAAGTCTTTTGAACTGAATCGGGAATCATCGCTCGCCAATGTCCTCACTGGATGGATCCAGATGACGGAAGGCAACCTACAGGAATCGGCAAGGTCCATGAAGCGGGCCCTGATTGCTGATCCTTCCAATTACGATGCCCTCCTGGGGTATGCCGAGACTTGCATCTATGCCGGAAAGAGTGTGGCAACCTACGACATTGCCCTGAAATTGGTAGAAATTGACCCTTTGACGCCCATGAGCCACATCATGAGGGGCTCGTTCCTGCTGGATTCGGATATGGAGCAGGGCCTGCCGTTTTTCAGGAAAGCCTATCTGCTGGATCCCAAAAGTCCCATCACGCAATGGATGCTGGCATCTGCCCTTTTCTGGTGCGGCAGGAATGAGGAGGCCTACCCGCTTGTCGACCGTCTGGCGGATACCGCACCTGACTGGACCTTTACCCATCAGTTATTGTTTCTCAGCTATGGCCTCCGGGGCGATAAGGAGCGGGCTCTGCTCCATGCCACCAGCGACATGCAGGCTGAAGCCAAAGACGATCGTCACCTGGCCTTTCATCTTGCCGAGTGTTATGCGGTGATTGGGGAAAAGGAGAAGGCGCTTGACTTTCTGGAGCATGCCATCGAAATCTTTTTCCCCCGCTTTCTTGCCGTAGATCGGTTGTTTGCCAATATCCGCGATGAGGTGCGCTTTCACGATCTGATCAATAGGGCGTTAAAACAGTCGGATGAATTTGAGGTCTGACGGGGGCAATGCTGGTATTTATACATACGGAAGCCATGAGCTGCTGGTTAAGAACGATGATCGCGACATTTATCTGAATCTCCAACCAGACTGACAACTGACGGCTGATTGTATATCACTTCTTGGCTTTGTTAACAAAGTATTGATTGAGTGACAGTCATGATAGGGCAGACAAGCTCAAGGGTATCGTTTATCGAATAGGTCAGCCAACACCGTATGGTTCCCTCAATTCACGCACAAACCATTTATTTGCTTCAGGATTATTTACCACCTCACCCTTAACCGGATCCCACGTGATCTTCTGACCCGTACGGAGGGCTATATTTCCCATGTGGCTTACACAATCTGATAAAATGGCATCTTCTAACGGACATGCTTCTTTTACCACGCCTTGCACCACATCAATAAATAATTTGCCCATTCTGTCTCCGTCATAATCTATCCAACCATCTTTGTTCATGGGAAACTGTTCAAACTGCTTCTGGATCTCCGGAATATTTGATTCCGCTGAAGACCGGCCAACAGAAAGCCAGCCTTTGGTCCCGAAAAAAGTTGTTGTATTGTCGTCTTTTAGTCGCCTGTAATTCCAGATATCCTTTGCCTGGACAAGATCGGTACTTACGAAGCGCAGCCTGACTCCGGTTTTGTACTCATAGTTCAAATCCCAGGAATAGATATTGTTATAGATCCCTCCCGGTTCCCAGAAGGTACCGGTTCCTTCACAGGTATATTCGCCGGACAGCTTATCTTTCATGGCCCAAATCATGATGTCAAGCGGATGTGCTCCCCAGCCTGCCAGAAACCCTATACTGTAATCCCACTGGAACCAGGAAGAATTGTTGGTTACCCGATCCGGGCAGTATGGATTCAAGGGAGCCGGACCGGTCCACAAATCGTAATCGAAATTGCCAGGTACCGGAACTTCGATACACTGGGGTGATTGGACAGGATTTTTTCCGGGAGCCCAGGCCTCAATGCGCTCCACTTCCCCGATTTTCCCTTCCTTAATCATCTCAACCGCCAGTTTCATGTGAAGCTGGGCACGCTGCTGGGTTCCATAGTGGAATTTTACCTGGTTGGCCTTCAATTCCTTTTCCAGGGTCTTGTAATTAGGATAACTCAATCCCAACGGTTTTGCCAGCATAATATGTTTTCCGGCGCGTGCTGCATGAATAGCCAATGGCAGATGCCAATGGTCAGGCGTGGTAATACAAACCGCGTCAATATCTTTTCTGTCCAGTACTTCTCTAAAATTGAGGTATGCCAAACATTCAGGAGCACTGACACCCTTTGCCCCATACGCTTTGTTAATGAATTGAGCTGCTGAATTCCTTCGGTCAAGAAAGGGGTCACAGGTCGCCACATTTAACGCCGAAGCAACCGGCATCATCCAGGATTTCAAAACGCCTGTTCCCATTGATCCCACGCCAATGTGGGCCACCAAAACCTTGTCGTTAGCTCCTTTAGCACAGGATGGAATAATGGATGGCGCTATAATAACCCCCCCAAGGCCAATCGAAGTATTTCTCAGAAATCTTCTTCTTGAAAGCTTATTGGTATTTTCCATGGATTAGTTTTTGATGTTTGAATATTCTTTGAATTTTGATTTCAAGCTGAAAAACTATAAAAGTTTGGAGAGGTATTCAAAACTGCGAATCGCATCGGGGACGGTTCCGCATTCGACCGAAAAAACTATTTCCCGGTTGGTCGTTTTAACGATGTCGATGACTCTTTTCCAATCAACCACGCCATCTCCGCAGGCACAACCCACAGGAGTCCCGGTTACCTTTCCACGCTCATCTTTACCCTGCTGAACACTGATGTCTTTGGCATGAAAATGAACCAACTGATTTTTAACACTTTCAAGCCACTCGTAAATGTCTCCGCCCCCACCGAGATAGGCATTCCCTGTGTCATAATTAATCCCGATTGCAGGCGAATCAACCAGGTTATAAATACTTTTTAAGCCGTCAGGCGTTTTGCTGTATTGCTGATGTGGCTCCAGTCCGATGGCGACCTTGTGTCGTTCGGCAACCCTGGCTGCTTCCGTAAGGGTATATTTCATTAAGGTGTAATCCATTTCTTTTGTCGTCCATTTGGGCTTGGGACCTTCGTCGGTATTCACCACAGGGGCTCCCAATTCAGCCGCAAACCGTATGGCCATCTTGAGGTATTCAACGCTGATTTCCGGTTTACAGAGCGGTGTATGTGAAGAAAGCCCTGAAATCCTGATACCGTTCGATTCACATATTTCCCTGATCATCAAGGGGTCGTCATACATCGAAACCGAATGGAAATATCCGGCTTCACTTAATAGCTCACGTCCCAGATGAACCATGGGTTCAACATATTCATACCCGATTTCCTTTGCTTTTTTGACGCCCCACTCAAAAGGTTTATCGTGATGACGTACAAATTCCATGTTCACTCCTAATTTTATCATACTCTTACTTTTACTGTTTGCAAATAAAGATGCTGCCGGTGCCACGAAAATTCCGGAAGTGCCAACCGCTGTTTTGGTAATGAACTCACGGCGTCCGATATTTGTATTCAACATTGCTGAAATATTTTGTTATCGATATCCATTCCTATTTCTTTGATAAATATAGTTTAGAATTTGAAAATCAGATTTTAAATTTAACCATTGAAAGATACCATAAAATGACGCCCAATGAATATCGAAAAAGTCAGTTTTCCAAAACAATATTAACTTCCGCAAAATGAATTTATCCTGTTTTTTTATTGCCTTTTTCATCGTTTTTTCAACTCTATCGAACCCACTCGGTGCTCAGGTAATCGAGGCGCAAAGATCCGGGTTTACCTGGATTCCCACTGAAAATGTAAGCGATAAGTCATTTGGCGCAGGATATTCATTTTATAGTGCTGCATGGCCAATATTCAGGAAATATCCCGGTCCGCAAAAATTACAAATGGGATTGGGAAGTTGCTGGCTGACCACTCAACGAACCGGTAAGGAACCTGATCAATTTTACACCACAATAGAAGGAGGCCTTGGCTGGTGGGGCGATACCCGCTTCGGCACAAAAATACCCAAGTTTATCATGGGTGGGGTATCGTATAATTTTCATTCCTGGGCGAATGGCCCCGGAGCAGGAAAAAGCGGAACGTTGCCGAACGGACAAAGAGACTGGAGTTCACCAGGCGGGAAATACGGTGTTGCTCAATTATCCAATCGATTACTATGGGCACCCGACGGATTAAATTTGGCCCAAAGTGTTAATGGTGAACTACTTGGATATGGCTACACTCCTCTGCCACTGACAGAGCCCATGCAACAAACCAACGGACAGAACATCGAAACAGGAAATCAGTGTTGGACCTTATTCCTGAATGCCACAAACTTTAAAGGTCCGGCCACCTTCTTTTTACCCACATTCTGGACTGAGCCTGTCCGGGACGATCCAACCCTGTCCGGTTTGTTTTTGGATACCAGACCTTCAGAACCCAATATCGGTTTTGGCATAGAGCACGCATATTCTCCGGCACTCATTTCAGCTGATGACAACGGAAACTGGTATGCTAAAATTGAACGGTTGCAATTTCCTGTCACTGAAGAGAATAATTCAATTGTTTTGAATCAGGTATCTGTGTACTCAAAAAATGCACTTTGGAACAATATGGTTTCCTGGTTCAACGGTGGCCCGGTTGTTCTGCCCAAAGCGATTCAGTCTGGTGCTGTTGATGTGCCCTTTATTAATAACGGTGGTTCCATGTCCGCTGAAATTTCACGATCCGGAATGGAATATGCAATAGATCTGAACTACATCGAAAATATTCAGCTCAACTCGAATACCATGGGTTTTCAATTTGACCTGAACGCTGTTTATAAAAAGGACGGGAGCTTTATCTTGCCTGAATATTTTAAGCTTGGTGTGGATAATCTGTGGCGGCCGGTAGCTGCCAATGCGGTTCCGTCCTCTACAGGCCTGATCTCTGCTGCAGTTCCGTCATCCCCTAGAACTGAAATCCCCTATTTAACACCGCTGGATCCTGAATGTCAATGGAAGAATCCCAATAGCGCCTGGCATAAACCCGGACCCGCAGCCGGACCTTTCAAGGCAGATTTGGGTGATGGCTCAACCGTGACCTATTATTGGTACCGTTTCATCGATCAACCTGCAATTATTCAGGCAAACCTGCCCGCTGATATTCGTGTGGCGATGCAAAAAAGAGCGGAACTTATCCACTCCAACTGGAGCCATACCGATGATTATTTGGCAGCACCAACAGTTGGAAAATTGGCCGCATTGGACCCAAAAGCCCTTGTTCAGCCTCCTGCCGGACTGGAAATCGGTTATGTGCCGATTGTTACCCGGCAGGAAAAGTCTGCGAAAAAGGTTCGGGTTTTTGTGCTGGCCGGCCAGTCGAATATGGAGGGGCACGGAACCATTGAAGATCCGGAAAATGATCCCGGAAGTCTGCTTGATGTACTCAGGAATGACGTCGGCGGAGAGTGGTCTGACATTTGGAAAGCGGGCAACTGGACCACCCTGGAAGGCGCTTCACTGTATTTTGCCAGGAGCAATGATACAGTAAGGGCACCTGTAACGGTTGGGCAGGGTGCCAGTCCGGATCTTATCGGACCGGAACTCATGTTTGCTCATCAGGTTGATGCCTATTATGATGATCCGGTATTGATCATTAAAACGGCCTGGGGAGGCAAGAGTCTTGCGGTTGATTTTCGTCCGCCATCTGCCGGAGGTGAAACCGGTGCATCGTACCATGAAATGATTAAGACCGTTCTCGACGTGGTGCATAACCTGGCTGGTGAATTTCCGGATCTGGGTGCACGCGATTTCGAAATCTCCGGATTTGCCTGGTTTCAGGGATGGAATGACGGTGCATCCGATAGTTATTTAAATGAGTACCAAAGCAACCTTTATCATTTGGTCAATGATGTCAGAAATGACCTGGGGAATCCGAATCTTCCGGTAGTTATTGCCAGTTCAGGGCAAGGGGGATTTGAACCGACTCAAGACCTTTGGGTACGGAATATGCAGAATATAGTTTCGGTTGCCCAGGAAAATGTAGGATGTAATGATTCTCTTTTCGGCGGCAGCGTGGGTTTCGTTGAAACAAAACGGTACTATCTGAGTCTTGCGGTGTCACCTCAGGATGCCATACATCATTTTAATCAGAACGCCCTCACCTTTCTTAATATTGGAAAAGCCATGGGAAAAGAAATGATCAGGGCAATGAATGACATGGCTTATTGTTACGAAGATTGCGGTCATAAAATTTCACCGGGTATTGTGTCGATAGGAAACAGGGTTTGGAATGATTATAACCGAAATGGAATTAATGATCCGAACGAACCCGGCATACCAGGTGTCTCCATGGTCCTCTGGGGTGATTCAAATGGCGATAATTTACCCGATTGGCAAGGCTTCCAGGGAGTCAAGATAACCGATAAGGAAGGCTACTACAGATTCAGCGGGTTGGAGCCGGGGAAGTATCTGGTCTTTGTGTGGAGTCTGAATAATTGGGGGCGCGGCCAACCCTTGTATGGATTCAGGTCGACCGATCACTTTGTGGCTAATGCAAATAATGATGTGGATCTGGATAATAACGGTTATGGAAGTCCCAATACCGATATTAAGTCTGGAATCGTTACACTGACCAATGGAGGTGAACCATTGGATGACGGTGACCCTTTCAGCTGTTATTTTGATTACGATGGCAGTGGTAACAACACGGTAGATTTTGGCTTCTACAATCCGAATGTAATGGCGGTATTTGAGTATGAAAATGAAGCATCGGTTCAACTATTTCCAAATCCCGCGCGAAATGAAATAACCATCGAAGCTGATTTCCCATTGCATCAGATAGAGGTAATTGATTCTTACGGACGTATTCTCCAAACGATACAACCTGCTCAAACCATCCAGAAAATTGACACCTCTACCCTGTCGCCCGGGTACTATTTTATCAAGGTTTTGAACCGAAACAATGGTATTATCAAGGTTCTGAAATTTCTGAAACAATAGTCATCGGGATAAAGACTGGTCACCTCCTGCCTGGGGCATGGAAGTTTTGTAAACATTTTGAAAATATGAGTCCGAACTTTACTGCGGTGCCGCTTCGGATGGTTGCTCCTCACATGGATGAGAAAGGCTTCTTACCAGTCAAGGATTAACATTCGCGTAAATATGTCCATACTGTTCACAGCAGAAAATATCCTGAAGTATAAGATCAAATTGAATGAATACGATAACGCCAACCGGCGGAAGGGCTAGCTGTTAAAACCCAATATTAGCGCTCAACATTTTTGTTGAAATGATTATTTTTATACTTGTCTGGGATAATCATGAATAATAAAATTAATAAAAATGAGCTTATCCAACTGGATCTTTGGAATGACCGAATCGAAGACCAGTGGCTTTCCTTTGAAGAAGCAAAAGCAATTGTCCATACCTGGGATTTGGAATATCAGGAAGATTGGGAGGTGTTAATTTCAAATCCAACTGGATTTAATCATCACGGAATACCGCCGAATCCTGAATTTATTTACCGTCACACAGGATGGAAAAATTGGAATGACTGGCTGGTTCATCCTGATCATCGGCTCCCATATGCTTCTTTTTATGAAGCACGCGAATTTGCCCGGAGTTTAAGAATTCAGGATGAAGACGCCTGGTTGCATTATTTTCGGCTTGCGACTCCAATCCACAAATCATATGGACTGAATATCCCGTCAAGGCCATTTATTGAGTATAAAGGAAAGGGTTGGGTTGATTGGACTGATTGGTTAGGCCTCAAAATTGCTTTCAGAAATTACGAAGAAACAAAGAAGTTCATCCATAAGCTTCATCTTAAATCACCGGAAGAGTGGAATGCTTATTGCAACGGCAAGTTGATCAGCCGATCAAAAAAGCCACAGGTTATTTATCGGTATCCCGAACTCGCTTATCGTGAGCAAGGTTGGACCAATTGGAAGGATTGGCTTGGTTAAAACACCAAGAAACACCAAGAAGGAAACAATAGAAATAAGACTGCCGGGATTAACGAACATCGTTAACTTCATACCATGGCAAACCACGAATAAGTTAAGAAAATGAGAAAGACTGAATCAAATGGCACTTCACATTAATCTGGAGGATTTACTATCCGCACGGACGGTCGAATCAGACCGTATCGAGTTTAAAGAAGGTTGGAACCCGGATGCAACTTATCGAAGCATTTGTGCTTTTGCCAATGATTTTGACAATACCGGAGGCGGTTATATTCTGATCGGGGTAGCTGAGAATCCGGTAACAAAAACTGCCGTTCGTCCTGTAACAGGACTTACAACCACCGAGATAGCTGAAATTCAGAAGGATATGATAGGGTTTAATAACCTGGTCAAACCTTATTACGCCCCCAGGTTATTTATTGAGGATGTCGACGGTAAGTGCATAATTGTATTATGGGTGCTTGCCGGTAACGAAAGACCTTATGAAGTACCTGAAACCATTACAGCCAAGCATAAAACCTGGAAATATTTTATTCGCAAATACGCCAGTTCGATCGAAGCCAAAGGAACAGACAAGGAAGAATTAAATGCTTTAACCAACAATATTCCTTATGACGACCGTGCTAACAGGCACTCCCATATTGACGACCTCTCGATGGTTCTGATCCAGGATTATCTACGCAAAACCCAAAGCAAACTGGCTGCCGATGTAGGCACACTTAGCAATACCGAAATTTTACAGCAAATGGCGTTGCTATCGGGGCCGCAGGAGAATCTTTTCCCTCGTAATGTGGCATTGATGCTGTTTGCCGAAAAGCCTCATTCCTATTTTCCTTACTCTTATGTTGAAATCGTTTACTTCCCGAACGGTGCGGATTCCAAAGAATTTATCGAGAAAAAGATCGAAGGTCCGGTTCAACAACAGATAACTGATTCTCTCTCCTGGCTGAATGCAAATATCCTTCAGGAAAAAGTGATCAAGGTGCCCATGCAAGCTGAAGCGTTAAGGGTATGGAACTATCCCAATGTTGCCTTAAAGGAAGCCGTGGCAAACTGCCTGTTTCATCGTAATTACCAGGAACGGGAACCGGTTAAAATCAGGATCGAACCCGATGGCATTTTGTTGTATAATTCCGGTGGCCCTGACCGGTCCATAAAAAGAGAAGATTTCATGACCGGTAGAGCTATTCCCAAGCGTTACCGGAACCGGCGGCTGGGTGATTTTCTAAAGGAGCTCAAATTAACGGAAGGCCATGCAACCGGCCTGCCCGCCATCAAGAAGGCAATGCTTCAAAACAGTTCTCCGGAACCGCTATTCGATTTTGATGAAGAACGGACGTGGTTTCAGGTAACCTTGCCAATCCACACCTCTTTTGTGCAAAAACTTCCGTTTGCGCTGAATTTAAACAAAGTGAAATGGGATCTTGAAGGTATCGACAGCCTATTGGATCAAATACTTGATTATTCAGATTTAAGTGAGGCTGGTGGTATAGCTGGTGGTATAGCTGGTGGTATAGCTGGTGGTATAGCTGAAGATGATGAATTGCCTGATATTATGATAGTTAATATTGTTAGGGGCATCCCGGGAGATATAGCTAGTGGTATAGCTAGTGGTATAGCTGGTGGTATAGCTGGTGGTATAGCTGGTGGTATAGATAGTAAGTTGACATTTGTTTTAGAATTGGCTCAACACCCAGCTTCAAGGATCAATATTTTGGGTGGCATTAATTTGAGTAATCGTGCGAAAAATTTTGAAACATACATACAACCTTTGGTCGTTGTAAATTGGCTTGCCATGACCATCCCAAGCAAGCCGACGAGTCCAAAACAACAGTACCTCACCACCTTAAAAGGGAGACTGGTATTGGAATTATTAAAACACAAAGCCTAATGAGCTATTCCGTTAATAGAGAAATTGAAGTTCCATGCAAATCCCACTGCAACAATTTGAAAATTACATCGATGAGACAATCCTGAAAAGGGGATTAAGCTATTTCAGGAAAGGTGCGGTAAATGAAGTTGAAGAGCTTTCACCAGGACAATTTGAAGCGATCGTGTCGGGAAGTGACGACTATACAGTCCATTTGCAACAAGAGGAGATGACGCCTCTGTTAAATTATGTGGACGACAGTAATGGTGCTATTGGTGGTACAATCGATCAGGCTTTCGAATTATTGAACCAGGTTGCTCAGGCGGAAATTCCGGATAAGCTCAGATTGGAATTGTTGGGTTATTGTATAACAACTTTTGGTAAAAATATTTACGAGGATTGGGATTGGCATCTGGGTATGCTGGATCTAGCCTCCCGTATAGTCAAAACAGAATCAGAAGGTAATAAGGTTATTGCCCTGATTGATAAGCCAATGGAATCCTATACCAAGGAAAGGGCGCAGCTGATCAAATTTGAAATCCTTTTGAGAATGAAGGGAGCAAAGGAAGCAGAAGATTTCATTAACCAGAATCTGGCCAATTCCCGCTTTCGGACAATTGCCATCGAAAGCGCCATCAAAGACAAAAATTACGAAAAAGCCATCGGTTTAGCTCAGGATGGCATAAAATCTGACGCGAAAGACAAACCGGGCTTAGTTTATACCTGGTACGACTGGCTTCTGAAAATTGCTACCATTCAGAAAGATACTGATCGAATCATTGAATATGCCCGGATTCTATTTGTTGAATCTAATCACCATGGTCAGGAATACTACAAATTATTAAAGGCGAAGGTGGCACCTGGCCTTTGGAAGGAATTTGTCGAAGTCATCATTGACGATTTTAAAAGAGAATCACGCGGGTCCAATTTTGAGCAGATTTCTGGAATTTACATAAATGAAAAATGGTGGGACCGGTTGTTTGATCTTTTAAAAACCAAGCCATCACTTCATAATATTGAGGCTTTTGACAAATGTAACGAACTCATCAGGAAGATACGAGCAGAGTATCCCCGGCGAAGCGCCCTTTTGGATGAGTTAAGCCGCGTTTAACTAATTAAAAGAATTAGTTAAGGAATGATAATCAGTGATTTATGTCCATCATGGATAAACTATATAAGATGAATGACTTTGAAACTATCCGTAAGGCCTGTACAACAAGCAGCAGTATTTCAAAAACCGTTATTGACGAATTTCTTCTGCACTATGCCGCCACCCGATACAGACTTGACCGTACCATGACTGAGGCATTTTCTGCTTACAGGCATGTAACTAATGAGTTCGAAAAGGAGTTGGTCAGCATGTTAAAGACTCAGTACGTGGCCCATCAGATTTTTAAGCCTGGCGGCCTGATCAGGAAAATGCTCCCTCATGCGGAATTAAAGAAGCTGAGCCTGACAGAAATGGATTTTCTTGAACAGCATGCCTGTCAGCCCTGGCGGTTTTGCTTCAGCATTATTGTTGAAAATCCCGCCACTGATTTCTTCAAGATGGAAGATATTCTCACGGGAGAACAATTCTTGCTGTTCTCCCCGGGAACATCGGATATAAACAAAAGCCAGACAACATCCATCTGGTTCAACCTGATCGGCTATAACGGTGCCTGCTGGCAAAGCTTTGGCCCGATTGTAGCTTACAAAAGTTTCGAACCGGATGACATCTTTTTTTTCGCAACCGAGCTTGACCGGAGAATTACCACGGAAGAAGACATTGTCCAAAACCTCGAAAAGAATCCCGTACCCTATATGATGTTATTGTCAGGGGCAAATTTCCCGATTACGGTCTTTAGACAAGACCAGATGATACAGGCTTATGCAGAACACTCTGTGGAAAAGGTTGACACAGTTGCTTTAAAAAAAAGTTTCACGTCGGAGTTCAGTCATGGAGTTTACCGGCTATCACTGAAGAGATGGGGCGACCACCCTCATTTCGCCCAGATTTATTATGACGAAGCTAAAAAAATTGTTCTGCTTACCGCTTCCACCGATCGCGGATTTCTGACTTTGGTGAACACCATCAACCCATTCGGTTTTGAGTTTTCGGAAGAGCCTGACATACGCGTAAATATGTCCATGCTGATCACATCAGAAAAGATCCTTAGGAAAAAGATCAGATTGAATGAGTACGATAACCTGTTCCATATCGAAAGTTCACCAAAGGACAAAAAAATGGTGGATAATCTGAATGTCTTTATGAGTCTGATACTCCCGGATATCAACGCGGGCGTCACACCAAATATTGAAAAATATGCAGCCGTAGCCGGCTTGGATGTCGAAGAGGCCCGGGATTTGGTTAAAAATCTTTTGAAAAAATTTGATAAGCTCGACCGGCGGAAGGGCTAACTGTTAACTGATCTCCTAACCTATCAACTTTGCCCGTTAATTGCTGCCAAAGGACATACTGTGAGAACATAAGTATCACAAATTCGGCAACAATCAGGCTTTATTGCCAAAATTGTGATTAAATATTATATGAACAGTCGCTAGGCACCAGCAAACGAATTGGTGTATAAGGAATTGCTTGTTGCAATGAAGCAGCAAGTACGGTCGGTTCAGGCCAAAGCGGCCCTGGCTGTGAATAGCTCTTTAATTCAGCTTTATTGGAACATGGGCAGGATGATTGCGGAAAACCAGGCTTTGTTTGAAGGCAGAAACAGTTATGTAGAGCAATTGGCCAAGGACCTGAGAAATGAATTTCCCGATATATCAGGCTTTTCCCGGGCCAACCTGTTTTTTGTGAGGAAGTTCTACAGATTTTATTCAGTCCAACAGCCTGTTAGACTATTAGAAGTATTGTGCAAGGTCCCTTGGGGACACCATGTGTTGATTATCAACAAAGTTAAAGAAACCTCCGAAGCCATTTTTTATGTCCAACAAACGATAGAATATAATTGGAGCCGTGCCATCCTGACGCTGCAAATTGAACAAAACCTATATCAACGACAGGGCAAAGCCATTACCAATTTCACGACCACGCTGTCCGAGAAGCAAGCACTGATGGCCGTGCAAATGCTCAAAGACCCTTACAATTTCGGATTCCTTACCCTGGAACCCAAAGTGCAGGAGTTGGAAATTGAAAAGCAATTAACCAACCATATCACCAAATTCCTGCTCGAATTGGGTAAAGGATTTGCTTTTATTGGCCGACAATATCCGCTCGAAATCGGAGACAAGGAATACCGACTCGATCTCTTGTTTTATCATATCCGTTTGCGATGTTTTGTAGTGATTGACCTTAAGGCGGTTGAGTTTGAACCTGAATTTGCCGGCAAAATGAATTTCTATCTCTCGGCTACTGATGATCTGCTAAAAACCGCTGCCGATCAACCATCCATCGGTATTATACTTTGTAAGAGTAAAAATAAGGTTGAGGTGGAATATAGCCTCCGTGATATGAAAAAGCCCATTGGCGTGAGCGAATTTACAGTAACCCAGGCATTACCGGCAGAACTAAAAAGTACTTTACCTACTGTGGAAGAATTTGAAAGAGAATTAAATAAAGACCTGAAATAATGCCAGTATTTACCCCGCAACAACGATCCACTTTAGAAAAGACAATCGTTCTAACTCGAAAACAATCTGAATCCTCCAAACTGCACGAAACACCTGATGCTCCGAAGGCTCCGGCCAAAGGAAAAGGCAAACAGAAAACAAAAAAAAATGAACTCCAAACGGAACTGGCTGAGCCGCTCCCATTCTGATGGGTGACACCCCAAAGAAAAGCCTCGGAAACGGGGCTTTTTTTATGGCTGCAATGGATCCAGCTGGAGATATAGCTGGCTAAACCGATAATGTCACTCTTGCCAACAAACCCGGATTACTGGCAAATATGACATTTTCAAACATTTGACAATTTTTACATTTTATTGTCTTTTGTTTGATTTTGTTTTATCTTTGTTTCGATTTTAATATCAAGGCTTTGGTAAACTTTCTATTCGTAAATCAATTAAGAATAAAATTCAGCGACACTACTGCATTTACAAGAGCTCAACTCTATGAGTTCTTTCGGGAGCTGGATCCGGAAGTAAAAGAAACCACCATCCGCTGGCGTATATATAATCTGAAAGAAAACGGAATCATTCGCGCACTAGACAAAACCCGGTTTTCTCTGGTGATTTTACCACCATTTTTACCAGTCCTGGAAAACAGGCAGAAGGAAATATACGGACGGGTTACGAAAGAGTTTCCGGGTATTAAGGCCTGCATCTGGTCAACCAAATGGATCCATGAGTTCATGCTTCACCAACCCGGCAGGTCATTCAGTATTCTTGAAGTCGAAAAAGGTAGTGAAGAAATCGTGTTCAATCACTTGCTGAATACAAAAATGCGTAACATCCTTTTGCGGCCTGATCATGATCAGCTGGATAACTATATCAGCCCGAACTCCGATACAGTCGTGGTCCGTCCATTGATTTCCAAATCACCTGTTCAGAAAATAGGTGCTCACACAGTGCCCCTCATTGAAAAAATCCTGGTTGATCTGTATTCGGATACCAAGCTGTTCACACTTTTTCAGGGTGGTGAATTGGAATTCATTTTTAGCAGCGCCCTGGAAAAATATTCGGTTAATGAAACCCGGATGCTTAATTATGCGGCAAGACGGGGGAAAAAGCAGGATCTGGCTGCGTTTATTGAACGACTATCCATTCATTCGAACGGCTTAAAGGGACTATGACAGGGACTATGACAGGGACCAGGTCAAACAACCCAAATGCATACCTTTTCTGGTGAGATTGGATAATCTTGGCTAGTTTTACTAACAAAAAGGAATGATAATCAGGGCAACACAATATCTCTACCGGCGATCCGGAGTACAATCGGTTAAAAATACCGACGAGCCGCAATCGCTATTTCCGGGTGAATGGTATGCCAGCCCGGTGACACGATTCGATGGAAGCTATACTGCCATTCATTTTCTTCACAACCCGACCCGAATCCTGCACGAACTCATGTCGAAGCTATCATGAAAAACGGAAGAACACTCAAGCTGAACAAGGACTTCATACCTTGCGATGCCAACGAAAATGAAGAAATTTACCCGAACGGGATTTTTCATTTCAATATTTCGAGAATCCTAGAACATATTATCTCCGGTCAGCTTATTGTGGAGCAGGAAGATGTTCGAATCCCTGATTGGTTTAAATCGCATGGGGCTGGTTGTATTAATGAGGAACATCTAAAGACGGTTAATTTTGAAAAGCCTGTCCTCCTGGCTGAGATAAGTCCGGGAAGGTTTAATCTCATCGACGGCCACCACCGGATGGAGAAAGCCCGACGAGAAAACGTTGAGACAGTAAAATCATACAAGCTGAAAGGGGAGCAACTGATTCCCTATTTTATCGCCGTAAGGGGCTATGAAGCATTTGTGGGATACTGGAACACCAATCTGTCTGAGCAGGAATCTGTGAAAAAAGCCAGGGAGAAACTTTTAAAAAAGAATCCATTATACTCCAATGATTGAAGCAGTCAGTAATTATCAACCCCTGTCAAATTTGCAAGGATACAGTAAGTCTGAAATCAATACTTTGCATTTGAATCCCCTCTCGCCGGATTCCACAATTCAAATCAACCCCAACCTGCGACCGGAGGTTTTCATTAGGCCTGCTCCCCTGTTCCACGATGTCTTTCAGGTTAAGAAGCCCAGATATTAAGTTTTAGCGACTTGTTGAAGGTGGTGTTTTTTATTTCTCGAGGATCAATCGAATATCACCGTCCAATCGAATCAGACTATCCTGAATGATTTGCCAGATCTCTTCCGCATCTATTCCAAAATAGTTATGGGCAATAATATTTCGCAATCCTCTGATTTTAAACCAATCAATTTTTGCTTCGGTGGATTGACGAAAATCTTCACTTAGCTTCTCTGCCATCTCACCAATTACTATAAAATTCATCAATACAGCATCAAATGACTTGGAATCAGCATACAAAGAATCCGCTTTGTCATATAACTCAGTGTATTGCTTTATCCTCGAAATAGATTCCTGGATGTTCAATAAACAGGCTGAATCTTTATGCGAAGCTTTAGACATATTTAATATCTCTTTGGATCTGATTCCTGAAAATTGGCTTGATATATTTTAACCTACAGATATCAACCGGTTTGTCAAATTGTAATTGGATTTCATGTTTTAACTTTAGTTTCAAAGAGTAAAGATCAGATGTGTCCGGTTCGAATTCAATCACAATATCGATATCACTACCTTGGTGTTGTTCGTGCCGCGCGAGGGATCCAAACAAACCCAATTTGGTGAGGTGATACTCTTGCATCAGCCGGTCTTTGTTGACTCTCAAATAGTTCAATATGTTGGATGCTTCAGTCATCAATGTCGATTTCTAATTCAAAGATATGTGTTTTCACCAATTAGTCAATTACCACCACCTCTGGCGGTGGGTTTCTAAGGTGAACTAAAATACAGGTATCATGAATAAGGCACCGGCAAACGAATTGGTGTATAAGGAATTGCTTGTTGCAATGAAGCAGCAGGTACGGTCGGTTCAGGCCAAAGCGGCTCTGGCTGTGAATAGCTCTTTAATTCAGCTCTATTGGAACATGGGCAGGATGATTGCGGAAAACCAGGAACTCTTTGAAGGAAAAAACAGCTATGTTGCCCAACTGGAAAGGGATCTTCGTGCCGAGTACTTCAGTGCAGCAACTTGTTGCACTCAACCCGAAAGGCTACAAAAAGGGTAAGGCTTCAGATCGAATCTTACAACCAGGCTAAGATCGTTCCAAGCTTAATGAAGCAAACAGCATAATCTAATTTTATTAACAAAAAGTATCAGATTTCCTCATCCTCATAAAATCGTCAAATCTGACAAAAAGAGGGTGCTCTAAGGAGCCCGCCATAGCAGACGTTCACCTTGAATTCGGTGCCCATCGAGCGGAAAACCTGCTCAATCTGCAGGGTTTCAAGGATCTTCTTAACCGAAATCTCGTTCTTCATGCTGCAAAAGTAACGGAAAGGATCGGGTTAACATCTAACGCACTTCAATCCGCACTGCGTAGAAGTTCCGACAAATCACTCCCATCCCATGCCATCCGGTAAAGAACATTTCGTTCATTCCTCCCCTTGCAGCAGAGCACTAATTCGCTTCCATCCGGTTTTATATCAAAGGAATAGCAAATCTCAGGCAGATCAGTGATATGGACTTCCCCATCATCCAGACAGACGCTCATCATCGACATCCCGCCGTTACAGAAAATTTTTTTGCCATCCGCGGAGATATCAAGCTGCCCGATCACCGGAAAATTCAGGGTTGCCAGTGTTTTAAACGTATGCGGATCAGAGGCTTTGCAAGACCGCAGAACCATCTGGCCCTGATGGGCCACGGCGATCAGTAATTCGTCGGCATCCGGAAAAAATGTGATATCCTGAATACTTCCGTGGCTATCAATTTCGGCCGTTTTGATGGTATCTGTTGCTAAAGTCAGCAGATCCGCCAATACGATACCGGTATAGGTAATGAAGGCCAGATAATCATCATCTCCCGATACCGTTGGCTCCACAATCGGATCAGTCGTTTCGTAAAGAATACTGAGCTCATGGGTTTCAAGATCGGAAGCATACAGTCCCGGGTGCCTGCTCCGGTCGCCCAAAACCAGCACCCGGCTGCCTGCGTGGTTAAACCAGTATTCGCTCATCCCCATATCGAACGTGCATCCCCGCGAATGCACGCCCAGACTGTCGACCCTTATTATCTCCAGGTGATCATCAAACATCCCCATGAAGTCGGTTCTGAGCTGAAAAACAATATGGGTCCCATCCGGAGAGACCTTAACGGAACCCGTCATATAAGGATTTTCGTAAATCTTTTCCTTTCGCCGTGTTGCCGGATCATAAAACAAGACGGCTTCCGGGGTTTCGGCATATCCTGAAGATTCTCCTGTGGTAGCAAAATAGGCAATCCTTTTGCCGTTCTCTATGTACTGGGGATTCGATGGGAACCGGTACTCCCATACCGGGTTCATGCGGGTGCAGGACATCGGGATGATCAGGATGAGGATTGTCCTGGCTAGTGGGAGCAGCGATAGCAGGCGAGATCTCATGACTGAAGAACCAGCAAAGTTACCTCGGCCGGACAATTAAACCTGACCGGCATTCCACTCACGCCGGCACCGCGGGAAGTGCAGCCGGTCATGCGACCCAGTTTCCAGAGGCCATGATTGAACTGTTTACCTTCAAATACATTCAATAATTCAACAAGGTCGTTGTATTCATTAACAAAATCATTTTGAAGTATGGATACGTATGGTTTCAAAACATGGTGGACAAAAACTCTCTTAAATTTAAGATATAATTTTCTTAATTCAAAATTAAATAGTCTCTCTAATTTTAAGGTTTACTGTTAATAGCCGGAAATAACTCTGACGTCTTAACCCCCTATAAGTTGGACACTTTTTTCAAAACAGTTGTGTACTTTTTCATCATCATTCATCGTCCGATAAGCAAAGTTAGCCGCATCTCCGACAATGTCAAGAGCAAGACGAGTTCCGCTTTGCTCCACTCTTGACATTGCCTCCGATGCTTCCGCACTTTGTGGCTTATCGGATGATAATGACTGGTAGTATTCATCCCAGACCTGCCGGGGCCGTCGATATCCCAGGCTTCCATGCAGGCGGCGGTTGTTGTAAAAATCGACATATTCACTGACCGTCCATTTAGCATCATAATAGCCGCAAAATTCAGTTCGCTGGATCACTTCCCGTTCAAAAATACTGTGATAGGCTTCGATATAGGCGTTTTCTTCCGGGGTGGCAATGTGGGTAAACTCCTGGTTAGCTTCGGTGTTTTTGAGGTAGAAGCGGACCCGGTAGGCGATGAACTGGGAGCCATTGTCATTGCGGACGTTGACGCCCTTTAAACTGTGCTGCAGATCCAGTGTGCGGAGCAACCGGATCACATCAAATTGCTTGATGCTGGACTGCAGGATCCAGCCAAGAACCATCCGGGTAAAGACATCAATCACCGTCAACAGATAGTAATGCCGGTGTTCTCCATGCACCCAGACGTATTTGATGTCCAGGCAGATATATTCCATCGGTTTTTCGGCTACTATCTTGCGATGCTTTACCCACTGGCGCTTTCCCTGGGTTTTAATCACTTTCCCCAGCAGGAGATTCGATTGATCCATCAGCCGGTACACCTTCTTCCGATTGATCAGGTACTGCTTTTCCTGCAGTTCAACCGCCACTTTCCGGTAGCCGTAGCAGACAAAATCGCCGCTGAGGATGATTTTGATTTCCTCGATAACCTGTTCATTCTCCACCAGGCTGCCGTCCGCCTTAAGCGTATGGGTGGTTGGCCGTATGCCCTTGGTTCCGCCACTGGGCTGGTAGTAATACAGGCTCCTAGGAACCTGGGTCCAGTGGCATAAGTCTCGAACCGGAACTTGAGATTTAAACTAATTGATTACCATTACTTTATCCGGCTCCCGATAGGAGTTTTTTTTAGCAACTCCGATTTGACCTCGATTTCCAAAGCTTGCTTGGCAATGATCCGTTTTAACCGGGCGTTTTCCTCCTCCAGTTCACGTACCGCCGGATCAACCCGCCGGTATTTACTCTTTAAGCCTTCAATGCCATCTTTCAAATACTTCGTCCGCCATTTGTTATACAGCGATGGGGATAAATTGTACTTGCGCAGCGTCTGTGCCCGGCCCTCACGCTGACCTTCCTGAACAATCGATAATCGTTCTTCCGGAGTAAATGCTCTTCTTTCTTTTGTCATAATCCTTAAAATTATTAGACCTAATTTGATTTACAAATTCTGTCCAACTATTTAAGGGGCTAAGACAGTAAACCCGCGAATTTGCCTCCAGGCTGCGCCTGGATACGTCTGTGACCCGACCCCGCCCTATCCCGACTTGGAGTGCGAAAACTCCCATTTGCAGGAAATATGACTCCACGTTTCGGCATCACACTCCACGTTTCGGACACATTCCGTATCAGAATTGAAACGATTTGAATGGTGGTGGAGTCCTCCTGAAACAGCGACTTTTTTGGTTCTTTTTTCAAGCTGCGGTGAAAAAAGAACTCCGGCTGAAGGCCCACCGCCAGTGAAGGCGAATTTTCTTTTTGCCTACTTTATCTTTGATTCCGCAAATGAAAAAGTAGCCCGGAATACTGTGCAATCTTTGAAACCTTAATCAATTCTATTTCAAAGAGTTTACAGCGAAAATGATAAAACAGTATACCGTTTTTACCTCAGTGAGCCAACCCCGCCCTATAACGAAAGGCGAAAAACAAAGCGAAAATCGCAGGAAATATGAGTCCTACACCTTGGATTTGTGTCCACTTTCTAGGTTCTGAATCCATACGCTATTCGCCTTTTTCGTGTTTTTGTAGCAACGACGAGCGTCATGGGAACATTGGCGATATTGTCGACAGAATGGCGAATACCATTATAAAAAAACGCTCATTGGCTTTATTGCCGAGTATTAGACTCTATTGGTTAGGAATAACATAAGCCTGATCCGGATGATTAATCATTTCAGGAAACTGGAATCGCAATTCTCCTGAATCGATCATTGGTTTCAAATATTTCCTGCTGATGTAATTATCTCCTTTCTGCAGTAATGAAGCAATTTCTATAAGTTTGTAAGGTCTTATCCTGCAGATCTCTTTAATTAACTCCCTAATTTTTAGTGGATCACCTTTTCTCTCTTTTAATTCTGAAAAACTATTGGATATATCAACCGGTAATTCTTTCAGAAGTGCAGTCCTATCAATAGCATCAGCTTCTGTACTAAATGGTTCTACAACCTCTGTAATTTGAAGATTCGATTCTGTACTATGAAAAGTAGGTTCTGTACTTATAGGCGGGGGTTCTGTACTTGACTGATTAGGTTCTGTACTAAGAGAGCTATCAGCAATATAATAGGTTGCCTTGCCTTTCCCTTTCGATAAAAATAAATTGTTTGTCCTCAGGACCCTCAGGTCGTTGCTCGCTTTCAACGTATCGCAATCAGCCATTTGCCTGTATGTTCGATTGTCGATGGCTCCGACTTCCCTGACAAAGATCAAGGCCTGTTTTTGGGAATCAGTCAGGTCAAGATTTTCAAATTGGGTCAACCATTCTATGTCTTTTTCATCCAAGAAATGATGCAGCAGTAAACGGACTACAAACTCATTATTTTCCCTGCTGGATTCGAAAGTAGGCGGTGCCAGATGCGCAGTCTCCATCAAGCGCCGCATTGCCCTGATACCGGAGCCTTTTGTTTCAGCAAGGTTGGTATCATGAAAAACGGCTGCAACAAAAGGGTTGCGTGTTTCGCTACCAGGCTGTCCTAGCTTTTCTTCTGATTTAAGCGAAAAACCAGGATTAATGATTTCAATCCGGTTGTTATAACGAATGACCTGGGTTGGCCGATGCTCCCTATATGATCTATGCATCAATGCATTCACAATGGCTTCGCGCAGTGCTTTTAGCGGTAACCCGGTTACGGTGGCCTGTAAATTGTCCTCAGGTAGGAGAAAACCCTTGGGGAGATCACCGTTGATCGCATCGATCAACCTATATATAACCAAAAGCAATGGACCTCTCATATCAATGGTTGTAAACCGGTCATCGGCATCCGGTACCCACTGATTCCCTGGCACCCTGATATAATCCACACGCAGCATAGGAAATGTGCTTCTTTGAGCAAGGCTGGTGCCAAACAATAAAAGCCCGGCAATATTCAACTCATCTGGCTTTTCACGGTTAATACATCCTAATGACTGTAACAATTCTGCATCTCCATACGTAAGTTCCTCTGCAGCAGGATTAACTTTCTCACGTAACGTTCGGTATCTTTTTATAGCGATTTCATCAACGTGGGCAATGGTAATGCCTTTAACGGGAGTCTGATCGTAACTGGTTGAATCCTGATAGAAAACATGCATGTCGTCTTCAGTGCAATGCTGATCAGTGGAACCAATTCGCCTCATCGCGCCACCAGGTAAACCATCTGACTTAAAAAACACCGGTTTTTGACGAGTAGGCACCTCATTCACCCAAATTTTTACTACCGTTTTTCCATTTATCCTTTCTACTGTGACTTCAGGACGAACTGATATATTAAACATACTGGCGCATTGAGTGGCAAAATCTTTTTGAAATTTGTCAGGGTCAGCAACGCCACGAATTTTATATCGGGGGATTAGGGAAGTTTCATCCAATGCAACTCCCATAACGATGTAACCACCGCCAAGTCCCGGCTCGTTTGAGAAGGCACAAACGGTTTCCATTACTGAATGCGAACTTTCACCTCCCCCTTTTGCTTCTATCCATGGGCATTCGTCTTGTTCGTTGAGTAACTCAAATAGTTCCGGTGCGGTAGAAATCATATCAACTTTCCATTTATGTTGGTTCTGCAGCCAAGCCTTTCACCTTCTTTAAAATTGACCATGAGTAAAAGTACAATTATTATCGGCTGGTGGTGTAATGGCGATCTCCAATGAATAATTGGTGCCACGGCCAACGATGTGGCGAAACCTGAAGGTCGGGTTCTGTACTATGAGGGAAAGGTTCTGTACTATAGGATGGGAGGTTCTGTACTATGTGGGGCGTTCTGCTCTAACTTCCATAACGATTAATTACATCGATTCTTCAAAAGGCGAAAATTCGTCTTTTTTCATCACATAATCGGATATAAAGGTGTGAATTCGGCTGGTATTTTGGGCACATAGAATAGTATAATTCATTGAATATTTGACCGTTAAACTCCAATTTTGCTACCAGGCTCCGCCTGGATACGTCTGTGACCCTACCCCGCCCTATCACGAAACACGAAAAACACGATTCTGTTTTCAGGAAATATGAATCGCTGGAAGGTTCAGGGATATCCTCCTGAAGCATCTGAATCTGAGATTTCGTTGATTATAGGGCAGAGTACCGAAAGTCCTGCTGTTTACACTATGTTTAAACCGGCTAAAAAAAGAAGGAGTCAGCGACCTGCTAACTCCTTGATTATCTTCGTGAGACATACTGGATTCGAACCAGTGACCTCTTGCCTGTCAAGCTATAACATTGGGTCTTATATAGTTGTATAGTTTTTCTTAAGTTGCTGATTATCAATAACTATTTTTCCTGCTTCGTTCTCTCGTTTCTTAATTTTGGCTATATTTGTGTATCAAATAGTGTATCAAATATGCCGACTTTTAAGATCATGCTTGACCCGAGAACGCCCATTAAACAAGATGGAACCCGGGCGATCGTTCTCCGGGTTTCCGAGTTGAGAAATCGCAACTATATTCCGCTCGGATTATCGGTCAAACCCGAACACTGGGATGCGACCTTATCCAAGTTTAAACGGGCTCACGATCCCCTAACCTACAAAGAGCTCAACTATAATCTGAACCGGTATATCATTGATTCGGAAAAGATCATTTCGGATTTCAACGTGAATAAAATTCCGTTCTCATTCAATCACTTCAAAGCCAAATTCCTGATTCCAAAAGATATACCGGGAGTATTCAAGTTTTTCGACATCACCATTGATATGATGAAAAGCCGGAAGGAGGTCGGCAATGCCGGGGTATATTACCATGCCAAGAACCGGTTATTCGAGTACCATAAAAGCAAGGAGATGAGTTTTCAGGAGATGACCCAGTCATTCCTGGAGGGTTTTGAAACCTATCTTATTAAAGACGGATGTTCCGGCAATACCATTCACCATTATATGCGAACGATCAGGGCACTGTTCTATCGTGCCGTGAAAGCTGACTATGCCACCCCTGAACTGAATCCATTCTACAGCAATTATACGCGAAAAGGATACCGGTTCAGCCATTTGCTGAAAGCCACTTCCAAGCGGGCATTATCAAAAGCGGATCTGCAAAAACTAATCCGGTATCAGCCGGCCCCGCTGTCAAAAGAAGAAAATGCCAAGTACTTTTTCCTCTTCAGCTACTATGCCTGGGGAATGAACATCGTTGACATGGCCAAGTTGCGATGGGACAAGGAAATCCTGCCAAATTACATTGAGTATTTCCGGACCAAAACCCGGTACACGAAATCCTTCAGGATCCCGATCATTGAACCCTTGCGGGAAATCCTAAACTACTGCCACAACTATTCGCCCAAAGGATATGTTTTCACCATCCTGAATGATTCCGTAACCGATACGGCCAAACAATACACCCGGATCAAAACCGCTACCCGGTTAGTCAACCGGGTATTAAAGGAAATCGGCAAAACCCTTGAGATTGAAACCCCATTAACCACTTACGTTGCCCGGCACACCTTTGCCTCGGTCCTGAAGAGCCAGGGCACCTCTTCAGCAATAATCAAGGAAATGATGGGCCACACCAAAGAGGAAACCACCGAAATCTATCTGAAAGGATTTGAGAATAAGGTGTTGGACGATGCCAGTGAGCTACTCAATTTGAAGTAACGACATTATAACATACAGAAAACAGAAGCGATGTTAAATGATGTATAACGAGAAAATTTCTCATTATACATGATGATAATTAGAAATTGTGTAATTTTGCTCTTGTTTAAAGAGAAAATTTCACTCTAACTCTTACTATCATGCTACTTAGCTTCAGCCTCGAAAACTGGATGTCATTCAAAGGGAAGACCTCCTTTTCCATGGTGGCAACCAAAGAACGTCAACACGGTGAAAGGATTCCGAAAGTTGACAAGTACCAGACCAGAATACTGCCGGTTGCAGCAATATATGGTGGCAATGCATCCGGAAAAACAAATTTGTTCAAGGCTTTGAATTTTGCCAAGTATCTGATTGTTAAAGGAACCCAACCCGACAGCCTCATCCAGATCGAGCCCTTCCGGTTGGATGCCACCGGGACCGAATTGCCCACTCGCCTTGGCTTCGAAATTCTTGTGGATGATACCATTTTCGCTTACAGCTTTACTGTCAGCAGAAAAGCTGTACTGGAAGAAAAACTGGTTCAAATTTCCAGCACAAGCGAGAAAGTACTCTTTGATCGTCGTGGCGATAAGCCCAATTTTGACAAATCTCTACAGGATGATCGGTTTCTTGAATTTGCATTCAGAGGCACCCGTGACAACCAATTATTTCTTACCAACTCAGTTTCCCAGAAGGTTGAAAATTTTCGTCCGGTCTATAATTGGTTCAAGGAATCATTGGAGCTGATCGGTCCCGATTCGAGGTTCGAACCCTTTGAGCAATTTCTTGACGAGGGAAACCCTTTGTATTCAACAATGAATGAAGTTCTCCAACAATTGGATACTGGAATTATTCATCTTGGAAGCGAAGTGGTTCCATTCGAAAATGTTCCTTTAAATTCTGCTCTCAAGACCCGGATCCAGGAAGAAGTCAAGGAAGGAATGACCGTTCGCCTCATGTCCGAACCTATGAATGAGCGGTACATTATTAGGCGCACCAATGGTGAACTGGTTGCTAAAAAGCTGGTTGCCTTCCATCCAAAATCCGATGGTACCGAAGTCCGGTTCGAAATCAAAGACGAAGCTGATGGTTCACAACGGGTTATTGACCTGCTGCCGGCATTTCTTGATATTTCAATAACCAATGCAAAGAAGGTCTTTGTCATTGATGAAGTCGACCGAAGCTTACACACCTTACTGACCAGGCAGTTACTTGAGATCTACCTGGCCAGTTGTTCCTCGGAAAGCCGTGCTCAACTACTGATAACAACCCATGATGTGCTCCTGATGGACCAGGATTTGTTTCGTCGGGATGAAATGTGGGTAACCGAACGTGACTCATCCGGGATTTCGACCATGGTTTCTTTCAGCGAATTTAAGGATGTCCGTTATGATAAGGATATCCGGAAAAGTTACTTGCAAGGGCGTCTTGGTGGTATTCCACGAATTTTGGTGAATAGACCATTGCCAAAACTTACACTCTCAGAAACGGGCAGGAGGAAGATCGGATGAAAGCCACTAGAAGGAACTTCCATCGATCGCTGGGTGAACGGCGATATCGTAAACTCTTCGTTATCGCAACCGAAGGATACTTAACCGAGCCTCAATATTTTGCATTATTCAATGAATACCAGCCGATTGTTCATATCAAATGTTTGCGGGATAAATCAAAAAATTCGCCACCCCAGGTTCTTAGGAGGTTAAGGACTCAACTTAAGAATGAAAATTTCATGAAGTCGGATGAAGCCTGGCTGGTTGTAGATAAAGATCAATGGACAGATGCCCAATTAGTTCAGCTATTTGAATGGTCCAATCAGTCTGACCAGTTCGGATTTGCATTGAGTAATCCCAAATTTGAGTTTTGGCTATTGCTGCACTTTGAAGAAGGCAACGGTATCGCCAGTTCTCACGATTGCTCAGGTCGTTTGCAAGTCCACTTACCAGATTATGATAAGGACATTAACTCTCGAAAATTCACCCGGGAATTGATTGAAGCGGCAGTCCATCGGGCTGCGGTTCGTGACAATCCTCCATGCCCTGATTGGCCAAAGGTAACCGGAACTACAGTTTATAAATTGGTAGCTAAAATTCTATCGGACAACTAAATACTGGTACAATATGTCAAGTATCTTGCGCAAAATACTTGACTAAACTCATCTAGGTGGTCAACCCAGACTATACTCTTTGAACGAAAAAAGTGACTATATGAGGGACTATGTGAGGGACTATGTTTTGACCGAGTTGATGCGAAATGACTATGGCCGGCTTCAGCTTGAATACTAATTGTTTAGTCCGCCCGTTGTTATTGTATTAACAAATTCGAAAAATGAGAACACTGATTTTTTTCCCATTGCTTTTGGTCGCCTTCACCGGCAAGGCTCAGACCACCCCTTATCCTTTGACATCGGAGTTTTATTTAACGATTATGAACCCGGTAAACCTTACCTCCTGGGGGCTTCAATATAAATCGGAATACAAGAAGGAGCGGTATGTAACCCTTTCAGTGGCAAACCTGATAAGCGGGTATGGCGAATCCCTTCCAAAATCCACAGGATTTTTCAGCGAAAGTCATTTTGTTATTCATCCCGAGATCGGGATCGGCCTGGAGAAAAGAAAGAACCTTGATGATAAACTGATGCTGGCTTATGGGCCCACAGTGGGTGGATCCCTCGATTATTCTTGGAAAAAAACGAATGATCCTTCTCTTCCTCTGGAGGACAGAACCTCTTCATCCTTAGTATTGCATCCCTTTATCGGGTATTCAGTCGGACTGCTTTATCCAATCAGCAAGAATTTTTTGCTGTCAGCTTACCTGAATCCAAGGCTTGCCTTGTCCTACAACAACAAGACAGACAACTCTGTAACCTATAATCTCGACCTTTATGTGAGTTCGGAATGGCTGGCTTTCTCAATCGTTTATCGAATGGATAAAAGTGGCGGCAGGTGATTTAGTACTGTTTACGGTTCCTAAATCCAATATTTTGTTAATGATCAAGTTAGGACCTTCTTCATGATTTTCTGAATCCAAACTGGAGCAAGCGAAATATCGTTGAGTAAATGTTCCCGTTTTTCCTTCCTGAGAATTTCCAGGATTTTTTCTTCTTCCCCATCGGTCAGGTTACCCTGACCGATTTCTTTAATCGCCTGGATGACGAGACGACTCACTCTCCCCTTGGCAAGCATTGTTTTTGGGCTAGCCCTTTTAAACTTGATGGTTCTTTTGCCCACCTTGATAATCCTTGGCGATCCGTCCGTCAACAATACGATTTTCATGGGAACCTGATTGCTTAAACCGAGTGCATTCAAAGCATATGCTCCGGTAGGGACGGTACGAATACGATCCCGTTTGGCAATGGCTGCTGCCACTTCTTCTGCTGTTGGAAGAGTTTCCCCGATCAGTTCGCTGACTTTCGGCCGGACGTAAATTCCTTGCGCCATACGGGTTATTTCTTTTCTTTTCTCCAATCGGTGCAAAGCCGTTCGAACTGCTTCCGATGATCCTATTGACGAAAACTGTTCCGGAAACAGAATCACACCTCGATGGGTCTTCTTTATCCGGTTTAACATTTTATTTTCAATGCTTTGCATCAGATATTACTGCTCAATTTTGTAACAAATTTAGCATATATTTGTTACAGAAAGGACAAATTAAAACGGCCATGAGTATGGTCCCTGAATCAGTCAAATGCATTTTCGAAGCCGGAAACATAAAACCCCGGTTAGAAGGATCGGCCGAAAATGTGAAAGAAGTGTGAAAGAAAAGGTGAAGAAAGCTTGGCTAAAAAGGTCGGTGAGAGGTTCGGTGCCTAAGTAAGTGTCTAAGTAAGTGTCTAAGTCAAATGCTGGGGAAGGCATTTGCGAATTCAAGGCTAAAAGCGCATTAATTATTGATTATCTGCAACTTGCATTTCCTCCGGTAAAGAGATGAAGCCATCTTATCGACCCAGATGGTAGGAATCAGCGCCTAAGTCGGTGCCTAAGTCAGGCGCTGCGCTATTTCGCCTTACTCCTGGCCTTACCATCCCTAATAATAGTTTCCAAAGATGATTTTGTAATGATTTCAGGAAAACGCGGCCCAAGGTGTATCTCAAGATTGCTCATATAACGATCTAAGTCATCCCAGTTAATCATTTTGTGCTTGAGGCTCACAAAATGCGAAATGGTTTGACTCATATAGAATATCAGTAGTTTGTTGGCTTCTTCAAGCATTTCAACCTGCTTATTGTCTGGTAAGTCTTCATCACTGACCAGGGCACAAGGCGAAACTTCTAATACCTCGGCTATCCTTTTCAATGTTGAGAACCTGATGTTCTCCGACTTGAGGGAGGTATGCAAACTTTGCCGGTGAGAGTCCATCAGGTTCGCCAGATCGGTAAAGGCCATTCCTTTTTGAATGAGAATGTGTTTAACTCTTTCTAATAGTGCCATTTCTGCATTGTTAATAAGTAATTAACATCTTTACATGTTGCTTTTTTGACTATTGTCAACTTTATTCTTTACGTTTGCAATAATTATATTGCATTTGACAAATATACTACTGTAAATTTAAACAAAGTAACTGAACAATGACAACAATTAGTGAGTTAATCTCAAAGAGAGAATCAGTGGCATTCAGGTTCCGCCCCAAGCGTGACTTTTATGTCAAAGTCGGAATCAACCGGAAAAGATGGGGGATGATCTACAGGGGCGAAATTGAACCCGTAGTCAGTGAACTCCAGCGTATCGCTGAATTTTTTAAAGTCGATGTTACTGATTTAATGGACCTTAAAACTAAAAACCATGACTGATTTTGAAACGACTTTCAGGTCCATGCTCAAGGAAGCCATGGCCGAATCTGTTAAGGAACTGATGAAGGGTATGGCAGCACCTCCGGAAAAGGTTTACCCGGAATACATGAACCAAAAGCTGGCCTGCGAATATCTGGGGATGAACAGAAGTTACCTGTACCAGAAGGCAGCCAGGAACGAAATTCCTGTGTATAAAAATGGTAACCGGAATTTCTTTAAGAAGACCGAACTGAATGCCTGGATAGAATCAAACCGGATCAGGCCGGCATCGGAATACAAGCCATTACCGATCAGGAAATGACACGCCATACCATCTCTGACAAAAACCTTCCCCATCCATGAATATTTTTGACCATTGCTTTTCTTACTGGATGCCCGAATCCGGGGATAAGAAAGTGAGGCAAGTTTCCAATTTTATTGTCACAGGCCTGTACCTGATCAAGTCGAAAGATCAACCCGCAAGGATCTTAACCCTGACCAACGAGTTTGGCGAAACCAAAACCATCAAGATCTCATCCAGGGATTTTGCCAGTCTGCAGAATTTCAGGGCGCTGGTTGAGGGTGTCGGCAATTACAATTGGTTAGGCAACAGCGGAGACCTTCAACAGGTGAAAGAGGAAATATTTGCCAAATGCGATGGTGTCGAAGAACTTATTCAACTCGGGTGGCAACCCGCAAGAAGGCTTTATGCTTTCTCCAATGGCGTTTTCGATGGAGTCACCTTTTCTGAAGTTGATAAAATGGGGATCGTCAAATCAGGGAATAACAGCATACTCATTCCTGCTTTTTCCGAAATGTATGAAGACTCAAACCGATACGATCCACAGAAAAGGTTCAAGCACACCCCCAGGAAAATTGATATGAAAACATGGGCCGAATTGTTCGTGAACACTTTTGGATCAAAAGCTTACATCGGAATCGCCTATTTTATCGCCTGCGCATTTCGCGATGTCATTTTTACTGAACTCCGATACTTTCCCTTGCTTTTTCTGTATGGACCTCCGGAATCCGGCAAGAGTCAATTCTATGCCAGTTTTCAAAAGTTCTTCGGTCAAAAGCAAACGGTCATCAACCTGGAATCCGGCAGCACCGCGGTGGGATCCATCAGGAAAATGGAACAGTTTGTAAACAGCCTGGTCATATTCAACGAATTCAAAAACAGCATCGATCCCAAACTGGTTGGTTTAATCAAAGGAATCTATGATGGCGACGGCCGGGAAACCGGCGAATATTCCAATGACAACAGAACCAAGCAAACGAAAGTCAGCTCCGGAATGATCATCGCCGGGCAGGAACTGCCGGCTCAGGAATCTGCCATGTTTACCCGGATTATTTTGTTGAGCTTCAAAAAGAAGCCATTTACCGCCAGGGAAAAAGAAATCTACGACAAGTTGCATGACTATGAGGGTGAAAACAGCGGTGGGTTAACAACCTGCCTGTTGGAGGTTTTGAAGTACCGCGACTATTTTGAACAGGAATTCTCCACAGTCTACCGGACCATTATCAAAGACCTCAAAGCTAATTATTCCTTTTCAGAGGACCGGCAGCCAAGCCATGCCGCCATCCTTTTGGCTGCCGTTCAAATCATTGGGTCCTATGTTGGCTTGCCCTTCTCCCTGGATGAATTAAAAGAGGAGCTGATCAGCGTTACCCGGGAGCAAATTCAGTACATGTCCACCTCCAATGAGTTATCCGTATTCTGGCAGGCGTTTGCCTACCTTAAGAATAAGCACACCCTTTTAAACGATAATCACTATACGATTAAACCGGACGGCCCCACTCTTTGGATCCGTTTGAATACCTTTTACAGTGATTATATGGATTTCTGCACCCGGTCGAAAAAGCCGTCGCTCAATCAGCCCACCCTCCAGAACTATCTGCAGAACTCAGCAACCTTTCTGAAAAAAGATACAGTAAGATACGGACCCGAAACACATCACTCAATGGGTTTTGATTTGGAAAAGCTAAAAACTCAATACAACCTGGAAATAGCATATACCTAAATAACATCTAACATTCTAACATTATGTCTTTACTATCAATATATCAACTATTTACGTGTTAGATTTTGTTAGATCATGTTAGAAATCCCAATCTAACACTTTCTAACACCTTATGGATTGATTAATAATACATTAACCCCTAATAAATCTGTTAGATCAAAATCACCCCCTTTAAAAAATACAGCCATGCTTTTCAATACGAAAAATATCTCCATTTCTAAATACCTGATTTCCCACGGCTTCTCCCCAAAAAGAGAACGGCCCGGCGAATCGTGGTTCTCGAGTCCGCTACGTAACGGTGATAAGGATCCGTCCTTCAAGGTGGATGAATCAAAAAACCTCTGGTACGACTTTGGTTCGGGCACCGGCGGATCGATCATTGACCTGGCCATGGCCTATCACGGTTACACATTCAACCAGGCTATCACTCATCTGGAAGGGCAGGATCCATCCGGCTTTTCTTTCACCGCAAAACAGTCCGGCAAAACGGGGATGGAGCTCCTGGAAGTAACTCCAATAAAATCGGGGTCATTGGTCAAATACCTGACCCTGGAAAGGGGGATCAACATTGAAATTGCCAGATTATATCTGGGCGAGGCCAGGTATAGAACCAATGGAAATGTTTACAACGCCATTTCCTTCCGAAATGACCTTGGAGGATACGAACTCAGGAACCCGATATTCAAGGGCGCAATCAGCCCCAAATACTACTCCACCCTGCCGGGCCAGGTGAGTGGAATTAATCTGTTCGAAGGATTCATGGATGTTCTTTCCGCTCTCACCATATACCAAACCACCAGTCTGAAATTCACCACCATTGTTTTGAACTCCGTTTCCAATGTTTCCAAGCTCCCGGACTTATCGGCGTACCAAACGATCAACCTTTTCCTGGACAATGATCAGGCCGGCCTAAAGACTTCAAAGACGATCCTGGACAGATATCCTCAGGCAGAAAACCAGTCAGTACTTATTTTCCCCGGACAGAAGGACTTTAATGAATTTCTGATCAACCATTCTACAAACACCGCTAACCATGAGTAAAGAGAACAAGTCATTCGAAAACATCCCCTGGCAGGTCATCAAAAATTACCTGGCACATTCCGAAAGCGTTGAACTCAATGAAGAGCATAAGTATATGATTGATAGGGTGTTTTCATTGGCACGGGTATTCGACAGGCATCCGCAGCGAAAGACAGCATTGGCCTTACACCGTGCCAAGTACCCGGATATCTCGCGCAATACAGCCGCAAGGGATCTGGAATACGCAATGCGGCTAAACAATTCCAGGCATACCTTTGATTATCCGTTTTGGCAGAATTGGCTACTCGCTGATTGCGTTGACCAAATCCAGGCTGCCAAAGCTAAAGGAGATTTGATGGCTTGGGCAGCTGGTCTCAATGCCCTGATCAAGGTGATCGGTAAAAAGCCCATACAGGAAACCGATCCCAAGCTGATTGAAAAGCATACTTTCTTACTCCAGGTCAATCATAGAACGCTTGGACCAACCATCAACGTGGATGATTTGGATAAAATCCCACGCAAAGTCAAAGAAGAAATCGTTGCCGATCTCTTCCAGGAGATCACCGAAGAAGATGCCGAGTGGATGCTCAACACCTAACCTTGCGAGCAACGAAGGTTTCACTCCATTTACGCGAAATGGATTCCATGTCTTTCGCTATTAACTGCACGAAATAATTCGTGTCGCCAGGCACGACATCAGGACTCGAAACTGGCGAAAAGATCAAGCATTTTAACCTTTATTCATTAGTACAGACTTTCCGAAACCCGGAATCGCTCTGTCATATTACCTGCATTTTCGTTCGATTTATTCGCCTTTCGCCATAGGGCGGGGTCGGGTCACAGACGTAAAAACGGGGTACCGTTTTATCATTCTCATGTCTAACTTGCTTCTTTATAACGAATTGCAGAATCAAAGTTTGACATTCGCAAAATCCAAAATTCGCCCATTTTCGTCCACGTTTTCCGGTGGAATTCGCCTTTTCGCATGGGCGTTCTTTTTTCTTTGAATGGAGGCCGTCAAAGAAAACCGAAGGGAAAAAGAAACCGGCAAAACAAGGTTATCGCTTCCTTAATTTTTCAAGCTGCCAACCTCCGGTTAGGTTGCTATTTAAAAGTTTATCCACATCATCCGCCCGATAATATACCTTCCTGGCGATTCTTGTAAAGGGGAGTACTCCTGTATCACGCCATTTTTGCAATGTTCGACTGCTCACATCCAGCAGTTTAAGAAGGTCCTCATTATCAAGCCATTTTGATTTAGGTTCTAAGCCTGATTGGGCTCGGATCAACTTCAGATCTTCAAGGATCCGATCCAGTTTTGCCTCAAAATTCTTGAGGTCAGCTTTGGTTAAGAGTTCAATTTCCATAATACATGTTTTTATTGATTTTAACACCGGCTGGATTATCCATGACCGGTGAAGAAAAAATAATCAAAAACAGAGAGTTAGGGAAACCAAAGCAATCGTCTATGTTATAATAATGTCGCACAAAGTTATTCGCAGCCCCGGAACGGTAAAGGGATTCCTGGCCATCCAATAGAATCACTCCAGGCATTCGCCCTCCATTGCTTCGCACTCGGTCAGTTTGCGGGTACACAAACAGACATTCGCCCTTGACCTGATCCGGTTCTTGCTCAGGATTAAGTGCTTCATTTTTAATAATTAATCAAATGAAGTACGACAAAATGCTCTTGACTCCCTGGCAGGTGAACGATTCCGCTGCTGCCAAAATGGTTCAGATCGGGGGATCTGCTTTGACTAATTCGGAACTTTTATCTGTTGCTGTCGGAATAACTCCCGATCAGGCAAAACAGCTGCTCAACCTGGCAGGTAACGATCTTCATGCGCTCGCCAAAATGACTTTCACGGAATTGTCCTCTGTGTTTGGCATTTCGGCAGATAAAGCAGTCCGTGTGTCTGCAATCTTTGAAATTGGCCGGCGCAGAAGTTCAACTCCCAGTGTAATGCCTGCCAAGATCCGCTGCAGCGCTGATGCTTTTAATCTGGTTGGGCCAATCCTCGCTGATCTCTCATATGAAGAATTCTGGATCATCCTCTGCTCAAGGTCCAACACCGTGATCAGTACTGTAAAAATCAGTCAGGGTGGTATCTCCGGAACGGTAACTGATGTCCGGTTGATTTTGAATGCAGCTGTTGAAAAACTGGCTTCAGGCATCATCCTGGCCCACAACCACCCCTCCGGAAACCTCTCCCCCAGCGATGCAGATCTTAAAATCACCAAGAAGATCAAGGATGCATCCGCTTTGCTGGATCTCACGCTTCTGGATCATCTGATCGTTTCGAGTCAGGGCTATTTGTCACTGGCAGATGACAATCTGATGCCATCCTAACCCATCGCCAACCGGGTGTGCTTGATACCCATTAAAAGTCCTAAAGGCATCCTATTATAGGAACGCTACCGCAGACCTGCATACCGTGGTTACGGTATGCAGGTATACCGGAATCCGGATAAATGTCTGTTCGGTGTATCCTTATTTGTGCGTATTGGAAGGTTTCGAAAAAGGTATCACCGGCCATTTTCAAGATTCGGGTGATATACCATTCCATTTCTGTGGAAATCATCGGTGGTTATACCTATTCCCACGTAACCGAGGCTGGTCGGGTTAGCCCCATTTTTTGAATACCCTTCTCCGATGCAGATTTTTCCTGGTTGCAAGTCCTCATGACAAATCAGCTTTTTATACCTCAAATTATCCGCGAAGAAAGTTCGTTCTC
>CAYHCO010000030.1:0-46079 GCA_964355105.1 uncultured Porphyromonadaceae bacterium
CCTGGAGAGACTCGAACCCCCAACCTTCTGATCCGTAGTCAGATGCTCTATCCATTAAGCTACAGGTCCATGCCTTTAGGCGCTGCAAATATACAACATTTTGTGATTTTTTGTACTCTCAGATGCCACAAAAAAAACCGGCCTTGCGGGCCGGTTTCCATTAACCACCGGACTTACATCCGGATGGTGAGCATATTTTGAAGATTAATCGAAGTGCAGATTATCCATCCAGGGAACAGGAACATCTGTTACATCTTCAGCAACAGTATGAAAGTGGATGTTTTCCATCCAGGGAACCGAAACTTCCAATCCGGCCTCAGCAACTGCTTCCATCTCTGCATCATCGCCGACTCCGTTGGCTGAAGAATTATCAAAATGGATATTGCTCATCCAGGGTACCGGGACTTCGGAAGTGGTTTCAACGGCTGGGTTCAGATAGCCGGCGTCAAACATCCAGGCTTCAATGTTACGGTCCAGGGCGAAAAAATCTTCCGAATCAAAGCGTGCATTGATTTTTGCCATCAGTTCATTGATGGGTTTGTCAATCGACAGAACGATGGTCTTTTTTTCTTTGATGGCGGCGGTACGTCCGACAACATCTACCTGGCTGGTTAATACCAGACCCAGAAGAATAACACTGGTCAGTTTTAAAATTTTTAGAGTTTTCATCTTATTTATTTTTTAAGTTTTTAATTCTTGTTGTTCAATCTTGTTTCTAATACTAAGACGATTCAGAAAGCTCTTAGTTACATTTGAAAACGTTAAAGAATGTGAATACCTGAGGGATTTTCGTTAACGATTTGTTAACGCGGTAAACGAGCCTGAAATGAAAAAGAAAAGCCGGCTCTGGTGAACCGGCTGATCGGGACTTTTTCGAAAACCAAACACTACACTTTGCAGTCTCATCTAATATCTAAGTCACAAATTAACTTCATTGCAATCTTACCCAGATATAAATTCTGTTAATAAAAGTTATCGGGTCAGAAGTTTCAGCAGCATGGAATCTACAGGAGCTTCCCCGGCAGGAATTTCAGTTTCAGCCGTGGCGATAATACCTTCGTTGAACATCCATTCTTTCAGCTGTTGATTATCGAGTTCTTTAAACTTCAGGACATAATCGTAAGCTTTCTTATCGGTAAAGGATACCGTAATGTGATCAATCTGATCACACATCTTTTGAAGCCTTAGGATCTGACCGGCATCGATCTGATCATCATATAATCTGGTCAGGTAATCAATGATAGGCTTGTCGATCGTCAGGTTGATTCCCTTTTTTGCCGGTTTAAGGTTCCACTGGTTTGCATACTGGATTTTAGCGCTGATGTCCTTAAGTGGGGCTGACTCGGTTGAAACCGAAGAATTGAGGTATCCGGCATTAAACATCCAGGTTTCCAGACCCTGCTCATCAATCGGCTTAAATTTCAAAACGTAATCCGCGGCGGTCTCGTCACGGAAGGAAATGGTAAGATGGTCAATCTGCATGGCCATGTTTTTCATTCTCATCACATCGTTGGCATCAACCTGATCGGCAACTGCCTTGGCCATATATTCTATTATGGGTTGATCAACGGTCAGTGTAATAACATTCTTTGCACTTTTTGGAGCGCTGGAATCGTTTGCTTCCACCTGAGCGGTAAAGCCCAGTCCCAGAAGAATAATCCCGGTCAGTTTTAAAATTTTCAATGTTTTCATCTCGGTTATATTTTAAAGATTTTGAGTTCCTTTTTTCTATATATAAGACGTTTGGAACCGGGAGATGTTACATCTGTAAGTGTTAAAGAATGTGAATATTACAGGCGAAATGGTTAATGAAATGTTAATACACATGATGCCGGTTTACACCAAAAGAAAAGCCGGCCTGTTAGAGCCGGCTAATCGGGACTGTTTCGAAAAACAAACACTTACTCCTTGCAGTATCTTCTATTATCTTTCGATACAAATTAACCGGTTAGTTGTCGTATCGAGTTATAATTTCTGTTAATTAACGTTATCTCTTTTTATACCTATAAGACGAAGAAAACGCAAGGATGTTACATTCCTAATGTTAAAGAATGTGAAATTTGTCACATTACCATCTTTTCTTGTCGTTTCGGTTCGATTTCCGCTTCGGTCGGGGAAAATCATCCGGTCGCGGCAACCTTGGCCCTTCCGATGTTTTCAGTTCAACTGAGACATGGACTCCATCAATGGTGCAGTCACGGAATGAGTTCATCACTTCACGCTCAAAACGGCTGTCGACCTCAACAAATGAGAACTTCTTCATCATTTCGATCTTGCCGATCTGAATTGCCTTGTTGCCGGTCCGGTCGTTGAACAATCCGATCAGGTTCGACGGGTTCATGTTGTTTTTGGTTCCCAGATTGATGAAGATCCTTGAGAACTTCATGCGGTCGCGTTCGCGGCGCGACATATTATCGCGGCTGAGCGGACTTTTTTGGTCGTGAATATTGGCGTTAAGGTCAGGGGCATTCTCGTAAAAAGCAAGAAAACGGTTGAATTCAACCGAGACAAACCTTTTGATCAGCTCCTCACGGTCGAGCCAGCTGAGCTTGCTGAATATGCCTTCCAGGAACGGATCGATCTGACTGTGATTGATCTCGACTGTCTCCACCTTGTCTATCAGGTTAAACAGCTGTTTCTCACAGATCTCGATACCCCCCGGAACCTGCTTGCGGATAAACTTCTTACTCAGAAGCTTTTCCAGCTGGGTGACTTTCTGGGGCTCGCGGGTATGGATGATAGATATGGAGGTACCTGTCTTTCCTGCGCGGCCGGTCCGGCCACTGCGGTGAATGTACACCTCCAGCTCATCGGGAAGGTTGTAATTGATCACATGAGTCAGATCATTAACATCCAATCCCCTGGCTGCCACGTCGGTGGCTACCAGCAGTTGCACATGTTTCTGGCGAAAACGGCTCATAACGAAATCACGCTGGGCCTGTGAAAGGTCGCCGTGCAATACGTCGGCATTGTAGCCCTCGCCCATCAGTTTATCGGCAACTTCCTGGGTTTCAGCGCGCGTGCGGCAGAAAACAATACCGTATATGCGCGGATACAGGTCGACCACACGCTTGAGCGCCTGGTAGCGATCTTTTGCATGAACCACATAATATTCATGCTGTACATTATCGGCACCGGAATTCTTTTTACCGACCGATATCATAACGGGATCGTGCATGTATTTGCCGGCGATTTCCCGGATTTCGGCAGGCATGGTTGCCGAGAAAAGCATGGTCTGCTTCTCTGGCGGAGTGTCTTTCAGAATGGCATCCAGATCATCCTTGAATCCCATGGATAACATTTCATCGGCCTCGTCAAGAACCAACCACTTAACATTCTGCACTTTAAGCAGTTTCCGGTTGAGCAAATCCATTGCCCTTCCCGGAGTCGCCACAACCATATGAACACCGGCTTTCAACGCCTGGATCTGAGGTTGGATACTTGCACCGCCATAAACGGCAATAATTTTGAATTCAGGTATATACTTCGAAAAATTCTGCATATCCTTGGTGATCTGCATACATAATTCGCGGGTTGGACATAAAACCAGTGCCTGAATGGTTTTCTGACCAAAATCAATCTGCTGCAGAATCGGCAAGCCGAATCCGGCGGTTTTGCCGGTACCGGTCTGAGCCAGACCAATCATATCGGCATTTGGGGTTAACAGGTAGGGAATAGTTTCTGCCTGTATGGGGGTGGGTTCTTCAAAACCCATTTCGGTGATTGCGCTGAGGATCTCTTTGCGCAGACCGAACTCTTCAAATAAACTCATCAATTTTCTCCTTGCGGCTCAGGGCAAAATGCCTCAAAACCATTCTTTTAATTCGGCCGCAAAGGTATTCTTTTAAAGTCAATTAACCGCATGTCCTTCGATTTTATTATTTTGCCGGATTGCACAACTGAACAATCATGAGAACACCCCGACTCCTGCTCCTCCTCCTCTCCCTCCTGCCGATTATCGATGGCAACTGCCAGAAAATTATGACCTGGAATATCCGCTACAATAATCCGGGCGACGGGATTAACGCCTGGCCAAACCGGAAAGAAAAAATCTTTACCCTGCTTAAAGATATTAACCCTGCGATTATTTGTTTGCAGGAAGCTCTTGACGACCAGGTGAAGGATGTTGCCCAAGCCCTTCCCGGATATGCCTGGGCGGGTGTAGGCCGTGATGATGGCGGAATGAAAGGTGAATATGTCCCCGTATTCTATCAAAAGGATAAATTCAAACTGATCAAAAGCGGATACTTCTGGCTATCGGAAACCCCGGACATACCCGGCAAACTGGGCTGGGATGCTGCTTGTCCACGCATGGTTACCTGGCTGATCCTTGTCGGAAAATCCAAGGATACACTGGCCGTGTTCAATACTCATTTCGACCATATCGGCGTGACCGCGAGAATAAGGAGTGCGGAACTGCTGGTTCATGCTGCAGATTCGATAGCCGGCAACCACGCAGTTATCATCACAGGAGATTTCAATGCCACACCTTCTGATACGCCCTACCCGATCATCACCGGAGCGGGTTTTCACGACTCAAGAATAATATCGACCAGCACTCCGCAAGGGCCGGGATATACGTTTACCGGATTCCCAACCTCAGGCAAGCCGGGCCATCGGATCGATTTTATCTTTGTCCGAAAAACAAAACCCGTTAAAACCCACCAAACGAATGACGAAAGCTATCAGGGGAGCTACCTTTCGGATCACTTGCCGGTAATAGTCGGGTTTTAGGTATGGGGTATCGGGTGTAAGATGCAGAGCTTGTTGATTGAACTTTTCAGATTTGTCTTTAGTTCGAGAATTGATTATATTTGATCATCCCCCAGCACCATCATATTGATTTAAACCTTCATCAATGAAAACTTTATTGATTCTGGTGGTTCTCATTTTTGGTACCAGTTGTTTTGCTCAATCGGTTAAAATTTCCGGACTGATCACAGATAAGAACAGCGGCCAACCCATTGCAGCAGCCAGTATCAAGTTGCCCGACGGAACCGGTATCTCTTCCGGGACCAATGGAGAATTTGAGGTCAGAATAATCAAATTCCCGATTAAGGTGCAAATCAGACACATCTCCTATCGAACAAAAGAAATTGAACTGATGGCTGATCCTAAAAGTATGGTCCGGATTGAGCTGGAAGAATTGGTAAGCGAGATCAGTGAGGTTAGAATTTCAGCACAGAAATTAAAAAACCTTACGGAGGATGAGGACTTTACCTTACAGGATTTTGCCTTTGACAAGGATCACCTCTGGCTACTGGGGTACATGAAAAATAATCCGTTACGCGGCAGGCTGTGGATTGCGGATGCATTTGGAGATACTATAACTTCGATTCCGGTTCGAAAGCCGGAAAAGTTGTATACCGATTTATTCGGTAATGTTCAATTGGTCATGTCTGACTCCGTGTATCAGGCATACAGCGACGGAAAAGCTATGGCCTTAGCCTATCCCTATGAAAAGGCACAATTTTTCAAGACTATCACACCAATAAAAGCAATTATTGCCGGGAAACCGGTTTATCAGGATTATGTACGGTGGAAACAGGGCTTACATACTTACTATTATTCCCACTCAGATCAAAGGTCCTATTTTCTGAATATAGCAAGGGATTCAACCGAGGAGGTGAGGCAGCTCATGGATTACATTTATGGTGAAAACCGTTGGATCGTCAATGGTACCCACTCAAAGGATCCGGAGTGGCGAATGAAATGTGTAATTCTTTATGCAGAACGAAGAAGAACAAGAGATACTGTTTCCTATCAGAATGTCAGGGTGCCGCTATTTACATTCGGTGATTCATTGTTTGTCATCAATCTGTATAAGGATTCATTATTGACTTACACCCCGGAAGGTAAATTTGCCCGGGCAATACCAATTAAATTTCATCAGGATTCCCTGTTGTTCGATGTACTGTTTCGCGATCTGACTTACCTCACTGATCCGGTAAGCCAGCGAATGTACCTTTTGCAGAGAAAAACAACGGCCTGGATATTGAATGAATTCAACCCCTCAGCAGGCCGGGTTGGCAAGCATATTCAATTGCCAGATTTTCCGGGAATGAGCGAAATAACGATTTATGACCACGCAGTCTATTTTCTGTATCCTGAGAAAAAATATCCGAACTATGTCAGATTATACCGCTATACTTTGTAATTCACCAACTGCAGACTGCCGGCTGCGGACTGAAAACTATCGCGCAATTTTCACGTCGAAGGAGCTGCCGTGCGTGCTGCCGCCAAGCTTGTTGAGCCGATACTTGAAGGTCAGCATCACGTAACGTCCGAGCATGTTGGTTTGACGCTCCTGCAGATAATTTAGTTCGCTGATCCGCTGAATGCCGGTATTCTTGTTTAACAGGTCCATTGCATTCAAAGTCAACACTCCCCGATTGTTTTTCAGGAAATAAAAGCTGATATCACAGCTGAGCAACGGAATAAGGATCGGTTTATCAAAGCTTTGAGCGGTATAATTCGTTACATCAGCCTTGAAACCAAAATTCCATTTCTCGGTTGGGTTGTAACGCATCTCAGTAAATCCGGCAAGATTTACATACCTGTTATTCAAACTGTTCTGTATAGAATATTTTGCATCCGTTACCGAAACCGATCCCCCGACCATCACGTCCCACTTTTCCTTTTTGCGGTTATCAATGGTCAATGATACCTTATGGGTAAAATTGGTATTGATATTCTCATCTCCGTTCACCAGACTGATTCCTCTGTTCACCCCTTCGCGCAGGTTCAGATTGATTTTCACTCCAAGCGGACGGATAGGAGTCGAAAAATCGATACGCGCTGATGCATTGTAACCATCCCTGACGTTAACCAGCGTCATGGTTTGCTTCAACTGCGAATCGACGGTTCGCGACCAGTTTATTTTGTCGATCGTGTAACCGGCATCTAACCCGGCCATCATGGAGGTGAAGCTGAACTGGTCAAATATCAGCCAGTGAAAAAAAATATTATTCGAATATTCCGGCTTCAGGTTGCGATTACCGTATGAAACAGCCATTGGATTGCTGTTCTCGGGAACCGGCAGCAACTGACTGGTTGAAGGTGTATTAACATTGGTCTGATAGAAAAACATCAGGCGACGGCCTGTTTTGTATTCATAATCCCACTGCAACCTTGGCGTAAAGAAAAGATGGTTGGTAGTCAGAGGCGACTGGTTCCAAAGGGTCGTGCGAACCTGTCCCGATTCCATTCCTAATACTGCAGTGAATTGAGTCTTATCGGAGTTTCTGGTGAAACTGACCTCCGGCCGCAACCATTGG
This sequence comes from uncultured Porphyromonadaceae bacterium, assembly GCA_964355105.1. Classification (GTDB taxonomy): domain Bacteria; phylum Bacteroidota; class Bacteroidia; order Bacteroidales; family UBA12481; genus UBA12481. The sequence goes on from CAYHCO010000030.1 coordinate 7,278, forward strand.
TACCTCTTCCGGAAATCCGGGCTAAACAGCGAATCCACCTGTTTCTCGCCGGCAATAGGCATTCCCTGTGTTTTATTGTAATGCTCGTTACTCGTCCCGATTCTTATTGAAGGCTCAATAAAAAACAAGCCTTTCACCTTTTGTGTCAGAGAGGTCGATCCGGAGTAAGATAAATTATCAGTGGCAATATCCTGAAACTGGCTCAATATCTGCGTACTCGCGGGTAAGAAATATTGCGTGGAGTTCTGGTACATGGAATTCGACAGACTGTTCGAATAATTACCGTCGGCCGAAATCTTGAAAATCGATCGCTTATCGTTGAATTTCTTCAGCCATGAACCACTTGCGCTTCCTGAAACCGAACGTGACTGACCCGTGCTGATCCTGGAGAGGTTATACACCGGGATGTCATTCTCAACCGCATCAGTGATCGAATTTCTGGGTGAAAACGCATTCGAAAAACCTATATTCCCGTTCACAATTATAGTTTGCGTGGAATCGATGCGGTTGCGCATGCCGAAATTAATACTGTGCGAGGTATCCCGCTGGACCTGGTTTGCCGACTGATCTTCAATGAATGATCGTTCGGGAGTAAAGTTCCTCGTATTGGTGGTTTCTTTTAGTTTTCGGTTGGAGCCGGTCATTGTATAACTTGCAAAAACACGCCTGTCCTTGGCCCAGGAATATGAGAAGTTTGCTCCACCGGCTCCCGATGCCGACAGCCCGCTCTCCGGTTGTCCAAAATTAATGGGCAACCCGCCTCCGCCACTACTACCGATCATGATAGCGCCATTGCCACCTCCCATACTGCTCATTCCTCCATTGAAACTCATGTAATCGCCAAAAGAGAATCCGGATTGATTCACGTTGTTGACCATCCCGAGCACGGCTGCCTGTGTTTTATCGGTAAACCGATAGGCCTTGCCGCTGCCGAGATAATATTTACCACTGCCCCCGGATGCCGAAGCATCCCCGATTCCTGCGCCAGCAGTGACATCACCCAGGATTCCCTTCTTTTTATCATCCTTGAGAATAAGGTTCACCGTTTTATCGCGGGTGCCGTCGTCGATACCCGTAAATTCCGATTCGTCTGAACGCTTGTCGTACAACTGGACTTTATCAATAGCGTCGGCAGGAAGATTCTTGGTTGCCACCTTCGGATCGTTCCCGAAAAACTCCTTCCCGTCAACAAGCACCTTTTTAACATCCTTACCCAATGCCCTGATATTCCCCGCCCTGTCGACCTCTATCCCCGGCAATTTTTTCAGCAGCTCCTCCACATTGGCATCGGATCGGGTCTTGAACGCTCTGGCATTGAACTCGATAGTATCATGCCTGATCACCAGCGGAACATACTCACCCACGATCTGGGCTTCCTTCAGGTCAACGGTTTTAGGTTTTAAAGCCACAACCCCGAAATCGTTACCGGGACCATACGGGAAATTAATGTTCTGATAATATGACTGATATCCCAGATAGGCTACCTGTAAAAGGTAGTTTCCGCCCTTCACGCTTTTCACTTCGAAATGTCCTTTTTCGTTGCTTATTCCAAAGAATTCCAAAGTTGAGTCCTTTGGATTCAGGAGCACTACCGTGGCTGAATTAAGCGGAACGCCCTTCTCTCCCATCACATCACCGGTGAGGTTCATCGACTGTGAGAAGGAGGCGGTGGAGATGCACAAGATTAGTAATAATGTTAGGTATCGTGTCATGAGGGTAAGTTAATGGTTAGGTTAAAGTCCCCAGGCTGAAGCCTGGGGTTATCCAGAGAGCTGCAGACTGCCCCCGGATCAAGTCCGGGGCAGGCTCTGCCAACTGCAGACTGCCAACTGCAAACTGCAGACTGCAGACTGCCAACTATTTATCAATCGTGATCATCATGTGAACGCCGGCGGCTCCTTTTACGCCACCATTTTGAACACCCATCTCCTTCATCTTGTCTTCGACAATCTTTTTGAATTCGGCTTCGGTGGTTTTCTTGCCCTCTTTTGGCTTGGCGAGCATCTTGTTATCAACTTCGGCAGCCTCGATGGATTGAGCTACAATAGTTCGTTTTCCGTTATCCAGATCAACAGCCAGTACCATGCCCGGGAGATTCAGATATTCACCCGGACCGGCAGGAACAGGCAATGATGGAGCAAACCAGGCCACAATGGCGGTAGTGTCCTTACTTTGACGCGTAGCTTCCTGACAGGTATAACCCAGAATTTCCTTTGTATTGCCGGTAAGTTTCCAGTCGGAAACTCCCAGTTCCTTTTCAATCAGAAACATGCGGGTCATAAATTCGCGCTGCTCAATCTGCTTCTTGGAAGCAAAATCGGTATACATCTTATTGTCCGGCTCCATCATTCTCATCATAACCATGGTATTGCCCTCGCCGGCGACCTGTTCCGCTGTAGCTTCCTCTTGTTTAACATTGGTATATAAAGAGGCCCCTTCGTTGAACAAAAGCGACTTCTTGCTTTTACGTTCTTTCGGCAGCGATGCGGCTAATGCCGCAGCATCCCCTTCGAGGTGTATCTCGATTTTAGCCGTTTCTTCATAGACTACCTTTCCGCTCTTTATTGTTTTAGCCGGATCGCTCTGCGCGCCCAGCATGGTGAATGCCAATAAACCAGTGCTGATAAGAATAATTGATTTCATTCGTAAATAATTTTTTGTCAAAAATAACAGCCGTCTCCGGATTATCGGGTTAACGAATTGTAAAACAAGGTTAATTAAGGTTAATGGTTGCCTGTGATTCAATATGCCCCGCCTATCTTTGTCGAAGATCTGACAGATGAGTACAAAAAGAAAAATACGGTGGATACCCCTTCTCATGGTTTTCAGCCAGCTATTGCTGACCGGATTTGTATCTTATTGGCTGAGAAACCAGTATCTGGATCAAAAGGATCTCCTTCGCGAAGATCTTTCACGGGCTTATGATGAATCGTTCAATCAGGTTATGGACAGCGTGGTATTCAGCCGCGTGGTAGAACCAGCCCTCAAGGACTCTGTTACTATTACAGTAATGTCGGCAGACAACCTGGACTCTACCGTTAACCTACCTCCCAAAAGGCTTCACGTTGAGCAATTTGCTGTCGTTAAGAAGAAGCAGGATATGCTGATAAGAAGTGTGAAACTGATTATCAACCACAACGAGGATTCCACGGGTACCAACAATACCGTGCGCATGGGCTTTCCTCTTTCACTGGATTCGGTGTTATTCAAGAAATTCTTCACCGAAAAAACCGAAGCGAAAAAAATGGGCATATCACTCCACTGGCTGGCCGATTCATTGGCACAGGCCCGGAAAGCCCAGGAATCAGGCCTTTTCTTTTCCGGGATGATGGCCGGCCAGCTGCCCGGTGTTCTGGTAAAGAATGAAGTTCCCTATCTGGTTAAAATGATGACTCCCCAAATTCTTTTTGGATTGATATTGCTTCTTCTGACCGGTTCCGCTTTCTATTATACCGACCGAAGCCTGAAAAGGCAGGTCATGCTCAACAGTCTCAGAAACGATTTCGTCAGCAATATCACCCATGAGCTCCGGACCCCGGTATCCACGGTAAAAGTGGCTCTCGAGGCACTTAAGACTTTCGACAAGGTGAATAATCCTGCCATAACTGCAGAATACCTCGATATGGCAACCCAGGAACTCAACCGTCTGGATCAGCTCATCAGCAAGGTCCTCGACCAGTCGCTCATCGGGGAGCAGAACCAGGTTATCCAGCCTCAGCTCACGGATATCAAGCCAATAATTGAGGAAACCCTGCTTACCCTTCAACCGCGCCTCACCGCTCGAAATGCCAGCGTGATTTTTGACAACGCTGCAATGACTGATGCCATCATGGTGGACCCGCTTTACTTTCAGGGTATTCTGATAAACCTGATCGACAATAGCCTGAAATATGGCAATGACTCCCCCGAAATACGTATTAAGATAAACCAAGACAAAAAATCAGTAAGTGTTCAGGTGGGCGACAACGGTCCGGGAATCCCGAAGGAATATCTCGACCGTGTATTCGATAAATTCTTCAGGGTTCCCGCCGGGAATACACATAATATTAAAGGTTACGGATTGGGTCTGAGTTTTGCCGCATTGGTGATGAAGCAGCACGGCGGGTCCATCTCTGTTGAGAGCCCTCCTGCCGGTGGATGTATTTTCACGCTTGACTTTCCGCGCCAGACAGCATGAGCACAAAAATACTATACGTTGAGGACGAATTGTTTTTAGGCAAGATCGTCAAGGAGACCCTCGAAGATCAGCGATTCGAGGTAATCTGGGAAACCGATGGTGCGAAAGTAATGAACCGGTTAAATAATTTCAGTCCGGATATTTGTGTCCTCGACATCATGCTGCCAAATATCGACGGTTACTCCTTGTGCCGCCAGATCAGGGGCCTGCATCAGAATATGCCTATCATTTTCCTGACCGCAAAAACCGAAACTGCCGATCTGGTTAAAGGTTTTGAGGCCGGGGGCACTGATTACATGCGCAAGCCCTTCAGTATTGAGGAGCTGATTATCAGGGTGAAAAACCAGCTCAACCTGAAAAACTCAAACGGCACGCTTCCGGCACCCGACGATCATGAAATAAAAATCGGCGCCTACACTTTTCACCCTTCCCGCTATGAGCTTCATGCTCCTTCCGGCATGATCAAGATATCACAACGCGACCAGCAGGTTCTCAGCATGCTGTGTGCAAATATCAACCGGGTTACCGACCGAAGGGAACTGCTTTTGTCAGTCTGGGGTGATGATTCTTTTTTCAATTCCCGCAACCTCGATGTGTACATCAGGAAAATCCGGACCTACCTGTCGGAGGATTCCCAGATCGAAATTCAGACCATCAAAGGCAAGGGTTACCTATTCATCGTACAGTGAAATTTCCCACTATGTTAAGTGGTCCGTCAATTAAATAATCACCCCGGTTTTATCTTTTTCGGGTGATAAAGTCATCTATATACTCATGACAGTTTGGTATTGCTACCAAGATTTAATTCACTATTTTAGTGAATTTTTGTTATTAGTATTAACTTTGCAACATGGAAGAATTACTCATACCCTTTATCGCCACTCATCCGGGAATTATATTAAGAAAAGAATTGATTGCCAGATGCATTACTCAGCGAAAATTTGCCGAAATGATCGAAATGCAGCCAACTATGCTAAATGAAATCATTCGCGGAAAGCGTCCGGTTACAGCCTCAATTGCTTTATCACTGGAAAAAGCTCTGGAAATCTCTGCTGAGTTCTGGATCAGGTTTCAGTACCAATATGAGCTTGATGTTGTCCGGCAGAAAGAGCGAACCATTCTTCGGCTTCAAAAGATTGAAGAAAAGAAACTTGCAGGGATGAAGAAATAAATCTGCATATTACTATCTTAACCTCTTGAACCACATTCCAATTCTTGAGGAGGATATTATGAAACGAATAGCTGCCCTGCTTGCGCTAACCTGTATGCTTTCAACTGCTGTATTCAGCCAAAAAGGCTGGACCTGGCAAAACCCAAAGCCTGATGGAAACTCATTAAATGATGTGGCCATCTTTGGTGGCAATTATGCCGTTTCTGTAGGTTATCAGGGACTCATTCTCCGATCAGCGGATAATGGCGAAAGCTGGTCGAAGGTTGTAAGCGGCACCACAAGCATTTTATACGGAGTATCCATGAATGCCAATGGAACAGGTTGGGCGGTCGGTGTTCCCGGAGCAGTATTAAAAACTACTGATAACGGTCTGACCTGGATAAAACAGGTAACCGGCAATCCATACAGCTATTACGCTGTCGCAACCAATAATGCCAATAATTGCCTGGTTGGCGGATACACCGGCACCATGTATATTTCTGATGACGGCGGTACAAACTGGATCAACCGCCCCACTAATTCTGCGAAAGCCATCAGGTCCATTTTCCTGGATCCGAAAGGAATGATTTACACCGGGCACGACGGTGGAATCATACAGAGATCGCCTGATAGCGGTGTGACGTGGCAAACACTGTCATCTCCCCTCACAACCACTATTAATGACATCAAGTTTATTGACAGTCTGGGCATTGCAGTCAGTACCGGAGGCAAAATCCTCCGAACCGTGGATCGCGGCAACACATGGACCCTGATCAATGCTTCAAATCCTTATGATCTGAACACCATCAGTATCATTGATAGACATAACGTGATAATCATGGGGGCAACCGGACAAATATTAAATTCCACAGACGGGGGTGTTTCATATACAGTTAATTACTTATCTCAGGACAATTCTCATCCGATAAACGCTGTGGTAGTGAAACCAAATGTTTTTTATCTCTCAGTCGGGAATTATGGCCTAATTGCAAAATCACAAAACAGGTTAGACTGGACAATTAAAACAGATGGATTTCTTGGATATATATATGATATCTGTTTCACCGATACCCTTCAGGGATTTGCTGCAGGTTCCTATCATGGCATTCTTAAAACATCTGACGGTGGTGAAACGTGGGCAGTAAAAAATCAGTCAATTTTTCACCCGGATTACAGAACCCTGTTTTTTCTGAACCGCTTAATCGGTTTTGCAGCATCGAACAGTAATTTATTCAAGACTTCAGATGGCGGTGAAACCTGGATGAAAATTTTGAGTGCAACTACTGTTCCCGCAGTTTCCGGTATGATCTATTCGATTTTCTTCCTTAATCAAGCCCGGGGCTGGATAGTAACTGACAACGGGAATACCTACAAAACCCTGAATGGCGGAACCACCTGGGTATCCTATCCCAGCGGAGTGGCAAAAGTCCTGACCGAAGTGATATTTAAGGATTCAGTCAATGGGTTTATTTCCGGTTGGTCAGGAACATTCCTCAGGACTGGAAATGGAGGCGTTACCTGGACTCAACAGAACAATTCATTTACAACGACCCTTTCATGCATGTACGCTTTTAATCTGGATACGTTGATTGTTGCCGGCGCTAGTGGTAAAGTATACAAAACAGCTGACGGTGGTCAGAATTGGAATTCTATCACCATGCCGCCCAGCATACGGAGCCAGTCTTTCGTGAAAGTCAGGTTTGTAAATGAAACCACAGGCTGGTTGTGCGGCAGCCAGGGTGCGATTCTTAAAACAACGGATGGTGGTGACAGCTGGTCCTTGCTGCCCACAAATGTTGCACATGACCTGTTTTCCTTTTCATTCACAGATGAACATCATATCTGGGCTGCAGGATTGGGTGGAACAATTATAAAAACTATTGACGGCGGAGGGACCTCCTCCACCAATCCAATTATCTTGAGTAAAAACGGCTCATTGCAGTTGCAGAATTACCCCAACCCATTCGATAACAGTACCACATTAACCTATGATTTACCAGTCAGAACCTCCGTCAGAATTGAGGTTTTCAATATTTTCGGTTCGAAAATCAAGACGTTGATCGACAGGGTAGAAGATCCCGGAAAGCATCAGGTTAAGTTCAATACAACCGATTTACCCGCCGGAATCTATTTTTGCCGTGGCACCTGGGGAACTCATTCTTCTTCAGCAATCAGACTACTGAAAAACTGAAGTGGTTTCGTTCGCAACCCTAAGAAAAATCGGGTACCCAACCCTTTCGAACTTTAGCTTGTAAGGTGGTATTTATGATCTCCGGTAAACAAAACACCCTGGAAAATAGTTAACTGGATAAGTTTTATCCGGTACTATGTTCAGGCTAACCAGTAATATTGATGTAAATTCCGCAGAATTCAAGGCTAATGAGGTGGCAAACCGCCAAACAGCCAGGGAGTTCAAAGACCGGCTTGAGTCGGTCATGTTCCGCGACGGGGATACTTACGTTCAGCGGCATATCAGCAGGGGCCGCCTCCTGGCAAGGGAGAGGATCGACCTGCTTATTGATCCTGAAACCCCGTTTCTGGAATTTTCAACTCTGGCTGCCTGTGATCAGTACGACAACAATTTCCCTTCGGCAGGCATCATTACCGGGATCGGAAGTATCCGGGGCAGGCTGGCAGTTATTATTGCCAATGATGCCACGGTTAAGGGCGGCACGTATGTCAAGGAAACGATCAAGAAACATCTCAGGGCCCTCGACATATCCCTCGAGAACCGGCTTCCGGCTGTTTACCTGGTAGATTCAGGGGGTATTTATCTTCCCGAGCAAGCCAACCTTTTTGCCGATCGGGATCATTTTGGACGGATATTCTATTTGCAGGCAAGACTTTCAGCAGCCGGCATTCCCCAGATCTCCGCCGTCATGGGCTCCTGTACTGCAGGTGGCGCTTATATACCTGCCATGAGCGATGAGACAATCATGGTAAAAAATCAGGCGACGATCTTTCTGGCAGGCCCTCCACTGGTAAAAGCCGCTACCGGTGAGGAGATCACAGCCGAGGAGCTGGGCGGGGCATTCGTGCACACGACACGCTCCGGCGTTGCGGATCATATGGCCGATAATGACCGGCATGCCCTGGAAATCATCAGAAACATTTTCGAAACTTATCCGGTAAAAGATATCAGCCCGCAGGTCAAGAATTTTGAGGAACCTTTATACGATTCCACCGAGATATACGGCGCTTTTCAATCGAATGGGCGTACCGTCGTGAATCCGACGGAGATCATCGCACGCATCGCCGACGGGAGCAGGTTTCATGAGTTCAAAGCCGGATACGGAACAACCCTGATAACCGGATTTGCATCGATAATGGGCTATTCAGTCGGCATTATCGCCAATAACGGGATACTTTTCTCTGAATCCGCATTGAAGGGCACGCACTTCATCGAAATATGCAACCAACGAAAAATACCCCTGATATTCCTCCAGAATATTGCCGGATTCATGGTCGGCAAGGAATATGAGCACGGGGGAATAGCCAAAGATGGTGCAAAGATGGTTAATGCGGTGGCCAACAGCTCAGTACCCAAAATAACCCTGATCATCGGAGGCTCTTACGGGGCAGGAAATTATGCCATGGCCGGCCGTGCCTACAGTCCGAGATTCCTTTATTGCTGGCCCAACGCCAGAATATCGGTAATGGGCGGCCAACAGGCTTCACAGGTTTTACAATCCGTGAGCAGCAGGGAAAACAAAGAGACTAACGGTGAGGGCAGTTCCCTCGATGAACAATACGAGAAGGAGAGCTCGGTATGGTACAGCACATCACGTTTGTGGGACGACGGGATCATTGACCCAGCCGACACCCGGACCGTTCTGGGTCTCAGCCTGGCCGCAATCGCCGGGAATGAGGTAACTGAGTTCAAACCGGGGATATACAGAATGTAGAAATGGAAAATCGATATATTAAACGGGAACGCGAAGGAAGCATCGGTATACTATGGCTGAACAGACCGGAAACGAGAAATGCCTTCCATCCGGCCATGATCAAGGAGCTGATCGAAACCATCCTTGAATTATCCGCTGATACTGCCTTGAGCGCCGTGGTTGTCAGGGGCAAAAACGGGAATTTCAGTTCCGGAGCCGACCTTAACTGGATGCGTGAAAGCGGCACAGCCACTTTTGAGGAAAACTTAACAGATAGCCAGGTGATCCGGAACCTCATGGAAGCACTTGATCAGCTGCCCGTACCACTCATCTCCGTTACTTCCGGAGCCGTTTACGGAGGGGCCCTGGGAATATTGGGGTGCAGCGACTGGGTTCTCTCGACCCGGGATTCAACTTTTGCTTTTGCGGAGGTCAGGCTGGGACTGGCACCTGCCGTTATCATGCCTTTCATCATGAACCGTTCCGCCTCATTGAGAATCAAGCAACTGATGCTCACGGGTTCTACATTTGATGCTGACCAGGCACAGCAGGCCGGGTTGACTGATTTTGCAGGTACTTCTGAAGAAACTGAATCGGAGTTGGCGAAACTCACTGCCTCCCTGTCAGCGCTGCCAACCGGGGCGGTCAGGGAAATCAAACGGTTATGGAAAACAGCCAGGCCGGCATTCCCGGACAACCTCGCCGAGATCACCGTAACCAGCCTTGCTATACTTAAACAGACTCATGAGGCGCAGGAATTGCTGGCCAATTTTTTCAACAGAAAGAAATGATCAGAAAGATACTGATAGCCAACCGGGGAGAGATTGTTAACCGAATCATACGATCGGCAGCTGAACTCGGCATTATGCCGGTGGTGATAGCTTCGGGATCGGATTCCGGACTGGATTACCTCGAAAGCCCGGTGGAAAAATATTATTTACAAGGCTCAAATCCAGCCTCCGCCTTCCTCGATGGGGAAAAGATCATTGCCATCGCGAAAAAATGCGGAGCCGATGCCATTCATCCGGGATACGGGTTTCTGGCCGAAAATGCTTCATTTGCAGCGCTCTGCGAAAAGAACAATATCACCTGGATCGGCCCGTCCCCAGAAGTCATGCTTAAAATGTCAGGCAAGGAATCATCGCGTCAACAGGCCATTTCAGCCGGAGTACCCGTTCTCCCGGCACTGACCGGAACCCATGCCGAACTGGCTGAACAGGCGGACAAGCTGACTTTTCCCGTATTGGTCAAGGCAGTGAGCGGCGGCGGCGGCCGCGGTATGCGGATCATTGAGAACCCGGAGCAATTTGCCAGGCAGGTATGCCTGGCTTCCATGGAGGCGGAACGCTTTTTCGGCGATGGCCGTGTGTTTGCCGAGCCTTACATCCGGAAGGCCAAGCATATCGAAATACAGGTGATGGGCGACAAACATGGGAACCTGGTACATCTCTATGAACGTGAATGTACCATCCAGCGTCGGTACCAGAAGATCATCGAAGAAAGTCCATCCCCTTCCCTGACTGAAGATCAGCGACATTGGATCCTGGAGGACGCCGTCAAGCTGGCTAAGTATTCGGGTTACGATAATGCAGGCACGCTGGAATTTTTGCTCGATGCATCAGGCAGGCATTATTTCATGGAAATGAATACCCGCATTCAGGTTGAGCATCCGGTTACGGAGATGGTCACCGGTTTCGACCTGGTCAGGGAACAGATCCAGGTAGCCGCAGGCCAGCGGCTATCAGTATCACAGGAAAATATTACCACCCGCGGCCATGCCATCGAATGCCGGATCTGCGCAGAAGATCCCGCCTCCGGTTTCGATCCCCGGCCTGGTAGCCTGTCGTTGTTCAAGGCGCCTGAAGGGCCCGGCATCCGGACCGAGCATGCCTGCGGAAACGGATTCGTGGTATCCCCATGGTTCGATTCGATGATTGCCAAGCTGATCGTACATGATACCGACCGTGAGGCGGCTTTGTTGAAAGCACAGACCGCACTGGATCAGCTGGTTGTTCATGGAGTGGAGACCACCGGGGAATTTATCCGGGAAATTCTTCAGCATCCGGTTTTCACCGGTCGGGATTTTTATACCGATTTCATTCAGATAAACTCCGAAGACCTTCTCGCAGATCTGGCACGTAAGAGATCATCAGTTCCTGACTTTGTGTACCAACGCGCTTACCAGGCGCTAAATGCAGACGTTTCAGAAAATCTGTCTCACCAGGAATCAAATCCCTGGGTAAAAATTGGTTACTGGCGACAAATCAACAGCAAAGCCATTGAATATCAAGGTAAAATCAGAAGAATACATTTTGATGCCAATTCGGCAGAAACAAACAGCCCCGTTGTTTGTTCCATACATCCCGACCGATCGGTCTGGATAACGGCAGGTGGATTAACCTACCGGTTTACTGATCCGGCCATCACCAGGGAACCGGGCAATAAGCCGGAAAAGAGCATCAGCGGTCCGGATTCCGAAGACACGGCTGTTTATGCTCCGCTGCCGGGATTATTGAGCCGGTTGATGGTTAGCCAGGGCGATGTGGTTGCCAAGGGAGATATTGTTGCGGTAATTGAATCGATGAAGACCGAAAATCAGATACTGGCCGCAACGAAAGGAAAGATTGGAACCATAAGGACCACTGAGGGGCAGCAGGTGAGGCTGAACGAAGTGCTGATGGACATCGACATTATTTAACTGATTGAAAATGACTTATACCTATATTAATCCACTGGTCACAGAGAAACACGAGAACTTCAGGGAGAAGATCAGGGATTTTGCCGAAAATCAGGTTGCACCTAAAGCCGCCGGACTGGATGATACCGGATCCTTCTCGGTGGAACTCACCCGGGCCATGGGAGAACTGGGTCTGCTGGGGATGACGGTACCTGAGGAATACGGGGGATCGAACCACGATACCCTCTCTTACATTATTGCTGTGGAAGAGCTTGCCCGCATCGACGGATCGCAGGCAGCCACCATTGCAGCGCAAAACTCACTGGGACTGGCGCCGATAGTAAAATACGGCACCGAGGAGCAGAAACGTAATTTCCTGCCCAGATTGCTAGGCGGATCAAACCTATGGGCCTTCGGACTGACCGAGCGCAATGCTGGCTCCGATGCCAACAATACGGAAACGATGGCCGTGCGCGACGGCAGCGACTGGGTGATCAACGGCCAGAAAATATTCATTACCAATTCTGCCTCCCCGCTGTCAGCCGGTGCAACCATTCAGGCTGTTACCGGGATGAAAGACGGGCGTAAAGAGCTCACAGTCATGCTTGTTGACCGGGAAACCCCCGGTTATGCCTGCGAACCGATCACCAACAAAATGATCTGGCGGGCGGCGGATACCGGCAAGCTGACATTCACCGATTGCCGCATTCCGGTGTCACAAACCCTGGGGAAACCGGGCGAAGGGTCGCATATCATGCTTGAGACTCTCGATTCAGGCAGGCTTTCCATTGCGGCTATGGGACTCGGACTGGCACAGGGCGCTTATGAGATGGCCATGAGCTACGCCGGCAAAAGGGTTCAGTTCGGCAAGCCGATCGCTAAATTCCAGGCTGTCGCCTTCAAGCTGGCCGATATGGCACTTAAGCTTGAACTGGCCAGAAACATGCTTTACAAGGCTTGCTGGCAGAAAGACCAGCATCTTCCTTTTGGTAAAGAAGCCGCCATGGCCAAGCTTTACTGCTCCGAGATTGCGAAAGAAATTGCCGATGAATCGCTTCAGATACACGGTGCCTACGGTTTGGTCAAGGATAACCCGATCGAGCGGTTTTACCGCGACCAGCGGATTCTGCAGATCGGAGAAGGCACATCAGAAATTCTCAAGCTGGTCATATCCCGCCATATTGGAATAAAATAATCCAACCGACATGTCCGCAGAAAAGAAAAAAGCACATATCGATCTTGCCCTCCAATCACAAACATTCCGTGAAACCAGGGATACACGCTTTAATTATGAGCCCCTGCTGAGCGCGCACCCGGCCGGAATTCTCAAGCCTTTCCCATTCCTGGGCAAAACCCTGCGCGTGCCGATCTGGATTTCGAGCATGACCGGTGGCACGGAAGCTGCCATGCTGATCAACCGCAACCTGGCCAGGGTATGTCATGAATTCGGACTGGGCATGGGACTCGGCTCCTGCAGGATGCTCCTCGAGGAAAACCTCTACCCCGAACATTTCATGCTGCGGAAATACCTGGGTGACGAGGTGCCGTTTTATGCCAACCTGGGCATCGTGCAGATCGGGAAGGCGCTGGCAAACGATTCCGTTGAGCGGATATCCGAAATGGTCTCCCGTCTGGAGGCGGATGGTCTGATCATCCATGTGAACCCCATGCAGGAATGGCTGCAACCCGAAGGTGAGCTGTTAAGCCAGAAACCCATCGACCTGATCAGTGAATTCATTGAACAGGTGGATTTTCCGGTTATCGTAAAGGAAGTTGGCCAGGGTATGGGTCCGGAAAGTCTGCGCCAATTAATGTCGCTGCCTTTGCAGGCTGTTGAATTTGCAGCTTTCGGGGGAACGAATTTTGCCAGTCTCGAGCTGCAGCGTAGTAACCCGCAGGTAAGGCAGATGCTCGAACCACTCTCATTTATCGGAAACGATGCGTATGATATGCTGGAATCGGTTAACCGGCTTGCCGGATCAAATAAGAAACTGCCTGTAAAACAGATAATCATATCAGGAGGCATTAAAAATTTTCTGGATGGCTACTATTTCATCCGAAAAAGCAAGGTGCCAGCCATATACGGCCAGGCTTCCATGTTCCTGAGATATGCCCGCGAAGATTATGAGACCCTGAGGGAATTCACCCTCAACCAGATACGGGGATTGGAGATAGCGTATGCATACCTGACCCTGAAGGAGGATTAACCGTGAGCAGGTTCACTGGCTTTTCAAAACTTACGGTCGCGGGTAAACTCGGGAAACTTGCCGATGAAGGATTCATCAGCCGTGAAACACTCGATCTCCTCGTCTCTTTCCAGCCCAAAGACAAACGTTTTGCCGCACTCCTGGAAAACATGACCGAGAATGTGGTATCTGCCTATTCCCTCCCCTACAGCATTGCTCCGGGCTTCCTTATTAACGGACGGGAATATGCCGTACCGATGGTCACCGAGGAGAGTTCCGTTGTAGCTGCAGCCTCCTGGAGTGCAAGGTTCTGGGCCGAACGTGGCGGATTTCGCACGCGTGTGATTTCCGAAACCAAAACGGGGCAGATCCATTTTCTATGGAAAGGAGATCCGCATCGCTTAATCGGAAGCTCGACCGGGCTCTTTGAAATCCTACGCTCGGCGGCATCACATCTTACTGCCGGCATGGAAGGTCGGGGCGGCGGCATCACCGGTTTCGAACTGGTTGATCTCACCACACAGATCGACCATCTTTTCCAGATCCGGGTATTCTTCCAGACAGCCGATTCCATGGGTGCCAACTTCATCAATTCCTGTCTCGAAGCGATGGCCTCAGCTCTGAGCGGTGCTTTTAAAGCGTTGTTAGGGACTAACGGGGAACCCGAAATAATCATGTCGATCCTCTCGAACCATATCCCGGATTGTCGCGTTGAATGCACGGTGCAGTGCCCGATTGACGATCTGGCCGGAATCAGGGGAATCGATAACCCGTTGGATTTTGCCCGGCGGTTTGCCCTGGCGGTCAATATTGCCAGGATCGATACGTACCGGGCTGTAACGCATAATAAGGGCATCTACAACGGTATCGACGCGGTGGTGCTCGCTACAGCCAATGATTTTCGGGCGGTTGAAGCCTCCGGACATGCCTGGGCATCGGTTAACGGAAGTTATACCGCGCTCACACGCATTTCAACGGATCACAACCTTTTCACCTATACGCTTGAGGTCCCGATGGCTTTGGGCACTGTCGGCGGACTGACAAAAACTCATCCACTCGCGGCAGCATCCCTGAAAATACTGGGCGATCCCGGGGCCGCTGAGCTGATGCAGATCGCTTCTGCAGCAGGAATGGCAAGCAATTTCGCCGCCCTGAAAGCACTGGTTACTACCGGTATTCAGGCCGGCCACCTGCCTCTTCACCACCGAAAGTCAACCCGTCCGTTAAATACTGATACTGATTAATCCATCGCACCAAATATTCCACTCCAACGGCAAGCTGCTGCTCACCGGTGAGTACCTGGTCCTGAAAGGCGCTACAGCACTCGCTTTGCCGCTGAAAATGGGGCAATCGACAGAGGTTGAATTCACTCCCGGACCTGTTGCACGCATCAAATGGCTGGCCTTTGACCCCAATGGCCTCTGGTTCGATGCCGTTTTGGAGGTTAGCGATGACCGGTCAGTTGTTGTCCGGAAGGCTTCCGATAATTTGGTCGCAGATAAGCTCCTCGCGATCTTAGGGGCTGCTACTAGAATAAATGGGAATTTCCTGAGGGCATCCGGTAATTATTCGATTACCAACCGCCTCGAATTCAACCGCGAATGGGGCTGGGGATCAAGTTCAACCCTGATAGCCAATCTGGCCCGGTGGGCCGATATTGATCCTTTTGAGCTGAACGGCCGTACAGCCAGAGGATCAGGTTACGACATTGCCTGCGCAGGTGCGGATAAACCCCTGTTCTTCTTCGTGGAGAAGGGACTTCCAAGAATTAACACCGTGGATTTTCATCCCGGATTTTATGAGCATTTTGCGTTTATCTACCTGGGAAGAAAACAGGACACGCCGGCTGAAATACACCGGTTTTTTAATGAGATCAATCCAGCAGACGAGGCCATCCGTGAGATCAGCGGGATTTCCACGCAAATCACCCGGACTTCATCCCTAAAAGATTTCAACCAATTGATAGACAGGCATGAACGATTAATCAGCGATCTTCTCGGGCGACCTACGGTTAAAGAAATTCTATTTCCGGATTTCAAAGGCTCGGTTAAATCACTCGGCGCCTGGGGAGGTGATTTCATCCTCGCATCTTCTGATATGAGTTACACCGATATCGTTTCCTATTTCAAGGTGAAAAATTATACGCTTGCATTTTCCTGGAACGAAATAATCAGATAACCCGTGGACACATCGAACCAAACAACATGGAAATCCCCGGCCAACATCGCCCTGGTAAAATATTGGGGCAAGTATGGCGACCAGCTTCCCCGGAATCCTTCCATCAGCATGACGCTCCGGAGATCGGTGAGCCTCACGGAAGTTTCCTGGACCCGCACCCAGGGCAAGCCTGCGCATTCCTTTCTGTTTGAAGGGAAAAGTGAGCCCCGGTTCGAAAAAAAGGTATTTGACTTTATCTCCAGGACCTCCGGACAGTTACCCTATATCGGAAACTGTTCACTGAATATTGCGAGCAGCAACAATTTCCCGCATTCCTCAGGCATATCATCCTCCGCATCCTTTATGTCGTCGCTGGCCGCCTGTCTCATCAGGGCGGAAGAAAAAATCAGCGGCACAAAGCTTTCAGAATCCGATTTTTACCGCAAAGTCTCTTCCCTGGCCCGTCTGGGTTCCGGCAGTGCCTCACGGTCGGTTTACGGTGGTTTCACGCTCTGGGGACGATCAGAAGCTATTGCGGACTCTTCCGATGAATATGCCGTTCCGGTCAATCATCTTGTTCATCCGGTATTTAAGACCTACCGCGATGCGGTTCTGGTGGTAAGTTCCAGTCCGAAAAGTCTCTCGAGCTCCGCAGGCCATCAGCTGATGGAATCCAACCCTTACGCCGCGCAACGGTTCAACCGTGCCCGGGAAAACACCGGACGGATGATCGGGATTCTCGGCACCGGCGACCAGCAGGCATTTAACCGGCTGGTTGAAGAAGAGGCCATGACCCTGCACGGTCTTATCCAGTCCTCCGCCGGCAGCCCCATACTGATGGAACCCGGTACCCTGTCAATCATCCGCCTGCTGCGAGAGTACCGTCAACAGACTGACAGCAACCTGTGCTTTACCCTCGATGCCGGTCCGAACGTGCATCTCCTGTATCCCGAAAATGAGGAATTGCAGGTTAAGAAATTCATTTCGGATGCCCTTTTGCCATTTTGTGAGAACGGAAGGTGGATCGATGACCTGGCCGGAAACGGTTGCGAGGAATTAACCACTGACTAATTGGTAAATCCGGGATATCAGACATCAATGATAATGGAACTATCAAACAGATCATCAGGGGAAAAAAGCTTCCCGGCCAAAATCCTTCTATTCGGGGAATACTCAATCCTGAAGGGCTCCGATGCCTGCGCTTTTCCGCTCCATAAATTCTCGGGCAAATTGGTTCCGACCCGTCAGGAAACCAAGGGCAACCACTTATTGGATACTTCCGGCGATGGCCTGCAAAAATTGCTGATGTATCTTAACCACGATATAAACCGGAATTCAGCCGCTTTGATTCTGGATATCGAAAGACTATCGGCAGATATTGAAAACGGGCTCTCCTTTGACTCGGATATTCCGAAGAATTACGGTACAGGCAGCTCCGGAGCACTCACCGCCGCTATTTATCATACCTACGGACTCAAGCAGGTCCCGGTTGATCATGAAACCCTCCGTAGCACGCTTGCCTTTATGGAATCGGCCTTTCATGGAAAAAGTTCAGGTATCGATCCCCTGGTGAGCTATCTGGATCAGTCAATATTCCTGATTAACGGTGAGGTTCACAGCTCCGGTGAATCCCTGGAAAATCTCGAAAACCAGTTTGCCATTGAACTGGTCGACAGCGGCAGACCCGGGGCCACGCACACCGGAGTCAGCAATTTCGTTTCAGGCAACTCTATCGGGCACAGCCATGACAAATTATTCACCGAGGCCTACCTACCGCTGATCAATAGTCTGGTAAGCGATTTGTGGCATAACCGTGCAACCTCCCTGATGGACCGGTTTCTGCAGGTTTCAGACCTTCAGCTGCGCCTTTTCCCGCATCTTTTTACAGAGAATATGACACAACTGGCCCAGGATGGACTGGACTCCGGCAAACATGCACTTAAGCTTTGCGGTTCAGGCGGCGGGGGATTCTACTTAAGAATTTCAGAAGTATAAACCGTTTCAACGTGATCAGCAAAGATCCCCTGGAACTGTCCCGGCTTCAAACCTTTCGGCAGCGTTAGCCTGATTTTATGAGGCGTATCCGGCGTTAATCCTGACATATCGTAGAAAAATCCAAGATTTGTGCGCTCAACAAAAGGATAAACCCCATTATATCCTTCATTCAGCTTAACCGTCCTGCCATCCAGCTCAAGTTTCACCTCGGTGGCCCTGATCGGAACCTTTTTCATTTCCTTTCCGGTACCCTGTGTCCAGTAAGGCTCTGCAATCTGAACGTAAAGCAGCAGTCGTGAAGGATCAATCCAGGGAGCCACCAGGTCATCCTCGGTATAATCTATCGGCCAGGCTGTCTTACGCGCCGCCAGCTGATCGAAAATGCGCTGTGGAATCACAAATTCCTGCTCGACGGTTTCGCCTGTAAATGCAGGATCGTAGCTTCCGAATTGCTGCGCCTGTCTGAAGTCGACCCCGCCAAACCTGACCGTCGCAGACAAAATACCGTCCTTCACCTCACAAGGATAATCCATTCCGTTGAGTTGAAGCTTTGCTATTGTCTTATCAGCCGGCAGGGCAACCATAAGGGTAAGCGATTCGCCCGTAATCCCGGTTGCTTCAGTAATCTTTACAATATCACCATCAAGAGCAACTTTACCGGTGCAATTGAAAAGTACCGGTTCCTGAGCCACGGCAGCCACCGGATCGATCCGGTATACGCGGGCCGTAACCCCATCCATGGGTAAACTTACTGCAGCCCCCTTCGTGAAAAATCCCTCACCTGGCTGTCCCGGGTGCACTCCTTCAACCGGGAAAATCTCGGTCAGAAGATATTTGCCCTCTCCGGTGATGCCGATGGATTCATCGAGAGTGAATTCCGCGTTCATCTTCCGGTAATTCGGATTGAACAGGAAGATATATCCCTTGTTGTCGAGAATGGCACTGGTGCCGTCGCAGCGGCCAACCATAGGCTGTCCGATGATCGGCATGATATTCTTCAGATAAGCGGCATTCTGGTCGGTAAAGTCCATCCATTTCTTGAAAAACTGTTTGTCTGCATCGCTGAATGCATTGAATTCCTGCTCATCACGGGCAGGCAGGTAGTTAACCACATGATTAAAAGGTGCAGTTGCAACAGATGATATCATATTGAATTTCCAGCCCAGGTAATCCCAGTCGCGGGTGCGGTACTTATCCCGGCGCATTACACGCTTGGCATCTTCACGCTGTGTCTGGTGGGTGATAAATCCCGGTCTGACCTCCACCGGCGTGAAATCCCTCGTCATCAGGCGCCAGGCGACCCATCGCTGCCTTCCGGCCGTTACCCGGTCGGTACTCAGGTCGGGGATCGCATTAAAGCTTCCCGGCTGCTCATCGGTCATCAATGGATGCGGATAAGTGCCTGCGAGCCAGGTCCAGGTGCCAAAGCCATGATACTGTTGCCGCCCGTCAACAATCATCTCGGGAACACGCTTGCGCAATTCCTCCAGAATTCGCCGCGTTCCAAACCATTGTTGATATTTACTGCTAACCAGTCCAGCCTCATCGGTGTAATTCATCCACCAGTGATCAAAGGAATACCCGCCAATACCGGTGGATTCGTAAAAATCGACCAGCAAATCCACCCACCAGTCCTGGAAACTCCGAAGCCCGGTATCAACCGTGAGGTAACCCTCGGGTTTTTGACCGATTTTAGTCCTCCACTCGGTCCATTCAGGATTCTGCAACCAGGGAAGCGAGGGATAAGCGTAAGCCAGAAGCTTGATATTCTTGCTCTTGGCGTAATTCAGAACATCCTGGATATC
The DNA here is from genome assembly GCA_964355105.1 of uncultured Porphyromonadaceae bacterium. Taxonomy (GTDB): domain Bacteria; phylum Bacteroidota; class Bacteroidia; order Bacteroidales; family UBA12481; genus UBA12481. The sequence continues at coordinate 27,309 of CAYHCO010000030.1, forward strand.
GGCAGGTATCGGATCGCGTTTCGGCATCCATTCTCCCTTCCGGATCTTCTGTCCGAGATTCAGAAACAACAGGCTTTCCCATCCCCAGGCATCGGCATTGTCCTTCAGTGAACTGATCACGCTGTGATCGGGAGTATACAATACGTAATTGCATCCCGTAGCCGCAGCCTGATCGATCATTCTCTTATATTCCACGCGGCTTTCGGGTATCGCCATGTTGATCTGGTAATCGTTTTCGCACCAGCCGACATGCACCCGCACTCCATGCTGCGGCTGGCCGATGAGAAAGGCACGGGCACATTCCGTAATTGCTTTCACTTCGCCGTAATCAATCCTCGAACCCCCGGCCAGAAAAGCGGCAGGGTCAGGTTCATATACCCACTCCGCTGCCATGTCCTGCCGGAAAGTATTGCCGGTCAGCTTATATGTACCCACACACATCCGGTCTGTCGGGAAAGGACCATTCGCCGGATTCCATTTCATCAAAGCATCATAGGAAAGAGTGAATTCCTGACCATTAGCTTCGTATTTAACGAATGGATTCTGGATCAGCATGAAACACCCGTCCTGCGGATTACCGCCGTCAGCTGGCTTCAGGCGAAACGACAAACCGTATTTACCTGCCGTCACCTGAAAGGCTTCCGCGACCGGATTTTTCAGCTTTCCTGAAAAGAGGATCACCTTGTCGACCTTAAAAACATCTGTTTTAGATGAACTGATCAGCATCTGACGTGAAAGAAAATGCCAGCCAGACCGGAGTTCATCAACCAGACTGAAAGTATAAATCCCTGATTCATAAACCCTTGTCAGAGTGCTGTCGGTGCGGATAGTTTTAACTACCGGCATTGTCGCGGAAGTATATTCCTTCTCGTCGATCGTTATGGCAAAACGCACTGTATCAAAGGTCAGCGGTTCACTCCAGCCGGCATCCGTGAGAGTCAGCGGACCGGACTCATTTCCTGAAATTTTCAGATACTCATTTTGCATGTCGCTGGTTCCACAGGATGCCAATACCGTAAGTGCGATGATAAAAGCTGTCAGAGTTCGGATGGTTGTTTTCACGATTAAGTGTTTTAAGGACACTAAAAATAATCAACTTTTTGAATTATGCCAGAGCTGAACAATAATCGACCTGAAGTGTTTGTGTTTATCAAACAACAGGTATAAACAATGGCACTGAATATAGCATTCTGGGGCAAAGCCCTTCAAACCATACCGCGGGTCTCCAAAGAGGAGTGGTCGGGATTGGATATCATTTCCAGATGGCTGGTAGCAACCCGGTCAGGGGTACTCATTATGACCGCAATATCCGCCATGCTCGGTGGATTGCTCGCCTTTGCAAACGGATCATTTAACGGGCTGAATTTTGCCGTCGCATTTTTCGGACTGCTACTGGCCCATGCGTCGAACAACCTGCTCAACGACTGGACCGATCATCGCCGGGGTGTCGACAAGGATAATTATTTCCGCGCGCAGTACGGCCCGCATATACTTGAGCACGGATACATCACGCCAGGCAGGTTTAAGCTTTACATCTACGTTACCCTTTTATTGGCTATAGCATGCGGTGCATTTCTGGCGATTACCGGCCCTATAACCGTTCTGTACCTGGGTCTGGGTGGCTTGTTCTTTTTACTATTCTACACCTGGCCGCTGAAATACATCGGGTTGGGGGAACCCACCGTAGTCCTGGTATGGGGACCGCTGATGATCGGCGGAACCTATTTCGTGACCTCAGGTTACCAGTGGAGCTGGGATGTGGCATGGCTGTCCGCCCTTTACGCTATCGGGCCTACCTCAGTGATCTTCGGCAAGCATATCGATAAACTCAGGCAGGACCGTGCAAAGAAAATATTCACCCTCCCGGTCATCATCGGTGAAGATGTTGCCCGGTACTCAACCCTGGTCATGTGGGTACTCCAATACATCGGAATCGGCTGGCTGGTTATCACCGGCAAGCTCACCTGGCCGGTGATGATCATTGTTCTTGCCTTGCCCTATCTGGTTAAAAAAGGCAAACCATTCCTGAAAAAGCGTCCGCTGACGAAGCCGGACGAGTATGAAGCCGAAGCCTGGCCGTTGTATTTCGTTCGTTACGCGTTTGAATACAATAAACGATTCAGCCTTCTTTTCCTTCTTGGAATCATTATTCACGTAATTATCACCAGGTTGACATAAGACTGTAGATTCGCTTCTACCTTTTCGTGATCTTTACGTATTATTGGTTGAAAGACATCCGAATGGATCAGTCATTAATAAAACAACTGGTGATACGGGCACAAAACAACGATTCAGCTGCATTCGCGGAACTGATCGGACATACGCGGCGCTTTGCATACGGCAGCGTCCTGAGGATGACCGGGAACAGCGAGGAATCCAAGGATATTGTTCAGGAGGCATACCTCAGGGTCTGGTCCAACCTGCACCGATACAACGGGAAAGTGACCTTTCAGACCTGGCTCTTCTCCATTCTCCGTAACCTTTCGATCGACTTCCTAAGAAAAGTCCGCAGCCGGCAGTTTGCAGTCTACAAAGACATACCGGCGGAGGATCGGGCACATCCGGCTGCTGTTTATGAGGCCAATGAGCTGAACAGCATCATAACCATGTGGTTACCCTCCCTGCCGGAAACGCAGCAGTTGGTTTTCATCCTTCGCGATATGGACGACCTGTCGATCCGGGAAGTGCGGGATCAGACCGGCCTGACTGAATCCAGCATTAAATCGAACCTCTACCTGGCAAGGAAAAAGCTTGCCGTTCATCTTAAAAAATATGGATATCACACGCCATGAATAACCATCCAGCCTGCGATAACATCGAACACCTTCTCTATCTGACAAATGATGAGATGGATCAGAACGAGCAGCACCTTCTTACTGACCACCTGCTGTCTTGCAGCAGCTGCAGGGAAGCCCATGAGACATTTCTGAACAACCGCAGGGCAGTTATCCTGGCTAACCCGGTTGCCGATTATCCGGATTTCGAAATCCGCACCGGTGCCAATCCCAATTTTACTGCATCCACAAAGATCCTCCGGATGGCCACCCTGGTATCCGGCATTGCCGCCGCACTGCTGATCGGGCTGTTTATCTGGGAGCAATCCGTCTCCGTGGTAAAGATTTCCCATCTCGAAACACATATCCAATCGGTTAAAGCCTCTTCTCTGCCCGCCCTGATCGACAAGATGACCGTTCAGGCAGCCTTCCGCGATAAAGAATGGAAGGAATTCTGGGTCATGCGTGACTTGAACCACTCATTGTCCGATCCGATAGAAAAAGTCAAAGTACGTGCGATGATTGAACAACGCTTGCGCAACCCTGACAGAGCCAAAGCAGGATTGGGCAAATTCTTCGGGAATTCACTCCTGGCCAACCAATACGCATTAACATACAAAAACCTGATAAGATGAAAACCCTGCCTTTTAAATCAAGCCTGATCCTCGCGATCCTGATGTTCATCCTTCCCGGATGTCTCAACATACAGTTCATCACTGATGTCCATCGCGATGGAAGCATCAGTCAGATGATCGTTTTCGAAGGTGATTCCACCGAAATTACCAAAGCCAGGTTCGCCCTGATGAATGAACCGGATTGGAAGAAAGAATGGACCCGGATCGATAAGGAAAAGTCTAAACTTGTGGTCACGAAGGAGTTCCGTTCTGTTAAAGAATTGAATGCAAGCATGAATCCGGCTGACACCAGTTTATTGCTTATAAGGGTAAATTCCACGCTCGACAAGAAATTCCGGTGGTTCTTCACCCGGTTTACTTTCGAGGAAACCATCCAGAGAGCCAATCCGTTCATCGGGCTTAATTACAAGGATTTCCTGAATGAGGAAGAAATCCGGCTGATCAGTATGAATGATGATAACCGGAAAGCTGACCCCAAATATGACTCTGTCAGTTATAAAGCCACAGAGAAAAAATTTGAGGATTATCTCTTACGCAGCATGTATGAAGATTTCTACCAGCAGGTAACATCAATATTAAAAGAGGATAAATCATTGAGCCTGACCCCTGAGGAACTCGCACAAAACAAGGAGAACATATACCATTTCCTGATGGACAGCACGCAAGGTGACCGGCCTGAGGCGATCCTGGATGGCTTTGGCAGGATATTCAAGAGCCAGGCATTTCAGGTGATTAAGGAAAAATACCTTGACCGGTTCGACGAATTTGCCCAAAAACTCAGCTTTTATCAGGAATCAAGTGATGATAGCTACAAATTCAATATCAGGATGCCAGGATTGTTGCTGCAGACTAACAGCACCAAAATTGAGGGTTCACAGGCTAACTGGGAGATTGGCTATTATGAATTCTTTTTCCGCAGTTACACGATGAAAGCTGAAAGCAGGGTAGTTAATGCCTGGGCTTTCATTGTTGCCGGAATCATCCTGTTGGCAGCGCTGGCAGGTTTTGTAATACTCTTCAGGCGCAAGCGGTAAGGTAATTATCTATCTTTGTAACAATAGCCCCAAAAAAATGTCCTATTGAATTACAAAACCATAAAAAATGAAAAAGATAGCTGTTTTATTTTCCGCCTTGTTGCTGGTTTCCGGCACTTACCTTAATGCACAATCACTGGACGATGTTCTGAAAGAACACTTCAAAGCAATTGGGCAGGAGAAGCTTTTAAAAGTGAACTCCGTTAAAACCACAGGCAAACTTTTACAGTCAGGACTTGAAATACCGTTTATCCAGATGTCGAAAAGACCGGATTGCATGCGCGTTGAAGGCACATTTCAGGGATTGTCCTTTATTCAGACCTTTAACGGCAAAGAAGGCTGGAATCTGAACCCCTTCGCCGGTGCAACCGAGCCGCAGCCTTTCGGCGAAGATGAATTGAAATCCATGAAGTATTCAGCCGATATGGATGGGATGCTCTGGAACTGGAAAGAAAAAGGATACACAGTTACCCTTGAAGGCAAGGAAGACATGGAAGGCACATCATGCTTCAAAATCAAGCTGGCCACAAAAGAAGGAGATGTATTCAATTATTATCTGGATGCTGATTCCTACATGATGATCCGGACCAGCACCAAAGTTAAAGTTCAGGGAAATGAAACCGAAAGCGATACCTATTACAGTAATTACCTGCAGGTTGAAGGTTTGGCTATGCCCGGAAAAGTTGACACCAAGATGAATGGTCAGGTTGTGATGACCCTCGTTACCGACAAGGTCGAGCTTGATATTGAACTCGACAAATCGCTTTTCGAGAAACCGGCTAAATAGCGAAGAAGAAGACCGGTGGACGAAGAAGAAGATCGAAACGCGGAACGCGTGACACGGAAGAGTCGGCAGTCGGCAATTGGCAGTCGAATCTCATCTTTCTGACTTAAAATATCAACCACATGAAAGCTAAATATCTAATTTTCATATTATTCCTTGGGTGTGCCTCGTTGCAGGCCCAGGTCACCGATGCCACTTTCGGTGATATCCAGGGCAGGCATATCGGACCGGCAAAAATGAGCGGCAGGATTTCCTGCATTGCTGCGGAGAATAAAGACCCCAACACCGTTTGGGTAGGCGCTGCCGGTGGCGGCGTCTGGAAATCGATCAACCAGGGAACCACTTTCAAGCCTGTTTTCGATGATTACACCCAATCGATCGGAACCATCGCCATCGACCAGAAACGTCCCGATACCGTATGGGTCGGTACGGGAGAAGTCTGGGTGAGGAACAGCGTTTCTGTGGGCACCGGAATTTATCGCACCACCAACGGCGGTGAAAAATGGGAATTGAAAGGACTGGAGAAAAGTGAGCGGATCGGCCGCATCCTTATCGATCCTTCAAACCCGGATATGGTTTATGTCGCCGTACTGGGCGCTCTCTGGGGCGACAGCGAAGATCGCGGTGTTTACAAAACCACAGATGGAGGTAAATCCTGGGCAAAGATCCTTTATGTTAGCCCGTCCACCGGCTGTGCCGACATGGTCATGGATCCTGTCAACCCGTCGATCCTTTATGCTTCGTTCTGGGATTTCAGGCGTCAGGCTCATACCTTCCGCTCCGGCGGACCCGGGAGCGGCCTGTACAAATCCACCGATGGCGGTACAACCTGGAATAAGATCCAGAAAGGATTTCCGGATGAAAACCTAGGTAGAATAGCAGTTGCCGTATCGCCGGTTGCCCCCCATTACCTGTATGCCCTGGTGGAAGCTGACAAATCAGCCATCTACCGTTCCACCGATCAGGGTGCATCCTGGGAAAAGATGAGCGACCAGAATATGGCCGGCGACCGGCCTTTCTACTACAGCCTGCTGGTTCCCGATCCCATTGAAGCTGAGCGTATTTACAAGCCCGGAACCAACCTATGGGTAAGTTCAAACGGAGGAAAGATGTTTCAAAACCCATCAGTCAGCGGGGGCGCCTATCACAGCGATACCCACGCCCTCTGGATCAGCCCGCTGGATAACCGGCTGATGTACATGGGAACCGACGGTGGTGTTTATATTTCTGCCGACAAGGGCAATTCATGGCGTTTCGTTCAAAACCTTCCGGTTTCTCAATTTTACCACGTCAGTGTCGACCGCAAGGATCCGTACAATGTTTACGGAGGCTTGCAGGATAACGGCTCCTGGAAAGGCCCGAGCAGAAAATCAGGCGGAATAAGAAATTCCGATTGGCAGAATATCGGGTTTGGTGATGGATTTTATACTTACGGCGATGCCACCGATGACAACATTACCTACGCCCAGTATCAGGGTGGACGCATATCACGCACAAACCACAAAACCGGTGAAAGCAAGTATATCAAGCCATTTCCCGATGAAGGCACCAGCGCCCTGCGATTTAACTGGAACGCTCCGGTGGTCTTCGGTGCAAAATCAGGCTGGCTGTACGTGGGATCCCAATACGTTTTCCGGAGCAAGGATAAAGGCGACACCTTCGAACGGATATCCACCGATCTGACCACCAACGATCCCGAACGGCAGAAACAGGAAAAATCGGGCGGACTGACCATCGACAACAGCTCGGCCGAAAATAACACCACTGTTTTTGCAATCAGCGAATCCCCGCTTGACGAAAACATTCTCTGGGCAGGAACCGATGACGGGAATATCCAGCTGACCACCGATGGTGGAAAATCCTGGACCAAGCTGAACAGCGCCGTGCCAGGTTTGCCTCCGCTGGCTTTTATATCCCATATCGATGCCGACCGTTACGACAAGAATGCAGCCTGGGTAACCGTGGATGCTCACCGTAATGGCGACCTGAAACCCTATGTATACTATACCGGCGATCTGGGGAAGACATGGAAATCATTAGTAACCAATGCCATCGAGGGCTACTGCCATGTAATCAAGCAAGATCCCGTAAATAAGGACCTACTGTTCCTCGGTACCGAAGCCGGATTGTTTGTCAGCCTGAATAAAGGAACCGATTGGGTCAGGTTTAAGAACAAGGTGCCCCGGACCGGTGTCTACGATATGGCCTTTCAAACCGATAAGAATGATCTGGTCCTGGCCACCCACGGCAGGGGTATCATTATTATCGACGATATCACCTCTATCCGGAGCCTTACAGAAGCGGTTCTTCAGCAGGACTTTGCTTTCCTGCCGGTGCGACCGTTCTATTTTACCCCGGAGATCGGCCTACAGGATTTTACCGGTGATGCCGAATTTATCGGACCTAACCCCAGCGGAGCGGCAAGTATCGCTTACTTCCTGAAAAAACGCCATGTATTCGGCGACATGTACCTGGAGATTTATAATCCTGAAGGCAAATTCCTAAAGAAGCTTCCTGCCGGAACCCGTAAAGGTTTAAATGTGGTTCAGATATCCACGGTGATGGACCCACCAAAAGTGCCCAAATCCCCCAATATCCTGGGTGAAGCTGCATTCGGACCTGAATATCAGCCCGGTACCTATTCCATCAAAGTCATTAAAGGTACCGAGACCTATACCACCAGCCTGGTTTTGAATGATGTGAAAAACAGTCCGCACTCACAAGCCGACCGCGACCTGCAGCGTTCCACCCTAATGAAAGCCTACGCTATACTGGAAAACCTGGCTGCCATCGATGAGCAGATACTTTCAACCCGTGATGCCCTCAAAGCTAAGGCCAAGGTAGCCAAAGGCAGCACCCTGAAGAAGATCCAGGCGCTGGTTGCCGATTGTGAGAAGATGCATGAACAGATCTCAGCCACCCAGCCCGGTGAAGGCGGCATCGCCGGTCAGGTCAGATTACGCGAGAACATTGCAGAAATCTACGGTGCTCTCGGGGGTTACCGGGGTAAACCCACTAACCTGCAAATCAAGGCACTGGAGATGTATGACAAGCAAGTACAGGATTTTGGAAACAAAATTGCAGCCCTGGTAAAAAACGACTTGCCGAAATTTAAATAAGCCAGAATCGTTCTTTGGCTCTGCATAAAGGTTAAAATGAACAGAAAGGGGCGGTCCGGAAGGATCGCCCCTTTATTTTTATAATTTTATCGGCATCGAAATCCAAACCGCTCAATTCATGAAAAAAGCTCTTTTCGTCCTCTCAGGCTTGTTTCTGGCCATATCGCTGTTTTCACAAACCGATCAAAAAAAAACGGTTGAATCATTCCGCCCGCCTTCAGTTCCGCTCGTAGCGCACGATCCTTATTTCAGTATCTGGTCGCCGGCCGACCGTCTGTATGATGCTGAAACCGTTCACTGGACCGGTAAGAGACAGGCATTGCATAGCCTGGTCAGGATTGACGGCAAAACCTACCGGTTGATGGGCAGCCGGCCTTCCAACATCGAACCATTGGAACAAACCGGATTAAAAGTCAATCCAACACAGACCATCTACCATTTTGCCAATAAAACAGTGCGGATAGAGCTGACGTTTACCTCCCCTTCGCTGCCGGCCGACCTGGATGTTCTTTCCAGACCCATTACCTACATTTCGTGGAGCATTTCCTCGGCCGACGGCAAACCCCATGCTGTTGAACTGTATTTTGATTGCTCCGCAGAAGTAGCTGTTGATCAAGTCGATCAGCAAATCAAATGGACCGTCAGCAACTTATCTGGCATGAAAGCCATAAAGGTCGGTACGATCGATCAGCCGGTGCTCCAAAAAAGAGGCGATGATCTGCGAATCGACTGGGGCTTTGCCTGGCTGGCAGTTCCCGAGAACCAGAATCCCACGCAAACGGTCGGTCCCGGCGACCAGGTTCGCAAATCTTTCGCCAGCGGGGGCACTGTTCCTGATTTTGAAGATCCCGGCGTCAAAGCTGTAAAGGATGGATTCTACAGCATGGCCACCGTCTGGAATCTTGGCCAGATCAGCACCAGAAGCACAATCCGCTGGGCTATGCTTGCCTATGACGACCTGTTCAGTATCCGCTATTTCGATGATTATCTCAGGCCTTACTGGCGCAGGAACGGCATGACTATGGAAACCCTTCTGGGCGTGGCATCCTCGGAATATATTTCCCTGATTGAAAAGTGCCAGTCATTCGACCGAAACCTGATCCAGGATTTAACACAGGCTGGTGGTGAAAAATACGCACAGGTTACATCACTGGTTTACCGCGAATGCATGGCTGCGCATAAAGTTACTGCCGGACAGGATGGACTGCCACTGATGTTTGCCAAAGAAAATTTCAGTAACGGATGCATTGCCACCGTGGATGTTATCTATCCTGCAGCCCCGTTCTTTCTTCTTCTCAGCCCGGCACTGACAAAAGCCATGCTCAGGCCCATACTCGACTATTCAGCCTCTTCGAAGTGGAAATTTCCATTTGCTCCGCATGATCTGGGGACTTATCCACATGCAATCGGCCAGGCTTATGGTGGCGGTGAATTGACCGAGGAAAACCAGATGCCGGTGGAAGAAACCGGAAATATACTGATAGTCCTGACTGCCCTCGCAAAAGCTGAAGGCAATGTCAATTTTGCCAAGCCTTACATGCCATTGCTCGAGAATTGGGCAAAATATCTTCTCAGCAAGGGATATGATCCTGAAAATCAACTTTGTACCGATGATTTCGCTGGCCATCTTGCCCACAATATTAACCTTTCAGCAAAGGCAATAGTCGGCCTGGCCTCCTATGCTGAACTTTCCAGCATGGCAGGGAAAACCGACGATGCAAAAACTTATCGCCTTCAGGCAGAAGCGTTTGCAGCCAAATGGGTTAGCCAGGCAACCGAGGGTGATCACACCCGGCTGGCCTTTGACCAGCCAGGCACCTGGAGCCAGAAATACAATCTGGTCTGGGATAAACTTTTGAATCTAAAGCTGTTTCCTAAAGAGGTTATTCAAAGAGAAATCGATTTTTACATAAAAATTCAGGGACCGTATGGATTGCCGCTTGACAACCGCGAACGTTGGACAAAGACCGACTGGATTTTATGGACAGCCACCCTGGCGGAGAAGCAATCCGATTTTAACGCCCTGTTCAATCCGGTATATAATTTCGTTCAGTCGACACCGCAGAGAGTCCCACTAACTGACTGGTATATAGTTGATAACGCATATAAAGTCGGGTTCCAGGCCAGACCGGTTATCGGTGGACTTTTCATTAAAGCACTGGCAGATCAGTCCTTGTGGTCGAAATGGTTTAAGCAGGGAGAAAATATCAAATAGTACAAACGTGATTAATTTATACATTTGAACCATAACTAAACACGAATCTTATGCCAAATCTTCTTTCACTCGGTTGGATAGATTATGTGATTATCATCATCTACTTCCTGTTCGTTATAGGTATTGGCTGGGCTCTTAAGCGCTACATGAGCTCCTCCAAAGCTTTCCTGGAAGCTGGTCGCTCACTTCCGGCATGGGTTACAGGCCTGGCTTTTATTTCTGCTAACCTGGGTGCCCTGGAAGTTATTGGCATGTCGGCCTCAGGCGCTCAATACGGTATGGCCACCACGCATTTTTACTGGATTGGGGCCATTCCTGCAATGATATTCCTGGCCTTGTTCATGATGCCGTTTTATTACGGCTCGAAAGCACGTTCAGTGCCTGAATATCTCAAACTTCGGTTCAATGAAAAAACCAGAGGATTAAACGCCATAGCATTTGCACTGATGACGGTGCTTGCATCGGGTATTTCCATGTATGCCCTCGCTGCTCTCATGGAAAAACTTTTACACTGGCCATTTGACGTTTCCGTACTGGTGTCAGCGGGTATTGTGCTGGCCTACACCTATCTGGGCGGTCTTTCTTCAGCAATATACAATGAGGTTGTCCAGTTCTTTATTATAGTGATCGGCCTGTTCCCATTGGTTTTCCTGAGTTTGAAAGATGCCGGCGGTTGGGGCGGAATGAATGATACACTCAACCAGGTTGCTGTCGACAAAGGTTTTCAGACCGGTGCCTGGACTCAGATGTGGTCCCACAGCGGTACATCTGCCGCCAACCCCATGGGGGTGGAGTGGTTTGGCATTATCATGGGATTGGGCTTTGTGCTCTCATTCGGCTACTGGTGCACCAACTTCCTCGTGGTCCAGCGGGCTATGGCGGCAAATTCCATGAGCGCTGCAAGAAAAACTCCGCTTATCGGCGCTCTTCCGAAGATCTTTATCCCTTTCCTGGTTATTGTTCCCGGTATGGCAGCAATGGCTCTGGCCTCAAAAGGAACCCTTTCTTTGGAAATGATGCCTGACGGAACTCCCAACTACAACTCCGTAATCACTTCGATGCTGAGCCATTACTATCCTTCGGGAATACTTGGACTCGGACTGACCGCCCTACTGGCCTCCTTCATGTCCGGTATGGCTGGTAACGTTTCAGCATTCAATACCGTTTGGACCTACGATATTTACCAGAGCTACATCAAGCCCGGTCAGGATGATAAACATTACCTCAAAGTCGGGCAGATAGCCACGATTTTCGGTGTTGTGCTCAGCATCGGAGCTGCATATCTGGCCAAGCAATTCGGCAATATCATGGATTTCCTCCAGATGATCTTCTCCATGGTCAACGCGCCTCTGTTCGCGGTTATGTTCCTCGGAATGTTCTGGAAACGAGCTACCGGCAATGCTGCTTTCTGGGGATTGCTGGTTGGTATCGGGTGTGCGATGGCTCACCACGGTCTTACCATTCCGGTGGGAGCCGATCCCGCTGCCGTCATCAAGGGCGGATGGATCAGCGTCGTTCATACCTACCCAAGCGGTATGGCACAGAGTTTCTGGACAGCTATTATCGCCTGGACCTCGGCAACCATATTTACAGTGGGACTTACCTTCGTGACTAAACAGCTAAAATCAAATGAGGAGCTTACCGGCCTGGTATATTCACTCACACCGCGCATTGTCGACAAAGACGACAAATGGTACAACCGTCCTGTGTTCCTTGCCCTGATCGTAGGATTGCTCACCTTAATTTTATCAATTATTTTCTGGTAGGAGGATATTCTTATGAAACTAGATATTAAAATTCCGATCGGCTTTCTGTTTACCATTTTTGGAATCATCCTGACGGTTTACGGATTATTCACAGGTGGGGAAGCTGAATTTTATGCAAAATCACTTGATTTTAACGTAAACCTGTGGATCGGGCTTTTCATGCTTGTCTTCGGATTATTCATGCTGATTCTATCTCGGAAAACATTAAAAGAGATAAAATAGGCGGTAAACGGGTTGATTAATTTGTCATCCGGAAATTATTTCTGAAAATATCCGGCAATAAATTTTTAAAGCCGGTAGATTATTAAGCAAATAGTGTAATTTTGAGAATTAACAAACCTGAGTTTCTATGGACTGGAGTAATAAGACCATTCTGATTGCTGAGGATGAAGATTCAAACTATCTTTATCTTGAAGCAGTGCTACAGAAAACCGGTGCCTCACTCCTTTGGGCACGAAGCGGCGAAGAAGCTATCGATGCATGCAAGCAAAACCCCAAGGTCGATCTGATCCTGATGGACCTTCAGATGCCGAATATCAATGGTTATGAGGCTCGACAGCAGATCAAGACCCTGTATCCGGAGATTCCTCAGATTGCCCAGACCGCCTTCGCAATGGCCGATGATGAAAAGCGTGCCATGGATGCCGGCTTCGATGCTTATATATCCAAACCCATTCGAAAAGGAAACTTGCTTGCCATCGTCGGAAGGTTCCTGGGACCTCTCGAATAATTCCTTCCCCGATGTTACGGGTAATCTTTTTTCTCTGCACCTTCCTATTACTGCAGTTAAATTTGTCGTTTGGACAGGATTACCGTATTGAGAATATTACCTCCGAATATATACGCATTGAAAAAGGCCTGTCACAGAATACGGTAAACTGTATTCTGCAGGATAAAGAAGGGTTTATCTGGGCCGGCACCTGGAGCGGACTGAACAGGTTCGACGGGTATACTTTCAGAACCCTGAACACCAACATGGTTGATCCATCCCTCGGCCTCACCACCGCAACTGTTGTGGGTCTTGCCGAGGACACACTCGGCTATATCTGGGCCGGCTGCATTAAGGGACTAAACAGAATCTCCAAAAAAGACTTCTCCATAACTCAGTTCACCACCGAAAACAGCAGGATCAACGGGATGGCTTCCGATAGCATCCGCCTCCTTTTTACCACAAAAAATGGCCAGATATGGATCGGTACCAGAAAAGGAGTTCTGGTTTTAAACCCCAAAACACTTAAATTCAGGCATATCGAACACAATCCCCGTGATTTTGCAACAATAAGTTCAAACCAGATCACAAGCATCACGGAGGACAGCAGGGGATTTATTTGGATTGGTACCCATTACGGCCTCAACAGGGTGGATCCGGAAACCGGGGAGACCACCAGGTTTTATATGGGTGAGCAGCCCGGCAATCTCAGATCATCAGACATTACAGCCCTGAAAGCCGATCGCTCAGACAACATCTGGATTGGAATACCCGAAGGATTGCAATGCTTCAATACCGCCAACCGGACTTTCTCATGGCATCCATACATACCCTCAAATCCCCAGCCCAACCAACCGGCAAATGCTTACGTTAATTGCCTGTTCCTGGATCATGAAAATAAAATCTGGATTGGGACCCAGGAGAGTGGACTCCTGATATATAATCCAGCCGCAAACCAGTTTATCAACCTTCAGCAAAAAATCCCTGAGAGTGAATATTTTGCCTACACCTCATTCTTTTCCATCATCCAGGACCGAAACGGTTTGTTATGGCTTGGCACTTCTCATAAAGGCCTTGTTAAGCTCGTTCCCGACCCTCACTCTTTCTATGAAATAACCAGATCCTATTCAACCTTTGGTATTGTGGAACCCAAGCCGGGAATCTTTTGGTTCGGAACACAGGATGGGGTGATGATTTGGAACCGCGAAAATGGCGGCAGAAATTTCATCAGACATACCCCGAATGATTCTAAGGGTATTTCCAACAACCAGGTAACCGACCTGCTGGATGATCCCCCCTATGTTTGGATAACTACCAGGGCAGGAATTAATCGATATAATACGGAAACACAAACCAATAAGATTTTTCTGCCCGACAATTCAGGGAATTCGGTCAGAAGTGAGTTAACCTGGCACATGCTGAAGGATTCAAGGGGGTTTCACTGGTTTGCCACTACAAACGGGTTAAGCCGGCTGGATAATGCCACCGGGACTTTCACCAATTATTATCACGATCCCGACAATTCGAACAGCCTGAGCAACAATTATTGTTTGGATGTATTCGAAATGGCACCCCACATATTCCTCATTGCCACTCAATACGGGCTGAATGAATTCAATGAGAGCACGGGCACTTGGAAGGTCTATCTGCCAGTCCCGGGAAATGCTTCTACGATTTCCACAAGCTATATTCTTGGCACATTCAGGGATTCTCACAACGATATCTGGGTACTGACCAATGGCGGTGGTTTGTGCCGTTTCAATCCCGTCACCGGAAGCTTCGATCGCTACACCATGGACGATGGCCTATGCGACAACGTGGTTTATGGCATGTATGAAGATAAGGATGGTATATTCTGGCTTACAACCAATAACGGGCTCTCCCGGTTCGATCATGCCAATGACGAATTCACCAATTTTGATGTCCAGGATGGTTTACTGAGCAATGAATTCAACAAGAACTCCATCTACCAGACCAGCAGTGGTGAGGTCTTTCTCGGTGGAGTCAATGGAGTCATGGCATTTTTTCCCCAGTCAGCCATTCAGACCTCGAAAATACCAACTACCCGGATAACGGGCTTCCTCGTTCACGGCAATCAAAAAAAATATGAAGTTCCTGTTACCGATACCATTCGCATTCCTTCAATCGACAATACTTTCAGTGTGACCTTTTCCGTCATGGATTACCTGAACCCGTTTAAGAACCAGTTTACCTATTTCCTGGAGAATTACGACAAGTCAAAGACCCAGCTTCCGGTTGGAGTTCATCAGGTTGATTACCGGAATGTACCTCCGGGCCGCTACAAACTTCGAATAACGGGCACTAGCGGACTGGGCGCCAGAAGTAACGAGATTCAAACAACGATCATCGTGGTTCCCTCCTGGTATCAGACCAAATTATTCATCTTTCTGGTATCGCTTTTTTCACTTCTCATTATTGGGACTATCATTTATCTGAGAGTTAACAGCCTGAGACTTAAGCATGAAATGGAAAAGAGGCTACTTACTACCCGCAATGAGCTAATCCGGTCACAAAAATTTGCTTTGCGCTCACAGATGAATCCCCATTTCATCTTTAACTCCCTCAACTCTATCCAGAATTTTGTCCTCAAAAACGATGTCGATTCGGCAAATTATTATTTATCAAATTTCTCTTCCCTGATGAGAAAAGTACTTGAATACTCACAGTACAATTACATCACCCTATTTGAGGAACTGGAAATGATCAGGCTGTATCTGAAGATGGAGCACATGCGGTTCTCAAAGAAGTTTGACATTGAAATAAACGTTGATCCAAAAATCGACCAGCACCTGGTCCGCATTCCTCCCATGCTTCTTCAACCCTACCTGGAGAATGCCATATTACACGGACTTCAGCTTATTAAGCACAAGGGTCTGCTCGAAGTAACCATCACGGATCATGAAGAGCATATGGTGATTAACATTGTTGACAATGGCATCGGCCGCGAAAAGGCTAAGATAATCAGGGAGCGATCCGGTCATAAATCCCGTGGACTGGCCAATATTGAAAAGAGAATCCAGCTGTACAACTCCATAAGCGACAAACTGTTATCGGTAAACATTTACGACCTTTTCAATGACAAAGGAGAACCGGGCGGTACGCGGGTCGAGATTTCTGTTCCTTTTGAATTGGAGGATCACTCAGAAGAGATCCTGTAATGAGAAGAATTACCCTCCTTTTTTGTTTGGCCTGGGGGATACTTTCAGCCTGCGCACAGCCGCTGATGACCTCGAAAAACCGCGACCGGATAAGCAGTAATCTTATCAAGTCATATTCCGCTGCATGCACAGCCGGCAAAACGTCTACGGAAATCTACCTCAACAATGTAAGCACTATCATACATACCGGAGGTGACATGTGGTGGGATTTCAAGGTTTCCAGATATGAGGTCCCCAAGGGATCAGGGAAAACAGCCCTTTGGAATGGCGGTATCTGGATCGGCGGAACCGATGTCAATGGTCAGCTGAAGCTAGCTGCTGTCCGTTACCGGAGCGGCGGCGTTGATTATTTTCCCGGACCCCTGATCATGTCGGGTCAGCTTCGGGGCACCACAGATGTGGAGGTTTGTTACCAGTATGACCGTCACTGGGAAATATCCCGCTTCCAGGTGGAGGCCTTCCGAAACTGGTTTAAGGCGGATGCCGCTACCCGCTCGGTTGAATTCAAAGGCTATACAATCCCGGAGAGTATCCTCGAATGGCCCGCTCATGCTGATGCTGCTGCCGGTTACGATTTTTACCTGGCTCCTTTCTGGGACAATAACGACGACGGATTCTATAATCCTGCCGACGGTGATTACCCGTTTTACGATCTCGATGGTATCCTTCCCTGCGGTACCAGCCGCGAACAGAGGCGCCCACGCCTGTATGGCGATGGTACCCTTTGGTGGGTTTATAATGATCGCGGAAATATCCATATGGAAACAGGCGGTGAAAATATTGGCATGGAAATCAGGGCCCAGGCATTCGAGTTTTCAACGAATGATGCCGTCAACGACATGAGCTTCTACAATTACGCCCTGATAAACCGATCTACGTATACGCTCATCGACACCTACTTTGGGGTCTATGCCGATGGCGCACTGGGCTGGGCTTATGATGATTACACAGGCTGTCATGTAAGTAAAGGCATGGGATATTATTACAATGGAGTTGATGTCGACGGTGCTGGACAAGCCTGGGCTTACGGGGCAAATCCACCGGCTATCGGGATTGATTTTTTTGAAGGACCCTATCAGGACCCGAACGGCAAGGATGATTGCACCAGCTATGACGAACAGCGCAACCTGGTATGCAACGATTGCATCATGAACGGCAATATCAACGGCCTCAATTTCGGCGACGGCATCGTGGATAACGAGCGCTGGGGCATGCGACGCTTTGTATACTATGTAAATACCGGCGGCGTGACAGGCGACCCGACCATGGCCCCTGAATATTACAACTTCCTCCGTGGTTTTTGGAAAGACAACGAGCGAATGCGCTACGGTGGCAACGCCCACCCATCGGGCGGAGGCACAGGCCCAATCACTGATTTCATGTTCCCCGCCGATTCGGATCCCTGCGGCTGGGGCCAGAATGGAATTCCCATGCCCTACTGGACAGAAGAGACTGCCGGAAATGAACCCGGCGACAGGCGGTTCGTTGAATCATCCGGACCCTTCGTGCTGGAACCCGGAGCTATCAATGATATCACTACCGGTGTCGTTTGGGCGAGGTCCTACGAAGGAACTCCATTCTCGTCCGTTGTGCGCATGCTGCAGGAAGATGAAAAAGCACAACGCCTTTTTGAAAACTGCTTTAAGGTAATCGATGGCCCGGATGCACCGGAGCTCACCATCGTGGAACAGGATCAGAAACTGATCTTCCATATCTGGAACAAACCTTCCTCAAACAACTTCATGGAAGCTTACCGTGAGCGAGACCCGTTCATTGTTTGCCCCATGGAAATGCCAGACTGTGATGTGAATTATAAATTTCAGGGATATCAGGTCTGGCAGCTCAAAACCAATTCCGTTTCAATAACCGACGCAACCACCGGAAATACCAACCTGGCCAGGATAATTTTCCAGTGCGATGTCAGGGATGGTACCGGCAGAATCATAAATTATAACTGGGATCCCGATCTTGAAGCAAATATACCAGTGGTTGAAGTAATTGGCAAGGACGCAGGGATTGATCACACCTTTGTCCTTACCGAAGATATTTTCGCTGAAGGTGTTAGGACCCTGGTGAATTTCAAGAAGTACTATTATATCGCTGTTGCCTATGCCCATAATAATTTCCTGAAATACGACCAGAATAATCCCGACTCCTTCGAAGGACAGCGGAAACCCTATCTGGCCGGTCGAAAAGGCGCCGATGGCCCGATCAAGGTTTACGAGGCTATCCCGCACAAGATTGAACCGGAACAGGGTGGAACCGTTATCCAGGGAACCTTCGGGGATGCCCCGCAGATTACCCAGGTTGAAGGTCACGGTACCGGTCTGAATGCCGTGGAAATCACCAAGGAAACACACGACGCCATCATGAAAGGCTCGCCATGGAAAGCCGACAAGCTGACCTACGAAGCCGGAAAAGGTCCGATCACGGTTAAAGTGATCGACCCGATGAACGTGATCGACGATACCTACACCATTAAGTTCGACTCGGTGAACTATTTCATCTCCACGAGCTTCATGAACGGCAAGGTGATGGACGGCAACTGGTACATCT
>CAYHCO010000031.1:0-10341 GCA_964355105.1 uncultured Porphyromonadaceae bacterium
GATTACCGAACAGAAATGGATGGCAATTTTTGGCCAGGGAGTTGAAGCTTATGCTGAAGTCCGCAGGACCCATACCCCGTCGCGTATCTTCGAATATGAATTGGAAGCTACCGAATATCCCGGTTTGGGACTGCCACTTCGCCTGGCCTATTCACCGGCTGAAGAAAGTTACAACGGCAAGAACCTGATTGAGGCCAAATCTCGTCAGGGCGTTCAGAACGTAAATAACGGAATGTTTGGAGCCCGCGTATGGTGGGATACCAAGATGCAGCCGATTCCGACCAAGAAAGATCCGCAGAAGGACTATTGAGAATTAGTGCGTCTTTTTAGAGCTGACAGCTTGCAAAAGCTGTCAGCTCTTTTTTTTAGTACACGTACTTGATCAGGGTCCACTGCTGGGTTATCGTGTCCTTAATGGTTCTCTCAATCCAGAACTCGGTATAGGCAAGGCGCTTTATCTTCCAATCCATGACCACAGAATCGGTCATTTTGCTATTGTACACAACCATCCTGATGGAATCACGATCGGAAAAGAAGAACCATTTCCCTCCTTGCAACGGGTTGTCATCGGCTGCGGTAGCCAAAAGATTGTGATTCCAGACAAATGCCCCTCCATCTGCCTTCTTGACATAGATAAAATCCAACTGCTGATAAGTATAGGCTGATGTGGAATCTTTTGCCCCATAGCGTACATTCTGGAAATACCAGGTACCTGCAACCCGCATCCCTTTTGAATACAGGCTCATTAACGGCCCATCCTCATACTTTTTACAACCTGGCAACAAAACTGCCAGAACCGCGATCATGATCCAAAAACGTTTCTTCATTTTTTATCCGATGAAAGATTTATCCAGGAAAACAGGTCAGCCAGATCCTTCTCATTACGCAGGCTGATCTTATGTACTTTGATGTATTCTCTGATTTCAGGATTGCCAAAAGCCTTGATACCGGTAAAGGCATTACGGTTTGTCGGGATTTCCGCGGGCATGGCCATTTCAGTAGTCTGGTAATAATAGTACTTTCCGGCAGCAAAGTGATCGGATGCATTCTGGCAGTGATAAGGGGTCACAGGATCGGATCCCCTTTCCAGCCTCGAACCGTACCTAAGGAGGAGACGGTTTTTACCACTTTCCAAAATGCTGAACCAGGCCATATTCTCATTGCCGTTCAACAGGAAAGGCAGATATTCGAAACAGCGTCCGTCAAGAAATATCCTTTTAACTTTCAACGGGTTTGATATAGCCAGGGTATCAGCATGACTGATGAACTGCATCTCATTGGCATACACGTTGTAACGCATGAGAAAGGCCGCACCTACCGTATCCGAAACAAGGTAGATACGTCCGGGCTTCCAGGATTCATCCAGATAAGGAGATCCTTTGATATCAGCATACCTTCCTTCCGGACGGATATGGATAGCTACCTGAGAGCCATCGTAACCGGTTGAATAGATCTCGATATATTCCGCTGCCTTCCTGACAGGTTCCTGGGAATAAGCTAATGAAGCTAAGCCAAGGAAAAAGCCGGTAACCATCAAAATCGTTTTCATGGTTTCAAAAGTAGTGTTTTATTTATGTGCCCGGTTCGAGTGTTAAAGATTAGTTAATCTCCCGGAAGGTTTAAGGCGATTCGTTAAATTCGCGTCGCCTGCTGAAAATGAATCTATTATTAAACCCGGATTCCAATGAAGTCGATATTAATACCCATTCTGCTCTTCTCCGTCTTGCTTTACGGGTGTAACAATTCCAAAGCCACTAAAGAGGAAGCCATTCCAGTAGAACTGAGCGAAATAAAAGCAAAGGCACCGGATCTGATGGGTAAGCTGGTCAGGGTTGACGCCATGGTTGCCCATGTTTGCCGCGAGAGTGGGAAAAGGTTATTTTTGGGTGAAGAGAGTTTCAAGGGATTGGCGACCAACAAGGTCCCTACATTCCGGGTTGAACTGGAAGGGTCGGATGTTACGATTACGGGATACCTCAAAGAAGATCGGATTGATGAAACCTACCTTTCCAATTGGGAAAAAGAATTAAAGGATGGCGTGGCAAAACTAAAGGAAGCCACTCACACCTACGATGCCGAATCCAAAGGACTGGACGAATCTGCCATAACCACACAATTTGACCAGATTAACGGTTACCGCGAGCAGATCGCAGCAGGGGGCAAAGGATACATCTCCTTTTACTCGCTTGAAGTCGAGAGCATTAACGAGAAAAAATAAGACAATATCACATGAAATTAAGAAAGCTGAATTACGTCCTGCACAGGGATCTGGGGTACCTGTTTTTTGGAATGTGCATAATCTATGCAGTGTCGGGGATTGCCCTGAACCATGTCAGGGACTGGAACCCCAACTACGTGATCAAAAAATACGATGTCACGCTGAATGAGAAAATCTCACGCGACAGCATCACCAAGGACTGGATCGTTTCCTTGCTGGAAGATCTCGACCTGAAAAAGGAATATAAAAAGCACTATTTCCCTTCCAATGCCACGCTGAAAGTGTTTCTCATGCATGGGAATGTTGAAATAAACCTGGAAACCGGCAAAGGATCGCTGGAAACTATCCGCAAACGCCCGCTGTTAAACCAGTTTAACTACCTGCACTATAATCCCGGTGTAGCCTGGAAATGGTTTTCAGATATTTTCTGTGTCGCCTTTATCATTATTGCCGTCTCCGGATTGTTCATTATCCGCTCAGGCAAGAACAGTATAAAAGGATGGAAAGGTGCAGGCTATACCCTTATCGGACTGCTGATACCGCTGATCCTCTTCCTCATGTACATATAGGGTATCGGGTTTAAGGAGCTACCATTCTTCGGGCAGGTTGGTGTCGAGGCATTTATTGTAGAATCCCATAACCCGTTCGCTCATGCCCATGCTGGAGAATCCTCCGTCGTGAAAGAGGTTCTGCATGGTCACTTTCTTGGTCAGATCGGAAAACAGCGTCAGACAATAGTCGGCACATTCATCCGCAGAAGCATTCCCGAGCGGTGACATACGGTTGGAAAAGTCGTAAAGTCCGTCGAAACCGCGAACCCCGCCACCGGCGGTTGTGTAGGTCGGAGATTGTGAAATACTGTTTACCCTTATACCCTTGGAGCGGCCGTAGATATAACCGAAGCTTCTTACAATACTCTCTAACAGCGACTTGGCTTCCGCCATATCATTATAACCATAAAAAGTACGCTGAGCAGCAATGTAGGAAAGAGCCAGAACAGACGCGTTATCATTCAAAGCATCGAGTTTCTTGGCAGCCTGAAGTAATTTGTGAAAAGAGAGAGCCGAAATGTCCAGCGTCTGCTGAAAATAGCGGTAATCAAGATCGTCATACGACATTTTTTTCCTGACGTTCGGCGACATACCGATTGAGTGGAGCACGAAATCAAGCTTACCACCCATAATTTCCTGGGATTTCACTAAAAGATTGTGCAAATCATCCACACTGGTCGCATCTGCCGGGATAACCTGGCTGCCGGTCTTCACTGCCAGCTGGTCGATCTCGCCTAGCCTGATTGCAAAAGGCGCATTTGTCAATACGAAAAGCGCTCCTTCCTCATGGGCCTTTTCAGCAACTTTCCATGCGATGGATTTATCGTTCAAGGCTCCGAATATCAGACCCTTTTTCCCTTCTAATAAATGATGCGACATACAGTTTGGTTTAACGGTTACTAAAGTATAACAAAATTACGCAAAGAAAGTTGAAAAGCCGGCGTCAATGCCGGCAAGAGATGACTGAGGGTCAGTTAGTCCTGCTTTTAAGGAGAACCCGGGCATTCTCCATTGCCTCGGGTGTGATGCTCTCCCCGGAAAGCATTTGTGCCAGCTCGGTTACCCTCTCGTCGGGTGAAAGCAGCTTCATCGTGGTATGGGTGGTAGTGGCATCGTCATATTTGAAAACCTTATAATGATAATCTCCCTTGGAGGCAACCTGCGGTAAATGGGTGATATTAAGTACCTGGCGTCCTGACGATATTCTGCTGATCAGGTTTCCGACCTTGTCGGCAATATCTCCGGATACTCCTGAATCTATTTCATCAAAAATAACAGTTGGAATAGCCAATGAATTACTGATCAGACTTTTAATGCTCAGCATTAATCTGCTCGTTTCCCCACCCGACGCCACTATGGACAATTCCTCCGCAGGTTGGTTCTTGTTGGCGGAAAAGTAGAACCTGATCTCATCCATGCCATCCTGAGTAAACTCTTCCGATTTTTCATGATGAACCTCAAAGCGGCCGTTTGGCATCCCCAGTTCCCGTACCAGCTCAGAAACGTTTTTCTCAAATTCCGGAAAGATCTTCACCCTTTCTCCTGATAGTTTTTGAGCAGCCAGACTAAGTTCAGCTGTAACCTGTTCGAGTTCAGCCTTCAAAGCAATAATCTCATCATCAGAGGTCTGTATTACGTCAAGTTGTTCCTGAAAATGGGCCTGCAAACCGAGAAGTTCGGCAACACTGGTTACCTGATGCTTCTTTTCCAGGCCATTAATCACATCCAGTCGCTCGATAATCTCATTTAACCTGGATGGATCAGCCTCCACGTGACTTTGCATCTGTCCGAGTTCCCTCGAAAGTTCCTGCAGTTCGATATAGGTAGCCTGAAACCTGGACACCGGCTCGGAAATCTCATTGTAGAACGGAGCGATGGATTGCAGGCCGGAGAGGATCTGTTTCAATCGCAACAGAATGGAATCTTCGGATTCATGCAGCATCTGAACACCCTGAGAAAGCTGCAAATGGATCTCACCGGCATGTTCCTGTAATAGCTGTTCCTGCTCCAATATCTCCTGTTCGTCGGCAGAGAGTTTCGCCTCCTCCAGTTGCATGAGCTGAAATTCGAGATAATCCTGATCGGCCTTGGCCCGGCTAAGCTTATCCTGGAGCTGTCGTACACTCTGGGAAAGCTGCCTGTAACGGGAGTATATCCGGGCAAATTCATCATGCGTTCCCTGAAGCCTGCCATATTGGTCCACAACATGCAGTGCGTAAACAGGATCATTGATAAGCAGGTTCTGGTGCTGGGAATGGATATCCACAAGCTGACCGCCTATCGCCCTAAGGACAGGTAAAGTAACCGGGGTATCGTTAATAAATGCCCTTGATTTTCCCTGGGGGGTTATTTCCCTCCTTAGAATGGTAGGATTGTCGTAGTCCAGATCATTCTCCCCGAAGAGCTGTTTAAGGTCAAGCCCAGAAAGACTAAAAACCCCTTCAACGAGGCATTTCTGATCTTTATCTTTAAGAACCTGACTATCTGCCCGGGTACCTAAAAGAAGTGAAAGTGCACCCAACAGGATCGATTTTCCTGCACCTGTCTCCCCGGTAATCATATTGAGTCCAGCCTTGAATTCAACATCCAGGCTGGTAATCAAAGCATAATTCCTTATGGACAGAGAATTCAGCATAGATTCGGAATAGTCCTCAGAGACCCGCTTTGGCTATCTGGTCCCACTTGGTGGTATTTGCGGGATCAATCTCCTTGAGTGCGCTGACTACCCTGTTCTTTTCATCTGGAAAAGATTGTGAGAAAATGTTCACGATCTCGTCTGATTTTGCCGTAAAGAAAACCTGGAAAATCATGGCAGTGGGGTTTTCACGGTAGGCCGGGCGCATTTCAATCAGGGCATCCGCAATTTCTGCCCTGGCTTCATCAATCCGTTCAACCATCCGATCCAGACCCATCCGGTGATAGCGGTACAGGCAGGAACGAACGGAGCGATATTTGTCATTCAGAAGATTTTCAATCAGCCAGTAGCGGTTCCGCGTACTTTCAAAGGCTTTCCAGCCGGATTCAGCAGCATTCTGTGCATTGTTCTTAATGGTTTCAGCCCTCTGAAAAAACAGACTGCCGCCTTCCGGAGCGAAGGAATCATAATCGAGTCCCAGGATTATATTCACATAATACGCCAGCAGGGAAACGAGATTGGTCGTAAATTGAGTCTCATTGTAGCGTAGAGGCTCAAAATCATTGTATTTGAAATGGATATCGTTATCACGGTGGTTGAACATGACGGTAGTCTGAGAGGTTCCGTAAATGGGCCTGCTGGATTGAATCTGCAGGGTACCGACGAACTCATTGTCCGAGATCTTGTCAGTGATGTTGAACATCAGCTGGCACTGTATCCTCTCCTCGTCTTTATAAATGTGATCGCTCCAATTCTGATTATTGATAAATTCATTCATCGCCTTCTGCATGTTGTCATAAATCTCACGGTTAGAGCCCTGGACCGACTGGGAAACCACGCTGATCATGCAATTAAGTTCCTGTCCGGAAGCTGCACGAAAACCAATGAAAATCAACAGAATCAGAAATACTTTGCGCATATCAGTGAATTATCGTCAGATTAAAGATTTCATCTACAATGTCCTTTGCAACATCATCCTTCGACTTTAACTCGAATTCCTTCCGAATATTGTCTTTACCGATCATGATAATCCGGTTTGTATCGACATTGAAACCCGCACCCGGTTCGTTCGCGTTGTTCAGCACGATCAGGTCGAGGTTCTTGCCGGCAAGTTTCTTCGCGGCATTAATTTCGCCATTTTGCGACTCAAGTGCAAATCCCACCAGGATTTGACCTGCCGTGCGCTGGTGACCAAGCTTTGCCGCTATATCTTCTGTGGGAACGAGGGTAAGGGTCAGCCCGTCGCCCGTTCGTTTTATCTTGTTCTTGCTGCTGGTTTCCGGCTTGTAATCCGCAACAGCAGCGGCAAATACCGCAATATCCGTTTTAGGAAATAGCTTACCGGCTTTTTCACTCATTTCAGCGGCCGAAGTAACCTTATGAATATTTATTCCCGGATGATTGGTGGTAATACTGACAGGCCCGGATATCAGATCAACGACTGCGCCTTCAACGGCAAAAGCATTAGCTATGGCATAACCCATTTTACCGGAAGAAAAATTACCTATAAAACGCACAGGATCAATCTTCTCGAAGGTAGGACCGGCAGTGATCAGGACTCTTTTGCCGTTAAACCGGCTTTTTTTTTTAAAGTAATCTTTCAAAAACTCAACTATCTTATCCGGCTCTTCCATCCTGCCCTTGCCCTCGAGTCCACTTGCCAGTTCCCCGGTTGAAGGCTCAATGATGGTGTTTCCGTAAGATTGCAGAACCTCCAGGTTTTTCAGCGTGGCCGGGTGCCGGAACATATCCAGATCCATTGCGGGAGCAACGATAATCGGACATTTTGCCGACAGGTAAGTAGTGAGTAAAAGATTATCAGCAATACCGCTGGCCATTTTGGCAATGGTATTGGCGGTTGCCGGTGCGATCAGCATCACATCGGCCCATGTGCCTAAATCAACATGAGAATTCCAGGTGCCGTCATCGTGACTGAAAAAGTCGGACAACACGGTGTTTTTGGAAAGGGTGGCTAACGTAACCGGGGTTATGAACTCCTTTCCGTAAGGCGTAATAACGATTTTGACCTCCGCGCCTTCACGGACCAGTAAACGCGTAAGGAAAGCAGATTTATAGGCAGCAATGCTGCCTGTAATACCCAGAATGATCTTTTTACCCTGCAACATACCCAGGGGGAAGACTATTGCTCTTCCGTTCCGGTGGCGTCAGGTGTCCTGAAATAAACTTTACCATCCATGAATTCCTGAATGGCAATGAGAGTCGGCTTTGGTAGCCGTTCGTAAAACTTTGATATCTCGATCTGCTCGCGATTTTCAAAAACTTCTTCCAGGTTATCAGTGAATGAAGTGAATTCTTCCAGTTTGGTATTCAATTCCTGCTTCATCTGAACGCTAATCTGGTTTGCCCGCTTGGATACAATGGCCACAGACTGATAAATGTTCCCGGTAGGGTTATCCATGTCGTTAAGATTCCTGGTAACTGTAGTCAGTGGGGCATTACTTTTTTTGTAATCCATTATTTCAAATATTTAGATGCATTTGTATTAATACGATCAGCCTCCTTTAAATGTTTTGATTCCGGAAATTCTTCCTTGAAAGTCAGGTAGGCTTCAACGGTACCCTGAAACCGTTCTTTCATTTTGTCATACATGGAACGGCTGGCATATTCGTAATTGGATTTCACGATCAGGAACATCAATTCTTCGCGGAATTGCGTATCCGGAAAGTCTTTCAGTGCATTGTTCAAAGCGGTAATCGCCGCTTTATAATCTCCGAGCTTGAAGTACAGGGTTGCACTGTCATAGGATTTTTTAACCAATTTCTCGCGGAGCTCATCAATCAGTTTATTGCATTCTGCAATTCTCGAGCTGGCCGGATGCTGGTTCATAAACAGCTGCAGCTCATCCATAGCCTTGTAGGTATTGGCCTGATCGAGGCTTGAGTTCGGTGAGTCTTCGTAAAAACAGTAGGCTATCATAAAGGCACATTCCTCTGCCAAAGGCGAATTCGGGAATGAGGTAATGAAATTTTTGAAGTAATAGCCTGCCATAACATAGTCCTGTTGATGATAATAACAGTAGGCATACTTATAATTAACATCCTCGGCCTTTTCGGTTCCGCGGTAGATGGTCAGGAGCTCGGTAAACAGGGTTGAAGCGCGGGTATAATCCTTTTTATCGAAATATTCCACCGCCTTTTTATACTTCAGATCGTAATCCGTACTGGATAAAAGCTTCTGGTAATCACTGCACGACACCAGAAGAAGTCCCAGTAAGCCAATGGTTAAGAACCCTATACCAACTTTTTTAAACATGGCGCAAAGATACATTTTTTTGCGGTATTTATACTGAAAACTGCAGAGGCGGAAAAATAGTATTTTAGCGCTCAATTAAAATCAAAAACTGATCGCCGTGGATGTATTTGAAAAAGTTAAAGGAAACAAGGGGCCACTTGGTCAATATGCCAAGGAAGCCGATGGATATTTTGTTTTTCCCAAACTCGAGGGGGAGATAAAGCCACGTATGATGTTCCGTGGTAAAGAAGTACTGGCCTGGAGTTTTAACAACTACTTGGGATTGGCAAACCATCCTGAAGTGAGGAAAGCAGATGCGGAAGCGGCAGCTGAATGGGGATTGGGCTATCCTATGGGAGCACGTGCCATGTCGGGTCACACTCGCCAGCACGAAATTCTCGAAGAAAAACTTGCCGAATTTGAAGGCAAGGAAGCCTGTTACCTTTTGAACTACGGTTATCAGGGTATGGTATCGGTGATTGATTCAATCCTCGACCGCAAAGACGTCGTAGTGTATGATTCAGAAGCACATGCATGCATTATTGACGGGTTACGCATGCATATCGGCAAGCGTTTTGTTTATCCCCACAATGATATTGAGAACCTGGAGAAGCAGCTGGTACGTGCCGTGAAGATAGCCGACGAGGCCGGTGGCGGTGTTCTGGTGATCACCGAAGGGGTGTTCGGCATGTCGGGCGACCTTGGCAAACTGAAGGAAATCGCCGCATTGAAGAAGAAATACAATTTCCGTTTCCTGGTTGATGACGCGCACGGTTTTGGCACTATGGGTGCAACCGGAGCAGGAACCGGTGAATACCTGGGTGTTCAGGATGATATAGATCTATATTTCGGCACCTTCGCCAAGTCGATGGCTCTGATCGGCGGGTTCATTGCCGGAACGGAAGAGGTCATCAGCTTCCTTAAATACAATATGCGCTCGCAGATATTTGCCAAGTCGCTCCCGATGCCCTGCGTAATCGGAGCGCTGAAACGTCTCGAGCTTCTGCGCACCAAGCCGGAACTGAAAGACCAGCTATGGAAAATTGTGGATGTATTGCAATCCGGACTGAAAGCCAAAGGATTCAATCTTGGTAACACCGAATCACCGGTAACTCCGGTATTCCTTTCGGGAACGACACCGGAAGCCACCAACCTGGTATTCGACCTTCGGGAAAACTACGGTGTATTCTGCTCAATAGTTGTATATCCGGTTGTTCCAAAGGATGTTATCATGCTCAGGCTGATACCGACCGCTGTACACACGCTGGAAGATGTTGAATACACGATAAACGCTTTCTCCCAGATACTCAGCAAACTCAACAATCACGAGTACAACCGTGATCATTTGCCGACTGTTTAAGGCAGAGGGCAGAGGGCATAAGGCAGAAATCAGTATAAAGATTTAAGTAATAGGTGCTAGTCCTTTTACTTAACTTATTACTTAAGGCATAAGTCTTATTACTAATTTTTGCCCTCTGCCTTCTGCCTTTTGCCCTATTCTTCCGGCAAAAGTCTGGTTAGAATTATCTCGTCGCCCAGGCAGAGCGTATCTTTCTTTTTCCATTCTACCCTGACCTTCAGCGGGTAAGATACTTTGCTGAAGTCGATGGTGCAATCTGCCGGTAACTGGTCGAAACGTCGCGCGGTTTCCTGAACGGTAATGAACCAGCCGCCACAGCACATGC
>CAYHCO010000031.1:10441-32322 GCA_964355105.1 uncultured Porphyromonadaceae bacterium
TCGAAACGTCGCGCGGTTTCCTGAACGGTAATGAACCAGCCGCCACAGCACATGCAATCGCGCGGATCCATACCTGTAATGATGCCGGTGTCAAGGCATTGGTCTTCCTTCAGGCATCCGCCCATGAGAGCGGCAAAAAGGATGACTATGGCGATTCTCTTCATCTTGGATTTTCTCTTCTGCATAAAATTAAATTAACTTCGGCAAAGCATATCTATCAACCCTATGAAAAAAGCATTTTTCCTTGCCATCCCGGTTTTAATGATCGTCGGTTCACTTGCAGGAATCAGTCAGGACGCCGGAAATAAAGATGTTCGTGCCGGTTATTCCTGGAAGAAAGACCCGGTTTCCCTGACCCTGATTAAAAATCAGCCGGGGCAAAAAGAATTCATTCTCTGGAAACTTAATTTCGATCCGGCCTACAAGCCGTTCTTTCATCCCCTCTGCTCCCCCGACGGCACCCTGCTGACAGCCGAGGCGCCACCGGACCACCTCTGGCACCTGGGACAATGGTTTTGCTGGAAGTATATCAACAAACTTAATTACTGGGAATATGAAGGTGATCCGAAGAAAGCGGTTAGCGAAGGCCGAACGGAGATCAAGACAATAGACATAAAGACAAAAAGACGGGGAGACGCATGGATTGTCATGAAGATTTTATACCATCCCTGGGATAAACCTGATAGTATCGTGATGGTTGAAAAGCGGACCATTAAGCTGTCGGCCCCGGCAGTAGACGGAAGTTACTTCATTGATTATGATTTGATATTTACACCCAATATAGATGTCGTGCTCGATCGCACTCCCCCTCAAACCAGTCCGGGCGGCGTAAGTTGGGGCGGTTATGCAGGACTGTCCATGCGCTTCGACCAGAAGCTGTCGAATCCAAACTATTTCAGTGAAAAGAGGGATTCCGTGATCAACGGGGAAGGTAATTCGTATGTAGCTGCAAACCTGTCAGCTCCGGGCGGCAAAACAGTTCAGTTAGTAATTATGGATGATCCTTCCAATCCTCGTTACCCCGCACCCTGGTACACTATTAACCGGCCAAACGAAAAATTCTGGTTCTTCAGCCCTGCCCTGCTCTATCATTCAGCGATGGAATTGAAGGCCGGCGTGCCGTTGCGACTGAAATACCGGGTTTTGGTGCCGGCGGTCCCGCTGACGCGCGCACAAATAGGGCAAATGGCAGAGGGCATAGGGCAGAAATCAGTATCAAGAATTAAATAACAGGTTCAAATCCTGTTACTTAACTTATAACTTAAGGCATAAGTCTTATTCCTAATTTTTGCCCTTTGCCTTCTGCCTTTTGCCTTATCCGAGATATCGTTCAGCATCCAGCGCCGCCATGCATCCTGAGCCGGCAGCCGTGATTGCCTGACGGTAATATTTGTCTTGAACGTCGCCACAGGCGAATACACCCGGCACATTTGTCTTTGAAGTACCCGGAACGGTAATGATGTAACCCGTTTCATCAGTATCAAGGTAGGGCTTGAAAATATCGGAATTCGGAGTATGACCGATAGCTACAAAGAAACCCGTGACATCGATTTTAACCTCTTCCCCCTTACCGTTTATCAGGATGACACCTTCCACGGTTTGATTTCCTACAATCTCTTTGGTTACATGTTCGTACAGAACTTCAATGTTGGCGGTGCGGGTAACGCGATCCTGCATGGCCTTGGAGGCGCGCAGGTAATTTTTCCTTACAATGAGGTAAACCTTGCGGCACAGGCCGGCAAGATAAGTAGCTTCTTCGGCGGCGGTGTCCCCTCCTCCGACCACGGCAACATCCTGACCCCGGTAAAAGAAACCATCGCAGGTGGCACAGGCTGAGACGCCCGACCCTTTGAATTTTTCTTCCGATTCCAGACCAAGATACCTGGCGGTGGCACCCGTTGCTATAATGACAGCATCAGCCTCGATAAGGTATTCGTCGTCGATCCAAACCTTATGTTTCGGACCGGAGAAATCCACTGCTGTTGCGAGTCCCCAGCGTACTTCCGTACCAAACCGCTCAGCCTGGCGCTGCAGCTGTTCCATCATTTCCGGACCGGTAACCCCATCGGGATAACCCGGAAAATTATCGACTTCGGTGGTGGTAGTCAGCTGTCCGCCAGCCTGCAACCCCTGGTAAAGTATGGGTTTCATATTTGCGCGTGCGGCGTAGATCGCTGCCGTGAAGCCTGCCGGACCTGAGCCCAGGATCAGGACATGTACATGTTCCTTAACTTCAGCAGTCAAGTTGCTGCCGGAATTTTTTGCCTCGGTATTAAGTGTGCCAAATTGAATCATATTGCTTTCGTATTATCTGTCAAAATTACATTTTCAAATCATTCTTTTCATGGTCACACCCATGCCAAAAACCGTACCGCAAAAATCCGACTTGAAAAAAACCAAAAATCTCTTACCTTTGCACGCATTCGGGATGTAGCTCAGCATGGTTAGAGTATTCGTCTGGGGGGCGAGGGGTCGAGAGTTCAAATCTCTCCATCCCGACTGAAACAAAAAGGGACCACTTAATTGCGGTCCCTTTTTGTTTTGTATGCCCGACAATTCTATTCAGTTTCTTTCACGCAACGAACTGATAAACCCCGCTCTGGGGTTCCAGAGGAACGAAGGATTCTAATATCACCATATTTCAGGTCTATCCAAATCGGAAGTCCCTCAGGAGTAAGCGATGAGGACCAGAATATGGCATCCTGACCCTCCCAGGTGTATCTGGGAGTTGAGTTATAAAAAGTCAACATTCCGCTACCAATCGCGTCAAATCCCGACTCATTCGTTCCTGCCATTACATATGCGGCAATATTCCAGAACCAATCGACAGTAGAATTCGATTTTAATTTAGCGCCAACCTGACTGGTTTGGCCACTCCAGCCAAAGGTCATAACTTCTTCAGCACTCATGCCCTGCGACATCATAAGATCCTGCCAGTCTGCATCTGTTGGCAATCTCCAGCCTATGGGACAAACAGTTTGTGCGGCTTTCCAATTATAAAGACACCCGTATTTCTGGTAATTCGCGGTCGCCTTAGCCTGGAGTGCGCTGGTACCCGTATAACCGTATACGTAGATTCCAGAGGTCTCGGTTTGCTTCCTGGTACTTCTGAAAAACCAGTTGTCATCAGGCATGTAAGCCAGATTATCAACCATCCAGGTCCGGTTGCCGATTGCAAGGGTCCGGTAGGTTCTCCCCTCATAATCAAATGTATTGTAACTATGATTAATTGTAGGATCGGAAAGGACTGAGCCGTAAGCGACCTTCTCGTCGCCATCACTGTAACAATTTGCACAACGGTTCATCGCATAAGCAATAACATAAAGTGTTCCGCCTGATACGACAGGATTGAAGTTGAGCGTGAAAGTCCCAATTCCGGTCCCTTGATCCGGAACCTTTTCAATATCATTTGGGAAAAAATAGGGATTTGGTATTTTATCATAACTATACATAATTCCACGTTCGTAAACCTCTGATCCTCCGTTGGCTAACACCTGACCCGCAACAGTAAACGAACCGTCTTGATTATTTGTCAATGAAACAGTCTCAACCGTTGCCAACGTACCAGTAGCCTCACATACTGGGGATTCCAGCGATGCCATCGCATAGGTTTTCGACCCCAGCAGGAATGAATTCCGTGCCTTGGCATCCCAATAGCCCTTCAGGGTAACACTAACAATTCCAGTTGTTCCGGCAGGAACCTTGACCGCCAGCTTCAGCCATTTGGTGCTTTTGTATTGGGGTAATGAATTGAGGGCTGGATCTGTTGCGTAGGTGGCTGTTCCGCCGGTAATAGATATCACAACGGGAGATAAATTACAGTATTGTACTCCCAGATCCAACCTTTCAACTGCAACACTCCCAGCTGTGATGGTATAGCTAAAAACCGTTTGGGCGGCTGTTGGGGCAAAACCCGTTAACGTAACGGTTCCGAGAGCACCAAAAGTCACCGGCAGCGTGGCTGCTTTCAGGTGAGTTTCGGGGTTCGCATTGTTTTGGTCACTGATTGAGATTGGTTTCTCTTTGGCGCACGACGCCAACATGGCTATGGCAATGACGACTGCCATAAGGTGATGTTTCTTCATAATGATCTGGCTTAAGTGGTTCTTATCTTCTAAAATACAGGGGAAAAATGATACTACCAACACCAGACAGAAATCTTCACCGAATCTTCACAAATCGTTTAAACTTCTTATAATGTTTAACTTAATCCCGCCACTTTAACACCTAAAGATGAAAAAACTTCCGGAGGCTGGTCCCGCGCTTCAGACGGTAATGGAAATAGAGCAGGAACAGCGCAAAAGGCAGAATTGAAGAGGCCACAATAACCGACCATGATAATTTGATGTGATGGTCGAGGTAAAGCGATACAGCCATCTCGATAATCATGATATAGATGCCTACCGCCAGTGAAATGGCGGCAATGACGTTAAACCCCCTCTGTTCCGTATTCCTGATGAAAAGAATCACCAGTCCGAGCATCAGGACAAAAAACCCTCCAAGCGGCAATCCGGGCATGAAAAACCAGTTGATACCGTTATGAAGCAGGTCCAGAAAAAACAGCAGTGCTAAGGTATTGATCATTAATCCTCCCAGGAAAAGGAGCAATTTTTCCGAAGTGAAGACAATCAGGGTAATGTAAAAATAAGAAGCTGCAATACAGGTTAATGCAATCAGTGACCAGCCCGGATGCTTGTGAAGTATAACATCAATAAGAAGGGTCATCACAATTCCTGAGAAATGCAGAATACCGGATAATTCCCAGAAAAGATGATATTTCTCTTTGGTGCTGAGGGGCTTGTCCTGACCCGGGTAAGGCACCTGCTTGTTTTTAGCTCCTTTAGGCTTATCTATATCGGCATGACAAAGCGGGCATGTTTCAAAACCTGGCTCCAGCTCTATGCCACAGTTTGGACAAATCTTCATAAGTTAAGGATTTAATAGTTTTACATTAATTCCGTCGCTGCGCAGGTATTCAATAAATTTTCGCTCCAGCAGCTTGGAGGTCGATGAGTTCAAAAAAGTGATTACCATTTGGTTTTCAAATGTGATCGACGCTGCGGTTACCCTGCTGGTGTCGGGAGGTGGCGGATAAAACCGCAATCGCTTGACCAGGCCGCAGAGTTCCGCCGGGTAATCAATTTTACCCAGGTTGGTAATCAGTCCCGAATAAAGTTCCATACCCAGGTTTCTAAACTGGAAGGAGAGGACAAAATTTTTAACGAACAGGGGTACCAAACGGAGCAAAATATAACGCTCACCCCGCACATTACGGAAAATAGTTCGCTGAAGCTGTTTCGGATCGGTTTCCCGTTCCATAAAGAACCGCACGGTTTTAATGATTTCGGCAAATGTGTAATTACCCAGACAAGGGTCGATCTCAGGCATCACGAAAAGACTGAAATTTCTAAGGGTTTTACTTGGAAACAGCCTTCGCATATTTACAGGAACCTGAATTCTTATTATCGTGCGTTTTGGGGCATAAGGTTTGGGTTTCACCTGGTGGAAGATCTCCTGCAACGACCAAAGGTAAACGGCAACCATGTATTCGGTCACAGATATCCCGAGTGCTTTTGATTTGTCCTTGATCTGCGAAGCTTCAATTTCGGCGGAGAGGACTCTTAACCGGGGCTTTTTGCGGTGAGGAAAAGGCAGGTGATAAGCCTTTCTTAATTTATCGGGTATCGGGACTTTACTCTTGAAATGCTTATTGTAAGCATCCTCGGTCAGTTCGCTAAAATCAGAAACAGCTCCCAAACCGGTGAATGGCAGGTCCGGAAATGATCGCGACTCTTCCGCGTAGAAGAAAAGCAAGGTTTTCATAAACTCCAGGGCCCCTGAGCCATCAGTCAGGGAATGGAAAAATTCGGCTGATATCCGGTTATCCTTTACCAGAATACGGCACATATCCTTCCGGTTACGCCGGTAATGAAATGCCCTGCACGGAAGGCCGTCATCCGGCAGAATTTCAATGCCACCGGGATCCGGCTCCAGCCAGTACCAGAAAAATCCACGATGCAGGCGGTAAGTAAAGTAAGGCAACCTCTCCAACGTCTTTGAAAGTGCTTTCTGAAGAATGGAGAAATTAACCGGATGATTGAGCTCGGCCATAATCCGGAAAACAATAGTCAGTTCGTTGTCGCTGACTGCAGGGAATATTTTGGCGGCATTATCAAGGGGCAGCCAGTGTCCAGTAGGTGCTTTTTCCGGTTTGATTTTTATGGGCATCTGCATCGAATATCTAATAAAGTTAAGCAAAAATTGGTTTGCTCAACCCGGCAGGACCCGCTCTATACCTCATCATGCGATTTGATGCCGATAATGTCATAACGGATTATCGCAACAATAATTGAGGAGAAAACAAAGATTTCGCAAACGACACCGGCCCATGATCCTTTAATATAGTTGTAGGCGAACCAGAATGGATGAGGAAACAGGTTAATTATTCGCAATCTTTTAAGGTTTTTCATCCATAGTCCCGTGGTTTCGGTAACCATGGCGATCACTGGCAGGACCCCCAGCCAGGATTCCCGGGCCCACAGTCCTGCAAGGATGAAAAGGCTGATAAAAATGACGGGCCACCCTTTCCAGGATGCCCATTTTTTCTCTTCGCGTGAACGGAATACCAGGGTGCGAATGGTTCCGACGACATTCATTCCGGCAGCCGTCCATGCGCCCAGAAGAACAAAATGCACCAGGAAAATTACTTGACCCAGTGCCATCAATACCAGGATATTCTTACGGCTTTTCTGCTGAAAGGAAAGGACCAGCGACAGCAGTCCGACAAAGCCGATGATCTGTATCAGGGTTGATGACATGAGGGATTTTGGCTAACTGAGCAGGTAAAGGTAAAAAACCTCCTGAATGATCATTGGGAAATTTACCGGTATATTTGGGTCATGGATTACCGCTTGTTTGGCCATACCGGATTGAAAATTTCGCCACTCGTACTGGGAACGGACAATTTTGCCAATCCCACGTCGGAAATAGATTCGATTGCCATCATAAACAGGGCTATCGATTCCGGAATAAACCTGGTCGATACGAGCAACAGTTACGCAAAGGGAGAGAGCGAACGGATTATTGGAAAAGCACTGAAGGCAGGGGGAAATCGCGACAAGGTCCTGATAGCAACCAAGGCCTACTACCCCACCGGACCCGGCCAGAATGACCGCGGAAATTCAAGGGTTCACCTGATCAAGGCTTGCGAGGATTCCTTAAAACGCCTGCAGACAGACTATATCGATCTTTATCAGCTCCATCGCCCCGACTTTACGGTTCCTCATGAGGAAACGCTGTCAGCTCTCGATGACCTCGTCAGGCAAGGAAAAGTTCGTTATATCGGAAGTTCCACGGCACCTGCATGGAGAATCATGGAAGGCCTGATGATCAGTCGTTTAAACGGATACGCAGAGTTCGTATCTGAACAGGCTCCATACAACCTGCTGGATCGTCGAATAGAAAGTGAATTGCTGCCCATGTGTTCCACTCATGATTTGGGCGTTATAACCTGGTCACCCCTCGCTATGGGTATGCTCACAGGCCGCTACCGGGATGCGAATAATTTTCCTGCCGATTCCCGGGCATCGTTACGCGGAGGTATTTATGCGGACCGGATTACCCCACAGGCCGTCATGACCGGATTGCAATTTGTCAGGCTGGCGGAAGAAAGAGGATTCAACCCGGCCCAATTGGCATTGCTATGGGTAAAAGACCAACCTGGTATCACTGCAGCGATTATCGGCCCGAGGACTCTGGAGCAGCTTGAACATTTTGTACCGGTTCTGAACATGAACCTGGCCGAAAGCATGAGAATCGCTTGCAATGAAATAGTCCCTCCCCGGAGCTTCGTTGCCAATTTTCTCAATACCGCAGGTTGGATGTAATTCGGTTACGCATTCTTTTCTTAGATTTGGCACACCAAAACAAACAAACCATCGATGAAACGTATCTTTTCCCTTTGCATTCTGCTTGTAGCAGTAGTTTTCAATGCTCATACCCAAACTCCCGCGATCGATGCCTCGATGTACACGGTGATCGTTCCGGCTTACTCTGAATTCACATCAGTATCCATGATGGGGGTTTTTAAGAATTCCGGGACCGATACCCTTAAAAGCGTTATGCTGAACTGGAAACTGAACAACGGAACAGTTACCCAGCTCCAGAAAACCGGTCTGAATGTGAGCCGCAACCAAACCTGGCCTTTTACCGCGCCCGAGAATCTCGTGCTGAACCAGGAAGGGAAAGCTGTACTTAAAGTTTGGACATCCATGCCCAATGGCGTTGAAGACCAAAACCACGCAAACGATACGGTGACCCAGATCATACAGGTAATCCAGAAATATCCTGAGAGACATATCCTGATTGAGGAAATAACCGGGGCTTGGTGCGGATACTGCCCCAGGGCTCCGATCATTTATAAAACTAACGTCCAACCTGCTTATCCCAATACGATCTTTACTGCCATTCACAGCGGCGATGGCATGGCCATATCTGAATCAAGCGGCTTTACCAGTACTTACGTCACAGGCATTCCGACCGGCTTTGTCGATCGTAAAAAATCGCAGTATGATCCCGGTATTGATTTTGCCCCCGAAGATTGGCAGACCCTGCTTGGAAAGCTGGATAACAAATTCACTCCCGTGGAGCTGCATGTTTACAATTATTACGATCCTGCAACCCGAAACTGGAAAATCGATGTTGTGGCTGATTTTGTTTTTGATATGACCGGAAATTACCGGATGAACTGCTACATCATGGAGGATAGTCTTTTCGGTACAGGCTCAGCCTGGAATCAACGCAACTTCTTTAATGGCGGAGCTTCAGTACCCTATATGTCACTCCAGGGTGCCGGCGATCCGATTCCCGGATACAAGCACAATCACGTGGTGAGAAGAATGCTGGGCGGATCCTGGGGAGCAACCGGAATTATTCCGGCAACCGTGAAAAGAGGCGACAGGTATGTTTACAGCCAGTCATTCAAGGCCGACGCCAAATGGAATATGGACAATGTTTACATTATCGGAATTGTTCAGCAATACGATAACGACAAGTTTAAGCGGCCTATCATCAACTGCGTTGAAGGTGAAGTTCAATTGCTCACAGGCACCGATCCTCAGCTCGCCGTCCCGGAATTCCGCATCTACCCGAATCCGGTTTCGGATATAGTCTGGATTGAATTCAGCGCAGGATCATTATCGGGAGCCGGCCTTCAGGTACTTAACTCTGTCGGACAGGTAGTTTACTCTCAAAAGATCACCGATCAGCCTGGAAGTCTGGCCCTGCCGGTATCGATGGCAGGATTCAATCCGGGCGTCTATTTTGTACGGATGGTCACACCTAACAGGGTATATGTTGAGAGATTAGTAAAAGAATAAGGTAAAACCTCGCAATCCTAATCAGTCAGCAGCCTGACCGGTCCGATTAATCCGGATCTGGTACTTCCAACGTATTTACTGGGTGTTGTCAGGTAGTAATTCCCCAAAGTATTATAAATCAATACTTCAAGCCTGTTTTCCCCTGACTTAACCAGTCTCTGGAGATCAAACCGCCACGGCGGAGCAAGTCTTTTCCCTGCCAATTGGCCGTTAACGTATACCTCTGCGGTAGACACCAGTTCGCCCAGATCAAGGACTAACCTTGATGATTTTGCCTGCTCCGTGGTTAATACAATCGTTTTTCGATACCACATGCCCCCGGAATAGGTCATAAGACTCTCGTTTTCAAATAAATCACCCAAACGGATAATTCCTTTGCCGCAATTCATCCTGATCGGTTCCGGACAGGCAGCACCCCCGTAATATCCGCGATTCATCGGAATTCTCAGGGCAATCTGGGTAGATGCGGCAACAGGAAAAGAAACTTCAGCTTTCCAGGAATGCAGGGACGGATCGGCATATATACCGACAATCGCGGGTGTTTCCTTTACCGGGACCTCCCGGCCATTAACCCAGCAGGCAGGTTTCCTGCTGGCAGCAATCTCGATGGACTGCAGACCCGGGGGTGATTTAAAGCGGTACCAACCGGCCGGATTTGCTGCTTCAGGGGTCAGGTCAAACGGCAGAACGGATGCATTGCCATACCAGCTGCCCGCCAGCGGAATCGTTTGCTTACGGTCAGCATTGCCACCCGCATTTTCAAAAACAAAATATCCGGTTCCGGCCCCAACGTATTTCAACAGCAGAGTATTTGAACCCTTTTGCAATCCGGCGCTTTCCAGCGGCAGGGTCATGGCGTTTGCATTAACCCATACCCTCGCAGGTGCGACTCCTCCCCGTACAATTTTCGCCTGCTGATCCGTCTCCGAGATCACTGTTGACCACAAAAAATAAGTGGACCCAGCCTTCTCGGGTACAATGCGGGGCTGCGGAACTCCCGGCCAATCCCTCACTGCTTCCCCAAACTGAAAGATATCATCATGGATCCATTCTTTTAACCCGTGATAACCCTGTCTGCCCGGATTACCCTTTAAACCCCATCTCCATGAAAATTCATAGGGCGACCAGTAATAGGAATGGCCACCAATCACAACCGGTTTGGCGGGATCGATGGATTTAAGGGATGCCAGGGTGGCTTCCGGTAATAGCGACTCAATGGTATCAGGCAATGGGCCGAGCTTCCAGAATTGGGGACCATAAGAAATCTGGATATTTTCCCATTTGCTGTCATCAACGGTCGCACTTTGCCAGCCAGGTTCTGCTTCCGTCTCCTGTTTATAACGGATCACGTTAGCATCCGTTGCAACATATCCGGCATAGGCGGGCTGCCTGTAGTCGCCCCATCGGTTATCCAGGGTCGGCTTCAATTCAAACTCCCAATCCCCGACAAGTATTGTTTCGGTTGATGCATGCGCCGTCTCATCACTGGCAGCTATTTCCGGTTCTCCCTGACTGAATACGATCAGCTGGGGTTCGGAAGCTGTCAGTGGCATTTTTATCCGGGTTCCGAGATTGGAAGAATTGAAAACCGGAAGCGCTTTTGAAAGGCCCGTCCAGGGATCCCAAAGTTCAGCTTTTCCGCTGCAACGGAAGAAACAGACAGAATCCTTTGGCACACCGTACAAGTAATATATATCACGTGTCCCGATTTTCCTGTGCATAACGTAGGGTTGAGCTCCTTCGTACAGAGCCTTGAAATCAATTGTTATCAGTCTTTCCACCGCTGCTGATATCGCTTCGGGTTTGTCCAGGTGAAGTCCGTTCTCTTTGCCTGAATCAAAGATTTTCGACACCATGGATTTAATGGATGGGTCATCGCGGCCAATACGCTCGCTGGCTTCTGGGAGCGAACCGATAGCAATAACAATGCCGCCCGCCTCGAAGAAGCTCAATGCCTTTTCGAGTGTTGAGAACCGGACCGCGGTCATAGCCGGTAATATCAGGACCTTGTATTTTTCGCCACTGACTTGTAGTTCGCCATCCCTCACCTTTGCCCTCGCCAGAGATTCAAAATCGATGAAATCATAATCGATGCCGGATTTGTAAAGTTTCTCACCAGCAGCGAAAGCCGTGGAGACGGCTTCGTTACCCTTCATACCTGCAACCATCGGTGTAACAGGGTATAAAACGGCTACATCGCACCGGTGATAACCCTGGCTCAGCAAATAGCTCAGCCTTTCAGTGCACATCAGAAAATCTCCCATCAGGGCCCAGTAAGGCTGACGGAAATGGTTGTCAGGCGGCGCCCATTCCCACCATCCACCGTGCGTGGAATAATACAATCCGTGAAGGCTTAACAGGTTTTGCCCCATCGCGTAATTGGTGAAAGTTGCATCTGCCAGCTGGGCACTGCTGGTGCCCCAGCCACTGCTGTGATAGCCTTCAAGCCAGGTACGCGGGCGTTCATAAAGATGTGATATCGAACTGGCTACCTTATTCTTGTTAATATTCCGGTCGAGCACGGGCTGGTCGCATCCGGGACCCGACATCCATCTCTGGGCGCGAAAATAATCACCGAATTCGGTAACATCCAATCCCCTGCCCCCGTGATCACAACCGTACAACATTCCCCGGTCGGTATGCCACTTGTATATCGGAATAAAGAAACTCTCCTCACTCAGGGCAACAAGGACATCGTTATAATCAATCCTGACTTTGGGTGTCCTCGGACCGATATCGGCAAACAATCCGGAAATTTCAGGCAGGATGTCATAGCCCTTTCTTTTTCTGAATTCTGAGGCAAAACGGTTATTCCAGAGGAGCCCGCTGATGCCGAAATTCAGCTCAT
The DNA here is from genome assembly GCA_964355105.1 of uncultured Porphyromonadaceae bacterium. Lineage (GTDB taxonomy): Bacteria > Bacteroidota > Bacteroidia > Bacteroidales > UBA12481 > UBA12481. The sequence goes on from CAYHCO010000031.1 coordinate 22,667, forward strand.
CGGAAAAAAAGAAATTCAGGCCCTTGCCAGCCTCGCCTGGACAATGATCCTCAAATGGCTGGAAAAACTTTTCTATAACTTTCTCCCCACTCAGAGGATTCATCGGATCGAAGGATGTTTTCACTGTTTCAAAAGAAACCAGAACGATCTTCCGGAAACTCTTTTCAGCTGAGATCTGCAATTTTCCGCCCGGATTCTGAGAAACAGGCTTACCTGAGCCCGCTGCCACATTTCCGCTTTCCGTTTGATAGGCGACCGCACTTAGCAGATTGTCAGGAATATCAATCAGGGTATCCACATCAGGCCTGATATCATATTGACGGGATAGAAGCCTCGATCCGTATAACCCCGGATTCTCGGCGAGCATTTCGTCTACAAACCATCCTTGTCCGGCGATGCCCAGGGTATAATCGCTCAGGCTCACCGACATGCCCCGTTTTTTTGCCTCCTGAAGAAACCACGAAAAAAGGTCCCACCAGTCCTTCGAGAACAACCGGGGCTTACCTGGATAAGTGAGGCCCCATATATTACCCCCTTCATCGCTATGTGCATAATTCACCTGCAAACCGGTAATGCTTCTTCCAGCCAGCTGGTCAAGCTGCCACGTAATCCTCTCCTTGGTAAGCGTATCCCCCAGCCACCAATAAAAGCTGACCTCACCGTAACCGGCAGGCGGATTTTTGAAGCCCGGATAAACATCCAGGTTTGCCGAACGGTCGGGATATCCCGGAGGCAGCGGGTTAGTTTTTCCGTTAATCTGGGCAAAACCAGGAAGGCTTATCAGACTTGAAAGAATAAAAGCAAGGAACAGTTTGGCTCTCATGATGGTATGGTATGAATACATGCGTTGCGGCACTAACCAAAATCAGGACCACTCCAGCATTCTTCTGATCGGAAGCTCAGCCAGTACCCGGATATCTTCTGGCACTGTGACTTCAGGCCATTCGAATTTCAGCGTATTGTAAATCTTTTTCAGGTTGTGCAGTTTCATGAACTTGCAGTCGTTGCAGGCGCAGGTGCTGTCTTTTGGGGGTGCAGGGATGAACAATTTATCCGGATTGGCCTTTTTCATCTGATGAAGGATACCCGATTCCGTTGCCACAATGTAAGTCCGCGTCTTATCGGTTTTAGAATAATTCAGCAATGCCGAGGTTGATCCGATAAAGTCTGCCACCACCCTGATGGGACCCTGGCATTCGGGATGAGCAATGATCTTTGCTTCCGGATAATCATTCTTCAACAGCAGAATCTTCTCCAAGGAAAACTCCTCATGAACGTGGCAGGCACCGTCCCATACCAGCATATTCCTGCCAGTCAGACTATTGAGGTAATTACCAAGATTCCGGTCGGGAGCAAAAATGATTTTTTGATTTTCCGGTATGTGCTGAATGATGTGGAGCGCATTCGTTGAGGTGCAACAAACATCCGAAAGTGCCTTGATGGCGGCACTGGTATTGACATACGTGACTACCATATGATCGGGATGCTCTTTGCGGAAGGCTGCAAATTCATCGGGCGGACAGGAATCAGCCAACGAGCAGCCGGCCATCTGGTCGGGTATCAGGACTTTTTTCGAAGGAGATAAAATCTTGGCAGTTTCAGCCATGAAATGCACCCCGGCAAACAGAATAAGATCGGCTTCGGTTTCAGCTGCCTTGCGGGATAAATCAAGGCTGTCTCCCACAAAATCAGCAATATCCTGAATTTCCGCTTCCTGGTAATAGTGAGCCAGGATAACAGCATTCTTCTCTTTCACCAGTTGCCGGATGCCTTCAACCAGGTCGATACCCGGTTCAAGCGGCTCATCCACAAATCCCCTTTTTACCCATGAATCTTTCATGCTGCAAATTTAGAAATAATTCACTCGGACGTTGAACGCTTCTTCAGGCTTCGAAAATAGTCGGTTACCATGTCGCGGTCGGCCTCATTGGTCGCGGAAGTGAAAGTTTCCTCAAAAGCCTGGCCAGCCATCAGTTCCGCCGGCTTTCCTTCCACCAGTATACCGCGGTTCTGTAAAAGCCAGATATGATCGGCAGTATGAACGGCAAGATCAAGATCGTGGGTGGAAAACAGAATGCTCTTACCGGTCACATCTGCAAGTGTCCGGAGCAATCTCATGATGGATATTCGGTTTGGCAGATCGAGGTGGGCCGTGGGTTCATCCAGAATGATGAGCGGGGTATCCTGCACCAAAGCCTTGGCAAGCAGGGTTCTCTGTTGTTCACCGTCGCTCAGCTCATTAAAAAAACGGTTAGCGTAGCCCTGAAGTCTGACCTGATCAAGTGCCCGGCCAATCCTGCCGGCATCCTCAGCCTCGACACGCCCAAGCCAGTCGGTAAACGGATACCTCCCCATGGATACCAGCTGGTACACCGTAAGATTCCTGACATCGATCCGGTCGGTAAGTACCACACTGAGCATACGTGCGGTTTGCCTGACCTGGTTGCTGCGGATAGTCTGGCCAAGTATCCTGACCGATCCTGCTATCGGGGGCTGCAATCCCGAAAGCGTTCTCAGGAGAGTCGATTTGCCGGATCCGTTGGGACCTAAAAGGCCTATCACCTGCCCTCTTCCAATCATTAGGCTCAGATTTGCGGCAATAATCAGCGGAGAGCGGCTCTGATTAAGGTATCCGATCGAGAGGTCGTTCGATTCAAGAACCAGTGGATATATTTCTTCTTCTCTCATGAGACCAATGGGGTTCGTCCGCGGCGGTTTCTCAGAATTACCCAGATGACTACCGGGGCACCGAAAATAGCCGTAACCGTATTGATGGGGAGCACCTGGTTTGCTGCCGGCAGCTGTGCCAAAATATCGCATATCAGCATAATGATTGCACCGCACATCATGGATGCCGGAGTTAGCCACGCATGATCCGATGACCTGAGGATCGCTCTGGCCAGATGTGGAACCGCAAGGCCAATAAAGGCTATCGGACCGGTAAAAGCAGTGATTGCACCTGTCAATAAACTGGTTACCAGTATAATTATTATTCTCGAGCGTTTCACGTTCACCCCGATTACGCGTGCATGGTTATCCCCAAGCATCAGGGCATTAAGTGGCTTCTTGAGTACAAGTCCGGCAATGATTCCAACTAAAACCAGCGGCACCAGCAACTGTAAATGCTGCCCCGTCACCCCGCTAAGGTCGCCGAACGTCCATACGAGAAAGCTTTTTACTGCGTCGGGATCGCTGAAATATTGCAGGAGGCTCACGATGGCTCCGGTGGCACTGCCAAACATCATTCCAATAATCAATATCGATACGGAATCGGCTACGCGCACCGATACTACGATCACCAGGAGCATGACCGCCAGGGCCCCTGCCATGGCCGCAATAACCATTCCCCAGTGGCCGTAAGAAAAAACCTGTACCAGGGCACTGCCGCCGAACCAGGAGGAGGCCATCACCAGCAGAGCCACGCCCAGACTGGCCCCGGAGCTGATCCCGAGCACAAAGGGTCCGGCAAGCGGGTTCCTGAAAAGGGTTTGCATCAATAATCCGCATAGGGAAAGTCCGGCTCCGGCAAGTATGGCTGTAATCGCCTTGGGTAAACGCAAGTTCCAGATAATATAGGTCAGGTTGTCGTCGCTCGAGTTGCCCGAAAGAACGCTGATGAAATCATGCCAGGTGATGCGGATACTGCCGAAAAGCAAGTCCCCGAAGAAGGCCAGGATCAGCAATCCAGCCAACAGTGGAAATATCCATCGGTTGCGTTTGGTATCCATATTACTAGTTGATCACCAGTGGTTTGTAATAATTCCAGATATGACCGGGAAGCAGGTCGGGATGGGCAATGGCCAGGAGGTCGGCCAGAACCAGATCGGGCCGGACAACAGCGCTTTCCCAGAAATCGTTTCCGCCATGCTGGTTGATCCGGTTAAAAACGCTGTAAACCCGGTGTTGCTTCACCGCCTCAAAAACCGAATAACGTTCCTCAGCAGCAATCAGCTTCGACAGGGAATCCACATTTACGTTGATCCAGACCGGAGCCCCAGAAAGCCGGTAAACGACTGATTCAAAGCTCAGGGCCAGGCTGGCGGCCTGATCGTTATCCTTCCAGATATAATCCATTCCTGCATCTTCAAAAAATCTGGCCATGTAATTCCGGCCCCCGGGCATGTACCATGTTCCTTTGAATACATTTCCAGTCAGGACCTTGACCTTTTCGGTCGCCTGATGTCCAAGTGCGGCCAGCTTCAGGTAGTCCTCTTCTATCCCGCTGAAAACAGAGTCGGCCAGTCCCGATTTGCCTGTAACCATTCCGAATACCTTGATCCATTCGGCCCTGCCCAATGGTGTAGGCTCCATCCATTCAAGGATATACATCACCGGAATCCCTGCTTCCGTTAAACGTGGATCGGGAACGAATTGTCCGTCGACTCCCGATTTCAACACCAGCTGTGGCTTACTGGATAACAGATATTCAAGGTTGTATCCCTGATCGCGACCGGTACGCACCAATTGGCCCCGCTGGAACCGGTTGAACAGCAAGGTGTCGTACAACCGTTCCGGATTATTGCAGCCCATCAGCGTTTCCCCGGCATTGATCGATGACAGAAAACCGGCATGGGTGGTGGAAGAGGCTGCTATTTGCGATACAGGGACCCCGATATCCATTATGTCTACTGACCTGTTTGCCTTATTTCCTGCCCTCATAAGCCTGTACCTGGCGATTTCCCGTCCGGGATTGAGCGGATCTGAAAAAATCAGGACCGTGGTCCCGTCATTTTTTTCAAACCTGAACCCTTTCGCATATCTAACTGTTGGCAGGCTGGCATCCTCAAGGATGGGTTCAGCAGTCACTTTTCCGGCAGAATCTTTCCTTCCGCGGCATCCGGAAACGATTGCCAGCAGGATTAAGAAAATTATAAATGCAGGAGTACGGCGACCCATCAGACGATTTTTGAATGACGAAGATAATGCTTCGAATTTTATCACAACTTAGAATCATTCTAAATAGTAAAAAGGATATCTTTGCATCCTCTTATGACATTAGCGGAACTTCATACCGGAGAGCGGGGCTTTATCACCAAGGTAAAAGGCCGTGGTGTTTTCCGCCGGCGGATCATGGATATGGGATTTATCCATGGTAAAGAGGTCACCGTTATCAAGTCGGCCCCATTCAAAGATCCCATTGAATATCAAATTCTTGGATACAATGTTGCTCTTCGTCATGCAGAGGCTGAATTGATTGAGGTGGTCCCGGCGGCAGATTTCGGTGTCAGGGACGGGGTCCCGGCTTTCACCGGGATGAAAGGAAAGGATTCTCCGGCAAAGTCAGGTTTAGCCGCAGAGGGACCGGCTTCCGCCGGGATGACAAAGGAATCCGGGTCATCTGAAAGTGTTCTTTTACCCTTTAATATTGAGGTGGCGCTGGTTGGGAATCCAAACTGCGGCAAAACATCGATATTTAATCTTGCCAGCAACTCCCGGGAGCATACGGGTAATTATGCGGGAGTGACCATTGAAGCCAAAATCGCCGAGATTGAAATTGACAGACAGAGTTTTCAGCTTACCGATCTGCCGGGAACCTACTCCCTGAGTGCTGTAAGCCCCGATGAATTGTTTGTAAGGGACCAGCTTCTCCTGGAACACCCTGATGTGGTTATCAACGTCATTGATGCTTCAAATCTTGAGCGCAATCTCTACCTGACCACACAGCTCATTGATATGGACCTGCCACTGGTCATTGCACTGAACATGTATGACGAGCTGGAAAAAAAAGGAGACCTCATTGATCATGAAAAACTGGGGCGCCTGCTAGGAATCCCGGTTGTTCCCACAGTTGGCATCAAAGGCAGCGGAATCGACAACCTTTTCACCAAGGTGAAAGAGGTAATGCAGGGAAGAGATGAGAATGTGCGCCACATACATATTACCTACGATCCTGAAATTGAGATCAGTATAAGGAAAATCCAGGACCGGCTATGGGCATCGCCGGATTTCTCCGACCGGTTTTCGAGCCGGTTCCTGGCAATAAAACTGTTAGAGCGAAATCCGGATATTCTGAGTTCTGTCAAGGCCCTTGGCGATACTGCACAGATCACTGAGCTGGCTGAAAAGGAAATCGCCCGCATCGAAAAATTTTATGGCAAAGATGCAGAAAGCCTTCTGACTGATTCCAGATACGGGTTTATCTCCGGGGCATTGAAGGAAACCTACCGAAAAAAAGAGATTCCGGCTGACACAAGCACCCCAACTTCAAGAATCGACAATATACTGACGCACAAATGGCTGGGATTTCCAATATTTCTCCTTTTCCTGTGGATCATGTTCCAGTCCACTTTCAACCTGGGAAAATATCCCGTTCAAGCTATTGAAAGTGGAGTTCAGGCTCTATCTGCACTACTTCAGCAATCGATACCGCAGGGAATCCTCAGGGATTTCTTGATCGACGGCATTATCGGTGGCGTAGGCGGGGTGGTCATTTTCCTCCCTAACATACTGATCCTGTTCTTCTTCATATCATTCATGGAAGACACCGGTTATATGGCCCGTGTGGCATTCATCATGGATAAGCTTATGCACCTCATCGGTTTGCATGGAAAGTCGTTCATCCCGCTCATTATGGGTTTCGGCTGCAATGTGCCGGCCATCATGGCCACCCGGACTATTGAAAACCGGGGCGACCGGCTGATGACCATGCTGATCATTCCGCTGATGTCCTGCAGCGCCAGGCTTCCGGTTTATATCCTGATAGCCGGAGTCGTTTTTCCAGGCCAGGCAGCCAATGTTATTTTTGGTTTGTACCTGGTTGGCATTGTCCTTTCCATCTTGATGGCACTGATACTTAGAAACACCCTATTCCGCAAGCAGGAGGCTCCATTTGTCATGGAACTTCCACCTTACCGCAGCCCGAGAACCAATGCAATACTCAAGCACATGTGGTTTAGGAGCAGGCTTTACCTCAAGAAAATGGGGGGTGTTATACTCATCGCATCCATCGTGATCTGGGCTCTCGGTTATTTCCCGAGAGTGTCAGAAAACAAATCCTTGCAACTGGAAGGTTCCGCCATCGGGCATATTGGCCGGGCCGTGGAGCCTGTCATGGCACCGCTTGGATTCGACTGGAAAATGTCCGTGGCAGTTTTATCCGGCATCGCAGCGAAGGAAGTTGTTGTCAGCACGATCGGCGTCCTTTACCAGGATGGCGAAGCTGGATCCACCATACAGGAAAGAATGATGAAGTCGACCCACACCACGGGCCGGCTGCAAGGGAAACCGGTGTTTTCACTCAGAGCTGGATTGGCTCTTATGCTATTTGTGTTGATCTATGTGCCCTGTATTGCAGTGCTTTCTGCCATCCGGAGGGAATCAGGAAAATGGAAATGGTCGGCTTTCATGGTAATATACATGACTGCATTAGCCTGGGTGGTTGGCTGGCTTGGCTATCTGGCAGCAGGACTTCTATAAAAAAAGGCGGTTGCCCGCCTTTTTAAAAAATCATTATCGATCAAATCTTGGGTTAGGCCTCCGGGGTCCGTTGGATGGCCCTTCAGTACGGGGACGAGCCACTTTAACAACGATCCGGCTTCCTTTGAATTCAGTCTCGTTAAGCCCATCAATTGCAGCCTGAGCCTCACTGTCTTCAGACATCTCCACGAAACCGTACCCTTTGGATTGGTTGGTATCGCGATCAATGATCACTTTAGCCGAATCTACCCGGCCATAGGTTTCGAAAAGCCCCAGAAGATCATCACCTTTGGTGTCAGAGCTTAACTTTGCAACAAAAATGTTCATAGTAAAAGGAAAAGGTTAGTTAAAATTGATAAACAAAGATTATGTTTTTTTTAATTAATAACCATATAAGGATCAAATTATTGGAATCCACGGAATTAAAGCGATAAAAACACGACCATCTGACTAACTGACTGATATCCAACCAGTCGCCGAAGCTCCTTTCCATCCTTTCCAACCAGGATAATTGTTGGGTAGGCATTAACCTTAAATTCCTTTACCAGATCGCGGCGTTCGTCGCCGTCAACTTTGACTGCCACCAGGTTAGCGGTTTTTTCGACAACCACATCGGCATTGTACACATAAGCATCCATTTGTTTGCAGGGGAGTTGGGACAGACATGGGCATGAGTTTAATTTTCCTCCAAACTATAAAATATAATTGCATTAATGATGATGTTTCTAACTTCGCATCATGCCTCGATTCGATAAAAATAAAACACTGACACTAAGCGATGCCATTAAGGTTACCCGCCCTAAATCCTTTATGGTCATGTCGAAACCGATCGGTCCCGTTTGTAACCTCAATTGCACCTATTGCTATTACCTGGAGAAAGAAAAGCTTTACGGGGAAAGCGGCAGTTTCAAAATGAGTTACGAGGTACTTGAGAGCTATGTCAAACAATTCATTGAGGGACAGGAAGTTCCGTTGGTTACCTTTACCTGGCAGGGAGGAGAGCCTACCCTGCTTGGGATTGAATTCTTTGAAAAAGCGATGGAACTCCAGCAAAAATACAAAGGAAGCAAGCAGATCGACAATGCCTTTCAAACAAATGGTACCCGGCTGACCGAGGAATGGTGCCGGTTCTTTAAGAAACACAATTTCCTGGTAGGCATTTCCATCGACGGTCCCGAAGAGTACCACAATAAATACCGGAAGACCAAGGCAGGCAAGACCACCCACCAGGAGGTTATGAACGGGATCCGGCTGTTGAAAAGGTTTCGCGTCGAATTCAATACACTGTCTGTCATTAACGATGCCAATGTTCATAAGCCACTTGAGGTTTACCGGTTTCTGAAAAAGACCGGCAGCGGTTTCATCCAGTTCATTCCGATCGTGGAGCGCCGTTCCAACGCAGTACCATCCGATGGTCTTACCCTGGTATCCCCCGGATACGGTGATCCGGCACAACTGACCGACTGGTCAATCAGGGCCCGCCAGTTCGGGAAATTCATGATCACGATTTTTGATGAATGGGTGCGTAATGATGTCGGAAAAGTATTTGTTCAGCTTTTTGATGTCACACTCGCCAACTGGGTTGGCGCACCCCCGGGCTTATGTGTTTTTGCCGAAACCTGCGGTGAAGCAGCCGTTATGGAACACAACGGCGACCTTTATTCGTGCGACCATTTTGTTTATCCGGAATTTCTTCTCGGTAATATCCTGGAAACCCCGATGGGAGAAATGATGGCTTCGGGCCGGCAAATCCAGTTTGGCAAGGATAAGCGAGACACCCTTCCAAGGCAGTGCCTCCAGTGCGAAGTCAGGTTTGCCTGCCACGGGGGTTGCCCGAAAAGCCGCATCGCCATGACTGAAGATGGCAAGCCCGGCCTAAACTGGCTCTGCGAAGGCTATAAAGCTTTTTTCCAGCACGTTAAGCCTTATATGGAATTCATGGCAAACGAACTGGCCAACCAACGCCCTCCTTCCAATATAATGAAATCAATTACGTTGCTTAATAAATAAACCTCTTTTCTGTCATTCCCGCGAAAGCGGGAACCCGATACCCATGGAATTTAAGCTAACATCAGAATATGAACCCACCGGTGATCAGCCGGAAGCAATCCGCCAGCTTGCCGAAGGTGTTGATACGGCGGTTCCTTACCAAACCTTGCTCGGAGTGACCGGATCAGGTAAAACTTTTACCATTGCCAACGTCATTCACCAGGTGCAGCGCCCTACCCTGGTGCTGAGTC